>NZ_CCRF01000067.1 GCF_000751775.1 Caldibacillus thermoamylovorans
CTCGGCGACTGCCGAGCTTTTGGCGAGAGCAGAGCCGTAGTTGCACTTATGCGTTAGGAAAGTAGAAATTGGAAAATTTATACTTTCCTATTAGCTAAGAAAGGGGATTCCTACGAACAAAGTGCTTTAGTCTTTTAGCAGGTTATCCCAGTAAGTCCCTGAAGTTACTTAAGAAGTCTAGCTATTCATTGTTCAAAAAATTTTTTAACATCATCTATACTTTGGTATTTGAATATATTTTGGAGGAGGGTTTCCAGTGTCGCAAGATCTGCCTCCTTAATGTCTTCCTTTAGATCTTCCGGCAAGGCACCAAATTTTTCTGTTAACAATTGTAGGGCGGTTTTTGCTAAAGCTTGGGATGCTCCTTCTTGTCTTCCTTTTTCCAAACCTTCCTGCATGTCTTCCTCTCTCAAAATATCCGCCAATGTCATGGCTACTTCACTCCGTTCTGGAAATGTCGTCTCAATTTGCCGCACGATTTGTTCCATGTCCTTCTTTGTTAAGTCTCGAACAGCATTAAATACATATCGCAACGTTATCTCAAAAAATTCAATTCCTTTTTGTTTATCCTCTATCTCGAGCAATGCGTGACTGGCCTCATAAAAAGACCGTAGAAATTCTTCAGTACTTTTTGTAACTACATCACGGAGTAGTTTCAACATAATTCGTAGTTGGGCATTTCCCTTTATTTCCTCATCCGAATAATCAGAGAGGTCATACAATAGGTAGTGAAAGTTTGGCAAGTATTCTTTCACATTTTGTGGCATTTCCTCAAAGCCATTTAAAAACCCGCCTAAATGAAGCGGTATTTTAATGAAAATTTTTTCTTACTACCGTATTTTTTCATAACATAGATAAGCTATGCTTTTCAGAGATATTAATAGCTTTATAACTTAACTGTATCAACTGTTATATTCGTTAATCCAAGCCATTGTTCAGCGATTGTTTTAAACATTGATTTTGAACCTGTTGTAAAAAATACATGATTTGGTTGCTCCTCAGGTGTATTAAGCATACCAATATGATCCAGAATTACACTTGCTTCTCTTGCTGTTTCTTCACCGGAACTAATAATTTTAATATCACCTTGAAAATAAGATTCAATAACCGGCTGTAACAGCGGATAATGGGTACATCCTAGAATTAATGTATCAATATTTTTATCCTTTAAAGGACGAATAGATTCAGCCACAATTTTTTCTGCAAAAGCACCGGTCCATTCGCCGCTTTCTACAAGTGGGACGAGTTTGGGACAAGCCAGCCCGTGAACAGTAACATGTTTTCTGATTTTTTTCAACGCCTGTTCGTAAGCTTTACTTTTAATTGTCATTTCTGTTCCGATAACACCGATACGATTTTTTTGGGAAACTTTAATTGCTGCTCTCGCGCCTGGATTTATCACACCTAATACCGGTATTGAAAGGCTGTCTCGAATTTCCTCCAATGCCACGGCAGTTGCTGTATTACAGGCTATAATTAACATTTTTATATGATATGTTTCTAAATAGCGGGTCATTTCCCACGTAAATTGACTAATTTCACTACTTGACCTAGGTCCATATGGACAACGCGCAGTATCACCTAAATAAATAATCGATTCATTTGGCAACTGGCGCATCATTTCCTTTACTACAGTCAAACCGCCTACTCCCGAGTCTATGATGCCTATTGGATTTGCTGACAAATTAGCTTCAACCTTTCATATTTTTATGTAATTTCTTTAGATTCTCTTGTAAAAGAATAATTTCTTCATCATTAAAGTCCTGTAAAACTTCATTTAAATACAATTGTCGCTTTTTAATGACTTCCTCAATTATTCGAACCCCTTCAGATAGCAAATGAATACGAACAACACGGCGATCTTTCTCACCTCTTATCCTTTTTACAAGATTGTTCCTTTCCATTCGATCAATTAAATCTGTAGTTGTGCTGAACGCTAAATACATTTTAGTCGAAAGTTCACCAATTGTCATATCGCCTTCTTCAAAGAGCCATTGTAAAGCGATAAATTGAGGGGGTGTTATTGAATAATTACTTAAAATTTCCCGGCCTTTTTGCTTTATTATACCGGAAATATAGCGCAAGTCTTTTTCAATAGATGCTACAACCTTTTCTTCAATTGTTCTTTCCACATGGTTCCCCCCATTGACACCTAAAATTTGTTAAGCTTCTCGACGTTAAACAATCCTTGTTAACATTCACAGGATGTGCAAAAGATAAACTTTTATGAAAAATATTAGGACTTGCTGCTTACAGGTGTTTCCTTAAACTATTTATATCCCATCCCGTACGGACAATATGAACCTACCTCAAGATTTTCAAGTTTACAAAGAGATAGGTTCAACTTTTCATCAGTAGGGATGTGGAAAACCCCTACAGTTTCACTTGATTTTTTTAAAATACATCTAAAAGAACTATAGTTTATTTTCTAACTTTTACTGAAAAAATTCAACCATTTTTCAAGATAGAACCTCTTTTTAACAGTCTTTCCTTATGTATGGGAATGATTGATGTATTTTGCAAACGTAAGGCTATTCCTTTTGCAATGTAAATGTAATTAAAGTACACCAAAAGCCTTTAAGCGGAGGTTTTCTTTTTGAGTTGAAATTTTTGGGGAATTGCTTCCAGTTGATATGAGCGTAGAAAAAAAGTTTAAACCGGCCACCATTATGGATAGCCGGTATTGTTTAGAGCTTTAACTCCCCCATCCGGAGAAGTTCGACGACAGCTTGCGAACGCCCCTTTACTCCAAGCTTTTGCATGGCATTTGAAATATGGTTTCGAACTGTCTTTTCACTAATAAATAATTCTTGGGCAATTTCCTTTGTTGTTTTGTCTTGGACCAACAGCTCGAAAACTTCCCTTTCTCGTTTTGTCAATAACGGCTTATGAGTGAAATCATTTTCCTTCAAATACATGAACCCTCCTTGCCTTCGCCAGCTAGAAAACGCGGGGATGGGTATGAATCGTCACCATATCATATGTGCAGGCAAGGATTGGAGTGACACCTTTCTCATGAACAATTGAGAAATAGGCGGTCAAATTTGTTACTTAAAGGTCAAGTCATATTCTAGCAACGTTTTTCATTTGTCTTTCCAGAGTATTCATTTCGTGTTCGGTCCATTTTTCACCTTTTCCGGTTAATTTATTTAATTTAACCAAGGTTCCTCTTCCCGTGAAACAGATTGAATCATTTAATTTTTTTCCCATATAATGCAGATCAACGGAACTTTGTCCGATTTTATGAATTTTAATATACACCTTAATTTCTTCATCAAAAAATACTTGTTGGATATAATCACATTGTAAATCTGCCACGACCGGGATAACATGACTGTCGATTTGGTTCCATTCTTCCATGAAACCAAGCGATTTTAGTAATTCGATTCGAACCTGTTCAAAATAAATAAACGGGACGGTATTGTTTAAATGGCCGAACATATCGGTCTCACTAAAGCGAACTTTAATAGGTATAAAAAATTCAAAATCGCTTTGCCAAGTTTGAAAGTCCTCAATATAATTTATTTTTTTCACACGGTAAACCTCCACAAGTACAAAATGAATGAACAATCATTCGTTTTCTGCTTTTAAAAAAAGGTTGACTTGTTTATAGTCAACCAACCATATTTATTCCAATAATGGGCACGATCAAATCATGTTTTTATTTATGTGATAAACCTACGCAGATCTTCGCATACTTGAAGAACCGCACTCACTTTCATCCCACCCTTAAAAGAGTGGTCTTTCTCGTTCGGAAAATCTGTAATTATATCTAATATATAAACAGCAATTTTTAATAAGAATAATCACTGCCAAAGAAATTCCGGAACATCTGTACAGTCGCTTCTCTGTTCAATGCAGCAATTGATGTTGTCAACGGAATTCCTTTCGGGCAGGCTTGAACACAGTTTTGCGAGTTACCGCAGCTGGCAAGGCCACCATCACCCATAATTGCAGCAAGACGTTCCGCTTTATTCATTGCACCGGTTGGATGCGCATTAAATAAGCGAACTTGTGATAATGGGGCAGGCCCCATAAAGTTTGATTTGTCATTTACATTTGGACATGCTTCCAAACAAACTCCACATGTCATACATTTCGACAGTTCATATGCCCATTGACGTTTCGTTTCAGGCATTCTCGGTCCCGGTCCCAAATCATATGTACCGTCGATTGGAATCCAAGCTTTCACTTTTTTCAACGCATCAAACATCCGGCTTCTGTCAACCATTAAGTCACGGATGACCGGGAATGTACGCATCGGTTCAAGACGAATGGGCTCTTCCAACTGATCAACCATTGCCGAACAAGATTGTCTTGGTTTCCCGTTGATCACCATTGAACAAGCTCCGCAAACTTCTTCCAAGCAATTCATTTCCCATGTGACCGGTGTTGTTTTTTTTCCATCTTTTGTAACAGGATTCCGTTGAATTTCCATCAATGCGGCGATTACATTCATATTCGGGCGATATGGAATTTCAAATGTCTCCTCATAAGGGGCAGAATCCGGTGTATCTTGTCTTTGGATTATAAAAGTCACTGTTTTTTGTTGTTCAGCCATTGAAAAATTCCTCCCCTTTAATTAATGTTTTCTCGTATAATCACGTTTACGCGGCGGAATTAACGAAACATCGACATCTTCATAAAAGAATTCAGGTGCTTGATTCGGCCCGACAAATTTTGCCATGGTTGTTTTTAACCATTCTTCATCATTCCGTTCAGGGAAATCCGGTTTATAATGGGCACCGCGAGATTCATTACGATTATAAGCACCGAGTGTAATCACACGTGCAAGTTGTAACATATTATATAATTGTCTCGTAAATGATGCCCCTTGGTTACTCCATTTTGACGTATCATTAATATTGATATTTTTATAGCGCTCCAGCAATTCTTGAATTTTTTCATCTGTTTTTAATAGACGATCATTATAGCGGACAACTGTTACATTATCGGTCATCCACTCGCCAAGTTCTCTATGAAGTACATAAGCATTTTCCGTTCCATCTAAATTCATGATATCAGCCCATTTTTGCTCTTCTTGTTTCTGATAGCGTTCATAAAGACTGGAAGGAATAGAGTCAGAACTTTTTTCAAGACCTTCAATATATTTAACTGCATTTGGTCCGGCTACCATTCCACCATAAATAGCAGATAATAATGAGTTCGCACCTAAACGGTTAGCACCGTGTTGTGAATAATCACACTCACCTGCCGCAAATAAACCTTTAATATTTGTCATTTGATCATAATCAACCCATACACCACCCATGGAATAATGGACAGCCGGGAAGATTTTCATCGGAACTTTATGTGGATCATCACCGGTGAATTTTTCGTAAATCTCAATTATACCGCCCAGTTTTACATCCAGCTCATGTGGATCTTTATGGGACAAATCGAGATAAACCATGTTTTCTCCGTTAATTCCTAGTTTCATGTCAACGCAAACGTGGAAAATTTCACGAGTTGCTATGTCACGAGGTACTAAGTTTCCATATAATGGATATTTTTCTTCCAAGAAATACCAAGGTTTTCCATCCTTATAGGTCCAAATTCTACCACCTTCACCACGTGCAGATTCACTCATCAATCGGAGTTTATCATCCCCCGGAATGGCGGTCGGGTGAATTTGAATGAATTCTCCGTTTGCATAATAGACACCTTGTTGGTAAAGAATAGCATGGGCAGATCCTGTATTAATAATTGAGTTCGTTGACTTTCCAAAAATCATACCAAGTCCGCCAGTCGCCATAATAACTGCATCAGCCGCAAACGTTTTGATTTCCATTGTTCGTAAATCTTGGGCAACAACCCCGCGACAAACTTGGTCGTCATCCAAAACGACTCCTAAAAATTCCCAATACTCATATTTCGTTACAAGTCCGGCTACTTCATGGCGACGAACTTGTTCATCTAATGCATATAAAAGCTGTTGACCGGTAGTTGCCCCGGCAAACGCAGTACGATGGTAAAGTGTCCCGCCAAATCGTCTAAAGTCAAGAAGTCCTTCAGATGTACGATTAAACATTACACCCATTCGGTCAAATAAGTGAATAATTCCTGGTGCCGCCTCACACATTGCTTTAACAGGCGGTTGATTTGCTAAAAAGTCGCCGCCGTAAACCGTATCATCAAAATGTTGCCAAGGTGAGTCCCCTTCACCCTTTGTATTAACCGCACCATTAATCCCGCCTTGTGCACATACAGAGTGAGAACGTTTAACCGGAACAAGTGAAAACAATTCAACAGGAACTCCTGCTTCAGCTATTTTAACAGTTGCCATCAGACCGGCTAAACCGCCGCCGACAACAATGATTTTTCCTTTACTCATTTTGTGGCTCACTCCTTCAATTCATTGGTAAAAATTTATCGTAAAAAAGATTAAGATAAAATAACCCATATCAATAATGTATTTTGAAAATGGTTCTTGATATTATGTGAATGCAAGTATAGCTCGAATACCTACATAAGATAATGCCAGAAAGATTGCCATGGTTACATATGTATTAATTTGTTGTGACCGTGGCGAAACCGTAATCCCCCAACTCACACAGAATGACCACAATCCGTTTGCTAAATGGAAAGTAGCCGAAACTATCCCTATAATATAGAAAATTAGCATTAGCGGATTATCAACTATATTTGCCATCATGTCGAAATTAACTTCAGTTCCAAAAAATGCTTTTGCCAACCGTGTCTCCCACACATGCCATGCAATAAAGATAATTAAGAAAATGCCTGTGAATCTTTGCAACACAAACATCCAGTTCCGGAATTTTCCGAATCTGCCTACATTAGGTTTTGCCGTAAATGCAATATAAACCCCGTAAATTGCATGAAATACAATAGGAATATAAATGAAAGCAAATTCAAGAAATAGTAAGAATGGAAGATTTTCCATGAACCCGGCAGCTTTGTTGAATGCCTCCGGTCCCTTCGTAGCATTGTAGTTAAGCATTAAATGCATGATTAAAAACAGGCCAACCGGTATAACCCCTAACAATGAGTGTAATCTCCGGTGGAAAAACTCTCGGTTACCAGCCATCTTTACATGTACCCCCCTTAAGATTATCCTTCACTATGAATTTAGAAAACTATGGCAAATATATGACATGTTCATTGTAAACTTTTTTTTAGGGAGCGTCAAGAAAACGGATACAGATAAATAATATTTCTAAAGTGTTTTTATTAATGTTTAAATCTTCGGAATAGTGATTTATAAATATTTTCCATTTCTACCACTTATTTCAATTAATATATTAAAATAATTTTTATCCAACAAAAAAAGTTAAATAAATCATTGCGATTTTGTATATAATAGATTTAAAGAAAAGGGGGATTCTTGATTGAGCAAAAAAAGTACAAAAGAAATAAATATTAGTGAATTATCCGTACCTGCTTTCGGATATGAGTTGATTCGCGAAGAATTGTTGGAAGAATTATTAGGGAATGAGGCACCAAATATTTTGTATTGGGCCGGAAAACGTTTAGCTAGAAAATATCCTCTTTTTTCCATAAATGAAATTATTGAATTCTTTATCAATGCAGGTTGGGGAACATTAACAGTAACCGATGAAAAGAAAGATGAAATGGAATTCACGTTATCAAGTGAATTAATCAGAAATCGGCTATTGACGAAAACAAACCCAACCTTCCAATTAGAAGCAGGGTTTTTAGCTGAACAAATTCAACAAATGAAAAAAGTTTATGCGGAAAGCTATGAGCATTCAAAAAAACGGGATGGGACGGTCGTTTTTACCGTTAAGTGGGATCCGATGCTTTAGCATTTTTAGGGGCTGTTAAAATTTTTGCCCTTAATGGACTCGTTCATTCATGTTATTAGGATTTAACAATAAAAACTACTTTATCGGACACGAAATCCCTTTAAATTTTTCAACCCTTTTGTCCCATAGGACTCGATATGGACAAGCCTATGGGACAGTTCTGCTGATTTTTCCGCTTGACTTGTCCCATAAACCTGTTACTAATCTCGCCTCTTAAATTTTATTTGTTATAAGCCTTTATTCCTTAGCGTCCTCTTCCTCATTCTTTAATGTTTCCATAATTGTTTCAGCTACATGTACCGGGATTCCAATGGCCCGAAAATCTTCTAAAGCAGCTTCTTTCATTTTCCTAACAGAACCGAAATGTTTAATTAGTTGCCTTTTCCGTTTCTCCCCAACACCTGGAATGTCGTCTAAAATGGAGTGAAACAATGTTTTTCCCCGAAGTTGTCGATGAAACGTGATTGCAAAGCGGTGAACTTCATCTTGAATTCGTTGCAGTAAATAAAATTCCTGACTATTCCGAGTAAGAGGAACCACTTCTAAAGGATCCCCAAATAAAAGATTGGATGTTTGATGCTTGTCATCTTTTACAAGACCGGCTACAGGTATTTCCAAATTCAATTCATTTTGTAGTATGTCTTTTGCAGCCTCAATTTGACCCTTTCCGCCATCAATTAAAATCAGGTCCGGAAGTGGTAAATTTTCTTTCAACACACGTGAATATCGCCTGCGAACAACTTCCCGCATCGATTCATAATCATCCGGACCTTCTACGGTTTTTATTTTATATTTCCGGTATTGTTTTTTATCCGGTTTTCCATTTATAAAAACTACCATGGCCGATACGGGATTTGTCCCTTGAATATTTGAGTTGTCAAAGGCTTCAATTCGGTATGGAGGATAAATTCCCATTTCTTGTCCTAATTTTTCAATGGCCTTAATCGTTCTTTCTTCATCTCGTTCAATAAGATAAAATTTTTCTTTCAAAGCAGCTGTCGCATTTTTTGTTGCTAACTGAACAAGCTCTTTTTTCTGACCACGTGCCGGCTGAATGATTTTTACGCCCAATAATTCTTTTGCCAACTCACCGTCAACTTCTTTTGACAGTAAAATTTCTTTCGGCTTAAAGTGGTTTGGTTTTTCATAAAATTGGCCAAGAAAAGTAAGCATTTCTTCCTCCGGGTCATCGTAAAACGGAAACATGGACACATCCCGTTCAATTAATTTTCCTTGACGAATGAAGAACACTTGGACACACATCCACCCTTTATCCACCGCATACCCGAATACATCACGGTCAACAAAATCCTGCATGGTCATTTTTTGTTTTTCCATTGTTGTTTCTATGGCACTAATTTTGTCGCGATACTCTTTGGCTCGTTCAAAATCAAGAGCCTCCGAAGCTTCCATCATTTTTTCCGTTAATTGTTTCTTTACTTCCGTGTAGCCTCCGTTTAAAAATTTGGTGATTTCATCGGTCATTTCTTTGTATGTTTCTTCACTTATATTATTTACACAAGGAGCCAGACATTGGCCGATGTGATAGTAAAGGCATACGCGGTTCGGTAAGGTTGAGCATTTCCGCAAAGGATACAACCGATCCAACAATTTTTTTGTTTCCTTGGCCGCAAAGACATTCGGATATGGTCCAAAGTATTTCCCTTTATCTTTTTTCACCTTCCGAGTGATAATTAAGCGAGGGTGGCGTTCTGCTGTCAGTTTAATGAACGGGTAACTTTTATCGTCCTTCAGCATGACGTTATATTTTGGATTATGTTTTTTTATTAGATTCATTTCCAAAATCAATGCTTCAATATTGGATGAAGTGATAATATATTCGAAGTCCTCAATTTCGTTTACCAGTGCCTGTGTTTTGCCGTCGTGCGAACCGGTAAAGTATGAGCGAACACGATTTTTCAATATTTTTGCCTTACCGACATAGATGATTGTACCCTGCCTGTCTTTCATTAAGTAGCAGCCGGGCTGGTTGGGTAACAAAGCTAGTTTTTCTTGAATAATCTTCTTTGATTCCATATTTTTCACTCCATAATGAGTGGGTTTATTTTTGAAAAGTCGACCGAAAAAATAAAGAGATTTTCGGAAGTCGTATAATTGTTAAAAAGGCCATTGATTTTTCAACTGCGTAGCCTATACTCTAAGTGCTGTGAAGCATTCTTTGTGCACTTATGTGATAGAAATTTAAAATTGAAAAAATATCCTTTTCTCGTAGCTAAAAAAACAGCCCAAATTAGGACTGCCTTCATTTAATATTCTTGGCTAATAAAAATTACAGATGATTGTTGATTACTTCCTCCAATGCTTCTTTCGGACGGTAGCCGATCACTTTATCAACAATTTCTCCATCTTTGAAGAAAATTAATGTTGGAATACTCATAACCCCGTATTTAGCAGCAGTTTCTTGATTTTCATCAACATCAAGTTTAACGATTTTCACTTGATCGCCCATTTCTGAGTCAATTTCTTCAAGAACCGGTGCTATCATTTTACAAGGTCCACACCAAGTTGCCCAGAAATCTGCGACAACCAGACCTTTACTTGTTTCTTCAGCAAAGTTTTGATCCGTTGCTTTTACAATTGCCATAGGTTAAACCCCTCCTATACGATTTATCGCTATCGACAGTAGTATATCACTGTAAGTAATGTTTTGTGAAACATTTGGCTCATAAACCATTTTACCCTAAACGTGAAAAAATAACCAACACTATGACTCTAATTACAGGATTGTGGTATTTTAAACGTGCAGTAACACCCCCACCTCAAGATTCTGAGTTTAGAATGAAGATAAGTTGCCCGCATGCGTCCGATTGGTTCAACTAACTATCTTTTTTGGGCATGAAGAACCCCCACTGCTATTCAAAATGAAAGTCCGGTTCTCGCACCATTATCGGTTGAGTGCCGGACTTTACATATATTTTATGCATTGACTTTTAATTTCTTAAATTCTTCTGTTAAAAGCGGCACCACTTCGAACAGGTCACCGACGATTCCGTAATCTGCCACTTTGAAGATATTGGCTTCCGGATCTTTATTAATCGCAACAATAACTTTTGAATTAGACATACCGGCTAAATGTTGGATAGCACCGGAAATGCCGCAAGCAATGTAAAGATCAGGGGTAACAACTTTCCCTGTTTGACCGATTTGCAATGAATAGTCACAGAAACCGGCATCACATGCACCCCGGGATGCTCCGACAGCACCGCCTAATACATCCGCAAGTTCTTGCAACGGTTTAAACCCGTCTGCACTCTTTACGCCGCGCCCACCGGCAACAACGACTTTTGCTTCTGATAAATCGACACCTTCACTTGCTTTTCTGACTACTTCTTTAATGATCGTACGTAAATCTTTTATTTCTACTTCAAGAGTACTTACGTCACCGCTCCGGGATTCGTCTTTATCAAGGGGCGCAATATTATTTGGTCTTACTGTTGCAAAAATAATCCCATCTGTTACGATTTTCTTTTCAAATGCTTTCCCTGAGTAAATTGGACGAGTAAAAACAACATTATCTCCGGCAACTTCGACATCGATTACATCAGATATTAAACCGGCATCCTGCTTACTGGCAACCTTTGGTGATAAGTCTTTCCCAAGTGAGGTATGACCAAAAATAATTGCTTCCGGATCTTCCTCGTTCACAACTGCAATAAATGCTTGTGAAAAACCGTCTGAACTGTAATTGCTTAACTTATCATTTTCTACAACAACAACCCGATCAGCACCATAGTGAATTAGCCCTTCTGCTAAATTCCGAACAGATTCACCAAGCAGTACACCTACTACTTCGCCGCCTTCAGAAACGGTTTTCGCAGCGGCAATTGCTTCATAAGAAACATTTCTTAAGTTTCCGTCTTTCACTTCAGCTAAAACTAACACTTTTCTTCCCATTATTTACCCTCCTTGTTGAAATAACCATGAACAGGTTGAATTTCCTAATATCATCGCTCCGAAAATCAAATAAATTTCCTATCATTAAACGACTTTGGCTTCTTTATGAAGCAAGGATACTAATTCTTGTACTTGATCCTTTAATTCGCCTTCCAAAATTTTCCCGGCTTCCCGCTTTGGTGGCAGATAAACTTCAATTGTTTTCGTTTTTGCTTCGACATCCTCTTCATCAATATCTAAATCATCCAGTTCCAGTTCTTCCAACGGTTTCTTTTTCGCTTTCATAATCCCCGGTAAGGACGGATATCTTGGTTCATTCAATCCTTGTTGTGCTGTAACTAATAATGGAAGTGTGGCTTCAATCTTTTCTTCGTCTCCTTCAACATCACGGACAACGCTTACATGATTGCCGTCAATTTTTAAATCCGTTATCGTTGTGATATATGGAATACCTAACAAATCAGCAACCCGTGGTCCAACTTGACCGGTTCCGTTATCAATGGCAACATTTCCGGCAATAACTAAATCCGGTTCCTTATCTTTTAAATACTCAGCAATTATTTTTGCTGTTGTATATTGGTCGCAAACTTCCAAGTCATCTTCCACATTAATTAAAACTGCTTTATCTGCCCCCATAGCCAATGCAGTACGTAATTGTTTTTCGGCATCTTCACCGCCAACTGTTACAACCGTTACTTCACCGCCATGCTCATCACGGACTTGAATGGCCTCTTCTACGGCATATTCGTCATATGGATTGATGATGAATTCTGCACCATCTTCATTGATTGAGCCATTCGCAATCGTTATTTTTTCTTCCGTATCAAAAGTTCTTTTCAATAATACAAAAATATTCATTCATTGCTCCCTCCTAAGATTGTTTAATAGATTTTGATGTTAATAAAATGATTAGCACCTAATAAGGTGTTATTGAAAGAGTTGTGCCAAATAGAATATCAGCTATATTAACCTTTTTGGAAAATGGGTTAAGCGGTAACGATAAAATTATTTACCTACAAAATTCGGTTTTCTCTTCTCAATAAAAGCTTGAATTCCTTCTTTTGCATCTTCTGTTCGGAATACTTCGCTGAACCATTTTGCTTCTTGCTCAATTCCTTCAGCAAATTGTTCTGTTTTTGTATATTTTAATAGATTAATAACGGCTTTAACTGAAGCAGGACTTTTGCTGGCAAACTTTTCCGCCAGTTTCATTGTTTCTTCAAATAGTTTTTCTTCCGGAAATGCCCGTAATGCCAAACCATACTGACAGGCTTCTGTGCCGCTAATCGGTTCACTTGTAATCATCATTTCCAATGCTATTTGTTCACCTACATATTTCGGTAAGCGCTGTGTTCCGGCAAATCCGGGAATAATACCGAGTGACAACTCAGGAAGTCCCAGTATCGCATTTTCACTTACAAGACGGATATGGCAGCCCATTGCCAATTCAAGACCTCCGCCTAAGGCAGCACCGTGAATGGAGGCAATAATCGGTTTTGGATATTGCTCAATTTTATCCATTAATTGTTGACCGTTTCTTGCCAATTCATAGGCCTTTTCTTGTGACCCAATTGTTGTAAATTCCCGTATATCTGCACCCGCACAGAAGAATTTCCCTTCTCCTCGAATGACGATCACCCGCACATCATCATTTGTAGAAAACTCTGTCAACATCTCATCCAATTCCAGCAAAAGTTCTTGAGAAAGTGCGTTTGCCGGTGGACGATTTATCGTAATAACTGCTATTTTTCCTTCTATTTGTGCGTGTAAAAAAGCCATTTCCATCCCCCTTAAAGTGAAACTAAATTTTCTTATTCTATTTATTTAAATGTTCGTACCCGAGACTAATTACTCCTCACCGTTAAGAAATGTTTCACACTTAAAAATTTTTGTTTAAGCTTTACGGCAAGTGACCGGGTACGAAGCATAAAATAAATATTCCCCTTAGTTTTTGTTACCGCAGCCGTTTATCAGCAACTGATGGACTTTCGGTGCCAGACCGACCAAATCATATTTATGGTCATTCATGATCCATGTCGTTACCGTTTCATCAATTGTACCGAAAATCATTTGTCTGGCAAGTCGGATATCTAAATCTTTATCAAACTCACCTTTTTCTATCCCTTCTACTAATATCTTATCGACAAGTTTTAAATAGCCTTTTAATATGCTATTAATTTGCAGGCGTAAATCTTTGTTTGTCTGGCGTAATTCAAGCTGAGTAACAATAGCAAGATGATAATCTTCAGATAATCTGCGGAAATGATTTTCAATTAAAAGTAACAGTTTCTCTGAAGCCGTGTTTTTACTTCTCGTTACTTCCTCTAAATCCGTAATGAAATGACCCATTTTTTCCCGAAATAAGGAAATTAATATATCTTCCTTATTCTTAAAATAGAGATAAATGGTTCCATCAGCAACTCCTGCTTGTTTTGCAATTTTTGAAACTTGTGATTGGTGATAACCGTTTTCGGCAATCGTAATAACTGCGGCATCAATAATTTGCATGTACTTTGGTTTTTGATTTTTCAAATTCGTTCACCTTCAAATTTTACTTTTGTCATTCTTTGTTGTAGAGAAAGAGATATGAATGAATAATCATTCATATCTCAATAATAAAAGTTAATTTATCATTTGTCAATTGTATACCATGATTTAATATTATATTTCGTTATGCTTTCTTCTCATTAAGTTCATTTAACTTTCTTTTTTCTTCTTCCACTAACTGGCGACGTAAAATCTTCCCGACTGTTGTTTTAGGCAGTTCATCCCGAAATTCATACTTTCTTGGAACTTTATAAGCGGCCAAATTTTTCCGGGCGAATTTGTTTAATTCGTCTTCGGTGACAGTTGTACCTTCTTTTAATACAATATATGCTTTGACCGTTTCACCTCGATAAGGATCAGGTACACCGGCAACGACAACTTCTTTAACAGCCGGATGTTCATATAATACTTCCTCAATTTCTCTAGGATAAATATTATAGCCACTCGCAATGATCATATCCTTTTTGCGATCAACAATATAAAAATATCCTTCTTCATCCATATAACCCATGTCTCCGGTATGTAGCCATCCGTCTTTTAAAACCTCTTGTGTTTCTTCCGGCCGATTCCAATAGCCTTTCATCACTTGAGGTCCTTTGACAACCAGTTCGCCAATTTCTCCTACAGGCAGCGGTTCTCCTGTTTCCACAGACCGAATTTCCGCCAATGTATCCGGCCATGGTAATCCGATACTGCCCTTTACACGTTCGCCATCCCATAATAAATTTGCATGAGTAACCGGTGATGATTCAGTAAGTCCATATCCCTCTACTAATTTTCCCCCGGTTAATCTTTCAAATTGCTCCTGAACTTCGACAGGTAACGGAGCCGAGCCGCTTATACAACTATCGATTGAAGATAAATCATATTTCGATAATTCAGGATGGTTCAACATTCCGATATACATTGTTGGTGCTCCCGGGAACATCGTCGGGCGCTGGCTTTGAATCGTTTTTAATAATACTTCCGGATCCGGCTTCGGAATTAACACCATTTTTGAAGCCTGTAAAATAGATAAAATCATGACAGTCGTCATCCCGTATACATGGAAAAACGGCAATGCACCGAGAACAATTTCTTCTCCTTCTCTGCATTTATACAACCATGCTTGACACATTTTTGTATTTGCGATCAAATTTTTATGGGTCAACATAACCCCTTTTGGAAACCCTGTTGTTCCGCCGGTATATTGCAAAATTGCCAAGTCTTCTTCAAAATTAATGTTCATAATCGGTTCTTGAAGTGCCGGATGCTTCATTATTTCCGTAAATAAATGATCATTCCCCTTATGTTCAACCTTCACAGAAAAACCGTATTGTTTCTTTTGAATAAACGGATATACAAGATTTTTCGGAAATGGTAAGTAGTCTTTAATAACCGTTATAATAATATGCTCCAGTTCTGTTTCTCCTTGAATCTTCTTAATACGTGGAAATAGGATATCCAATGCGACGATTGCCTTGGCACCCGAGTCTTTCATTTGAAAGGCCAGTTCTCTTTCAGTGTACATTGGATTTGTTTGAACAACAATCCCACCTGCCATCATAACCCCATAAAAACTAATGACGGATTGTGGAGTGTTTGGCAGCATAATCGCCACCCGATCCCCTTTTTGAATACCAATTTTCTGCAAGTATCCGGCAAATTTTAACGCTGAATCATATAACTCCTGGTAAGATAATTCCTTACCATTGAAATGAATCGCTATTTTGTTCGGATACTTTTCTGCTGTGTTTTTCAATAATTGCTGCAAAGAAGTCTCCTCAAAGGTAAGTGTGTGCGGAATTTGTGGCGGATAATGTTTCAACCACGGTTTATTTTCCATATTCTCCCCCCCTGTGTTTAAAAAACAAAATGTAAATGATATTTTTGCTCCCTATTAATAATAATATCTAATTTTAAAAACGTTTACAAGTTCAAATTTTTCTAAAATAAAAAATCTATTGTGAACTACTGAACATTATTATATACTTTCAAAAGTACAGAAAAAGCTGCTTTGGAAAAAACTATACACATAGTCTCCAAAGCAGCTTTCATTGTTTCTCTTAAAATATGATATTTTACAAGTACAGAATGATCCCCGCTGATTGACAGGTGAACCAATCAGGCACAAGCGGCGAATCCCTTTACCTATCTTCCGCGACGACTCCAATCTTGAAGTAGGACTTTGACTCTCCGTTAAGAGTAGAACAAAAAATATAGAATTCCAAAAAGCAGAAAAATTCCACAACAAACGAGCAAGATTTTTCCAAGTTTCTCCAAAGCCATTTCTCCCCTTACCTTAAATGATGCCGGCACCGATTACATAAGATAAACCGACAGATATGACCATGGAAATAAATCCAACGGCTCTGTTATCATTTGCAATTTGTTCATCGACATTAAATGTTGGTGTTAAAAATTCAAAAATGTAATAGGCAGTCAGGAGGAGGAGAAAGCCGAAACACCCCCAACCAACCATCACAAATAATGTGTCATTATGCGTAATAGAGAAACGGAAAATATTTAGGATACCGAAAATTTTTCCTCCTGTGGCCATTGCAACCGCCATATTGCCATTCTTAATTTCTTCCCAGTTATTATACTTAGTGACCAGCTCAAAAATGGCTAAAAAGACAAACGTACATAAAATAGCAACACTGAAATTTGCTGAATGGATAACCATACTGCTCTCCCAAAAATCTTTCATCATAATATCCCTCATTTATATATGTTTGTTGTTACAATGTACCCCTAGGAAAGACGCCCATTCTTGCCAGTTATTTAAACTCAACGATCGTAACCCCTGTTCCTCCTTCGTTAGCACTGCCAAAATGAAATGATTTTACTTGCCGGTGTTTTTTCAAATAGTTGTGTACGCCTGTTCTTAGCGCGCCGGTTCCTTTGCCGTGGATTATCGAAACACGTGGGTAACCGGCGAGAAGTGCATCATCAATGTATTTTTCAACCTTTACCAAGGCGTCCTCGTAACGTTCTCCCCGCAAATCTAATTCAAGGCCAACATGATACTCTTTTCCTTTAATGGTTGTAATCGGTCTCGGTTCTGCCTTTGGTTGGCTAGCTACCCGTTCCATGTCGCTTTCATCGACTTTCATTTTTAAAATACCAACTTGGACTAGCCATTCATGATCTCCGACTTTTTCAATTATATACCCTTTTTGGTCAAAACTAATCACTTTTACTTCATCACCGGGATGAAAAGAATGAACGGGTTTCTTTGTTGTGACGAATTTCTGTTTTGAAGCAGGAATCGCCTCCTCAAGCCGTTTTTTTGCATCAATCAGTTCATGTTCTTTAATTTCAACCGATTTTTGCAATTGCATTTGCCTTAATTGTTTAATAATCTCATCCGCTTCATGTTCTGCTTGTTTTATAATGGTTTTCGCTTCCCGCCTTGCCTTCTCATATAATTCATCTTTCTTCTCACTAAACTCCGCCATCGCTTGTTGCAAATCATGATGAAGTTTTTCAGCTAACTTTAAATGTTCTCGGGCTGCTTCTTCCTCAGTCTCGGCAAGTCGTGTCTTTTCTTCAAGGGAAGCAATCATCTTATCAACTTTATTTGTTTCTGCATGAATCTGAGCTTTTGCGCGCTCAATTATTCGTTCAGATAATCCCAATCGTTTTGATATTTCAAAAGCATTACTTCTTCCCGGTACCCCGATTAAAAGGCGATATGTCGGACTCAAAGTTTCTACGTCAAATTCGACACTGGCATTTGTTACTCCTTCCCGGTTATAACTATAGGCTTTCAACTCAGGATAATGGGTCGTTGCAATTACCCGGGCCCCCCGGTTATGCACTTCATCCAAAATCGCCATTGCAAGCGCGGCACCTTCCTGCGGGTCTGTCCCGGCTCCTAATTCATCGAACAAAACCAGACTTTCCGTATCGACTTCTTTTAATATTTCTACAATATTGACCATGTGGGATGAAAATGTACTTAAACTTTGTTCGATCGATTGTTCATCCCCAATATCAGCAAATATCGAGCCAAACACAGCCACTTCGGAACCGTCTTGAGCAGGAATTTGTAAACCGGCTTGAGCCATTAATGTAAGAAGGCCGACCGTCTTTAATGTGACTGTCTTCCCGCCTGTATTTGGACCGGTAATGACAATCGTGGTAAAATCGGTGCCTAATTCAATATCATTGGCGACGACTTCATTTTTTGGAATGAACGGATGACGAGCTTTAAATAAACGGACGACTCCTCGGTTATTCATCATCGGCTTTGTCGCTTTCATATCTGCCCCGTATTTTGCTTTGGCAAACATAAAATCGAGTTCACGTATTTGACTGACGAGTATTTTTAGCTCTTCACCGTACACTGCTGCTTCTTTTGACAATTCCATAAGGATCCGTTCAATTTCAATCTGCTCTTTCATTCTTGCTTGATGCAGTTCATTATTTAATTGTATTACCGATTGCGGTTCAATAAATAATGTTTGTCCGGAAGCGGATTGATCGTGCACCATTCCGCCAAAATGTGTGCGATATTCCTGCTTGACGGGAATAACAAATCGATCATTGCGGATGGTGATGATTGCATCGGACAACATTTTTTGAGCGCTGGATGAGCGAATAATCCCTTCTAACTTTTCCCGAACTCTCCCTTCAAAACTGCGTATTTGTGTTCGAAGGGAACGTAATTTTTCACTGGCACTATCGATCACTTCACCATTTTCATTAATTGCCGCATTAATTCTACGTTCCAAATCGGCAGGAGGATTCATATTTTCATAATATTGTTTTAAAATTGGTAAATCTTCTTCATCTGTAACATCCTCAAGGAAATTTTTCAACTGTCGACTTGCTCGAATCGTGCTTGCAATTTGAACAAATTCATCAACATGAAGCATTCCGCCAATTTCTGCCCGTTTGATTGCCGGTAAAATATTAAATATACCGCCTAAAGGAACATGCCCCTTTACACGAATAACGGTTGCTGCTTCATCGGTCTCTTCCTGTCTTTTGATTACTTCTTGATAATCAGTAGAGGGAGTTAGTTGCTCAACCATTTCTTTTCCTAAGCTTGAGGATGCATAACCCATTAATTGGTTCCGAATTTTATGAAATTCCAGTGTTTCAATCGCTTTGTTGTTCACGGAGAAATTCTCCTTTCGTTCTAGTGTAATGAGAGGTCTCTAGTTCCGCTTTTTCAGCTAATAGGAAAGTATAAATTTTTCAATTTCTACTTTCCTAACGCATAAGTGCACTGAAAGACTTCGGTAGCATTACCTCGCAAGCGAAAATGTTTTTTCGCTGAACTACGGCTCTGCTCTCGCCTAAAGGCTCGGCAATCGCCGAGTTTTCTTTAAAAATGATAATAAATCCCCTGCTGTTTTTGTATTAACAATCATATCCTTCTTTATCCAAGCACTTCTTGCATATTGAACACCGATTTCCATATTAGCTAATGTATCACGGTGATGGCTATCCGTATTTATGATTAGACTTACACCTGTTTGTTGTGCTTTTATCAGATGATCTTTTCGTAAATCCAAACGTCTTGGACTGGCGTTTAATTCTAAAATCGTATTTGTTGCTTTTGCCAACTCAATCAGTCTGTCAATGTTAACCGGATAGCCTTCCCGGATCCCTATTTTTCTTCCGGTCGGATGGGCAATAATATCGATATGCGGGCTTTTGCATGCTGCCGTGAGTCTTTTCATGATTAACTCTTCACTTTGTCCAAATGCAGAATGAATAGAGGCGATAACAAGATCGGCTTCAGCCAGCAATTCATCCTCGTAATCAAATGTCGCATCCGGCAAAATATCCATCTCTATTCCGGCTAAAATCATGATATCAGAATATTTTTCATTCAACTGACGGATGATATCCATTTGTTTTCGTAATTGATCCGGTGATAAACCGTTGGCTACCTTTAAAGATTGGGAATGATCTGTAATGGCCATATATTCATATCCCCGTTTTCGGCATGCGTCAATCATTTCTTCAATCGAATGAGCGCCATCGCTCCATGTCGTATGCATGTGGAGATCACCGCGAATATCTGCCAGTTTGACCAATTCATCCAACAAATCAATCTGGTCGATTTCCGTCCCGTCATCCCGCAATTCCGGACTGATAATCGGTAAGTTAAAATGGTGATAAAAGTCAGTCTCTGTTTCAAAAGTTAATACTTTTCCGGTTTCTATTTGTTCCACACCGTATTCACTTATCTTTTCACCGCGTTCTTTGGCAATTTGCCGCATACGAATATTATGTTCTTTTGAACCGGTAAAATGATGCAAGGTCGTTGCAAATTCATCCGGCTTTACTAAACGGAAATCCGCCGATATATCAAAATCAAAAGAAAATACACAAGAGATTTTTGTATCTCCTTGATTGGTCACTTCTTTAATATTTGCCATATTTAAAAGTTGCTCTTTCATTCGTTCCGGTTCAGTCGTTGCAATAATAAAATCCAAATCTTTGACTGTTTCCTTTACTCTTCTCACGCTGCCGGCACGAGAGTAGTTTTTCACCGCATCCATTTCCGACAGCTGCTCTTCAATCCAAACGACAATCGGTAAGACAGAGGCAAGCGGGAAACGTCGCGGCAATCCTTCCATTTGTTCAATACTTTTTAAAATTTTTTCTTCTGTTTTAACGCCGAAGCCTTTTAATGCACGCACTTTTCCCTCTTTACAAACCCGTTTTAAGTCATCTATATTTTCCACACCGAGTAGATTATATAATTTTGCGATCGTCTTCCCCCCGAGTCCGGGAATTTGCAAAAGCGGGATTAAGCCTTTTGGGACTTCCGCCTGCAGTTGTTTTAACATGTCCGACTGACCGGTTTCAAGAAATTCTTTAATAACAGCGGCTGTCCCTTTTCCGATGCCGGGAAGAGCGGTAAACTGATCAATTTCAGACAACGTTCGTTCATCTTGTTCCAGCGTTGTCGCAGCCCGACGAAATGCCTGGATTTTAAACGGGTTTTCTCCTTTTAATTCCATGTAAATCGCAATCGTTTCCAGAAGACGAATGACTTCCCTTTTGTTATCAATCATTATAATCACCTTTAAAAAATTCAGTTTACTGAACCGTTAAAAAACTAGTTCCATCTTTTGATCGATTTCGCATGAAAAGTTTATTTACTCCTTTTACTTTATCATTTCTTTATATAAAGTGAAACTTCCATCAGCGGGGTTTTCTTCCCGCTGATGGTTAGTTGAACCAATCGGGCACTTACGGGCACTTATCTTCCTCCTTTCCATCTCTGATTTAACTTAAGTTACAAGAGGAAGATTTAGTAACCGTTTGTGCGGGATAAAGTGAAACTAACCATCAGTGCTAACACTGATGGTTAGTTGAACCAATCGGACCTTTACGGGCAGTTGATTCCCCACCTATCTCCTTTGTAAACTCGAAAATCCTGAGCTAGGGACTTACTGCCCGTTTGTGCGGGGTAAATGAGGACCTTACAATTCTTTCAAAACCACATCCGATAAAGTTGTTGCGATAGGATTGGCGTGTGTTCAATAACAGCTTTAGCCACCCACGATTGATCGATCCATGTTTGCACTTTTCCAATTGGAATAAGAGCCATCATATATAAAATCAAAAATGAGATTAAATAAATTTCTAGAAAACCTAAAATGCCGCCGGCCCAAACATTCAGTTGCCTGATAATTGGAAATCTGGCAACAAAATCCAACATCGAACCGATAATTTGTAAAACGATTTTGACAGCAAAAAAGATGATAAAAAAGGCGATCCCCCGATAAAAAGCCTGTTCGGCATTCACCGCTCCCAGTATTAATTGCAATGTGTCATTATCACTTATAGTCGGATAAGGAATCCACAGAGTTAAACGCACAGCAAGGTCTTTGTAGTACATCACTGCAATAAAAAAGGCGATAAAAAAGCTGGTTAAATGAATGGCTTGTAAAATGAAACCTCTTTTTAAACCAATAATAAATCCCATAAAAAAAAGGAAAAGTAAAATCATACTGAACATACTTGTCAACCCTTTAGCCTTAGTTTTTCCTAGCAATCTATATCAATATCAATTCATTGTTTCAATAAAAAATCGGTTGGAAACAGAAATGACTTGTTACCTCTCATTTCCGTTATTTCGGAGTTCCCTTTCCAACACCTCAAGTTTTTCTTTGATTAGTAAATATTCATTCACTGCATTAACCGCTGTTAAAACGGCCAATTTACTAGTATCTAATGCAGCATTTTTATTTTTAATTTCTTTCATCTTTTCATCCACCAGTTCGGCAACCTTACGAATATGTTCCGGTGACTCGGTTCCAACAATCATATAATTTTGTCCATATATTTCAACGGGAATGCGATTCTTTTGTTTGTCTGACAAGTTCATACCTCCAATCGTCAGCATCCTTTTTTATCATAGCATGAAATAAAAAGAATTGGGAAGGGAAATTCATTTTTCATTACTGTTTTAGAAGTTGATTTCCAAACGAGAGATGTTAAGCACAAACGATTATAAATGATTTAGTTGACTCGCCTTTCGGATATATAAACGAAAACTGTCCCATCAGAAAGGGTGACCGGGTTTCTTTTGGTCGCCTTTTGATCGGACAGCTACGGTTTTTATCTATTTTCTTAACTCTGCACCTGCTTTTTCATGAAGTGCCGCCAATACTTTCTCATGCACTTTGGTTACTTCATCGTCGGTTAAGGTTCTTTCAGGGTCAAGATACGTAAGGGTGAAAGCAACGGATTTTTTCCCGGCTTCAACTTTATCGCCTTGGTAAACGTCGAATACTTTTACTTCTTTTAATAATTTTCCACCTGCTTCAGTAATGATTTGTTCCAGTTCACCGGCTGATTTTTCTTTGTCGACAATTAATGCAATATCCCTGGAGATACTTGGAAATCTTGGGATTGCTTCATAGGCCAATGGTGCTGTTTCCGTATTTAACAATTGTTCTAAATCAAGTTCAAAGGCAAAAACATTTTTCACATCGTATTGTTTTTCCATATTTGGATGAATTTTCCCGACAAAACCGATTGTCTCATCATTCAACAATATTGTTGCGGTTTGACCGGGATGCATCCCGTCGATATTGGCTTTTTCATAACGAATCCGTGAATGAACTTGTAGTTTTTCAAATAAGGCTTCCAAAATTCCTTTGACCACATAGAAATCGACCACCCGTTTTTCGCCTTGCCAAGGATGGTTGACATAAAGCCCGGTCATGACACCGGCAAGATGTTCACGTTCTTTCGGTTGGATGTTTTCCCCTTGTGAAATAAACACAGCACCTGTTTCAAACAAGGCAACATGGTCATTTTTTCTTGCTTTGTTATAGGCGACCGCATCCAATAAATGTGGCAATAAGCTAAGTCTTAATATCGCATGTTCTTCACTCATCGGCATTGCTAATTTAATTGGCGCCGATTTTTCCAATGTGAAATGTGCAAACTTCTCTTCACTTGTTAATGAGTAAGTGACCGCTTGATTAAGACCTGCTCCCTCTAATATTTCCCGAACAATCCTTCGTTTCTTTTGATAAGGAGTTAAGCCACCTGCCGTTTGTGCGCCGTCGGGAAGTGTTTTCGGAATATTATCGTATCCGTATAGTCGGGCAATTTCTTCGTATAGGTCCTCTTTAATCGTGATGTCCCATCTGCGCGAAGGAATGTCAACAACGAATGCATCGCCATCTTGTTTATACGGGAATTGCAATCTTGCCAAAATGTTTGCAACGGTTTCTACAGATAAATTGGTACCTAAAAATTGATTTACTTTTGCCCGTTCGATTGTGACCGTGACCGGTTCAATATTTAATGTTTCATGGACAACCATACCATCCAGCACTTCTCCACCGGCAATTTCAGCAATTAAGGCACAAGCCCGTTCCGAAGCTTCTCGGACGCGCAATGGATCAATGCCTTTTTCATAGCGACTGCTTGCTTCACTACGAAGTCCATGGTCTTTCGAAGCTTTCCGGATGACATGGCTATCAAAGTACGCTGATTCCAGTAATATAGTAGATGTATCATTAGTAACTTCTGAATTAGCGCCGCCCATGACACCGGCTAAAGCAACCGGTTCTTGCCCATTCGTAATGACAAGATGTTCGGAGGTTAATGTGCGTTCAGCATCGTCCAAGGTAATGATTTTTTCTCCTACCTTTGCTCGGCGTACAAGGATTTCTTTTGAGCCAAGACGGTTATAATCAAAGGCGTGAAGCGGTTGACCATATTCTAATAAAATAAAGTTTGTGACATCGACCACATTATTATGGGGACGAATTCCGGCAGCCATCAGTTTTGTTTGCAGCCATAAAGGTGACGGACCAATTTTTACATTTTTGATTACTTTTGCCGTATATAACGGAGCATCTTCCGGCGTATCTACTTTAACCGAAATGTAGTCGCTCGCCTTTTCGCCGCTTGGTGCGAGTGTGATTTTCGGCAGTTTTACTTTTTTTCCTAAAATCGCTGCTGTTTCATAAGCGACACCAATCATACTCATACAATCGGCCCGGTTCGGTGTAAGACTGAGTTCAAGCACCGAATCATCCATATTTAGCAGGGCAAGGGCATCGCTACCAACTTTTGCATCTTCCGGTAACACATAAATCCCATCCGCATATTCTTTTGGTACGACTTTCCCTTCAATTCCAAGCTCTTGTAAGGAGCAAATCATTCCGTTCGAGATTTCTCCGCGGATTTTTCCTTTTTTGATTTTTACATTGCCACCTATTCTTGCACCCGGTTTTGCGACAATCACCTTTTGTCCGGCTGCGACATTCGGGGCACCGCATATAATTTGAACCGGCTCCCCTTCTCCAATATCCACTTGGCAAAGATGAAGATGGTCGGAATTTGGGTGATCGATACAAGTCAGTACATGACCGACAACAATATTTTTCATTGTTGCTCCTTTTTGTTCAATTCCTTCCACTTCAATTCCCGTTCTCGTAATTTTCTCCGCAAGTTCTTCCGGAGTCACGTCACTAACATCGACATATGACCCGAGCCATTTATATGAAACAAGCATCAATTATTCCTCCTACACACTGTTATAGATTTTTTAAGATTTTTATTCGCTGCCAAGGATGCCGCTTTGTTCAAAAACTGCATTGGTACTTGACTCTGTTGAAACTGGAATATCGGCTGCGAAAAATTGTTTTAAAAATCGGACATCATTGATATAGAAATTTCGGATATCATCCACACCGTATTTCAACATGGCAATCCGCTCCGGTCCCATCCCGAACGCAAAGCCGGTATATTTTTCCGGATCAAAACCGCTCATACGTAAAACATTCGGATGCACCATGCCAGCACCGAGTATTTCAATCCAACCGGTTCCTTTACATACGGGGCAACCTTCCCCACTGCAAATTTTACATGTAATGTCCATTTCAACAGACGGTTCTGTGAATGGGAAAAAACTTGGACGAAGACGAATTTCCCGTTCTTCACCAAAGATTTTTTTCGCGAAAATCTCTAATGTACCGACCAGATCACTCATGCGGATGTTTTCATCAACGACCAATCCTTCAATTTGCATAAATTGATGAGAGTGAGTCGCGTCGTCATTATCGCGGCGGTATACTTTTCCAGGGCAAATAATTTTAATCGGGCCTTTGCCTTTAAATTTTTCCATTGTCCGTGCTTGAACCGGTGATGTTTGCGTCCGTAATAAAATTTCCTCCGTGATATAGAAAGAATCTTGCATATCACGAGCCGGATGGTCTTTTGGTAAATTTAGGGCTTCAAAATTGTAGTAGTCGGTTTCCACTTCCGGACCTTCCGCAATCGAATAACCCAACCCGATAAATAAATCCTCAATTTCTTGAATAACCTTCGTTAACGGATGGTGACTGCCATGGTTGACTGGTCGTCCCGGCAATGTCACATCGATGGATTCTTCAGCCAATTTTTTCTGAATGGCTTCTTCTTCCAATTCTGCTTTTTTTGCTTCCAGCTGAGTAGATATTTCTTCCCGTACTTCATTGGCAAGCGCTCCAATGACCGGACGTTCTTCTGCAGAAAGGCTTCCCATCCCACGCAACACTTCGGTAATCGGGCCTTTTTTTCCTAAATAAGCAACCCGGACATCGTTTAGTTGTTTTAAGTCCGTTGCTTGTGAAATTTTTTTCAATGCTTCTTGTCTTAGCTCTTGTAAACGTTCTTTCACGATTGTAACCTCCTATTTTTACACAAAATAAAAAAACCCCCATCCGTAAAGGGACGAGGATTATGGTCGCGGTACCACCCTTATTGACGCAATCACCCATATTTACGGTCCAATTGCGTCCAACTTCATTCACATAACGGTCTTCCCGCTCGATCTTTACACTTCTCAGGTATGTATAAATGTAGAAGTGGTCCCGATGAGAGTTCATGAGGTGAAGGTTCATTTGGATTTTGCTAAAAATGCTTCCAGTCGCGGCATTTTCTCCCTTGAGCAAAATGACCCAAACGAATGAGCCTCAATCATTACTTTTATGTTGATTGATTTATTATATTATTATAGCGATACTTTGACGGAATAGCAATGGGCATGAACGAAAATGTCCATTTTGGTAATTTGATGAATGTATATGGGGAAAGCCACGACTAAATGAAGTCTTGATATTTGATGACTTGAGGTAAGAATATGCCGGGTTGAAACTCGAAATCAAGAGAAAACGGTTTGTGCATGGCTTTGATGAGTAAAAATAATTCGGAATAATCCTTCTCAAACCAGTTTTAAACATGGTAAAATTGACTCATGAACGACCAAGATTCGGTAAGGAGGTTATTGTGTCGCAAGGAAATTAGAAACAAATATGGTACATTAGTAATAGGGAATATTTCTACCATTTGATTTAGGTGGAAATAATTTATCTTGAAAGCAACAGTATTAAAGGTAACAAAGGGTAGCGATATAAGGGGGAAACAAATGAGTATTTTTATGAAGAAAACAAAAACATGGCGTGACTACTTAAATTTTTCTCAGTCAACAGATATTTCTCAGGTGGGTGAGCGAGCTAAAGAGCGATTAGTGTTTTTGGGTATCAACCTAGAAACGGTGAACCACGTAAGGCAAGCATCTCAAATTCTATTACCATATAAAGATGAGATTGTTAATCAATTTTATGACAGGCTTCTAGCCGTTGACCATTTAAAAAAAATGATTAATGAATATTCCACAGTAGAGCGACTGCAACAAACATTGGGGAAGTATTTGGAGCAGTTTCTTTGTGCGGAAATCGATCAGGAATATATTATGACAAGAATTATGGTTGGCAAGACCCACAGCCGCATACATTTGACGGCAGAACATTTTATTTCGGCTCATCATTTTTTAATCCAATTCATGACATCAATTTTGATGGAAAAATTGCACCAAAAGCCCGATCAAATGATTCAAATGGTTCTTGCCATACAAAAGTTAGCCGCTTTTGACCAGCAACTTATTGTTGAAGTATATATGGAAGAAACGGTGAAGACCTTTTTGTTTGGTGTCTCTGATATGCTCAACCAAACAACGCAATTGGACACTACGAAAAAATTAATTTTATCAATGGACAGGCAGAAGGAGGAAAGTTACAGTGTTTCGGCTGCAACGGAAGAGATGAGTTCATCCATTCAAGAAGTTGCGGATAATTCTGTAAAAGTAGCTGAAGGAACCGAACAAGCAGTACAATCAGCAGACCAAAGTAAAGTAGTGATTGATGGTGCTTTGGACGACATTAGCCAGGTTGGTCAAGTCTATCGTCAAGTCATTGAACAAGTAAATCAGCTTGGCCATGAAATAAAGCAAACGCAAGCAGTTGTTAAGATTATTCGGGAAATTGCCGATCAAACAAATTTACTTGCATTAAATGCTGGTATCGAAGCCGCTCGTGCCGGTGAACAAGGAAGAGGTTTTGCGGTTGTTGCCTCAGAGGTGCGGAAATTAGCAGAACATACAAAGGAACAAATCACTCAGATTACATCGAATATGGACTCTTTACGTAAAGTTTCAACCGATGTTATTCAACAGATTAAGCATACAGGTGAACTTGTTGAGCGAACGGTTACAGAGGCACAGCACACAAGGGATGTAATCACTCAAATAATTTCCAGGATGAAAGAAATAAGCCAGGCTACCTCTCATATTGCCGCAATGACCGAAGAACAAGCTGCGGTAGTTACAGAAATTGCCGATCGAAATACTGTTATATATGACCACAGTTCCCAAACTCAGGAAGTTGCAAAGGATACAGCAAAGATTATTTATGATTTAAGTATGAAAATGGATCAATACCGCCTTTCTTTCTTTGATATTAATGTAAAGCTCAGTTCAATTGACATGATTCGGGTGGCGAAAACAGATCATCTTCTTTGGAAATGGAAGATTTATAACATGTTGTTAGGCATTCAAACCATTGATCCGGAACAAATTTCATCCCATGAGGCATGCAGGCTCGGCAAATGGTATTACGGGGATTTGCCACCGTTTGTAAAAGAGAATTCTGCATATAAAGAATTAGAAGAACCTCATAAAGATGTGCATCGTTTCGCAAAAATAGCCGCAGAGGAATATGCAAAAGGAAATATACACGGTACAGAGCAAGCTTTACAACAACTTGAACAAGCTTCAAATAAAGTGATTCATTTATTGTCTAAACTGGAATCCGTTCTTTCAAGTAAATGATAAAAGTTTTTGGCTCCAAAGCATGATTGGTTCCGAGAGCTGTTCTCGCGGTCGATTTTCGGTCTTCACCGCTGAATTTGTACTTAAAAGAAGTGTCCCATAGAATTGGACGAAACCCGTTTTATGGGACAAAACTGTCTAAAATTGGAGCAAAAGTGTCTCTATGGGACAAAACTATCAAAAATCGGAATAGAAATGTCTCATAGCACGGCTGTATGGGACAAAATTAGTTGGAAAATAAGCCAAAATGTCCCATAGGCTCGCTTGATTTGTGTTCTATGGGACAAAACCATTAAAAAATGGAACAGAACTGTCTCATAGCCCGGCTGTATGGGACAAAATTAGTTGGAAAATAGGCTAAACTGTCCCATAGGATTGAACAAATCCCGTTTTATGTTCTCGAAAACCGGTCTCGGGAACTTTTTCAGTCATTCACCGCAGATTTTATCCTTGACAGCCGTTATCATGTTAAATTGACATGAAAAAACTTACTTCCACTGAAGCTTCCAAAATCTTGGACCTCCTGACATATAGGAATTACGGTCTTCTTAAATAATAAAGGAGGATTCCGGTTGCAACTGATACATTTAATGATTCACTTTTTCCGTAAATCGGGATGTATAAATTTTTCACTGTTTTCCTTAAAAGCTCTTCATTCACGCCTTGCCCTTCATTCCCGACGATTAATGCAAACTTATCAACCGGTGTCACTTCATACATTGATACAGCATTTTTCAGTGCGGTACCATAGACCGGGATGTTATTTTGCTCCAGTTTTTCAATCCATTGATGCAGGTTGCCTCGAGTGATGGGTAAATGGAAATGACTTCCTTGAGCCGCACGTAACACTTTTGCATTATAAATATCTACACTGCCCTCTCCAACAATGACGGCATCAAGACCGGCACTATCTGCAGTCCGAATCATTGTCCCGATATTACCCGGGTCTTGTACAGCATCAATTAATAACCATGTTTTTCCTTCTACTCTCCTTAATTCCGGTTGTTTGCAGACAGCAAAAATGCCCTGTGGCGTTTCTGTATCCGAAATCACTTTTGCTATTTCGTTGGCGATTACGAATAAATCGATACCTCCAAATTTTGTTTTTGGCAATTTTGCATAATATTGTTCGGTGACAATCAGCTCGACAATTTGTTCAGCTGAATGGGCCTCTTCAACCAAATGTTCCCCTTCAATAATAAACAAACCGGATTTATCCCGCTCTTTTCTCGTCAGCAGTTTCTTCCACTGTTTTACTTTTTCATTTTTTTTGGATTGAATAAATTTCATATGTTTCTCCTTCAGATTCTTGTTCTAACGATATTTTTCATTATATCGAATTCCTTATACATAATACACCACAAAAAGTAAAACAATAACGTTGATAAAGAAAACACGGGTGTCCGAGCCTTTAGCGAAAGCAAAGCCGCAAGAGCACTTATGCGTTAGGAAAGTAGAAATTGAAAAATTTATACTTTTCTTATTAGCAAATCAAAGAGGAGGCTGAAATCATGAACTTCAATTTACGAAATGCGGTTAAAGAAAATATTGCAGGTAATTCACAAGATCAATTGCGAGATACGATTGTTGATGCTATTCAAGTCGGTGAAGAAAAAATGCTTCCGGGACTTGGTGTCTTATTTGAAGTAATTTGGCAAAATGCAGATCCAAATGAGCAAAAAATGATGCTGGAAAATCTAGAAGAAGGATTAAATAAATAATGGAACACCGGCAAGAAAATCAAACGATGGATGGAAAGTTTATACCGATGACATCGTTAACAAATGGCCTTGTCCAACAAGTGGCGGAGGGAGTTTTTTCCTACACCATTCAAATCGTCAATATTGCGATGGTTCGGACAAGCAACGATTTTGTCTTAATAGACACAGGAATGCCTGAATCAGAAGAAAAGATTTTTGAAATTGTTGAAAAAATATTTGGCGAAAATGCAAAACCGGAAGCCATCATTTTAACTCACGGACATTTTGACCATGTTGGCTCAATAGAAAAATTACTTACTCAATGGGATGTTCCTGTATACGCACATCCATTGGAAATTCCATATTTAACCGGGCAAAAAAATTATCCGGACCCGGACGGAACGGTTGAGGGTGGCCTGGTTGCAAAAATATCGCCAATGTTCCCGAATGAAGGAGTACACTTAGGCAATCACGTGAAGCCTCTCCCGGATAACGGAGAATTACCGCATTTGTCCGAATGGAAATGGATTCATACACCGGGACATTCAGACGGACATATTTCTTTATTCCGTGAAAAAGATCGAACCTTAATTGCCGGTGATGCTTTCATTACCGTAAAGCAAGATTCACTTGCAAAAGTACTTGTCCAGGAACGGGAAGTGAACGGACCACCCCGTTATTTAACAACTGATTGGCAACTAACCAAAAAATCGGTGGAAAAATTAGCTGCCTTACACCCTCGAGTAGCTGTAACAGGTCACGGATTGCCAATGGAAGGCGAGGAGCTTGAACAGGGATTAACAAAGCTTGTCAATGAATTTGATACCATTGCCGTTCCGGATTATGGCAAATTCGTTTAAATCGTTTTTTAATTTTAAGAGTAAAAAAGAACCGGGCAACTTCACCGGTTCTTTTCGTCTTCACTTATTCAAACTTAATTTTATTTACAGTCTTTCGATCCAATCGCTTTACAAGTTCCGTTAATAATTTTACCGTATTTTCATAATCATCCCTGTGAATGATGCTGGCATTGGAATGAAGGTAACGTGTCGATATGGTAATCGCCATCGATGGTACACCGGATTTTACCAGATGAATAGAACCGGCATCTGTTCCCCCACCCGGAATGGATTCAAACTGATAAGGAATGTTCAGTTCATCCGCTACACTTGTCACAAACTCACGTAAACCTTTATGGGAAACCAATGTAGCATCATAAATGATTATTTGTGGTCCGTCTCCCAGTTTGCTGAGCGATTCTTTTTCCGTTATGCCCGGTGTGTCCCCTGCTGTTCCGACATCTAATGCAAAACCGATATCCGGTTCAATTTGATAAGCTGCAGTTTTTGCCCCACGGCGGCCGACTTCTTCCTGAACCGCTCCAACACCGTAAACGATATTTGGATGTTTTTCCTTTTGTAAGTTTTTCAATACATCGATAACTACCGCACAGCCAATTCGATTATCCCAAGCTTTGGCAAGCAGGAATTTTTCATTTTTCATTAAGGTGAATTCGAAATAAGGGACGATCATATCTCCCGGTCGTACCCCCCATGAAGTTGCTTCTTCTTTGGAGGTTGCTCCGATATCTATAAACATATCTTTCACATCCAACGGTTTCTTTCGTACTTCTAAAGGTAAAATATGTGGTGGTTTTGAGCCAATGACGCCGGTAATCGATTCACCTTTTGAAGTAACAACGGTGACACGTTGAGCCAGCATGACTTGACTCCACCAACCGCCAACTGTTTGAAACCGGATGAATCCTTTATCATCAATATTTGTGACCATAAATCCTACTTCATCCAAATGACCGCTAAGCATAATTTTTGGACCGGTGCCTTCACCAACTTTTTTAGCAATTAAGCTTCCTAAGCCATCATAGGTTATTTCATCAGCAAAAGGTGATATGTATTTTTTCATGACCTCACGTACCTCCCGTTCATTTCCGGGAATTCCTTTTGCATCGGTTAACTCTTTCAACATCAATAATGTTTCATCTAATTTTATCAAATCGATCCCTCCTAAATTGAAAAACATGATACTCGTTCAAATTTTAGCTAACAATTATGCTCAATTCCTTTTAGCAAATTCCCGGTTGCAAAATGGCGGACGATTACCATCCTGTCGACCCGAATCCGCCCTCTCCTCTTACGGAATCAGAAATTTCCTCCACTTCAATGACGTTCATCCTGGTTACCGGTGCGACGACCATTTGGGCTATGCGCATATGTTTTTCTACCTTAAATTCTTTCTTCCCATGGTTGATTAACATTACTTTCACTTCCCCCCTATATCCTTCATCAATGGTACCGGGGCTATTTAGTAAGGTTATCCCGTGTTTTAGTGCCAGTCCGCTTCTTGGACGAACTTGTGCTTCAGTTCCGGGTGGCAATTCAAGACTTATCCCGGTAGAAATTAATTCAAACTCACCCGGTTTAATTATTTTCTCCTCTACTGAAAATAAATCTAATCCGGCATCACCCGGATTGGCATACTGAGGTAGTTTGGCATCTTCTTTTATTAATTTTACTTTTAATTGGTCATTCATCTTGGATTCTCCTTGTCAAAAAAAGTACTAAAAAAATTATATCAAAAGAAACAAAAACTGAAACCTTTTTCCTTCCATTTCGTAGCATTAGTAATATGGACGGAAGGATAATTGTTTTGCGTATAGAACATCTATCAAGGAGGCATTTATATGGGACTATTAATTCGTATTATCTTTCTGATGATCATTCTTCTCCTTATATATAGCGGGATCCGTTATTTGTTACATCCAAAGCGGAAACTCGAACTTGCCCATGAGCAAAAACGGTTTTATTTTCTGGATGACCCAAATAATGTTCGCAAAAATTTCACTTTAACTTATAAAGGGGTTCTATTTGAAGGTGAAAAATATTTAGGAACGACAACGGATTCATTCGATGTTATTTCGATATTTGTTTTTCCAAAAGATGTGGGAGCATTAAAAGGGTTAACAAAAAATGATTTTAAAACAATCGAACAACATATTTTACAACATTATAAAAATGCTAAAATTGATTGGAAAAGTCCCATTAAAGAATTCCTTAATTCTGATGACAACTTACCGAATCAAACAATGTGATTTTTATAATAAAGTGAACTCTCCAGCAGCAGGTTTTTCTTTATCCCGCTGATGGTTAGTTGAACCAATCTTACCGTATAGGAAAAGTGCCAAGAAAACACTTCTTGGCACTTTTTCACACTGTGGCGCAAATCTGCCGTGAATAAAAGATTTGGGCGTGAAAGAATGGGATAAAATAAGAGGAATAACAACTGCCTTTACAAAGGTTTACAAAAAACTCAGGAAGTTGCTTTAAAGAAGTCTTTCCACTTGATGACAACAAATTTTTCCCGCAAGACCACAATCAATACAGATAGTGCAATGAGAAAGATGACGGCCATTGTCGGGGTAAAGGAATTAAAAAATTGGCCAAACACTGTATAAAAGATGACAACGGGTATATTTGTATACAATGAACCCACTGCATAATCTTGGAAATTTTTGTTTCGCTCCAAAAGACAATAACTAAGCAGTTGATAATGCATAAAAGGAATCAGTTTTAAAAGAGCAATTTGACCGTGGGTGAGATTTGTATATGGTCCGAACCATTTCAATTTGATTTGATGCAGACGGTTATGAACACTTGGGAACAATTTTAAAAGAAAATAAATGAGAAAACTGGATATGGTTAAGCCAATTAATGAGTAAAGACTGCCAAACACGGAACCAAATAGTAGACCACCTGCTAAGCATACAATAACAGCCGGAATAAACAGGAATTGTCTGACAATATGAAAGAGAATAAATGCCACGGGTGCGAAAAATCCGCTAAACTCCAAGAATGATAACACATAATTTGTTTTTTCACCCATCTTTTGCCCTCCCATTGTTCTAAGTTGCAACACTTGATATTCTTAATCATCAAAGGGAAGCTTCTCTATTAAGCCTATACAAAAACCGGTAAAGATATGATGATTTTTTATGTAAGAAGCTTTACTGCGAGAAATCTCGTTTTTCCGGTCATTGAGTGAGTTAGTATTTTATAAAAAGCACCTTTATTAAGGGAGCACCAATATTTCACCTCAAAAAGAAAACGGGACCTTTTCTAATGAATAAGTCCCGTCCACCTTTTACTTGTTTAATTGTGCTTTTGCAGTATCAGCCAGTTGGGTAAATGCTTGTGGGTCTGCAATAGCTAGGTCAGCAAGCATTTTGCGGTTAACTTCAATACCGGCAAGTTTTAACCCGTGCATTAAACGGCTGTAAGAAAGACCGTTTTGGCGTGCTGCCGCATTAATACGAGTGATCCATAATTTACGGAATTCACTTTTCCGTTTACGGCGGTCACGATATGCATACATTAACGATTTCATAACTTGTTGATTTGCAACTTTATATAAACGATGTTTCGAACCGTAGTACCCTTTTGCTAATTTCAGTACTTTTTTACGACGTCTGCGCGTAACAGTACCACCTTTTACACGTGCCATAGTTTAAAAACCTCCTAGTAATTCTTACCTATTTAAAATAACTCTGTTCTTCGTGTTGATTTTCACTTACTAAATAAGCTGCAACACAGCCTGATCATTAGATCATTTGTTTGATGCGTTTATAGTCACCGGAAGATACAAGTGTACCTTTACGAAGTTTCCGTTTTTGTTTTTGTGTTTTATTTGCAAACATATGGCTTCTGTAAGCATGGGAACGTTTCAATTTACCGGTTCCTGTTTTCTTGAAGCGTTTTGAAGAGCCACTGTGCGTTTTCATTTTAGGCATAACAATTTCCTCCTTGATTACTTTTCAATTTTTGGTGCAAGTACCAAGAACATGCTGCGTCCTTCCATTTTTGGCTTTGATTCGATAACAGCAATATCTGAACATTCTGCTGCCAGACGATCCAGTACTTTTTGACCAATTTCTTTATGGGTGATTGCCCGACCTTTAAAGCGTAAAGATGCTTTCACCTTATCGCCTTTTTCTAAAAATTTCCGGGCATTTCGTAATTTTGTATTGAAGTCATGTTCATCAATAGTCGGGCTGAAACGGACTTCTTTTATACTGATCACTTTTTGATTTTTTCGAGCTTCTTTTTCTTTCTTTTGTTGCTCAAAACGAAATTTCCCGTAATCCATGATTCTCGCTACCGGCGGCTTCGCGTTTGGAGCAACTAAAACAAGATCCAGATTTCTACGGGCTGCAATTTCCAAGGCTTCAACTTTTGATTTGATACCTAATTGTTCCCCATTCGCATCAATTAAACGAACTTCACGAGCACGAATGCCCTCGTTGACCATCATATCTTTGCTAATATTAAGACACCTCCAAAGGATTTTGTGAATACTTGGGTTTGGTTGGAAAAGAGCGATTCCCCACTATTTCAAATATAAAAAAGTGCGGGTACATACACCCGCACATTAGATTTCCGTGTTCATTCACATCATCGTTTGCCAGTCAAAACCTGTTAACAGCTTAAGCGTCCTCCAGGTGAGAAGCGGGTGCCTCTTCTTTTTCACAAACCGTATTCAATTTCACTTTTTTAAATATAGCATAGATATCCTTCATTGTCAATGCTCGC
>NZ_CCRF01000068.1 GCF_000751775.1 Caldibacillus thermoamylovorans
AAAAAAGTAGGGAATAAGAGCGAAATGTGGGAAATTGTTAAATAATTCACCAGACAAAATATGCGTTCGTTTGATAAAAACACCAACTCTCAAGGAGCTGGTGTCCAACAGTGTCCAACAATATGCGTCTATTTCCTTGCCTCTTGCTTAATTTGCGCTAAGAACGTATCAAATGCCATTGTTTCCGATTTTTGTTCTCCGTATTTTCGGACGTTGACGGCTTTTTCTTCCATTTCTTTATCCCCGACAACAAGCATGTATGGGATTTTTTGAACTTGTGCTTCACGAATTTTATAACCCATTTTTTCATTGCGGGCATCCAATTCAACACGTATACCGGCCTTTTTCAACTCTTCTTGAACGGTTTTTGCATAGTCAAAATGGATTTCAGGGGATACCGGAATCACTTGGACTTGAACCGGTGCCAGCCATGTTGGAAATGCCCCTTTGTATTCTTCAAGTAAATAAGCGACAAACCGTTCCATCGTTGAAACAACACCGCGATGGATAACGACCGGACGATGCGGTTTCCCGTCTTCTCCGACATAAGTTAAATCAAAGCGTTCCGGTAATAAAAAGTCTAATTGGATGGTTGACAAAGTTTCTTCTTTCCCAATCGCCGTTTTCACTTGGACATCAAGTTTCGGACCATAGAATGCTGCTTCACCTTCTGCCTCGAAATAATCAAGACCTAGATCATCCATTGCTGATTTCAACATGCTCTGTGCTTTTTCCCACATTTCATCATCATCAAAATACTTTTTCGTATCTTCCGGATCACGGTAGGATAAACGGAAAGAGAAGTCGGTAATATTGAAGTCTTTATATACTTCCATAATCAACGTAACAACCCGTTTGAACTCGTCCTTAATTTGGTCCGGACGAACGAAAATATGGGCATCATTTAATGTCATACCGCGAACCCGTTGCAGTCCGGATAATGCCCCGCTCATTTCAAAACGATGCATCGTCCCAAGTTCGGCAATCCGAATTGGTAGTTCTCGATAGGAATGCTTGCTGTTTTTATAAATCATCATATGGTGCGGGCAGTTCATCGGCCGGAGTACTAATTCTTCACCGTCACCCATATCCATAGGCGGGTACATATCATCATGATAATGATCCCAGTGACCACTTGTTTTATATAAATCGACATTGGCAAGAACCGGTGTATACACATGGTCGTAGCCAAGACTGATTTCTTTATCAACAATATACCGTTCAATTGTACGGCGAACCGTTGCCCCTTTAGGTAACCATAATGGCAGCCCTTGGCCAACGAGTTGATTGATCGCAAAAATACCTAATTCTTTTCCAAGTTTCCGGTGATCGCGTTCTTTTGCTTCTTCCAACATTTTCAAGTGGGCATCCAATTCCGCTTTGGTAAAAAAGGCAGTTCCGTAAATCCGTTGCAACATTTTATTGTCGCTGTCCCCACGCCAATAGGCACCGGCAATGCTAAGCAACTTGAATTCCTTAATTTTTCCTGTCGACGGAACATGAACACCACGGCAAAGATCGAAAAATTCACCTTGTTCATAGATAGTTACTGTTTCATTTTCAGGAATGGCCTCAATCAGTTCCAACTTATATTCATCGCCAATTTCTTTATACATTTGAATCGCTTCTTCCCGGCTGACAACTTTCCGGACAATTTCAAGATTTTCATTGACGATTTTTTTCATTTCTTTTTCAATTTTAGGAAGGTCTTCCGGGGTGATGGATTCCTCTAAATCAATATCATAGTAAAAGCCGTTTTCAATGACCGGGCCAATACCAAGCTTGACGTTCTTATATAACCGTTTAATTGCTTGAGCCATCAAGTGTGCCGTACTATGGCGCAAAATTTCCAGACTTTCCGGATCCTTATCAGTTAAAATTTGGATTTCGCCGCTTTCCTCAATCGGTGTACGCAAATCGATTAATGATCCGTTTAATTTTCCCGCATAGGCTTTTTTCTTCAATCCCGGACTAATCGATGCAGCAATTTCCTCCATTGTTACACCTTTTGAAAACTCCTTCACTGCTCCATCCGGAAATGTAATTTGAATCCTTTCTGACATGATTACTGCCTCCTCAAGTATTTGAAATTTTACCTAGTTTAGATGAGGAACGACTCGGGACTCCTTTGTCGATCACTCACTTCTAAAGAAAGGTGTATTTCCAACTATGTCGAATGAGAATCCCAGCTGGAAATTATACTTTTTTAATGAAAAATAAAAAACCCGCCCCTAAAAGTAGGGACGAGTTTTAAATACCCGTGGTTCCACCCTGATTCTCGCAAAGTTTAAAAAACCATTGCGACTCAAGAAGCCGATAACGGTCGGTTCCGTCAACCATTACTTGAAAATCTTTCACAGTTGAAGTTTAAAGGGGGTAAGTCCATTATTCGTGTTAGGAAGTTTCCACCGTCCTTCCCTCTCTATAAACCGTAACAACAGACCCTTGTCCTTTGCATCACTTTTTTCTATCCATTTAATTATTGTTTAAAAAGAAACTGAGATGTGCTCCCAACGTCAATTTTTTCTCAGTAAAATTGCTTTATAACAAGTCGACTCAGTCAACGTTTTGAGAAAAATACCTCTTAACTAGTATGTAGGTATTATAAGTTTTTTAAACTAAAAATGCAAGTGATCATTTTTCTTTATAGTCCCCCAAATGGCGTCAGACTACCCCAGAGTGAATGGAAATGATTTTTTCGTGGTAAAGTATATATCCGCTGAATAAATGCACGTGATTATTTTTCTCTTTGGTCATAAGAAAAAGCCTGCAAAGATAAAATAATTAATTTTTCTTCAAAAATGTTTTTTAGCGTTTGAATAATCCCGTTTTCCGGCTGATCCGTATATAAATAGATGATTTCAGGAGCAATTGAAATTAGCGGAGCAATGGTGACTGAATCAACATAAACGGGATGCTCAGACAATAATTTTCGATCTATTCGTTTATCTAAATCCGAACGTTTGATTTTGTTTTTATGTTCATCATAAAATTGAAATCCGTCCTCATTCACCAAATAGATACATTTCATTTGTGCTGACCGCTCAGCCAAAAAATTACGCAAATAGAAAATAAAGGACTGATAATCCTGTTCCATTTTGTACTCGTCAATGGCAATTTCGAGATAAGATGAAAGTTTTTCAATATAAAAGCGAAGTCGGAAAGTTATCAAGGCATCGATGGACAGGATGTGGCTTGAACGAATCACTTCCAGTAAAGCTTGATCAAGCTGTTCCTCTAAAGAAGCATGATCGATCTCGAATGGCAGATCTTTTCTTTTTCCTTCCATGATCGAGTAGACCATTTCAATAATTTGAATTTGTTCATCCGTATCGGTATAGAAAAAATCATTTTCAAGTATTTCCTGACACCACTCCATCCGTTTTTTTTCCATAATAAATTTTTTTAAGTGTTTATATATGTCAGTTAAAAAATCTCCTTTCTTCATACCCGGAAAAATGAAATCCAGTTGTAAGGATTTCCTTTCAATTTGGATATGTTCCGATTTGTTTTTTAAAAATGATTGATAAAAAAAATTTAAATCCTCTTTATTATTAAATTGAATTGAAAACATCTCCGTCCCCCCTGTGAGGCATTCCTGTTTCATATATATGGGGGGCTTGGTTACTTTAGAACTGAACCTCGCTACATGAATTAGCGAGGTTCCTGTTGTACCTTTTCTTATAAGTTTTTTAGATGTTTTGAGTATCCTTATTAATTATTTTTTGTAAGCTGTTAAAGGTCTCGTCTACTTTCTTTTATTCGGTCCATCAATGGGAACCGGCTCGGCCAAAAATTTGATCCGTTCAATGATCCTTGCAGCTTTAAGTTTTTCCTCTTCCCCGCGTTGTGAGTAGGTTAAATGATGTTCTAACTCATTTAAATTAAAGTTTGAAGTAAAAAAAGTCGGCAACCTTTCCAACATACGGAATTGTAATATCGGTCCGAGAACTTCATCCCTTACCCAGCTCGAAACTGCTTCAGCTCCGATATCGTCGAACATAAGAACCGGCGCTTTTTTCAGCATGTCTATTTTTTCATTTAATGTATGGTCACTAATTGCCTGCTTCATCTCTCGAATTAGTTCAGGAACATAAACAATAATAGATGAAATTCCTATTCCGGCTAATTCGTGCGCTACAGCTCCGAGTAAATAGGTTTTCCCCGTTCCAAAAGGCCCATAAAAATAAAAGCCTCTTTGGAAATGTTCACTTCCATAATTAGAGATAAATTGTTCCACCTTATCAACTGCTTGCATACGATTGTCCGTATCGAGAATGACATTTCCTAAAGATGCTTGCAGGATATCTTTTGGCATGTAGAGGCATTGAATTCTGTTTTCCATTTTCTTTTTTTCATCGGCTAACCGTTTTAAGCGGCATGGCACATAGTGGACATCGATCCCATTATTTACTAGCACAAGTTCCGGTTCATAGCCGGGAATGATATTTTTACATTGTTCCAAAGAAGGACATTCCTTACACCCTCTACTTTGCGAGACAAATTCATATAATTTACCAAGACTGCGGTCAATCATTGGTCCCGAAATTTCATCTTGATGTTCCAAAAGAAAAGCACGTACATCAGGATGGGACATAATTTCCTGCCGTATCATCGTAAATCTTTTTTGAAAATCATCCCGATTACTTATCCGATTTAATGTTTCTCTAATATTTTCCATAGCGGGAGCACACCTCCTCATTTTATCTGGAGTACATATCGGTAAAATCGTTTATCATCATGTCAATTCTCTAATTTTACCATTTCTATTTTCTATATTTTTTCAATCGTTCTTCTAAACTTTTTTTCAATTCGATATCAACCTTTTCATTCTGTTTTTCCTGACCGTCATTTCGGTTTTCAAGCCAGTCCGGTACTTTTTCCGTACGAACTGCTTTTCTTTTCGATGTTGGTTTGTTCTTTTTGTTTTGTTGCCATTCGATATACTTACGATGCTCATCTTTTGCCAGTGCCATTGCTTCTTTAACGGTTTTAATTTTTTTCCGTGCCCAGTGCGATGCAATTTTTTCAACAAAAGCTTTCGATAATTTCATGTCGGTTCTAAGCATGCAATATTGAATTAGGACATTGACAACGCCGGAGTTTAATTTTTGATTAATCATGATTTCCTCAATTAACCTTAAATCACTTTCCGCCGGTTCAGAGCCATCCGATAAATCCGTTAAGACTTGTCGCGGACTCACTGTTTCTAAATAACGAACAAGGCGATCCTCCTTTGTTTTCGGTACATCTGTATCCGACTCGTAGATTGGACTTTGGGTACGATCAATTAATTTTGGCAGAGAGTTATAATGCTCAATTTTATACCAATCTCTTGCCCTTTTCCGCAAAGTTTCCATATCTACCTCATTATCGACATTTAAACTGCCCATGACTATATTTTTCATTTGAATGGCGTCAATCCCATATAAAAACGCTAATTTTAAAATTACTTCTTTAACCTTTTTCGTAATGGCGGTTTTTGGGACAACTGCTTCATCAAGTCCTGCCATGAACAAGTCAAAGTCAAAAAAGTCGGGGGCTACTGTCACCGGCTTGGCCTCCATTTTTCCGGGGAGAGCCTTTGCATCATCTTCTGCATTCAATGCTTCATAAGGGAAAGAATGGGTTGAGCCAAATACTTGTTGGAATGGTTGGGTAATCTTTTCAAAACCATCTGTATTTATTGCTTCATCGGCAAAATCATGTTTTAGACGCTGATAGTAATCATGACCAATTTTTTGATAAAGGTAGATGTTCAATAAACCGTCCGTGAAAAATTGGCGTGGTGATAAGGGAGGCTTTAAAATATACAGGAAGGAACGGGAATCGTTATTTTTTTTTACAAACGACTCCAACAGGCCAATTGCCTCCAATTTTTTTCTTGCATTATAAATTTCGGCCAAGTTTAAATCAAGTAAATTCATAATATAATAGTGTGAAGCTGGTTCAGATTGTAGGCGACTCTTCCCAATTTGGTTCAATAATGTCATGTATAAACTGACACATATCGGGCCGATAAGCGGTTGATATAATAAGGTTAGCACCTTTGAATCATCCACATTTAACGGACCCTCAATCCAAACAATATATTGATCTCCCGGTATCAGTTCCTTCCAATGTGGTTCCATGAAAACAACCTCGACCTTTCTTTTATTTTTTTGTATTTATCCCACTCTAAACGGAGAGTCTAACGACCATCTCAACATTCGAGTCATTCTTTATGCTCTTTTTTTAAAAGGTCTTTCAATTCTTCAATAAATACGTTAATATCTTTAAATTGGCGATAGACAGATGCAAATCGAACATAAGCGACTTCATCTATTTTTGCCAATTTATCCATAACCATCTCACCAATCACTTCACTTTTTACTTCTGAAACGCCGAGATTCCGTAATTCCCTTTCCACTTCAGCAGTGATAATTTCAAGCTGATTTAAACTGACCGGACGTTTTTCACATGCCCGAAGTAATCCGCGCAAAATTTTATCCCGGCTGAATTCTTCTCTTGTACCTTCCTTTTTGATAACGATTAATGGATATTCTTCAACCCTTTCAAAGGTTGTGAAGCGGTAGCCGCATTCTTCACATTCACGACGTCTGCGGATAGCCCTGCCTTCATCGACAGGTCTTGAATCAATAACCCTTGTCCCATTATATTTACACGTTGGACATTTCACCTCTTATTCCTCCTTATTCTTTCTTCCTTATTTTGGGATTTTTTTCATGTCTTATGGTTAATAACTTCCATAGCACAGTTCTTATGTTCGAAAAAATTCAGGATGTCCGTTCCGTTAATTTTTAGCTATAGATTTATTGGTGAAATAATTTTTATCTATTTCATATCCGATTTTGGCAACTGCTTGTCCAATTCTTGATAAAAGCGTAAGACAAGTTTCTTCAATGTCGGGTAAAGACCAAATATCGAAAAAATTTCAGAAGATACCATGAAATCAACGGCGGTTTGAAATGGTCGAACTTGAATAACTGTGACAATAATAAACGCTTTTGGCCTACTTGTCATTGAAACAGAAATTTCCCCGCGGTCCTTAGAAACGGCGGTGATTTTCATTGCCGGATCTTTTTTAAACATATCTTCAACCGTTGTTAATACCTTATCAAACGAACTTTTATAATAATGGCTTTTTAAATCTTTGTCAAAATGATCATCAGACGTTTCGCATTTTTTTTGGAATCGTTGAAAAATTGATGGCTTTCTACTCATTCTCTCAAACATCCTTTTCATTCATTTTTCAAAAATTTTTTATGTTGTCCTCATCAAACGTAAATCTATATAGTTTTATCTTACTACATTTTGTATCTATAAAAAAAGATGATGTTTATACTCAACATCATCTTTTGAAATATTTTTTTCAATTAGACATTTTGTACACTTGGACTTTTCACTTCGATAGGACCCATTCCTCTGGGAAACTCTATCGTCTCTCTTGATGTTGCATTCAATTTTTCCGCTATATAATCCGCGGCAATGGTTGGATCCAAATTACCGCACGTATAAACATCAATACTTGCATAACCGTGCTCAGGAAAACTGTGGATGGTTAAATGGGATTCTGAAATGATGACAACCCCACTGACTCCTTGAGGTGCAAATTTATGGAAGGCAACCTCCCGAACTTCAGCACCGGACTTCAACGCAGCATCAACAAATAATCTTTCAATAAAATCCATATCATTCAGTTTGTTATAGTCACAACCCCATAATTCTGAAATAACATGACGACCCAATGTATTCATACGTACGTTCCCCCTTTAATGATTTTTTCCTGTACATACAGGTAAATGAGTGTACACGACAAAAATTGCATAACTACCACGGGGGGAAGTTAGTCCAGAGAGGCCCTAACCCTTTAAGTAGTTATTTTTCCACGCCTATCAGTATACAAGGTTTTCCTATATTAATCAATCAATAAATGCTCTAGGTATCTTAAAAAAACCCTCATATATGAAGCATCCATAACATTATATACATAAGGAATTTGGAAATGTGATTATATTTTGAAACTATGTACATAGACAATCAAAAAATAATCGTTCTTGGTAAATTTACTAAAGAAAACTCGGCGAGAGCAGAGCCGCAAGAGCACTTATGCGTTAGGAAAGTAGAAATTGAAAAATTTATACTTTCCTATTAGCCAAAAGGAAAAACCCAAGAATACAATCTTGGGTCTCCTTCATATTTTTCAATTAAAACAATTTTACACCGCTTGTATGTTATGTGAAAAAAATACGATTCCTCGTAGTCAAACTATATTATCCACGATTAGGTATTCCATTTAGAAACTTGGTTCCATCTCTCTTGCCATTTGGTTCGAGACCATTTTTGCTAAATCGACAACGCGACATGAATAACCCCATTCATTGTCATACCATGCCAATACTTTCACCTTATTTCCTTCTAAAACCATTGTCGAGAGTCCATCTACAATGGAAGAGTGGGAATCTGTATTAAAGTCAACAGATACTAATGGTTCATAAGTTATATCAAGAATACCCCGCAAATCGTTTTTACTTGCATAGACAAATGCATCGTTCACCTCTTCAGCTGTCACTTCTTTTTTCAAATCAACTACTAAGTCAACAAGTGAAACATTCGGTGTCGGTACACGTAAAGCTATGCCATGTAATTTTCCATTTAAATGCGGTAATACTTTGCCAATTGCCTTCGCTGCTCCGGTCGTTGTTGGAATAATAGATTGACCGCATGCACGTGCTCGGCGTAAATCTTTATGCGGATTATCAATATTTTTTTGATCATTCGTATAGGCATGTACCGTTGTCATAAATCCGTTTTCAACACCAAATTGCTCATCTAAAACTTTAATAACAGGCGCCAAGCAATTTGTTGTACAGGATGCATTTGAAATTATTTCATGCTTGTCAATATTTAAAACGGTGTCATTTACACCAACGACAATTGTCACATCCTCATTTTTCCCCGGTGCTGTTAATATTACTTTTTTTGCACCTGCTTTCAAGTGAAATCCGGCTTTTTCACGAGAATTAAATTTACCTGTTGCTTCAATAACAATATCAATATTTAAATCTTTCCAAGGTAATTGTTCAGGATCTCTTTGGTTGACTAAAAGTACCTCTTTGCCGTTAACTACTAGGCTGTTTTCCCCAAATTCCACTTCCCCGTGAAATCTCCCGTGAACTGTATCGTATTTTAATAAGTGAGCAAGCGTTTCTGGAGGATAACTTGCATTAACAGCGACAATATCGAAATCGTTCATCAATATTGCCCTGCGAAATACCATGCGTCCGATTCTTCCAAAACCATTTATTGCTACTTTTTTAACCATGATGGTCCCCCTTGTTATTTATGATACATAATTCAGATAATCATCGTAATTAGTATAACATATTTTATGAAAAGTTCACATATTAATTGCCATTTTTCGAAAAAAGTTTGGGGATCGGGGAATACGGGCTCTCGTTGTCATCGTATGTGGTGAAAAAAGGGGAAATGAATCCGAGAACGGCTCTTGAGACCCATTTCAGCAGTAAATGAAATGAAATAGTCGCGAGGAAAGACTCCGGGTGCCAAATCCAGCAACGAAAAACTGAAAAATGTACGCAAGACGGACCTCTAGAACACAAAAAAAGCTATCTCGGTAAGTACTGCCCCTAAATCATCAGGAAGCCTTTGATTCCTACCAAGAAAGCTCGCTTTATAATATTTTCCAATCTTTTAAGACAGATAGTAATTGAGTTTTTGTTTGTTCAATTGTTCCGCGGTTATCAATAACAGCATCCGCCCGTTCCCTTTTTTGTTCAATGGAAAGCTGTGATGTGATTCTTGCCAGCGCTTCTTCTTTTGTCAAATGGTTCCTGTTCATTAAACGTTCCAGTTGTGTCGGTTGATCAACATAAACAACCAGTACTTTATCAACCATATACGTCAAATTGCTCTCATATAACAAAGGAATGTCAAGAAAAACAACCTTCTCGCCACGACGAAATGCTAATTCCTTTTCTTCATTCATTTTTTTTCGTACTGCCGGATGGACGATAGAGTTTAATAACAGTCGTTTCTTTTCATTTTGAAACACAAGATCCCCTAATTTCTTGCGGTCAATTTCTCCGTTTGCCAGCAGGATTTCTTTACCAAAATGCTCGACTATTTTTTGATAAGCTTCCTCCCCCGGTTCAACTACAACCCTGGCTGCAACATCAGCATCGACAACAGTAAAGCCCAGTTCCTTAATCATTTTTGAAACCGTACTTTTTCCTGTTGCGATGCTTCCGGTAATCCCGATAACCAATAACAACTTCATCCCCTCTTTATTTCCGATTCTAAAAAGTTCATTTACTGACATTTTACCATTTTTATCAAGGGGAACCAACTAGGATCAAATTTGAATTTTTCATATATCAAATAAGTTAAGTTTAAACATGCTTTACGGAAACGCTACTTTGGACATATCACCAATTTAGATACGTTTCAACATACTTTCCGACAATTCACTTTGGACAAATCGTCAATTTAGATTTTCCATATGCCAATTAAGATAAGTAATAAACCGGGAATAAACGAAAAATGCTTAAATAATTGATTGGAACCGAGTGTTGCACCAAATTTAATGCCGGTTGTAGCAAAGATGGCACTCATCAGCCCAACACAAGCGGCAAGTAAAATTGGTGAAAAACCTAACATTGATGCACCAAAACCGGCACCTAAAGCATCGAGAGATAGAGCTGTACCTAACAAGACAGCTTCATATCCGTTAATCGAACCGGACTTATCTAAATCAGCGGTCATCGGCTTTTTCAAAATTTGAATAACAGCACCGATTGATTTCAGTTCAAACTTAACCAAAACTTTTTCATGAACATTTTCAATTGAATCCGTTTTGTCATCCGCTGTACAAAAAAATTGCAATAATGCCCAAGCACCTAAAAGGATAAAGATGCTTCCTCCAATGGTTTCCGTCAAATGCGGGGTAAGGATTTTTCCAAAGTGACTACCGATAATCGATGCGAAATAGAGGGAAAAAGCGGAACAACAAGCAATGATGAAAATGGCATGAAGCGGAATTTTCACTTTTCTCATGCCATAGGTAAATCCGACATTGAAGCTATCAATACTTACAGCCAATGCGAGTAATAAGAGTGGGAATAGATCCAAATGGAACAGCTCCTTTCAACGATTGCTATCCTATCGTATGAAAGGAGCTTGTCCAATGTTCGTGGTTCTTAGGCGAATAACCTGATGATTGGAAGTTCATCAATAGGAAATGGGTTTATATTTTTACTTTTTGGCAGTTTGGGCAAAAATGAGTACCACGCCCGCCGACTTTTATTTTTTCAATAGGGGTGCCACAGTTTTTGCACGGTTTCCCTTCCTGAGCATAGGCATTTAACTCCAATTGGAACATACCTATCTGCCCTTGGGAATTCACATAGGAACGGATGGTACTTCCCCCTTTTTCGACTGCATCTGCTAAAGTGGCAATGATAGCCTCTCTCAATCTTTTAACTTCAGATTTTGATAATGAATTAGCAAGCCGTTCGGGATGTATTTTGGCCCGGTACAAAGCTTCGTCCACATAAATATTGCCGAGTCCTGTAACAATTGTTTGATCAAGGAGAACCGGTTTAATCATTCTCGCCGTTTTTGCTAGTGATTTTGCAAAGTAGGCTGTTGTAAACTCTTTGGCAAACGGTTCCGGTCCCAGTTGACTGAGCGGTAAATGGTTCATTTCTTCACCGATTGGAAAAATATGCATCGTTCCAAACTTTCGAACATCCCGATATCGCAATTCGGTCCCATCGGTAAATGAAAAAATGACATGAGTGTGTTTATCAAAAGGTTCTTCTTTCGGGTAGAGTCCGTATTTTCCTTCCATCCGTAAGTGAGAGACAAGTGCAACATCATTCATGTAAAATATGAGAAACTTTCCCCTTCTTCCCATTGTTTGTATCGTTTGCCCTTTTAATAAAACGATAAATTCTTCAACATCTGGCGGGTTTTTTATTATCTTTGGCCAAAATACTTTTACATCCTTGATTGTTTTCCCGAGGACGATTGCCTCAAGTGTTCGTTTGATTGTTTCAACTTCTGGTAATTCCGGCATAAGTTTTCCTTTCCTTTCATTGTTTAAAACGAAATGCGCAAAATCAAAATTCAGCGGAGTAATACGAAGGTTTAGAAGAGAAATTAGCCATTTTCTAAGGAAAACCAGCCCATTTTTTCCTATGGGCCGGCTTTTTTCTAGTATAAGGCATTCGTTTTACTTCGCATCAAACCATGTCGGACCGTAAGCATAATCAACTTTCAATGGCACTTTAAGTTCAAGCGCATGCTCCATAACGTCCGGAACAATCTCCTTTAATTTATCCACTTCATCTTCCGGCGCTTCAAAGATAAGTTCATCATGAACTTGTAAAAGGAGGCGTGCTTGTAATTTTTCCGTCTTTAATCTCTCGGCCATATCGATCATTGCTTTTTTAATGATATCAGCGGCACTCCCTTGAATCGGTGTATTCATGGCTGTCCGCTCGGCAAAACTGCGCACATTGAAATTCCGGCTCGTGATTTCAGGAATATAACGTCTCCGGTGTAATAATGTGGTGACATATCCATTTTGTTTTGCTTCTTGGACGATATCTTCCATATACTGTTTAACTTGCGGATAACTTTTAAAATAGCGTTCAATAAATTGACCGGCTTCTTTCCTTGTAATCCCTAAGTTTTGCGACAAACCATAATCACTGATGCCGTAAACGATACCGAAATTGACTGCTTTTGCCTGTCTTCGCATATTACTTGTCACTTCATCATGAGCAACATGAAAGACATCCATTGCCGTTTTTGTATGAATATCAAGGCCTTGTTTAAAGGCATCGATCAATCGTTCATCTCCCGAAATATGAGCAAGTACCCGTAACTCAATTTGCGAGTAATCCGCCGAAAACATCACCCAACCTTTTTCCGATGGGACAAATGCTTGCCTGATTTTTCGTCCTTCTTCTAAACGAATCGGGATATTTTGTAAATTCGGATCGGTGGAGCTGAGCCGCCCGGTTTGGGTTAACGCTTGATTAAAACGAGTATGGACTTTTCCGTCTTCCGGATTAACGACTTTCAATAAGCCTTCAATATATGTCGATTGTAATTTACCAAGTTGGCGATATGTTAAAATTTGATCAACAATCTCATGTTCCGTTTGCAATTTTTCCAATACATCCGCTGACGTTGAATAGCCGGTTTTTGTCTTTTTAATGACCGGTAAACCTAGTTTATCAAATAAAATGACACCGAGTTGTTTCGGGGAATTGATATTGAATGGTTCACCGGCCAATTGGTGAATTTTTCCTTCAATCTCATTTAACCGTTTTTTAATTTCTTCTCCCATTTCTTTCAAACGGTTTACATCAACTGCTACTCCGGTGCTTTCCATTTCCGCTAAAATTCTCGACAGCGGCATTTCTAGTTCGATAAATAGCTCGTATTGTTCATTTTTCTTCAGTTCATCAATCAAGCGATCTTTTAAATGGTAAATGGCCAAGGCTTTTCGAACGATGGTTTCAGCCCGTTCTTTATCCGTCAATGATGTCCGTTTCGCCCCTTTCCCATAAACTGTATCATCAGCTAATACTTGGTTGTAATGATGGGCTTTTGCGACATCACTAAAATCTTGGATTGTCTCGGACGGATTTAATAAGTAAGAGGCAATTAGTAAATCAAAGTCAATTCCGTTTACGTCCATACCAAGTTTTTGTAATGAAACAATCGTTCGTTTCGCATCATATACGGCAAGTTTCGTTTTTTCATCTTCAAGCCATGCTTTAAAAACCGAAGAAGATTTTACGACATCAACCGGAAGATAGTAATTTCCTGTATCATTGACCAGCCCCAGCCCGATGATTGGAGCATAATGGTAATTATCTTCAATGATTTCCACATATAGCGCACTATTTTGTTGTAATATTTCCTCGGTAATTTCTTTTACAAATTCGAATTCGACTTCTTCCAATTTCTGATCTTCAATCTGAACAGACGAATCCATTTTTTCAAGAAAAGATTGGAAGCCGAGTTCTTTATATAGTGAAACAAGCTTTTCTGTGTTTGCGCCTTGATAATTAATGTCAGCTAATCCGATATCAATCGGCGCTTCACGAAAAATCGTCGCTAATTGCTTACTCATTAATGCCTGATCTTTGTAAGTCGATAAGTTTTCTTGCAATTTTTTCCCGCTTACTTGGTCAACCGACTCTAATAAATTTTCAACCGAATGATATTGTTTTAACAGTTTGATAGCCGTTTTTTCCCCAATACCCGGAACGCCGGGAATATTGTCGCTTGCATCCCCCATCAAACCTTTCATATCAATAATTTGTTCCGGACTTAAGCCATACTTTTCTTTTATATGGTCAGGTGTATATTTTTCAATATCGGTAACACCTTTACGGGTAACTAAGACCGTTGTTTTTTCAGAAGCCAGCTGGGTTAAGTCTTTATCACCGGAAACGATTCGTACTTCAAAATTGTTTTCTTCAGCTTGTTTTGATAATGTTCCGATAATATCATCGGCTTCATAATTTTCCAGTTCGTATTGAGCAATTCCGTGTGCTTTTAATAATTCACGAAGATATGGAAATTGTTCGGATAATTCAGGGGGTGTTTTTTGCCGACCACCTTTATAATCACTATAAGTTTCATGTCGAAAAGTCGTTTTTCCTGCATCAAAAGCGACTAATATATGTGTTGGTTTTTCTTCCTTTAAAATTTTTTCCAGCATCATGGCAAATCCGTAAACAGCATTTGTATGTATACCTTTATCATTATTCAATAGCGGCAAGGCGAAGAACGCACGGTATGCGACACTATTTCCGTCAATTAAAACTACTTTCTTATTCAAAATATAACCCCCGTTTCTTTTGACACTCGCTAATATTGTAGATTGTATCCGGCTTCTTATCATATGTTCCAAAAGCCAAATATAGATAAACCGAGTGTACGGAATAAAAGAAATAGCCGTTTTCCTTACCTTATTCTAGCATGGAATGAAGGGAAAGGAAAACGACCGCATGATCAATTTACGAAAGTCTACTTATTCGACATATCCTTGTAGTAATCTCGCATATGGAGAGTTGGACGGTAAAATAATGACAGTTTGGTCATTAATTGTCTTTTTATACGACTCCAAAGTTCTAAACAAACGGTAGAATTCCGGGTCTTTCGAAAAAGCTTCATTATAAATTTGTGCAGCTTCCCCTTCCCCTTCTGACCGAATCACCTCGGCATCTGCTTTCGCTTTGGAAATCATTTCTTGGTATTCTCGATCGGTTTCAGCCATAATTTTATTTTTTTCCGCATCCCCTTGAGATAAATAGTCCTGAGCCGTAGATTCCCGCTCACTGATCATTCGGGTATAAACGGATTGTTCGTTTTCAGCAGGCAAATCGGTGCGCTTAATACGGACATCGGATACGACTATCCCATATTGGTCCTTCTTCAAAAGTTCATTTACTTGCTCAGTTACCCGGTCATTCAGGCTTCCGCGAGATGAATTTTCATCATTTATAATTTCATCGTAGTTTAACTGACCAAGTTCAGAACGGACAACGGAATAGACAAACTCCTCCATTCTTGCTTCGGCACTTTCCATCGTTCGTGCATTTATAATTAAGCTTTCAGGATCTTCAATTTTCCAAATCGCATAGTTATCGATAATCATCCGTTTCTTATCTTTCGTATTAATTTCCGACTGCTCGACGTCCAATGTCATTTGATATTTCGGCAATGTTGTGACGGTCTGGATAAACGGTACTTTTATATGAATGCCCGGATCACTGATGACTCGTTTAATTTCTCCAAACTGACGAACGATTTTATACTCCCCTTCTTTTACAATAAAAATATTGGTAAATATCAAGAATAGCAGGAGTAAAGTGATTAAAATAACGATACCGGTTTTAATCCATTTTCGAAATGGAATATCTGTTCTTTTTTTCTCCATATCAATTACTTTACCTTTACTCATTATTTTTTTCACTTCCTTCCTGTTTTGTTCCTGAACTTTGACTCTCGTTCGCGTTATTCTCTTTTCTTTCTAGCGGAGCAATCGGTAAATATTTCAATGTTTCACCATCATCATTCATAATATAAATTTGTGCATTAGGAAGCACTTGTTCTATCGTTTCAATTGTTAACCGTTCACGGGTCACATCCGGACTACTTTTATATTGTTCATACAAACGGTTGAAAACGGATACACTCCCTCTTGCTGCTTCAACACGTGCGGCTTTGTCTCCCTGTGCTCTTGACATAATCGCAGCGACTTCTCCCTCAGCCTCATTCATTTTTTGGTTACGATATTTTTGTGCCTCATTAATTTTTGTGTTCATCGTTTCTCTTGCGTCAGTTACATTGGTAAATGCCGCTCGGACTTCATCATTTGGCAATTCTACATCTTGTAATTTTACTGCCAAAATCGTGATGCCTATATCATATTTCGTGACCAAATCTGATAAAATCTCTCGGACATTCCCTTCAATATCCGCCCTGCCTGATGTTAATGCATCATCAATTTTCGAACTCCCGATAATACTACGTAACGATGCACTTGTCGCATCATACAAGATTTCTTGTGGTGCTTCCGAATTGTACAAATATTTAATCGGGTCTGTGATTTTCCATTGAACAACAAGATCTGCCAAAACGATATTTTCATCACCGGTAATCATTTTTGTATCATTTTGATTCTCTGAAACTACCTTCCCGCCTTTTTCCTTATAGCCAAATTGTAGACTATATGTTTCCTTGGACAGCTTATCTACCGTTTGAATCGGCCAAGGGAATTTAAACTTTAAACCAGGCTCCGTTACTGTATCCTCTGCCTTGCCGAATGTTAAAATAACCGCTTGCTCTGATTCATCAACCGTATACCAAGATGTGAATCCGACTAGTACGAGTAATAAAATCCCGATAACAATCCCCGCAACTGTATAAATCTGTTTCAGATTTACCATATAATCTCCCTCTCTAGATACTGTTTCAAATATATACGGATCAATTAACAGATAGGTTTCAGTAAATTTTCTGGTCCGGCGATTTCACAGCCAGAAAATAAAGAAAACTCGGCGACTGCCGAGTCTTTAGGCGATGGCAAAGCCGTAGTTGCACTTATACTTAAAACTTAAAATTTCCCACTACGTCGAATTTGCTTCTTTGCTGGAAATTTATACTTTCTTAACGTATAAAAAAAGACTGTCCTATACATGGCTTTTGTCTGCTCTGTTCCCGTTTACGAGATGACAGACATTATACCATAGGACAGCCCTCTATCCATCCAGTTCTTGGACGTTGGGGTTTTCATAACCAATATATACTGCCAATTTAAATTCTATATGGAGGTTTTGTTAATTGTTTGTAAATTAAACTGTTTTTCCTGATCGTTTATAACTATTATGACTAGGTCATGTCATCTTATGTCTTTTGGCATGATTTTCCATAACTTCACAATAAATCTTGACCCTTTACCAACTTCACTTTCCACATGAATCTCGCCATGATGTGCTTCCACAGAATGTTTGACAATGGCCAGGCCTAGACCAGTACCACCGGAGTTCCTGCTGCGTGCCCTATCAACCCGGTAAAATCGTTCAAAAATACGCGGAATTTCCTCCTTTTCAATGCCAATTCCCGTATCGGCGATGGAAATAACAACAAATTCATCATCATCTTGAATGTGAACTTCAACTTTACCCGAGGGCAACGTATATGCAATGGCATTTGACAGTAGATTGATGAAAATTTGTTGCAAACGTAATGAATCCCCTTCAACTGTTAAAGGTCGTTCTTCAAATATTTGAATATCAATTTGTTTATCTTCAGCACGTTTTCTCAAAGAATCAACAATATCATGAATCATTTTGTTCATTTCAACTTGATTAATATTTAATTTTAAATCTTCTTGTTCAATTTTCGATAATTCGAGCAGGTCATATACTAAAGATTGAAGTCGATTGCTTTCTTTCAATATAATATTTAAAAAAGACTCCAATGCCTTTTCATCATGAAGCGCCCCGTCTAATAATGTTTCGGTAAATCCTTTAATTGACGTAACCGGTGTTTTTAATTCATGAGAAACGTTTGCGACAAAATCTTTTCTAACTTTCTCTAATTTTTTGATCTCAGTAATATCATGAAAAACAAGGACAATCCCTTTCCATTCATTATTTGAACTAATAATTGGTGCGCCGTACACTTCAAGATTTTTCATCTGGATATGAATTGGAATCGTAATTTGTCTACGGATTTTTTGCTCTGTCATGAAAATATGTTCAATAATTTGTTTTACATCTTCATGTTCGAAAACTTCCAAATAAGTCTTTCCGATTATTTCGGTTTCTTCAACCCGAAACATTTCTTTGTACATTTGATTGGTTAAAATAATACAACCTTTGTCATCAATTAATATAAGTGGTATTCCCATATTTTCAATGACGGCACGCAACCGGTCATTTTGCATTTCCTGTTCCTTGGTAATCCTTTGCAAGTTTCTGGCTAAAATATTTAGTGAAGAGTTTAACTTGCTGAACTCATTATATGTATATTCATATGTCCGGGCTTGATAATTTCCTTTAGCCAACTCAATAGCTGTTTTGGTGGCCGATTCAACCGGTTTTATAAAATTTGTCGTAATTTTTGATCCGATAAATAAAATGACGATAAATGCCAAGCCAAGAATAACAAACAGCAATAGCCATAATTGTTTATGAGCAACCGTTAGTTCATCCAGCTCTGATGTGATAACTAATATACCGTCCACCTTGCCATTGATTTCAATGACATCCCACCAATAAAAAATATCCAATCCACTGCCAATATATTTCCTTCCGTTTTTATTTGTCTGGATACCTTTGACAATATCGGAAAGTACATCATGATGGTCTTTATATTTTTCGGCAGTTTCACCAATATCATAAATCACTTTACCATCTGTTGATAAAATGGTTATATTGGCATTGATCATTTCTTTTGCTTTCTTAATTTGATCGGTTTGAAGGGTAGAAGTCCCTCCTTGGTCTTCTATTTGCTGTATAATCAAATTCCCCTCTTTTTGAAATTCATCGAAGAAAGAGTTGATATAATAGGTTTTAAATAATTGACCTAGCAAAAGTCCTAACCCGATAAATACAGAAATAACTAATACAATTAGCGCAAGAAATAATCGATAGCGCAATTTTTTCATACTTTTGGCTCCTCAAATTTATAGCCAAGTCCACGAATGGTTTTAATATACTGCGGTTTTTTCGAGTTTGCCTCAATTTTATCCCGTAAATGACTAATGTGAACATCAACAATTCTTGTATCACCGGCAAAATCATAATTCCAAACTGCATTTAATAACTGATCACGGGTCAATACACGTCCTTTATTCTTTGTTAAATATAAGAGCAGTTCAAATTCTTTCGGAGTGAACTCCAGCAATTCCCCGCTTAAAAATACTTCATATCGGTCCGGAAATATTTCAAGGTTGCCGATATTAATTTTTATGCTATCCCCTTCCTTTTCTGACTGTTCAGGAAAATTATTTGTTCTCCGTAAAATTGCTTTAATCCGGGCAACAACTTCTCTTGGACTGAACGGTTTTGTCATATAATCATCGGCACCTAATTCCAAACCAAGAACTTTATCGATTTCATCATCCTTTGCTGTCAACATAAGAATAGGGGTATGTATATGTTCTCGCCGCAACTCTTTACATACTTCCATACCATCCATTTTTGGCAACATTAAATCAAGTACAATTAAGTTCGGGGATTCGGTCTTAGCTCTTTGAAATCCCTCTTCACCATCATATGCCGTCAACACATCAAATCCTGCTTGGCGTAAATTATATTCCAATAACGTAACAATGGATTCTTCATCATCGACAATTAGTATTTTTTTATCCATCCACTAAACTCCTCCATCAATTATTGAAGCCCCAACTTCCACTACTGGTATTTATTACAGTTATTTATTTATCGGTTGTTTTAAATATACCTGTACTAGTTGTGTCTTTCAAGATTTTTACCCTTTTATAGAATATTCATGTTCTCCCGGCTGTCAATTAAAATAACAAAAGCCCTCCTAAACGGAAAGGCCTGTTGTTACTGCTTTTTATCCAACCTTAACGGGGCAGTAAAACCCCCATTGATGGACTTCATACTAAAACACCAAGTACATTTTTAACTGATTCTGCTGACTTGTTTAATGCAATTTTTTCTTCTTCTGTTAGTTCAAGCTCAATGACTTTTTCAATTCCATTGCCACCGAGGATCGTCGGAACACCTAAGTAGATTCCATTGAAACCATATTCACCTTCTAAATAGGCAATAGCGGGAAGAATACGACGTTGGTCTTTTATAATAGCTTCCACCATTTGCGTAAGGGAGGCTGCAGGAGCGTAGTATGCACTGCCATTTCCTAACAAGTTAACAATTTCTCCGCCACCGGTTCTTGTTCTGGCAACAATTTCATCAAGACGTTCTTTTGGAAGCAGTTTTTCTAAAGGAATTCCACCAGCATAGGAGTAACGTACTAGTGGTACCATATCATCACCGTGCCCGCCTAAAACAAAACCTGTTACATCTTTAACAGAAATATTTAATTCTTGGGCGATAAATGTCCGAAAGCGAGCGGTATCCAATACACCGGACTGACCAATCACCCGACTTTTAGGAAGTCCGGACTCTTTATAAACCGTGTAGGTCATCGCATCCACCGGGTTTGTCAAAACAATGATGATACAATTAGGAGAATATTTAACAACCTCATGGGTAACAGTTTTCATAATCTTTTGATTTGTTTGCACAAGGTCATCGCGGCTCATTCCCGGTTTACGGGCAATCCCCGCTGTAATAACAACAATGTCTGAATCCTTCGTATCTTCATAATTGGACGTACCGATAATATTGGCATCAAATCCTTGTACAGGACTCGCTTCCAACATGTCTAAAGCTTTTCCTCTTGTCGGATTTTGCAATTGCGGAATATCGACAAGAACGACATCCCCCAGTTCCTTTTGAGCGATAAATAGGGCAGTGGTTGCACCGGTGAATCCAGCCCCAATGACAGAAATTTTACGTCTTGACATTTTAAATATCCCCCTTAGTTTGAATGAAATTTAGTTTAGAACTAAAGATTTCAAAATCTTTCTCCCAAACAAATTCAAAAAACTTATCGTGATAAAACTCCCCATCGACCAAGTCATAAAAAAATCGTTCTTCATAAAAAATACTTTTGTTCAGAGGATAGAAGGAGCTCCCTTCCTCTTTGTTCGCCATGCTTATTTATAACAAAACGGTTTTGCAGAAGAAAAGGAGTCCCCACTCCTATAAACTTCCGCAAAATTTGTTAACAGTTTATTCACCCATATTTTCAATTAATTTTGTCCCAAACTCTGAACATTTCACTTCAGTAGCCCCGTCCATCAGTCTGGCAAAGTCATATGTAACAACCTTTGAGGCAATCGTTTTTTCCATAGATTTAATAATCAAATTTGCTGCTTCTTTCCAGCCTAAATGTTCCAGCATTAACACACCGGACAAGATGACGGAAGAAGGATTAACTTTATCCAATCCGGCGTATTTCGGCGCAGTTCCGTGAGTAGCTTCAAAAATCGCATGACCGGTTTCATAGTTGATATTTGCCCCCGGTGCAATACCAATTCCACCCACCTGAGCAGCCAATGCATCAGAAATATAGTCACCGTTTAGGTTCATTGTAGCAACAACATCAAATTCACGCGGGCGAGTTAAAATTTGTTGTAGGAAAATATCGGCAATGACATCTTTGACAATAATTTTCCCTTGCGCTTCTGCATCCGCTTGAGCTTTGTTTGCAGCCTCTATACCGTCAGTTTCTTTAATGCGGTCGTATTCAGCCCAAGTAAATACTTGATCACCGAATTCTCTTTCCGCCAATTCATAACCCCAGTTTTTAAACGCACCTTCTGTAAATTTCATAATATTACCTTTGTGAACAAGAGTAACGGATTTGCGGCCTTCTCTTATGGCATAGTTAATCGCAGCACGTACTAAACGCTCTGTACCTTCTTTTGAAACAGGTTTTATACCAATTCCGGATGTTTCCGGGAAGCGAATTTTCTTTACACCCATTTCATTTTGTAAAAATTCAATTACTTTTTTCACTTCCGGTGTACCTTCTTTATATTCAATACCGGCATAAATGTCTTCGGTATTTTCGCGGAAAATAACCATATCTGTATCTTGTGGACGTTTTACCGGTGAAGGAACACCTTCAAACCAACGAACCGGACGTAAACATACAAATAGGTCCAACTCTTGACGAAGCGCAACGTTTAAAGAGCGAATCCCTCCACCAATCGGAGTAGTCAACGGACCTTTAATGGCAATTATATTTTCACGAATGACATCCAATGTTTCTTCCGGTAACCATTCACCGGTTTTATTAAAAGCTTTTTCACCGGCATAAACTTCTTTCCACACAATTTTTCTTTGACCGCCATAAGCTTTTTCCACCGCTGCATCAAGAACACGTGATGAAGCAGCCCAGATATCCGGACCGGTCCCGTCTCCTTCAATGAATGGAATGATTGGATTGTTCGGTACATTTAGTACCCCATTCTGAACCGTAATTTTTTCTCCTTTTGTCATGTTAGTTCCCTCCAATTTCATGGTGAAAGGCTAGGAAAGTAAACATCTCCTAACCTTTTTATCTTTTTATTTATAAAGTAAAGCTGCAATCAATGGAAAAAATAATATCCCCACTAATTGTCAGCTGAACAAAACGACTTTATCTGGCTAACCTTTTCCGACCATTCTTCCATTTGGGCTGGCAGGGTTTCTTGGCTTACCGTTAGAGTAGGAGATTCATTCTCCATTATCAAAAAATGGATAAATGATTATTAACGTTTTTCCAAAGGTATATACACTTGTTTCGAAGGTCCGATATATTCTGCACGCGGACGAATTAACCGGTTGTTTTCATATTGTTCGAGAATATGAGCAAGCCATCCGGAAGTACGACTAGTTGCAAAAACTAAAGTAAACAAGTCGTGGTCGATTCCTAAGCTGTCATATACAGAAGCAGAATAAAAATCAACATTAGCGGGCAAATTCTTTTCACTAGTAACAATTTGTTCAATTTTTACAGATATATCGTACCATTTTGATTTTCCGGTTAGTTTTGTTAATTTCTCTGACATTTCTCTTAAATGTTTTGCACGTGGGTCGCCATTCCGATATACGCGATGACCAAATCCCATGATTTTTTCCTTATTGGCAAGTTTCTCTCGAATATACGGTTCAACATTTTCTATAGAACCAATTTCCGTCAACATTTTCATTACTTGTTCATTTGCACCGCCATGTAAAGGACCTTTTAATGCGCCAATTGCTGCTGTAATACCCGAATAAATATCCGACAAAGTGGCCACACAAACGCGGGCAGTAAATGTTGAAGCATTCAATTCATGATCCGCATGAAGAACAAGTGCTTTGTCAAATGCTTCAACAGCTACTTTGTCCGGTTCTTTACCGGATAGCATATATAAGAAATTCGCAGCTAAACCGAGATCTTTACGAGGTGCGATCGGTTCCAATCCTTTTCGAATTCTCGAAAATGCTGTAACGATTGTAGGGATTTTTGCTTGGATGCGGATTGCTTTTCGATAGTTGGCATCACTTGTTTGAACATCTGCCTCCTCGTCAAATAACCCAAGATAAGAAACAGCAGTTCGAAGTGCAGCCATTGGATGGACTTTATCACTTGGGTATGCTTTCAAGTGGTCAATGACTTGACTTGGAACTTCCGCATTATTGGCTAATTGAATTCTTAAATCTTCCAGCTCCACGGCATTTGGCAGGCGCCGATGCCATAGTAAAAAAACTACTTCTTCAAATGTGGCATTTTCAGCTAAATCATCAATATCATAACCAACATATGTCAATGTATCATCAATAATTGAACTAATTGATGAAGTTGCGGCAACTACCCCTTCTAACCCTTTTGTAGCAGTCATCAAAATTTCCCCCTTAATTTGAATTTTAAAAATTATCGTTTTAGTACTATACTAGCAAATAATTATATTTAAAACAATCCTATCCCTTTCATTCGTTAACACCTAAAAACCTAGTAAAAATAATTAGAGATTAAATTCACCCTTTCTATGTATACATCAAAATTATAATGAGAATAATTGTTACAGGATATACCTTTATTTTATTATAAGGTGACCAGATTTGAAAAAGAAAATGCTTACAAAAAAATATTTTTTAAGAAATCAATCCAATTTTCTTATGGTTTTCAGTTTTTCAATCCAATTATAACCGATAAAAATTAATTTGTGAATGGGGTATGAACAAAATGTGAATGTTTTTTTATTTTTTCACAAAAACATTTACGAACTAGTTTTTTCTTAAACTGGAAATTGATTATATTTACCGTTTTATTCATATTTTTTCTATTTTTTGTATCGAATGTGAATAAAGTTCAAAGGGAAAAATTAAATTTCAAATATTTACAATTTTATTTTTTCGTTAATATAAGGTTTGAAGATTTGGTGCATGTAAATTCGATGGGAAAATGCTAAAATATGTGATGGAAGAATGTCTTTTTGCATCTTTTCAAAAATTGTCTTTTATAATGAAGATATTTATTCATATAGAGGAAAAAAACGGAATATTTTAGTACAAGGGTTCTTCCAAAAACGCATGCTATACAAAAATTTTAATAGAGCAGGAGGCATTATTATTGAATTCCGTTTATGTTCAACGCACTATCCGTTTCTTATTGATTCTGGCTGCCATCATCGCATTTATTCTTGCAATTTACTTCCTATCTTCATTGACCTATCCTTTCATCATTGCTTGGGGCATTGCCTTTATGATGAATCCGTTGGTCAATTTTTTGCAAGTAAAAGGAAGAATACCAAGGGCTATCAGTGTTTTAATTGTTCTTATATTAATTTTCGGTGCGTTAGCCGGTTTGTTAACATTATTGATCACACAATTGATTTCGGGAACTGAATATTTGTCCAACACGCTTCCGAATCATATAAATAATATCGTTAAGTATATAGAGAATTGGATTACCGGTACAGTCACCCCCTTTTTTAATAATTTAACAAGTATGTTCAATAATTTAAATGAGGGACAGCAGGAAACAATTATTCAAAACATCAATGATATCGGGGCTAACATTGCTTCTACGCTCGGAAATTTTTTACAATCGATGCTAAAAAAAATTCCTGCATTTATTTCATGGTTTCCAAACGCAGCAACAGTTCTCATTTTTACATTGCTGGCCACCTTCTTTATCAGTAAAGATTGGTACAAGCTAAAAAGAATGGCAGGGAAATTTATTCCGATTCGGTTTCGGCGAGGTAGTATGAAGGTTTATATCGACCTAAGAAAAGCACTATTTGGTTTTATTCGTGCCCAAGTAACATTAATTTCAATCACTGCCATCACAGTTTTAATCGGTCTGGTTATTTTACGTGTTAATTACGCTATTGCCATTGCTTTTATTACCGGAATCATTGATTTGCTACCGTATCTTGGCACCGGTTTAGTATTTGTCCCATGGATTATTTATGAATTTATCGTCAATAATTATTCGTTGGGAATTGGTTTATTAGTTCTTTACATTGTTGTTCTCGTGCAACGGCAAATCATAGAACCAAAAATTGTCTCTACCAATATTGGTATTAGTCCTTTAGCTTCTTTGGTTTCCATTTTTATTGGCTTGCAATTATTTGGATTTGTCGGTTTGATTATCGGACCAATTGTTGCAGTTCTATTGAATACCTTGTATAAGGCCAATGCCTTTCACCGGTTGTGGGATTTTGTTATCGGGCAGAAGTAGTGTAATCATTGCATCAAGATTACAATAGATGTCGCATAAAACTTTATGTATACGAGAAGTAAATATGCGAAGGAAAATAAAAAGACAAAGAAAAGGGAGGCCGTATTCACCTACTAATAATTAGGTAAATACGGGAACCTCCCTAGTTTATTTAATCAATATAAATTGTCCGTTTATCAATCCATCGTTGAAACCACTTAATAAGGAGCGGTTTAATGAGTTTTCTTGTAGGAGGGAGAAGCAAAATTAATCCAAGACAATCAGTAATAAATCCAGGAGAAATTAACAAGCTGCCACCTAAGAAGATACAGATACCGTCTAATAAAACATCACCGGGAGGATAGCCGGCACGAACCGCATCTTGAGCCTTTCGCATGACTTCCAAGCCCTGCCTTTTTGTCAGAAAGGCACCAAGGATTCCTGTGAAAATAATGATCAGTACCGTATTCCACACGCCAATCGTTTTTCCCGATAATAAAAACACACCTATTTCAAGCGCAGGCAGAATAATAAAAACCAGTATGAAAAATCGCATTTCCCCACCGCCTATCTTCGGTTCCCTTCGTTTGATTGAATTTAACCTAAATGTTTACAAAAACATCAAATCTTTATCTATTCCGGAAAACTTCTACCAACTAAAGAAGTGGGCTTTCTCATGCGGAAAATCTGTAAAATTGATGATAAATTTGAAGCAATTGGCAGTGCCCAATTGCTCCAATGTATATCTATAGTACACTATTATGGCCTTCATAAACAAGCCCGGTGTTTGCATCTACCGTTACTACCTGGCCGTCTTTCAAAATCGACAATGCATCTTTTACACCAACGATGACCGGAATCCCCAGATTTAAGCCAACAACAGCTGCATGGCTGGTCAAACCGCCTTCTTCCGTAATCAATGCTTGACATTTTTCAAGTGCAGGCATCATGTCGCGATCCGTTGAAAATGTAACAAGTACTGAATGTTCACTTACTTTTTCCAGTACTTCTTTACTGTTTTTAGCAATGACAACTTTTCCAAATGCATTTTTTCTGCCAATCCCTTGACCTTTTGCCAGCACACTGCCGACCACATGAATTTTCATCATGTTTGTTGTACCGGCTTCACCAACCGGAACTCCTGCCGTAATTACTACATTGTCTCCGTGTTTAACGATACCGCTTTTCAGACTTTCACTTACGGATTTTTCAAGCATTTCATCAATTGATTCTGATCTTTTGCCTAATTGTGGATAAACGCCCCAAACTAATAAAAGTTGTTTCATGACTTTTTCATGACTTGTGACAGCAACAATTGGTGCAGCCGGGCGATATTTTGATACCATTCTTGCCGTATGACCGCTTTCTGTTGGAGTAATGATAGCATCAATATCCAGGTTAATGACAGCATGGGCAACGGATTGACAAATAGCATCCGTAATATTATGTTCAATTTCTTTTGAGCGTAAGGCTAATATTCCTTTATGATTTAATGCACTTTCAGCTCGAACGGCTATATTATGCATCGTTTGTACTGCTTCAACCGGATATTTTCCTGCAGCCGTTTCACCGGAAAGCATAATTGCATCTGTTCCGTCAAAAATCGCATTGGCTACATCACTTGCCTCAGCTCTTGTCGGACGAGGATTTCTTTGCATAGAATCCAACATTTGCGTAGCAGTAATAACCGGTTTGGCCAGTTTATTACATTTTTTTATAAGCAATTTTTGTACCAATGGGACTTCTTCAGCCGGAATTTCTACACCAAGGTCACCGCGCGCAACCATTAAGCCGTCGCTTACTTCTAAAATTTCGTCAATTTTATCGACGCCTTCTTGGTTTTCGATTTTTGGAATAATATGGATATGAGGCGCATTTTGTTGCTCGAGTAGTTCGCGAATTTCTAAAACATCACTGGGACGTCGAACAAAGGAAGCTGCAATAAAATCAATTCCTTGCTCAATCCCAAAAACAATATCACTTGCATCTTTATCAGTAATCCCCGGCAAATTAACAGATACGCCCGGTACATTCACACCTTTTTTATTTTTTAAAACCCCTCCATTTAAAACTTTGGTCACTATTTCTTTTTTATCTTTATGAACATCAATAACTTCAAGGCCAATGAGTCCATCATCCAATAAAATTTTTGCTCCGACTTGAACATCATCAATCAAACCCTCGTATGTAACGGAGAATTTTTCTTGTGTACCGAGAACTTCTTCCATTGAAATTGTTACTGTATTTCCTTCAATCAGTTCGATGGCATCATTTTCCATATTATGAGTACGAATTTCGGGACCTTTCGTATCAAGCAAAAGGGCAACATGTTTCCCGGTAATTTTTTCAGCTTCACGAATATTTTTAATTCTGGCTGCATGTTCTTCGTGGTCACCATGAGAAAAGTTTAATCGTGCTACATTCATGCCTGCTTCAATTAACTGTACTAATTTTTCAACACTTTCACTGGCCGGACCTATTGTACAAACTATTTTTGTTCTTCTCATTTCAATTATCCTCCTGATCTTAAATCGATAATTCTTTTGCCAATCGAATAATTTCATTATCGATCTTATGTGGTTGATTAATAATTTCTGAAATGGCATGATCCACAATCGTATTTTTTACAATTCCTACCGCTCTGCCACCTTTTCCTTCGAGCAGCAATTCTACAGCACGTGCACCTAAGCGGCTTGCCAAAAAGCGATCCGTTGCAGATGGAGAACCACCGCGTTGTATATGCCCCAAGACAGATACACGGACATCAGCATCAATTCTCTCTTTTAATTGTTCAGCTAATTTAACACCGCTCATTACACCTTCTGCAACGACAATAATGCTGTGCCGTTTTCCTCTTTGTTTACCGCGATTTAGACGGTCAATAATGTTATCAATCGTTTCCTTTTCTTCCGGAATCAGAATCGTTTCGGCTCCACCGGCAAGACCGGACCAAAGAGCAATATCACCTGCACCTCTTCCCATCACTTCAATGACGAATGTCCGATCATGTGAAGAAGCGGTATCGCGGATTTTATCGATCGCATCAATAACGGTATTTATCGCCGTATCAAAACCAATGGTAAATTCTGTACCGCTAATATCATTATCAATTGTTCCCGGCACACCGACGCAAGGAAAACCGAGGTTTGTTAAAGCGTTCGCACCACGGTAAGAACCGTCGCCACCAATAACGACCAATCCTTCGATTCCATGTTTATGTAATTGTTCTAAACCTTCTTTTTGTACCTCAGGATTGACAAACTCCGGCAAGCGGGCTGAGCGAAGAATCGTACCGCCGCGGTGAATAATATCACCGACGGAACCTAACTCCAGTTTTTCGATATTCCCATTTACTAGTCCATGAAAACCATGATAAATCCCGTAAACTTCCAGATCATGATAAATTCCTTTACGAACGACTGCACGGATTGCAGCATTCATACCTGGAGAATCGCCACCACTTGTTAAAACAGCAATTTTTTTCATGACAAACACCTCACCTACATAATTATATTGATATTTCTATATTTCTTTGTTCATTATTAAACAAATTTCATATTTACCTTACCACGATACTTTCTTAAACTCAATAAGATATGGAACCCAAATTTAAAAAACAAAACCATTTTTCAAAAGTAATCGCTTTCTTTGGTGATAAAACGTTATCTATTTTACAAATCTGTTAACATTGTAAAGAAAAGTAAGATTCTGCTCCGTCACTTCTTTTATGAAACTAGACAATAAAACTAATCTAAAGTTGATCACTTGTATTTATATACTTTCTTATTCTGTAAAAAAGAACGTGCATTATTCACGTTCCTCAGCTAGTTCTTAAACTATTCTACGGTGTACTGACCGATCTTAGCAAATTTTTGATAACGATCTTGAACAAGTTCATTTTTCGATAACTTGGACAACTCATCCAAAGATTTTTTCAAAACAGTGTCAATTAAATTTGCCTGTTCCTTAATATTATTATGAGCTCCCCCTTTGACTTCGGGGATGATCTCATCGATGACTTCTAATTGCTTTAAGTCTTGGGCTGTAATTTTCATTGATTCTGCCGCTTTTTTTGCAAGGGTTGCATCCTTCCAAAGAATCGAAGCTGCACCTTCAGGGGAAATGACTGAATACGTCGAGTTCTCCAACATATGTATATGATTTCCAACACCTAATGCAAGTGCCCCGCCGCTACCACCTTCACCGATAACGATACAAACAATCGGAACAGTTAACCCTGCCATTTCAAAAAGATTTCTGGCAATGGCCTCACTTTGTCCCCTTTCTTCCGCTGCTTTTCCGGGGTAGGCTCCCTTAGTATCAATAAAGCAAATAATTGGGCGGTTAAATTTTTGAGCTTGGAACATTAGGCGCAATGCTTTTCGATACCCTTCTGGATGCGGCATACCGAAATTACGGCGAATATTTTCCTTCGTATCTTTGCCACGCTGATGTCCAATAACTGTTACCGGCCTTCCTTTGTATTTGGCAATCCCTGCAACAATGGCTTCATCGTCGCCAAAGGTACGATCGCCATGACATTCAAAGAAATCTTCAAATAAATAATTTATATAATCTAGTGTCGTCGGGCGATTCGGATGTCTTGCAATTTGTACTCGATCCCATGGCTCTAAATTTTTATAAATTTCTTCTTCCAAATTGTGAAGTCGTAATTCCAATTTTTCAATTTCATCGGTTAAGTCGACATCGGCATTTTGTGTAATTAATTTTAGCTCGTCCAATTTTTTACGTAAATTAATGAGCGGCTTTTCAAATTCCAGTTCTACCGTCATTCTGTAACACCTCCAATATGATGCAGTTCGAGAATAAGCGATATTTTTTTGCGCATCTCTTTCCGATGGATGACTGCATCTAATTGTCCGTGTTTTAACTGGAATTCTGCGGTTTGAAAATCTTCGGGAAGTTCTTCATGAATGGTTTGTTCGATGACCCGCTTTCCGGCAAAACCGATTAATGCTCCAGGTTCAGCAAGGTTAAAATCTCCTAAAGAAGCGAAACTAGCTGAAACGCCACCGGTTGTCGGATGAGTCATAACAGTAATGATTAGTCCTCCATGATCGCTGAATCGTTTTAAAGCGGCACTTGTTTTAGCCATTTGCATGAGGCTTAAGACTCCTTCTTGCATTCTGGCACCGCCGGAAGCTGTAAAAATGATGAACGGTAAATGTAATTCATCTGCTTTTTCAATGGCACGCGTTATTTTTTCACCGACAACGGACCCCATGCTCCCCATTCGGAAAAATGAATCCATAACGGCAATGACGACCGGTTTTTCCTCAATCTTTCCTGTTCCGGTTACAACTGCTTCATTCATTTTCATTTTCCTGCGATCTTTTTCTACTTTTTCTACATATTCAGGGAAGCCAAGTGGATTAACGGTAACCAATTCTTTATCCATCTCAGCAAAGGAATTTTCATCAAGAATACTTGATAACCGTTCTTTTGCATTCATTGGGAAATGGTAATCACAATGTAAACAGATTTTCATATTTTGCTCGATTTCACGTGTAAACATAATTTTTTTACAGTTCGGGCATTTCGTCATAATACCGACTGGAACATCATCGGTTGCAGACGGTACAGGAATAGTTGCATATGTTTTCTTGTTTTTAGAAAAAATATCTCTTAGCAAGGTATTTCCCCCTTGTCTCTTTCACTAAGCTTGACTGAAATTACAGACCAAGCAATGTTTATTGTATCGGTTTTGCTTGATCAAAATATAGCATGTAGATAGATAAAGCTTGATCCCAATTTCCGCTATTAATTGCTGTCAGCAGTTCAATATAATATTTCTTTTCGATTGGATTGGTAAATTGGAGTAAACGGATAAATTCCGATAAAATATACCATATTTTTAATAATAACTGATTATCCGTTAAAATTAAAATTCTTTCAAAAAATTTTTCACGATCAAAATATTTTTCATTCCATTGAGAAATATCAATATAAGTCCTGTTAAATACGAGTTTATAAATACCGGATGTTTCAATAATTCTTTTTACTTCTAAAATATCATGATCTGCATTCTCTCTTTGAAAAACAAAACTACTTAATAATTCTACCAGTTGATGTTTTCGAAAATCAACGATAAATGTTCCTTCGCCTCTTCTTGTTTCAATTAAACCAAGTAATTCCATGGCTCTTAAAGCCTCACGAACACTCGATCTACCAACATGTAAAAGATCTGTCAACTCTCTTTCAGATGGGAGTCTATCACCAGGCTGCAAATTTCTTTCTTGAATAATTTTTCTTATTTTTTCGAATGTTTCTAAGTATACTTTTTGTTGGTATTGCCTTTGGCCCACTTTTTTCACTCACCATTTTATATAGTTATCCCTTTTTGTTTTTATTCATCATTGCAAAAAATATTAATCTCTATTTAATTGATGCGATTTCTTTCGTTTTCTTGTGAACATTAGATGGGTCAACTTTTCTGCGTGCCACCCCAGTCTCCATTGCCGCTTTTGCTACAGCTCGGGCAACATATGGAGCCACTCTCGGGTCAAACGGATTTGGAATGACATAATCAGGTGACAATTGTTCATCACTAATTAGGCTGGCAATCGCTTCAACAGCTGCTTGCTTCATTTCTTCATTAATAATTGTTGCTCGAACATCTAAGGCACCACGGAAAATCCCCGGAAATGCCAGTACGTTATTGACTTGATTCGGATAATCAGAACGACCTGTTCCGATTACTGCAGCACCTGCTTCTTTCGCGTCCTCCGGCATAATTTCGGGAATCGGGTTGGCCATCGCAAAAATAATCGGATCCGGATTCATGGAGCGAACCATTTCCTTCGATAGGATTCCACCTGCAGACACCCCAATAAATACATCAGTTCCTTGAATGACTTCTTTTAGCGATCCTTTCTTTCCTTCACGATTTGTAATTTTTGCTACTTCTTCCTTAAGCTGATTCATCCCAAATGGTCGGCCTTCATAAATCGCCCCCTTTGTATCACACATGATTATATCACGGACTCCGTAGTGATAAAGTAATTTAATAATGGCAATTCCAGCTGCACCGGCCCCATTTATAACGACCTTAATTTCATGGATCTTCCTTCCTGTCAGCTTTAATGCATTCATTAAACCCGCTATGGTAACAATAGCTGTTCCATGTTGATCATCATGAAAGACAGGGATATTGGTTTCTCTTTTTAATCGTTCTTCAATTTCAAAGCAATTTGGAGATGCGATATCTTCCAGATTAACTCCGCCAAAGGTTGGTTCCAATAATTTGACCGTCTCAACAATCTTGTCAACATCCGTTGTCCCAAGGCAAAGTGGAAATGCATCAACCCCGGCAAAACTTTTAAACAGGACCGCTTTCCCTTCCATTACCGGCAGTGCTGCTTCCGGTCCGATATTGCCTAATCCCAGCACGGCAGTTCCATCTGTAACAACAGCTACAGTATTGCCTTTCATTGTATAATCGTATACCAGTTCCGGATGTTCGTAAATTTCTTTACATGGTTCTGCAACACCCGGTGAATATGCCAAACTTAAATCCTTCGGCGATTGCAATTGAACTTTAGATACCGTTTCAAGTTTCCCCATGTTCATTTGATGTAATTGTAGTGCTTCTTCCCTTAAACTCACCTTCTCCACCCCTCAAAACATTACGAATATTTATTAAATAGTGGTCTGACCACATATTATTACTAATATAAACATAAATAATCAGATTGTAAAGATATCATTAAAAATATTTTTCTCGTAATGTTTCAAACTTTCGGTCAAGGCCCATAAGAAAAACACCAAAAAATTCCAACTACATCGATCGGCATCCTTCCGTCAAAATTCATCATTTCTAAACGAACTTGGAAATATTTTTGACAAGTTTTATCCTTGACAACCAATCCATATCGAAGTGACGGTCCTTCCTTGTGAGCTAGCTCGTATTGTTTATCTCCACCAGAAAAACAACAAAAGCAGAGCATCGACTTTTCGCTTTCTTTACTTTATGGCAACATTATGTTCTCCCAATAATTTTTTTAATTCTGAGATAGCTGCACTGTCCGGATTAATCCAATGTTCTTTTGCCAACTGGACGGTCTGATGGTTTTTTTCATAATAAAGAATGATTGGCATACTCCCTTTATATTTTTTAATCATATTCTTCAATTTCCCTAATAATTCATTCGTTTGATGATTTGCATCAATTTTAATATACACCTTTCTACTTTCTGGTTCTTTTCGCAGTTTTTCAACGGATTGGATGAAATTAACGATAAATTGCTTTTGACCATGTCGAAAATCAAGCGTACCGGTCATAAAAACAATTTCTCCTTTTTTTACTAAGGCTGAAGATGTCCGATAAACATTTGGGAAGACAACTGCTGACATGTCTTGCGATTCATCACTAATTTGTAAAAAAGCCATTGCTTCACCATTTTTTGTTCTTGTTTTCCGTACTTCTTGAATATAAGCGCCGACATGATATTTTGATCCGGCAATTTTCAGTTCATCCAGTAACAGAGCACCTTGACTTTGAAGCAGCTTGCGATACATGCTGACCGGATGTCTTGAAATAAATAAACCTAAAACCTGCTTTTCAAATTGTAATTTTTTATCAATAGGAATCGGTTCAACTTCAACATATTTCGGCTTAATATCCAGTTCTTCTGAAAATAATGAGTCAATTTGATGATCGTCGGGTTTCATTAATTGAGCATGTTCAATCGCCACATCCAAAGTTGCCAACAGGACTGCCCGGTCATGCCCAAATTCGTCAAAACTTCCGGCATGAATCAAGTTTTCCAACACTTTTCGGTTAACGACTTTAAGTGAAACACGTAAACAGAAATCAAATAAATCGGTAAACGGCCGTTCCCCCCTAGCTTGGATAATCTCTTTTAATGCTTGAAAACCGACTCCTTTAATCGCAGCCAAGCTAAAACGAACTCCATCACGCTCAACTTGAAATTGATAATAGCTGTGATTAATGGATGGTGGATAAATAGTAAATCCGAGATGTTTCAGTTCTTTAATGTACTCAGCGGTTTTATTTTCATTTCCTACGACCGAAGTTAATAAACTTGCCATGAAATACAATGGATAATGGGCTTTTAAATATGCGAGTTGATAACTAATCATGCTGTAGGCAACGGCATGACTGCGATTAAAACCATAATCGGCAAAGCGGACAATCAAATCATATATTTCATTTGCCGTTGTTTCCGAATAGCCATTATTTTTGGCACCGGCTACAAAATGTTGCCTTTGTTGATCCAAAACTTCCCGCTTCTTTTTTGAAACCGCCCTTCTAAGTAAATCTGCTTCCCCTAATGTGAAACCTGCCATTTTGGAAGCAATTTGCATAATTTGCTCCTGATATACGATGACTCCATATGTTTTCTTTAAAATATTTTCCAAGTCAGGATGTGGATAACGGACCGGTTCCTTTCCATGTTTTCGATTAATATAGACAGGAATATTTGTCATCGGTCCCGGACGATACAACGCATTGACAGCAACAATATCCTCAAATTCCGTCGGTTTCAGGCGTATTAACACATCTCGCATTCCTTCCGATTCCAATTGAAAAATCCCTGTTGTCTGACCTTTTTGTAACAGTTTAAAAGTTTTTTCATCATCAAAAGGAATATGTTTTAAATCAATTTTTTTCTGTTGTTTCTTGTGGATGGACCGAATGATCGATTCGATAAGTGATAAATTTCGTAATCCAAGGAAATCCATCTTTAATAAACCGATTTCTTCCAAGGTTCCCATCGGGTATTGGGTCAGCAAAACATCATTTGATCCTGTTTGTAAAGGAATCCATTCAACCAGTGGTCTGTCCCCGATAACAACCCCGGCTGCATGTGTTGAAGTATGGCGCGGTAATCCTTCAATTTTTGCGGCAATTTGGAAAATCTGCTGAAAGTTTTCGTTTTTCATTAAATCTTGTAAAGCTTGGGACTCTTTCGTCGCTTCCTTTAAAGTGATTCCTAATTTGTTCGGTATGCTTTTCGATAATTGATCCAATTCCTTATTTGTTCTTCCAAAAACGCGGGCAACATCCCTTACAGCTGCTTTAGCCGCAAATGTACCAAAAGTAATAATTTGAGCCACATGGGTAGATCCATATTTTTTCGCCACATACTGAATAACTTCATCGCGCCTGTGATCAGGAAAGTCGATATCAATATCCGGCATCGACACCCGCTCAGGATTCAAAAACCTTTCAAACAACAGATCAAATTTAATCGGGTCAACATCCGTTATTTCAAGAACATAAGCAACAAGACTTCCGGCTGCCGATCCCCTGCCCGGTCCGACAATAATACCATTTTTTCTGGCAAATTGAACATAATCCCAAACGATTAAAAAATAATCACTAAACTTCATCTTCTTAATAATGTCAAGTTCATATTTCAGTCGTTCTTTATAAATCGGAGTTGGTGAATCGATTCTAATAGATAAATTTTTTTCACACAGTTCACTTAAAAACACATCGCTTGTTTTTTCATCGAGCGGGTATTTAGGCAATAATTGTTGATGAAAGGGAATTTCAACTTGACACTGTTCCGCAATTTTCAAAGTGTTTTCGATTGCTTCCGGGTATTGTTGAAATAAGCTGTTCAGCTCTTCATTTGTACGCAAGTAACCTTCTTTATCCAAAGCATCTTCAGTCAACTCGGAAATATTTATATTCTCTTTGATCGCCTGCAAACATTTCCATGAAAAATAATCTTCTTTATCCAGAAAACAAACTTTATCGACAGCTGCGACGGGTATATTCATCTCCTCACTCATACTATAAATCGCTTTTCTTAACGTTTCATGATCCCGGGATGGTAATGACTGAATTGATAAATAGAAGGATTCTTTCTCAAATAATTGTTGATAGAAGCTGACTTTTTCCTTTGCACGTCCTTCTTGCCCTTGCAGAATATACGTTTCAATTTCTCCTTCAATACCGGGAGAAATGGCGATCAAACCTGAACAATAATGTTTAAGCCATTTGATTGGGATACCTTTTGGAGATTTTGTCTGAATAGCACTCGAAATTTTCATTATGTTTTGGTACCCTTGTAAATTTTTTGCATAAAAAAGCAGCGGATAGGCGGTCGTTTCGTATTCCTCTTCAATTAAAATATCAGCTTCTAGTCCAATGATCGGTTGTATACCATAGGTCCGGCATGCTTTATAAAAAGGGATGACACCGTAAAGAACATTTTGATCCGTAATTGCCAGTGCATGGAATCCTCTTTGTTTTGCTGCCATAACCATTTTTTCAGGTTGGATTGTACTTGATAAAAGTGAATAGGCACTGTACATATGTAAAGGTACCATAGGCAACACATCTTCCTTCCGTTCATCCTATTTCTTCTCATTATAGCACATATGTTCTTATTTTAACACTGAAAGCAAGCAAAGAATTGTAAAATATTCATATTTACTCCATTGTACCAATAAATTATTAATAGGGGCAGTCCGATTTCGGCTGTTTATGTTAACAGGGGGTTGTTTAAATGACAGAAGCATTTGTACCAACGTTTATCCATAGTTATTTTATCGCACTTGGAGTTATTCTCGGCGGCTCCTTGATTGGCGGTTTATCAGCCTTTTTAATCGGTGAACCGCCACTTACAGAAATCTACCGACTATCCAATAGTTTACGGATATGGGCAATTGTTGCCGCTATCGGTGGAACGTTCGATGCCGTATATAATTTTGAACGTGGATTGATGCACGGACAGACCGGCGATCTTGTCAAACAAATTTTTCTCATTTTATCCGCTTTAGGTGGTGCACAAACCGGAGCACTGATTATTAATTGGCTTACCCAGGGGCATTTGTCATGAGAATCCCTCCCTATTTTTATTCAAGAAGCTTCCAACGATTTTTTTCCGGCGTCGTAATCGGTGCGATCATCAGTTGGTTAATTTTTCTGTACATGTTTGGGCGTATGCAGGAAGAGCAGGTAAAAGTAATCCGTCAGCAAGAGGAATTAATTGCCGATTTAGAAAAAGAAAAAAATATTTGGCAGGAAGATTTCAAAAAACTGAACGAGAAAAATAAAGAGTTGCTTACGGTTCAAGATATATCGATTAAAATCACCAATGGTTCTAAATATAAAATTGATGCATTAAGTATTTTCGAAGTGCAAGAGAAGGTAAAAGAAGATATCAGTAATGTACTGGCGAAAGATTTACATGTTGTTTATACAAGTAAAGATTTATTGGAAAAAGTCATTGAAAATAAGCCGGTTGTCATCAATGACCGCCGTTATCAACTGACTGTACGAAAAATGGTGATTTATACCACCTTGAATATCGAATTAGAACTAACATTGGCACAATAGCAAAAATCAGATGGGCTTGTGGTTAACTAGCCCATCATGGCATCTAAATGTTGCTGTTTTCTTCTTAAGTTCCAAGTGCAGGAAACATCCTTATCCCGGATTAGCGACTAGCTTTGATTTTCCAAATAATCTTGAACAACTTTTTTCAGTTCTTCCATAACCCGGTCTACTTCATCCCAAGAGTAAATTGTTGCACCGGCTGCACGTGGATGGCCACCACCAGAGAATTTTTTCGCTACTTCATTGATCGTGGGGCCATTAGAACGGAGACGAACCCGAATCTGATTCGTTTCTTCAACAAAGAACGCCCATGCCTTTATTCCTTGAATATTTCCTAACACGCTAACCGTTTGTGAAGCTTCTTGCGGTCGTAAGTTATATTTGGTCAACAGCCTTTGATCAATAATAACTTTGGCAACACCGTCAAACTCAAATTCAAAGTTTTGTAAAATATAGCCTTGAAATTTAGCGAGATTTTGTGTTGTTTCATACATTTTTTCAAATAAATCGGTTCGCGAAAATGGATATTTTATTAGTTCACTTACATATTGAAATGTTTTTTCTGTGGCACTCGGATACAAAAACCGTCCTGTATCACCCACGATACCGGCAAATAGAAGTCTTGCCCCTTCCGTTGATAATTTCAATCCATCCCCTTTTCCATATAAAAAAAACTCGTAAATTAATTCACTGGTTGAACTGGCATTTGTATCGACCCAAACAATATCACCATATTTATCCTCATTCGGATGATGATCGATTTTAATGAGAAATGCCCCCGTATGATAACGTCCATCAGATATTCGCTCCCGATTGGCCGTATCACAAACGATGACAAGCGCATTCCGGTAACTCTCATCAGGTATTTGATCCATGGTATTTAAATATTTCAATGTTTTCTCATCTTCACCAACGACATACACACGCTTCTCAGGAAATGAAGTTTGAATGATTTCTGCCAAGCCGCCTTGAGATCCATAAGCATCAGGGTCGGGCCGGATATGTCTATGAATAATAATCGTATCAAACTCTTTTATTTTTTGTAAAATTTGTTCTTTCATATTTAATAGCTCCTTCTCACTTTTTCCATCAAAATTCACTGTAAACGATATCGTCCTTTTTTATGGCATTTTTTTAAATTAGCAGGTAAAATAATATCAAAACAGAAAAGGGAGAGACGGATATATGCCTGTATTTGTTGTGATCATCGTTTTTTCAGTTATCTTTTATTTATATTACAAAGTAAAATCTTTTCAGGCAAAAACTCCGATAGAGAAAAAATGGTGGAATGCCAAATCTTCTATTGCACTCGGCTTGTTTGTCGCTGTCTTTGGATTCAATCGTTTATTCATCACCCAAACCACTGTATCCATTATCATCGGCATACTTTTTATCATCGTTGGAACCATCTCTATCTGGACAAACTTTAAAGCATATAAATATTATTCACCCTATGTTGAACAAAAAAAGAGAATATGGAAAAAGGTATGTAAAAAACCAATTGATAGTACAATGTATAAAAATTAACGATCTAAAAATTGAACCATAATCAAAGCTTTTGCAGCAATCATTCCCTTTGAAACTACTTCCACATCTACCTTACCGAACTTTCTCCCAATTTCAAGAATATTCGGCCGGATCGTTATATCATAGTCGATTTGAACCGGCTTTAAATAATATACAGACATGCTTTCAACGACAATCTCACCTTTTTTCTGTGCGCGAAATAATCGATGAACCGATTCGATAATGGTAGAAGTAAGGACACCATAAGAAATTGTACCATGTTGATTTGTCATTTGAGGTGTCACATCAAATTCATAACTAACATCGACACCATCTGTCGTTTCTTTTTTATGTAGGTGGTTAAAAATTAAGTTTTCTATTGTTTCACCCACATGTGGCTGCCTTTGAATAGTTTGGAGTGATTTCAACACATCTTGACGACTGATAATTCCTAAAAGCCGATTTTGGTCATCAACCACCGGCAAAAGTTCGATGCCTTCCCAAATCATAATATGGGAAGCAGATGCTACACTTGTTTTTAATGTGACGGTAATTGGTTGTTTTGTCATTACTTTTTCAAGCGGTCGCGCGCGATCTTCACTGATTACGTCTTTTGAGGTGACCATGCCCTCTACTTTCAGATCGTCGGTAACTACCGGAAACCGGGTATGTCTGTATTTCTCGTTCAATTCATACCACTTTTGAATCGGTTCATTGACTTTTAAATAATACGTTTGTTCGATAGGAATCAAAATATCCTCAACAAGCAATATTTCCTTTTTGATGAGTTGATCGAAAATAGCACGGTTGATTAATGTCGCCACTGTAAACGTATCATAGCTAGTAGAAATAATCGGCAGTTCCAGTTCATCAGCCAATTTTTTAACATCGTCACCGGTATCAAATCCCCCGGTTATTAGGACGGCTGCCCCTCTTTGCAATGCAGACTTTTGCGCTTTCATCCGATTCCCGACAATGAGCAGGTTTCCAGCTTCTGTATAGCGCATCATTGCTTCAACTTCCATTGCACCAATGACAAATTTATTCAAGGTTTTGTGTAAGCCGCTTTTACCACCTAAAACTTGTCCATCAACAATATTGACAATTTCCGCAAACGTAAGTCGTTCAATATTTTCCTTTCGTTTTTGCTCTATGCGGATCGTACCTACCCGCTCAATGGTACTGACAAACCCTTTATTTTCCGCATCTTTTATCGCTCGGTATGCTGTTCCTTCACTCACCCCTAATTCTTTTGCGATCTGTCTGACAGAGATTTTATCACCAATTGGTAAATTCTGTATGTATTGTAATATTTGTTCATGTTTCGTTGTCATTGTTTCACCTTCAGTCAACATATTTTCATGGATCGTCTCATATGTGCATTATACCAGTTTTTTCAATATCTTTTAAATGATTTCCACGAAAATTAGAAGTTGCCTGTTTCATGATCAACGTAAAATAGTTGGCTGGTTATTTTGGTAGAGAAAAATATTAACCACGTTGATAATACTTGACTTTTCCCCTAGATTTCTGATTGATTTTATGAGGAACTTGCTTGCTTTTTTTCGGTGAAAATAAAACGGCTGCCAGATTACCGGCGAATGCCATAATGAGAAGACTTAGCCATGTCCAAGAAAAATAAACAGATAAAGAATTTCCGTGCAATTGTAACTCAGGGAGTGCATAGTACAGAAGGAAACAACAAATCAATAAAGATAAAATACAACGATTTTTCATTCTTTTCTCCTGCCTTCTATAAGTCTTTTGTTTTCAATATATGCAAATCTCATAAATAAATGAACCGGAAATAGTTTATAAAGTGAAACTTCCATCCGTGGGGGCTTTATCCCCACGGATGGTTAGTTGAACTAATCGGGCACTTACGGACACTTATCTTCCTCCTTTTACATCTTTGATTTCCCTTAAGCTACAGGAGGAAGATTTAGTGACCGTTTGTGCGGGATAAAGTGAAACTTCCATCCGTGGGGGCTTCATCTCCACTGATGGTTAGTTGAACCAATCGGACACTACGGACACTTATCTTCCTCCTTTACATCTTTGATTTCCCTTAAGCCACAGCAGGAAGATTTGTGCAGGATATATTGAAATTTTTCCAATTAATGGTCGCTGATTGTTTTTGTAAAAATGTGTGAGTAATCCTTTTTCTGTAACTAGCCCACTATCTTCTGTTACTATCCTGTTAAAAAAGACGAGTAGACAGATAGACATTACTACCCGCTTACTCGTCCAGAATTCCCTTTATAATTATCAATTCATCTCATCCTTTAATTCCAAAACCTCAGATTCCGTTAACTCTGTCATCTTAACGATAAAGTTAATATCTGCACCTTCCATTAACATCTTTTTTGCAATTTCCCGTTTGCCTTCTTTTATGCCTTTTTCTATGCCTTCTCTTATGCCTTCTTTTCTTCCTTTTTCTATGCCTTTTTTTATGCCCTCTTCTATGCCTTCCCCACGAATGGTATTTATATCCTTTAATGCTTTTTCACGGGCTTCCGCCAACATCCGGGCTTCCCTGTCCATACTTACTGTGCGCAACATATCTACCGCATTTTCTATTATTGGGTCTTGATTTGCCATCTCTTCCCACCTCGCATCATCTTCATTTGTTAAAAAGCGTATCCATTTTGCCATCCGGTCATTCGGATGAATCAGATTTTCTTTGTCCTGCCTGACAAACTTCGGCATTTCAATAATACGTAACTTAACTCGTTCCTTTCATTTTTATTATACAAAATTTTGGCTTCAATGAATATATCGGAATTTTCGGTCACTTTGAAAAAAATTAGGATGCTTAGTACAGTAAAAAACGATGAAGGAAGGAAAATCTTTGGGGAATTTTAAGTTTATCTTATTCGACAAAAAGACAAAAAATCCTTCAAATTTTTCAAAAAAACTATATAAAAATTTAAGGAAAAATCCCTACTCATTAAATCAATTAAGTAGGGATTAAGCGTTTATAAAGACATGTTTGTATAAAATTGTTACTTTTTGATTAAAAGTAGTCTTTATAAAAGGTGGATGGTTCGTTAACGGGCTTTTGTCTGCTTCCGGCCTTAAGAATGTAACCGTAGCAGCAAACGAAAAACAACTTTTATAAATTAAAGTTCAATTGTTTCTCCCGGTTGTAGCACTTTTCCATTGCCGTCTTCAAGCAAATTAATAAATCGACCGGGATCTTGTTTTATCACCGGAAAGGTATTGTAATGAATCGGGACAACGGTTTTTGCATGAAGCAATTTGGCTGCATAGGCCGCATCTTCCGGACCCATTGTAAAGTTATCTCCAATCGGTAAAAAGGCCAAATCGATCGGATGTCTTTCTCCAATTAATTTCATATCGGAAAATAGAGATGTGTCCCCTGCATGATATATCGTTTTTCCTTCAATGGTTATAAGAAGACCGGCCGGCATACCTGTATAAATAATCGTTTGTTCCTCCGTTTCTACACCGGTACTATGGAAGGCTTGAGTAAATTTCACTTTTCCAAATTCAAATTCATAAGAACCTCCGATATTCATTCCATGGGTTTTTACACCTTGCCAGCTTAAATAATTTGCCAATTCTACCATTGCTATAACAAGAGCATCTTTCTTTTTTGCCAGTTGAACAGTGTCACCTACATGATCCCCGTGTCCATGGGTTAATAAAATAAAATCCGGACTTTCATTTTCAACTTTTAGATCCGTATTCCCATTTCCGGTGATGAAGGGATCGATAAGAATTTCCTTTCCATCTGTTACTATTTTTACAACTGAATGACCGTGATAGGATACTTTCATTTATAAATACTCCTTTCCAATTATTGAGGGTTATTAAATTACTTCTATATCAGACGGTTGAAATCCTGCTATTTTTCCTTATATTTACTTTTTACTGCATAAGTGCTAACTTAAACTTGTAGTGATTTTGCTAATGATACCAATACATATTCAAATGATTCGGATAATAATAAACTGAACAAAATATTGGTAGTCACACAAACAATTTTTATTTTAATACGAGGTGAAAAGAAATGAAAAAAAGAATTGAACGATTTGCCAAGTGGCTCGAACAAGAAACGATCGATGCGGCCATTTTGACTTCCACGGAAAACGTCTTTTATTTTAGTGAATTTTATAGTGACCCTCATGAACGTCTGTTAGCCATCGTCCTTTTTCCCCATGCTGAACCATTCCTTGTTTGTCCGCAAATGGAGGAAGAAACCGCAAAAGTAGCCGGTTTTGAACAAATGATTATCGGTTACAAAGATACAGATGATCCTTGGGAAAAAGTTTTTGCTGAAATGAAGAAACGAGCTTCAGGTTCAGTTGCTAAGATTGCCATTGAAAAAAGCCATATGAATGTAGAAAGATATGAAATTTTACGAAAAGCTTTTCCATCTGTACGGTTTATCCAAGCGGAGGAAAAGTTAAACGAGCTTCGAGCCGTTAAAGATCCGGTAGAGCTTGAAAAATTGAGGAAAGCATGTGAGCTTGCCGATTTCGCAATTGACGTCGGTATACACGCAATTAAAGATGGTGCTAGTGAATTAGCCATTGTAGCGGAGATCGAATATGAATTAAAGAAAAAAGGTGTCGAACAAATGTCTTTCGCAACCACCGTCCTTTCCGGTCCAAAGGCGGCCTCTCCGCACGGTAGTCCCGATTTGACAAAAGTACAAAAAGGGCAACTTGTTCTATTCGACCTTGGTGTCATTTATGAAGGTTATTGCTCAGATATTACTAGGACAGTCGCTTTTGGTGAGATTGATGATGAAGCGGTTCGCATATATGAAACGGTCCGAAAAGCTCAGGAAGCTGCTGTTTTAGCCACAAAGCCGGGGAAGACGTGTGCAAATCTTGACTTAACTGCTAGAAAAATTATTCAAGATGCCGGTTATGGTGAATACTTTACCCATCGTTTAGGGCACGGTCTCGGTATTAGCATCCACGAATTTCCGTCAGTTACCGAAACAAATCCGCTTGTCCTTGCTGAAGGGATGGTTTTTACAATTGAACCCGGAATTTATATTCCAAATCGGGTTGGTGTTCGGATTGAAGATAGTGTTGCCGTTACTGCAACAGGTGTGGAAGTCTTGACAAAATATCCGAAAGAGCTGCAGTTCGTGTAAACAGAGCAAATAGAAATTTTTTAAAATGGGGAAGTGTAGGCTTCCCCATTTCTCTTTATTGGCATATATTATCGTATATTACCTTATCCCAAAACCAAGGAATCGTTTTCTTTTTTCATATAATTGTAAAATTTTTGCTTTCAAATTCTCTCATTAATAGTATAATAATAGGTAAAGGAGGGGGTTTTATGTCAAATTATAAAAAAATTATTGTTGCAATTGATGGTTCAAAAGAGGCAGAGTATGCGTTTAAAGAAGCGATAAAAATTGCCAAAAAAAACGATAGTACCTTGCTTCTCGTCCATGTCATCGATTTACGCACCTTTGCGACAATTAATGCATACGATCAATCGATTGTAGAGCGAGCTGATTCATATGCGCAAGAATTATTGGAAACCTATAAAGAAGAGGCGATCAATGCCGGAATTGAAAATGTTAGTATTATTATCGAATACGGTTCGCCTAAAGTGAAAATTTCTAAAGATATTGCGCAAAAATATGAAGCGGATTTAATTTTGTGTGGTGCGACAGGACTAAATGCAGTCGAACGTTTTCTAATCGGAAGCGTTTCTGAATATATCGTCCGTCATGCAAAATGTGATGTCCTCGTTGTGAGAACAAATAAACAATAGTTAAAGATCGAATAGCCGCTTAAAAAGATTTTATTATTATTAAGGGTTTCCAAATTTAAAGATTGGAAAGCTATTAAGCAAATGGGACTTATTATTGGCTGAAAAACATTCGCTTTTTTCGATTTATGCGTCTTGTGCATTTATGGGCTGAAAAAATACTAGCAAAAAAGGGTTCTGACCAACTGTTTGGGTAAGTGGTCGGAACCCTTTAATGATCTGATTTCCCGAGATTTCCGAAACCATCCAATATCTAGTAGTTCAGATTGGTCAAAATCTATCTGGTAACACTCAAAAAGGGTTTATGAAAAATATTTCACTGGATAAGGTCTTGGCTAATCCGATACAACTTATATGGGATAGTCGTATCCGATGTCCGTTTCTTGTCCCCCACCAGCAAGCAATGGTAAATGAAAGATTTCGAAAAAAATAATTGGTTTGTTAATGATTATCTAGTTTCTCTTGCAATAATCGATATTGATAAAACCTTTTTGCAAATGACACCACTTTTTTTGTAATCGCATAGTTGACACCGGCACTGAATACAATACTGAACAGCGAATTACTCGTTTCTTTCTTTTTATTAAACAGGTAGATAAACCATCCCTTCAATATTTGCGACAATGGTCGTGTCAGCCAGGAAGCGTCTGTAATTTTTTCATTTCCTTCATATAAAAACGGAATACTTGCATCAGTCACCTCTTCCATTAATTCCTGCCAGAACATTTTTTGAAATCTCTTTGGTAATGTTGCACAATAAAAAACTTTTAAAGCAATCATCATTTCAAACGGATATCTCATATCGTAACCATAAGTCGAGCCAATTAACTGTACGGCACGTAAATTAATGGTTAACATTAACGGCAAATCTGCCCCTAATAATAAGGTATGGCCGGATCCGGACATCCCTCCTTGAAAAAGCGAAAGCAGTTGATGATTGGAAATTTGTTGATTGGCAAAATGATTCAACTGTTCAATTGGTAATAATTTTAAATCGGCGACGGTTTGAATTTGATTGTTATGTATTTGGGCTTGTGTCAATATAAGTTCTATTTTTTCATTTACATTTTGCGACTGTTGGATCGCATTTTGCACATAAAACAACCATTGATCTAAATTATTGAAAAATCTTTCTCGGAGCTCATCAGGTATCAATTCTATCGACTCTTCCAACCAATAATCATACATCCGCTCAAAATCATTGGTTTCTTCCACAAAAAACGTTTCTTCCCAATTCTGCAATTCACGATACAATTTCAACTCATAATCAGATAACCCCATGCGATTGCCACCTCCAAATGAAAGGTTTTTGCCTATTATATCATAAGCCCAATGGCAAATACTATTAATGGAAAAAGGCTATCCTGATGGATAACCGATAAATTTTTTAGATATAATGATTAACATCCCGAAAGGCTATTCAAATTCCAATATTTTGTGTCATACCAAATCTGGTTTAATATATTTTTGTGCTATTTCGTAATAAAATTCCCAAAGAACTGCGGCAAATACTTTTTATGAGCTTCCAACATATCATCCACAATTTGTTTTGCTAACGTGTCTGATGCAACGAGTGGGTTAATCGTTAAAGCTAATACTGCTAAATTCCGGTCACCGGTGACAGCTGCTTCTGCTGCTACTCGTTCAAAGGATTTTATTTGTTGAACAAGTCCCCGAACAGGAACAGGCAAGTCTCCTACAGCAATCGGTTTCGGTCCGTCTTTGGTAATAACACAACTGATTTCAACCGCTGATTCATCCGGTATACTGGCAATGGCCCCGTTGTTTCTTGTATTCACAGGCTGAATATCTCTTTTATCATTGTAGATACTGGAGATTAAGCGTACAGCCGCATCGGAATAATAGGCACCACCCCGCTTTTCCAATTGCGGTGGTTTGATATCTAAATTCGGGTCTTTATATAACTCAAATAATTCCTTCTCAAGTTTTTGGACAACTTCTGCACGTGTCCCTTCCGCCTCTGCCTCTTGTTTCACCTTCTCAAACATTTCCCTCGATTTATAATAATAGTTATGGTAAGGACAAGGAATCACATTGATTGCCTTTAAAAATTCCGGTTCCCAGCCAAAACCGTGGATATTTTTAACAAAGCTGTTATCATCAAGCGCTGTAACCATTTTAATCACTTGATCTTTCACACTCACCCCGTCTAAATATACATCCAAGCCATAGACCATATGGTTCAGTCCGGCAAAGTCGATTCTGATTCGAGAGTGATCGACTTCCAATAATTCGGCAACGGCCATTTCCATACCGATCGGTACATTACATAATCCGACAACCTTATCAATATTGGCATATCTGAGTACAGCCTCAGTGACCATTCCGGCCGGATTTGTAAAATTAATCAGCCAAGCATCCGGACAAAGTTCCTCCATATCTTTACAAATATCCAAAATAACCGGGATTGTCCGTAAACCTTTAAACAATCCGCCGGGTCCATTTGTCTCTTGTCCTAACACACCGTATTTTAGCGGTATTCGTTCATCTTTAGCCCGAGCATCCAACAACCCGACACGAAATTGCGTTGTTACAAAATCTGCATCTTTTAATGCCGCTGCCCGATCCAGTGTCAAATGAATATCGATGGGCAATCCGGCTTTCGCAATCATCCGTTTGGCCAGATTACCAACAATATTTAATTTTTCCTGTCCTTCTTCAATATCGACCAGCCAAATTTCGGAAACAGGTAATTCATCATAACGTTTAATGAACCCCTCGATTAATTCGGGTGTATAACTGGAGCCGCCGCCAATTGTTGCAATTTTAAGACCCTTATTCAAAATAACCTCTCCTCATATAAAGCGGCCGTAGCCGGAATAATTGATGCAAAAGCTTTAGAAATAGCAGGTGGAACAGAGTCCGGTAATTTGATCGTAATATCTTTTAACATTAATTTTACATATATCATGGTTGCAATAAAACCGATAATCATTGCAGTAAAAAAGAAATTTGCATCTAAGTTATTGAGCGGGAGCCAGCCCCAACCGGTTGCGGTGATTTCTTTCGGTGTAGCTGCCAAACCGGCTTTATTAATAGCTTCTATAGTAGCTGGATCCAAATTTAATCCTTTAAGTTTAATTCCACCGGTGAAAGAGAACGTAATGCCGGCAATTGAAGCTGCCGTTGACACAATCCCACCTGATAGTTCGTTTACCCCATAGGCTTTAGCAATATTGTAACCCCATGAGAATACGAAAATCAATCCGGCGATCGCAAGTGTACCATTCCAAACATATCCGTTAATCATAATAATTTGTTTAATGACCGGAATAGTCGTTCCATCATATCCATCAATAAATTGTGGTGGAAGATCTCGCAAAATCGCATTAAGCATAACAGCCACCGAACCGGCCATCGTTGCGGGCAGTGTTCCTATAAATGCATCCCTTAAAGCAATGAGATGCTTTTGCCCACCGATTTTACTTGCAAGAGGAAGGAAAAACTTTTCCAGCCATGCAACTAAAGCATTCATGAAAGTACCTCCTTTAAAAAATTTTGCGTGTGAGTATAATTTTTAAAACTTGTTCAAAACAGACCGAAGTTACAAAAGGTTGTACTCGTCTTTCCTCAAACGCATCCCCTCTTTCAATATTCGGAAAATTCATTAGAATCAGAAACTAGGAAACGCCTTCAAAATATTAAATGAAACATTCATTTATATAGAGACATGAAAGAATATCTATAAAACTTATATTTTAGTTATCTAAAAATTTAGCTTCAAAGCCTATGTGTCACACAATATACGGTGCATGAATACAGGCAGGGAATGATCCGGAAAATCTTTTTCTTTAGCTCATCGTATTTTCATAGCGAATCAATAGAATAAATCATTAAGCCACAAAGCTGCTGCTCCCAGTACGGTAATGTCATCACCCAGTTTACTTACTTCAATGATCGTTTCCTCTCTGAGTTTATCGATAAGGACTCGCTCATGAATTGTTTTTTTAATGATCGGAAATATAATTTCTTTACTCTTCATCACCCCTCCACTTAAAATGATTTTATCGGGATTAACTGTATGGATGAAATTGACAATCCCAATTCCAATCAAACGACCGGTTTCTTCTAATATATGAATGTATTGTTTTTCACCTTGTTTTGCTAAACGATAGACTTCCTCTGCCGTCAAGTTTTCCGGTGCGGTCGGTATCATTCTTTTTGCTCTGCGGACAATCGCATCGCCGGTAACAAACGTTTCAAAACAACCGATATTACCGCAACTGCATCGTTCACCCTCCAGCGAAATCGTCGTATGTCCAATTTCCCCCGTAACACCTTGTGCACCATGAATTAACTTATTGTCTACAATCAATCCGGACCCGACACCACGACCAATATTGATGACCGCAAAACGTTTGACAGCGTTTTCATTGCCAAACCAAAACTCTCCTAAAGCCATGGCCCGTGAATTATTTTCCACTTTAACCGGTAAACCAAATTTATTTTCCAGCGTTTGTTTAATAGGTACGTTGATTAAACCGGAATTGACGGAAGAAAGAGAGGTACCGGTTTCGATGTCAATTACTCCGTGCATGGCGACTCCAATGCCTAAAACTTTTCCCGTATCGTGCTGATCTTTCGTTAGTAATTGTTCAACGACTGTTACCAAGCAATCCAAAAATTTTTCTTTTGTTATATTGGGCCAAATTTCCGCTTCGGCACGGCTATGGATTTGACCTACTAAATCACAGACAATGCCTTTTATAATTTTCGACCCTGCATCGATACCGATTACATAATAGCCATCTTCTTTTAATTGTAGAAGTGTTGGTTTCCTGCCACCTGTTGATCGACCAATATGACTTTCTTTTACTAAATTTTCATCAATCAATTCTTTGACAATACTGCTTACGGTAGGCGGTGTAATTCCTGTCTCTTTTGCAATATCTGCTCGGGAAATAGAACCAGACAAGCGAATTTTATTTAAAATTGTTGTTTTATTAACTGATTTCATCCATTCAAAAGTTCCTCGTTGCATCTCTCTCGCCTTTCTGGAAATGAATAATTATTTTGGAAGAGATTACTTAATTAATTTAATTAAGTAAGTACAATTAAATTATATAATCTCTTAACATATTTGTACACACTTTTTTTAAAAAATTCCAGCAATGGGGAAATTTTGTATATGGTAGCGCATACGTAGCAACAGAAAGGTTTTACAGTTAGCAACACAGACGCTTTCGAAAAATTGATTATTCGGTTAGAGCCAACATGTTCTGTTAAGCAATGATTTTTTCATATTAAAATGACCTTCTACCCTGTAAAAGTCGAGTAGAAGGTCAATTACTTTATTTGCTCAAATTATTTAATTTCTTTGCCAATCGTATAACGTCACGTGCAATCATGACTTCTTCGTTAGTTGGGATGACTAAAACTTTTACTGGTGAAAATGGATAGCTGATAAATCTTTCTCCTCCACCTTCTCGATTCAAATCTTTATCCCAATATACTCCCATAAATTCAAGACCACGTAAGACACGTTCACGTACAGCCGCACTATTTTCACCAATACCTGCAGTGAAGATTATGGCATCCACACCGTTCATTCGTGCAACGTAGGAACCAATATATTTATGAATATGGTTGGCAAAAATAGTTAAGGCAAGTTCCGCACGTTCATTACCTACATTTGCAGCCTCTTCAATATCGCGTAAGTCGCTGGAAAAGCCGGTAATGCCTAACAAACCGCTTTTCTTGTTTAACACATTAATAACTTCTTCTGCAGATTGACCGGTTTTTTTCATAATAAATGGAATAAGTGCCGGGTCAATACTTCCTGAACGTGTACCCATTGTAATCCCTTCAAGTGGTGTAAATCCCATGGATGTATCGATGGATTTACCGCCATGTACAGCTGCAATACTTGCTCCATTTCCTAAATGACAGGAAATCAGGCGTAATTCTTCAATCGGCTTCCCTAACATTTCTGCAGCTTTCAAGGTTACATACTTATGACTTGTACCATGGAAACCGTATTTACGAATACCATATTTTTCATAGTATTCATACGGAAGACTATATAAATATGAGCTTTTTGGCATTGTTTGATGAAAGGCTGTATCAAATACTGCAACTTGTGGAACATTAGGTAGAATTTTTCGAAATACCTTGATCCCAGAAATATTTGGTGGCATATGCAAAGGTCCAAGATCTACTAATTTTTCTATTTCTGCTAATACTTCATCAGTAATAATGGCAGAATCTGAAAAAATTTCACCACCATGTAGAACGCGATGACCGACACCATCAATTTCATTAAAGGATTTAATAATCCCTGTGGAGATTAATTGGTCTAATAATAAATGAACAGCAACTTCATGGTTTGGAATATCCTGAACCTTTTTATTTTTTTCCCCGTTTACCGAAATAGTAAAAACTCCATCATTCAAACCGATTCGTTCAACAAGTCCTTTGGTAATTACTTCTTCCTCAGGCATTTCAATTAATTGAAATTTAAGAGATGAACTCCCGGCATTAATTGCTAAAATTTTTGACATGCTTTTCGCTCCTCATTATAAAATCTTTATATCATTATTATGTGCGTTTCTTGAAGAAAGATTTAAGTGTGAATGAATATACAAATGATACCATCCTTCATTTAACCACGATAAAAATAATTATTCAATCATTTTGGGCATTTTTTACCTAGATATTCACAAAGTAATTTAATTGTGATATTTTTAACAAAAACTAGTATTGAATGAATTCTGAATCGCTAAGAAAAATTTATAATTACTGTAAAAAAACGCTTGGAACCTCCAAGCGTTTTTTTAACCAGATGAGCGATTATCTAACTCATGGCGCCATGTGCTTTCTTGTAACACGCATTTAACGAGCTTTATTTTCTCGAAACCAAATATCGATTTTCGCCATAATTGTTTCCATTTGCAATTTATTACTTAGGGAAGGCAGATTAACCAGCAAAACCTCTTTCGGGGGTTTTACTCCTTCCTTTTGTTTTTGTAAAACTAAAATACTTTTTGCGGCCTGTTTGTTTTTGAACATTGATTCCGGCAACTGCAACAAAGCTTGAATATGCATATGCTTTTTCATATATGTATGGAGTTTCATTGCCTCCGGACTTTCAAATAACCCATTTGGAATAACAAAAAATAAATAACCGCCGTCAACCGTATGCAAACAGCTCTTTTCAATAAAAAGATGATGGGCATAGGAGTGACCGGAAGCAGCCTTTAATTCATATTCTGCAGCCCTTATATCATTCGGATAATACCCAACCGGTAAATCACAAACAACGACGTCCACCGGGTCAATAAACAACGGTTCAAGGCTATCCTGACAATCCAGTTGCAACGGATGTTCTTGTAAATTTGCACTGACATAAGCAAGTCTGATTAATACATCATCGACATCCACACCATAAGCATCGATTGTATGGTTAGGCAAATAATTCATAATGGTTGTTACAAGATTTCCGGTACCGATCGCCGGATCAAGCAGTGTAAATGTTTTTTTGGCACCAATGAATTTGTTAATTAAATAGCTGAGGAAAATTCCGATTGAATCCGGAGTCATTTGGTGGTTAGGTTGGACATTTTCCCGCATCCCTTTTAAACAAGCTAGTTGGAACGCTTTTCGAATATCTTCGGCCGAATAGTTCATTTTTACTAAATCACGATAATACTTCTCTAACCGCTTCTTCGTCATTTCACTAATGTTCTCTTGCCTTATATCATCTTGAAATATATTCTCACCCGTCTCCGCCAACGCCTCAAGATAGGTACATTCCAACTCATTGACAAGCAGCCGCGTGGTTTCATTGAATGTTTGAAATAATACTTCTACCGGTGTTTGTATCAAATTTGAAGCCTCCTTACTTCCATTTACATATTCCAATTTATTTTAATAAATTTGGCATAAAATAACAAAGGAATTTTTGCATAAAGAAAACTCGCTGGTGGGCGAGTATTAGGATGAGTATGACCACTGTTCATCGAAAAACAGTACTCGATATAAGTAGATAAAATGGCCACTAATTCTCTTTAAAAAGCCTTTAATCAATGAAATATTCGATTCACCTCATTTAATAAAAGCGGGAAACTCTCTCTTTAAAAAAAGCCTTCAATAAATGAAACCCCGATTAAGATCGGGATTACTCGTTTTTATATGGTATATGCTTAACACTGGTGGTCATGTACCGGATTTTTTCTATAGTTCACTTGGATCGTAAAATAAACAAGAAACAACTCCTATTTGGCTTGTTTCGCTGCTTCAATTGCTGCTGTATAATTTGGATGGTTCGTAACTTCATTAACAATTTCTTTATATGTAATCTTTCCTGTTGAATCAACAACAAAAATGGAGCGAGCTAATAATCTTAACTCTTTCATAACAACCCCGAACGCTTCACCAAAGGAAAGATCGCGATGGTCGGACAGCACTTGTACATTTTCAATACCTGCTGCAGCACACCAACGTGCTTGTGCAAACGGTAAATCACAGCTGATTGTCAAAATTTTAACCCCCGGAAGGCTGGCCGCTTCTTCATTAAAACGACGAGTCTGTGCATCACATACACCTGTATCAATCGACGGAACTACACTAATTAATCGAACATGTCCTTCACTATCGTTTAAAGTCACTTCAGATAAATCATTGGCCAATACGGTAAAATTTGGAGCCGTGTCCCCCACCTTTACTTCATTTCCTACTAAAGTGACCGGGCTACCTTTAAATGTAACTGATGTCATTTTTTCCAACCTCCAATTTTAAAAGATCCTTCAATATTTATCATAATCAAATTCAATTCTTCTTTCAAATTATTACCATCGTAGTAACAGTAATTTGGAATATAACCAACAGTTTGAGCAGATTTTATGAGGTTCCCTTCCAAATTCACACCTGCTTTTAGGGTATCTGTTAATCCTTCATGAAAAAGAGGGTGCCCAGTCTATCGGAGCAACCTCTGCTTATTTTTACCGCAATTTTCGCTAAAATACTTTAGTTGAAAGCTTTATAACCAGAAGTCAGATTTATGCAAATGGCGATTTGCCATTGCCCGATTCTGATCGTCTCTTTGTTTCAAAAAAGAGCAACAAATTTTAAATATTGAAATCCGCTTATTGTGATGAATTTCCGGAATTATTCGATTGCTGGTCACTTTTTTGGTTTCCATCTTGTTTTGTTTGATTTTTTGACAACATTTGTTGAACTTTTTCAACTGCACTAGGAGCAAGATCTAAGATTTTTTCAACAAGATGAGTACTTTCATCAATATGTAACATTTTTACTCCCTGACTGTTAACAATTAAAAATGCTATTGGGGTTATTGACACACCGCCACCACTACCGCCGCCAAATGGAAGCTCATTTTCTTTGCTTGACCCGTCAACGGAAAACTGTGAGCCGCCAGCTGCAAATCCAAAACCAACTTTTGAAACAGTTAAAATTACACTGCCATCCGGAGTTTCAACCGGGTCACCTATGATTGTATTTACATCAATCATATCTTTTAAATTTTCCATCGCCGTTGTCATTAGACCCTTAATTGGATGATCAGACATTTTAATCCCTCCTGATTATATTGATTGATCCTCTCTTTTTGATTCAGTTTGCATAGTCTTATAATCGGCATACGCTTCTGAAACCTGCCGCCAATATTTTAATAATTTCATTCCTGCTAAAATAGCATGCCCTATCCTTATCTGAATCATACATCTTAAATATGTTTGAGAAGCAATATGATTAAATACGGGAGTGATTTGCATGTCCGGGTACACTTTTAACGTAAAATAGTGGCTGATTACACCGATTACATTACCTTTTAATGCCCACCCCGCCCCGCAAGCGATGGCAGACGAAGCGGCATCCCCTGTGCCGATAGCTGATTTCCATTCAAACTGAATAATTTGTAACTTTTTTAAAAACGATTTCAAAATTTTGTACAGTTCTTGTAAATGGGGAAGAAGTTGTTTAATCGGCGCCAGTGATGATAATCCGTCTTCATTATCGGTCTCTTGAACCATTCCATTCATTTCTTTATCCTCGTGATCCGCTTGCAGTTTTTGCCGGTTTATTTTTTCAGAAGGAATTTTGATTCTGTATCGGAAAAGACCAAACAATGCTTTAATCTGAATCGTTGCCCACTGTTCTTTAGGCTCAAATTTATATGTGCAATCAATTTTTAGTTTGGTAAAAATGAGAATCATAAGTAAGAACACAAGTATGACAATCATGATTCCAATAATTTTTAGTATAATCACATTCCACACAACCCTTCAGCCTATTAGTATCGTCAGACTGAACGGAAAATAAACACTTGTATGGAAATAATTTGAATTGCAGAACAAATCAATGAATCTTGGTGGGGATGGAGTAAGCTGGAAACATTTTATGGTCTTTCGCTTAATGGGTCTTGAAATGTCACATTTGATCTTCGCCTGACTAATTACCGTATAAAAAAGGCCAAGGGAAACCCTGGCCAGCGCCAAACTTATTAAGAAACAGCTGCATTTTTTCTTGTTATATTTTTTCTTACGTAATTTTCATGGATCACGGTTGTATCTGCAAAATAATCATGCAATCCTTGTTTTTTCGGTAAAAAAGCTACTAATGCATATAGAATAAAAATACTTGCTGATATGTACCTGCCGATCCACTCCCGAAATAGGACCGTTTGCCATGACAATCGTTTTTCCTTTAAAGGGATAACTTTTATTCCAAAAATCATTTTCCCTAATGTTTGACCAAAATATTTAGTCAGCAAAACAAAGTATAAATAAAATACGACGGCCGATAAAATATTTGGTAAAGAAAAGATTCCATCAGCAGATTCCTGATCCAGAAAACCAAGAATGGGGCTTACGATTAATTGTCTCAATCCTGCAATAACAATAAGATCGACCAAATACGCCCAAAACCTCATCCAAAATCCGGCATAGGCATACAAATCAGCCGATTCTTCATTATCATTAACTAATTTGGTGCTGTTCATTTTGATGCCATCCGAATCATCCACAAAATCTTGATTATTCGTATCAAGTAGTTCCTCGTTCTTGCTCTCTTCATTGGTTCCGGTAACTATTTCATTTTCTTCTAACCGATCATCGCCATTATTCATGAAGTTACCCCCTATTCCGAATAAAGATACATTAATCGCGGTGAATTTCGATGGGACAATAACTGGATAAGGGAAGCCGTCTCAGCATCTTTTCCAAACCACTTGCCAACATTCATACCGAGGAATGAACCTAATCCCCAGTAATCATCGACATAGCGAACCACTTGTGCATCATTTAGCTTTTGTTCCTTTTTCATTGCAGCAATGGTGTCATCTAAATAACCAAATTCATCAATCAAATTAATTTCCTTGGCTTGTCGTCCATCATAAATCCGTCCATCTGCAATTTGTCTCACCTGTTCTTCAGGCATACCGCGCCCGTTAGCAATTACCTTAACAAAATCACCGTAAGCATTATCTATCATTTTTTGTAAAATCGCCCGCTCTTCATCGGTCATTTCTCTAGTAGAACTCATTATATCTTTATATGGACCGCTTTTTATTGTCACTGAATCAATACCTAGTTTATTTGCAAGTTCGGTCACGTTATAACTTTCCATAATAACACCAATTGAACCTGTCATCGTGTCTTTACTGGCAAATATTTTTGTGGCAGGTGCGGATATGTAATAACCCCCGGAAGCGGCCATTGAACCCATTGAAACATACACCGGTTTCTTTCGTTTTTGTGTTATTTCAACTAATTTATCATAGATTTCTGCACTTTCAACAACCCCACCACCCGGGGAATTAACACGTAAGACAATGCCTCGAACTGTGCTGTCTTCTTCAATCGCATCCAGTTTTTCCATAAATGAATGATGATTATAAGTTTCAGTGCTCACCAACGAACCTGCTTCACCCGTATCTTGAATAACTCCTTCTACGTTCAAAACAACTATTTTTTTCATCGGGTTTCCTTCTTCAATTACTTCTTCGGTGTATTCCGTTTCAGGAAAAATTAATTTTGATAATGCTTGTTCTCGTTCACTGGAAACAACGGATTGAACAATGGATACACCCGTTGAAATGATTAAAATGACGGCCGCAATCCCCAATGCAGCCCAGCGTTTACCGTTCACTATAAAACCTCCTAATACAAATTGAATCTTCCCTTTTCATAAAAACTTCCCGAACTATCATTATACACGAATTTTTTTTATAATTGTAGAAAATATTTACAGTGTTAAGGTAAAATTTTATAGAAATGCGCAGGCAACTGTTTATCCTAGTACAAACCGGACTCGAGCAGTTGACCTATAATTCTGTTTGGAAAACATTCATCTGCATATTTATATGTACTCATTATTCTATTAACAATAAAAGGACGGAGATTTTATACTCCGCCCTTAAGCCATATATATCATGTTTAGTTATTAAGAAAATCGACCACTCATTTGTTGTTGTGCCATTGAAACAAGGCGTTTTGTGATTTCTCCTCCAACGGAACCATTAGCACGAGAAGTTGTTTCAGCACCTAAGTTTACACCAAACTCTTGAGCAATTTCGTATTTCATTTGTTCTAAAGCTTGTTCTACTCCAGGTACAAGAAGTTGGTTACTGTTATTGTTGTTTGCCATTGTGTTTCACCTCCTTGTGCTATTATAGTGTGTCGAAACAGGAGGATTCATTCATAGCATAAAAAGGTAAATGTTAGCAGCCAATCATAATTTTGCCAAACTTACACATGTAGGATGGTTCATTTCACTTGAAAATTGACAGCAACCAATAATTTGCCAAGCCTCACCCGGTTAAACGTTAAAACAAATCAGCAAAAACATTTTGTTGATTTTCTTCTTGGCTAGACAATTTGATTGTTTCTATATGATTCACAGCCTTTTGAAGCAATGGCTCGAAATCAAAATGGGTTTCATATTGATTGGCTTTATCCCGTTTTGGTTTTGTTTTTGGTTGTGCCGGGGTAAAAATCGTACAACAATCTTCATACGGTCGATTGGATATTTCCAATGTATCAATATCTTCTGCAATTTTAATAATATCTGTTTTATCCATTGAAATTAACGGGCGAATAATTGGCGTATTGGTTACTTCGTTAATCGTAAACATACTATCCAAGGTCTGACTGGCTACCTGGCCTAAACTTTCCCCGGTTACAATCGCCAATCCTTCTTGTCTTTCCCGAATTTCATCAGTAATCCGGAGCATCATTCTTCTCATAATCGTCATCGCATAATTTTCATGTACCTTTTCGTATATTAATTGCTGAATTTCGGTAAAAGGTACAATGTGCAAGATAAACTGCCCGTTCACCCCGGCTAATTTTTTACCTAAATCAATCACTTTTTGTTTCGACCGTTCACTTGTAAATGGTGGGCTATAAAAATGAACACCTTCCAGTAACAGTCCACGCCTCATTGCCATGTAGCCGGCAACCGGACTGTCAATACCACCTGATAACATAAGCATGGCTTTTCCACTTGAACCGACCGGAAGACCACCTGCACCTTTAATCACTTCACAAGTTAAATATACCGCATCTTTCCGCACTTCAACCTTCAATTCCAAATCCGGATGATGCACATCGACTGTCAAGCCCTCTATGTTTTGTAAAAGATGGCCCCCTAACAAATTATTCATTTCGTCAGAGTGGTATGGAAACTCCTTATCTGCTCTTCTGGCTTGAACTTTAAAAGTTTTTCCTTGCGCATGAAGTTTTTGAAATAATTTCAATGAACTTTCTTTGATCAATTCCATATCTTTGTTTACACGGACAACAGGACTGAACGATTGAATGCCAAAAACATTTTTTAACCTTGTACATACTTCATCAAGTTTTTCACCGTTCAAAGTAATATACATCCGGTCGCGATTTGCTTTTATTTTAATCCCAGGAAAATCGCGGAGGACATATTGGACATTTTCTCTCAATTTATCTACAAAAAGACCACGGTTTCTCCCTTTCGTAGATATTTCACCGTAGCGTACTAATATTTGATCATATATCATGTTATCCCCTCATTACCGGTTTTAAATTCTTAATACTTTGTTTGATTATAGCTACTGCTTGTTTTGCCTCTTCCATTGTATTGTCAAATGATAGACTTATCCGGATCGATGTTGTCGCCCGTTCTTCCCCTAAACCCATGGCAAGAATCGTTCGACTTGGTTCATTCGTTCTGGATGAACAGGCACTTGTTGTGGAAACATATAACCCATGTTGTTCTAATTCGTGTACGAGTACTTCCGCTTTAAAGCCTTGAACAGAAAAATTAATAATATGGGGAGACGTATTTTGTTTAGGGGTATTCATTGTCACCCCTTCAATTAATTGCAATTCGTTTATTAAAAAGTCCCGAACATCCATCATTGTATCAATTTTTGCTTCATAATCCAACATGCCGAGTCGCAAAGCTTTTGCCATTGCAACGATACCCGCGAGATTTTCTGTACCACTTCGGAAACCTCTTTCTTGTCCCCCACCGGCAAGCAATGGTGCAAGTTTTAAGCCTTTTCGGATATAAATTGCCCCGGTTCCTTTTAACCCATGAAATTTATGGCTGGAAATGGATGCAAAATCAACATTGCTTTCATGGAAGTCGAGAGGTACTTTCGTTACGCCTTGAACATGGTCGACGTGAAATAATGTTTTCGGATGGTTTTTCAACAATTCTCCAATTTTTGCGATCGGTTGAACGGAGCCAATTTCATTATTAACATGCATGATGGAGACGAGAATTGTATCTTTACGAAGAGCCCTTTTCACATCTTCTACTCGAACTCGCCCTGTTTCATCCACAGGTAAATAGGTGACATCAAAGCCATTATTTTCCAGTTGAATACAAGTATTTAATACAGAGGGATGCTCAATCATCGTGGTAATCATATGATGACCCCTGTTACGGTATTTCTCTGCAACGCCTTTGATTATAAAATTATTTCCCTCTGTACCCCCGGAAGTGAAAATAATTTCCTGTTCATCGGTCTTAAGCAATGTTGCGATTTGATTTCGTGCTTGACTTAACAAATTCTCTGCTTGTAGACCTAAATGGTGAACAGAAGACGGATTACCAAAATAATTTTCTGCCACTTTATAAAATGTATCTAAAACCTCTTTTTTCGGTTTCGTTGTCGCACTATTATCAAAGTAAATCATGAATGATCTACCCTCCTTTTATTTTGTCTTTTATCCGAACTTAAAATACAGAAAGCCAAATAAAATGCGCTTCAAGCAGTAGGGGTTTCTTTATCCCTACTGATTGTTTGGTCATGGCGTAAAATTTCGGCCTTTTCCAGTTTTTAACGTATAAAAAAAGGAAATCACATGGACGTGACTCCTTTCATTTATCAATACACGAAAACACAAATAGAATAACTTTGTTTCGTTCGATGGTAGAAAAAATATTGAAGATTATTCAATGCACATCTTGCTCATATCCTTCATTGATTAACTCTTCAATTTTCTTTAATGCACCGGGTTCAGCCTCTTCAACTGCGGCAGCTGCTTCTTCAAACGCACTACTATAATCATAACGCCGAAATGCTTCTTCTGCAACAGTTAATCGCTTATGAACAGCCGGATATTTTCTCCTGTATCTGTTTCCGTACTGGATAATTTTCTCAATAAAATAGACGTTTTCAACCATTTCCACTACTTGGTTATGAATGTCATTAACAATCGACTCCGCTTTTTGTAAAGAAGTCTGGACAAACTGCATTCTTAATGGTTTTTCATCTAAACTATTGAAGCAATCTTGGATGACCTCCTGTGCGTCTAATAATTTTGTTTCTATGTCTTGTGGAACCCCGGGAAGATTACTCCGTTCCAACAATCTTGCAGTATCATGAAACAATTTCCTCAAATTTTTAATTTTTTCCCTGGCTTCCATTTCGTCTTTACGAAGAGCTTGCAATATTTCTAACAGGGATTGTTGTTTATCCTCTACCTCTTTCATGTTTGCAAAAATTTCTTCAACCTTGTCTCTTAATACGGAATAGGCGGCCGATGATAAATTTTCATTTGTTAACATGAGTTCAGCCATTTTTTTCATTGTTGCAGTTTTTTCTTCAAGTTCACTTAAAATCTCCAGTTCGGCTTCAGACATGTGATAGGTCTCTTTTACTTGTTCAACTTCATTTTTAAGGGATTCGTTTTTAGCGGTAATATTCGCCAAAGACTCGGTAATTTGTGATTGATTCGATAAAACATATTTTTTCGCCGTAACTTCTCCCTCTAATAAATCGTATATCACTTCAATTTGCCCTTTTATTTCTTTTAAACCATCTTCAATCCCGTCAATTTCAGCCGTTTCAATCGAACGAGTATACGATTGGAGCGTATCTTCCAGTTTTTTAATGACTGCAGAAAGCCCAAGATGTTCAAGATGATATCCCTCTTCCACCATCTCATTTATTCCGTTTTTTATTTCCTTCAATTGCTCCGGTATTACATGGAGACACTCATTCAATAAAAGTGGTATGGATTCCATTTTTACATTTAGCGATTCAAGTTCTTTCTTCAACTCCATGATTATTTCCCGTGCAGTTAAGTAATTTCCATTTTCCGTTTCTAAACCAAATTGATCCATTTTTTCGGTAGCGGATACGATTTGCTTTTCTAAATTTTTACTTGCTTTTCCATACGCATATTGATGAGCAAGTAATTCCTTTTTCAATTTCTTGTATAGTTCTTGTAAACCGATTATATCTTCTCGATTTTTTTCTTCGCTGCCTATGATATCATGTAAATTTGCTACCATTTCATCAATTTTCATTTCCGCTTCCTTTAAGGAAGTTTCAATTTTTGTATAAACTTGTTTGGCTTTGGAAAAACGGTATTTTTCAACCAGGTCTTCTGCCTCATATAGCATCTCTTCAACATTTGGTAATTCTTCTGTTACAATTTCATCCCAGGCAGTCCGCCAGCGTTCAAAATATTCTTCCGTTTCCCCTGCCATTTTTAACTTCTTAATTTTGCTGACCTCGTCTAGTACCGGTCGGTTCATTAATTCAATTTTCCATGCTTCTAATCGATCAATATAAGTAAAGTTCTTTCTTTTTACAAAATAACCGATTATATATAAGACAATAAGTATCAAAATGATTCCAATTATGTATATCATCGTATGCCCCCTGTCAAACCCATACTATCTATGTCAATGAATGGAAAAATCTTATTATTGCTTATATGATACCATGAGAATGACAATTTTTGACGTTATTTTTCAATTTTTTTTGCGTTTTTTTGAAAAAACTACCCGGTTAAGGGAAAGGACAAACACCTTCATGAGGACGTCAAATCGGAGGCAATCCGCTTCTTGCTTCAAACATTCCCCGTTAATGAAACATTTTCCGTTTCAACCAGGGTATTATCAATCCAGTGGATAATATGGTCTTTATATTTTTCTAAATAATATTGTTCTTGATAATAAATATTCCAAACTTCCGACGTATAAATAGAATTTAAAAACGGCATCGTCATGATTCCCTTTAATTGGGTGATGATTACTCCAACGTGAACTTTTTTCAATTCCTGACTTTTCATCCCTTTTTCGAGAATGGATTGCAGTAAATATCTTTCTTTACGAAAATAGGTCGTCATTGTTTCCCTGACAATTTGTGAGTCGATGGAAACTTCGCGCCAAACGAAACGAGATAATTCAAAATTTTGATATTGATAATTCATCAATTGATTAATTACATATTTTAAACAAGCCAGTACAGGCTGTCGCTCAAATTTTAATAGGGAGTCTTCGATAATATTGATATACGGTTCAAAAAAGGAGATAAAGGCATATTTCAATAATCCGTGCTTTCCTTGGAAATAATAAGAGATGGTGGACACATTCATATTGGCGGCTGTAGCAATTTCACGTATCGATGTACCACTATATCCTTTAATATTAAATTCAGATAGGGCAGCTTTAAAAATTTTTTCTTTCGTCTTTAATGTATTGTTCAAAATGTACACATCCCTTCTTTTATTGTAAAGTAATTAAATGCCATATATATTAAAAATTATTCGAGCCATGACCTCTTTCTTCCTTTAAAAATTTATCGACAAGTTCTTTCTTTCTTTGCTAAAATGATTAATAAATTGAAGAAATAAGGTGATTTTCCATGTTTGCTGTCGAAAAATATAAGGGACCAAAGGAAGAACAATTTAATCTTGTTGTTAAACAATTAACAGCTTTAATTGAAGATGAAGATAATATGATTGCCAACTTAAGTAATGCTTCTGCGTTATTAAATCAATTTTTAGAACGGATTAACTGGGTTGGATTTTACTTATGGGATGAAGAAAAAAATGAACTCGTACTCGGACCGTTTCAAGGGTTGCCGGCATGTGTGCGAATTCCGTTTGGTAAAGGAGTGTGCGGGACGGCTGCGGAAAAGAGGGAAACTTTGGTTGTTCCGGATGTAAACCAATTTCCCGGACATATTGCCTGTGATGCAAATAGTCAATCAGAAATCGTGATCCCAATGATAAAAAACGATCAACTAATCGGGGTCTTGGATATTGATAGTCCGGAAGTAAATCGTTTTGATGAAATAGACAAGAAGAAACTGGAAGAATTTGTCGCCGCATTAGTTAATCATTTATAAGAGTAAAAGAAGCGTGAGAGCCTATTTGCGATGTGCAGACTGGCCGGCTATGTTGCAACTCATGGCTAACCACGTCCTGTAGCCGAGCGCCCCGATGAGAACAGATTTGCTTTCTAAACGTATAAACCGAAAAACGACCTCTCATATGTTGAGGCCGTTTTTTGATGACGAATTAGAAGCTTTGCATTATGATCTTTTGCCTTCAAAAGGAAGTATCGACGAATGACAAGTGCCTGTTATCCGATTGGTTTGGGAGGGCACGATGTTGGTTACATAAGTTTTGCCATAAGGACGTGGAAGATTTACTGTGTTCCATCACCACTAACACACCGAAGTTACACTATTTTACACTGGCAATCGCCCGGTTTTTCCCTCGGTTTTTCGCCAAATAAAGGGCCTCATCCGCTTTTTTAAACAACGAAAAAGGACTTTCTTTGTTTTTTTCGTTCCAATGAGAAATACCACATGAAATTGTAACCGGGGGATCAATCGAATTGGATGTCTCCAAAACCAATTGTTCTCCTAAAGAAAGGCCTTCTTCCAAAGAACAATTTGGCAAATAAATAGCCAGTTCTTCTCCGCCCCAACGTGCACCGACCTCATTCATCTTTAAATTCCTTTTGATTATCTTAGCAATCTGGATCAAAATTTGATCACCGACTTGGTGGCCGAACGTATCATTGATAATTTTAAAATTATCAATATCAATTAACAAAAATGTACCTTGTTTATCTTTTTCTATCGATTTTTGCATTTGTTCATCCAGGTAATTTCGTGTATATAATTTTGTTAAATAATCCGTGATAACAAGCTGCTCCAACCTTTCACGTAATATCGTGTTTGTAAAAGCTAATGAAACATGCTGTGTAATCGATTGAAGCAATTTAAAGGTATTAAAAGAAAACTTGTAAGGAATACGATGTAAAACAATGATGAAACCGATTTTATGTTGTTCCCGTTTTAACGATTCAGCCATAATTGAACGAAAGGGACTAACCAGATCGTTATCATCAGGTTCAAAATTCCCGATAAATAGAGACTCCTCCCTTGTGTCCAAAAAGTCTTTAACAAATTGAAGGAATGGGAAACAGTCCTTATCATTGAAAAAGGGTGTGCTTCCGGTTAATACATTAAATTGATTTTCCTCAAATAAGATAATTCCTACCTCTTCCGCATAAAAAGCAGACTGTAACTCTTCGGAAATATTATGGACAAGTTCTGTCAGGCGTAAATTGGCATTTAATTTTTTTGTCACTTTCGTAATCAATTGTAAATCATTGACCAGTTGTCTGGACTGTTGATACAAATGGGCATTTTCCATCGCCGTACTTGCTGTCCCAATAAGTATGGAAATAAATTCAATGTCCTGACCGGATATAAGGATCGTCTTTTGGGCCTCGATCTTTAAAACCCCGTATATTCCTTGTTTCCCTTTTAATGGAAAATATAAATAACGTTTTGACAGTTTTAATTCATGTTCAATTTTATAATTACCGGTTATAAAAGTTTCCATGATCGCTGCATTACTTTTGGTATAATCAAGCGGTTGAATTCGGGAATCATCGTTATCTATATTATTATAGTTTGATAAGAAAATTTGGTATTGAAAATAAGGATAGAACTCCTCCAATGAATCCAGCACTTTCCTCAATACCGCATCGATATCAATGGTCGAATGCAGTTGACTTGTTACATTTTGCAATAATTTATAACGTTTCTTTTCATGTTTTAAAATGCACAATTGCATGACCTTTTCAAAATATTGATAGACAGTTTTTGATAATGTTTCCCAAAAAGAATCTGAGAAATGATGATTTTTATCTGGAAGTTTAAACAGTAGGATGCCAACTAAATCATCATGTTGACCAAAGACAAAGAGGGATTTATCGAATGGAACTTGGTCATACCTTTCCATAGGGAAATTTACTATAAATGCTCCTTCCCTTAAATATTTGGTATACATATCTTTTTGCCATGTATCAAAGAACGACAAAGAAGGCGTTTTAAAAGAAAGAAGGAACTGTTCGTTTTCACTTAAAACATTTTTATAGATTAAAAAATGAACATGACTCAATTGAAGTTCACACTTTAAAGCATTAAAAAAAATTGAAAAATAATTAAAATCATCCTGTTCTTTTTCCAAAATCTTAAAGTCTGAAAATATTTTACTTCTAAGTTTTAAAATAACCCTTTCTTCTAATTTATCCATAGGCCTCACCTAAAATATATCATTTTTATATGAAACAAAAAAACAGCCATTATTTTAGAACTAGTACTTTTATATCATTTTTCAACAAGACAAACAAGAGATTACCATCAGATAGTGAATAAATACCGGTAATATTTTCATAATCTGCAATTTTAAATTGAAAAGTTTCATTTTTTAATTGAAATTTTACTTTGCCATCAGATTCAAGCCGGTAGGGAAGTGTTTTATTTGAGTGATCATCACGATAAAATGTATCCCGCTTTTCCTTGATCAATTTGGCATTATAAAATGTCCATTTTTTCTGTACCAACGTCCATACGCCTATTTTATTCCGGTCGGCCAGCAGACGAATTGGTTCATTATCGATTTCGACTTCTTTTATAGCTTTAAACCGATTTTTATCCATTCGGTCAATTTCATATAGTATCAATAAGTGCTTTCCATTCAATCGGCGATATACTGCCACTATAGGTGAATCCTCAAGTTTTTCAGATCGATGGATGACAACAGCCTTCATCTCATATTCTGTATTTTCTGTTTCTTTTTGTTGTAAAAAAAATCCGATTCCCACAAGCATGATGGAAAGGAATATGATTGTTATTCTAGTTGCCTTTTGCCTATTTGTTTCATTCATAACATTCACTCAAAACCATCTTTTTTAATGTCTATTATATCATGTTATTGAAAATTTATGGTCATTTGCTACCGTAATCTTTCATATTTTTATTGGGAATTGTTGGTAAATAGCGAAAACAGGTAAACGCGAAGCCGCTGTAGAAGTGCTGAATTCCTTTAGATTACGTGCTAAAATAATATCTAGATGTATTATCAGTTTATTCTACAACATATTGTGAAAGTGTACTCATTCAAATTGTTTTTCATGTCTCGCAATTGTCTGGGGACAAAGAAAATCCTCATTGGTTGAGATTCACTTTATTTCCTTGACTTCTTTTGTTGTATCCCATATAATATTCGTTGTGTAAAATATGGCAGCCTATGTGTACATGTTTATGCGTACATTTTGTTGGTCATATAAAGAAAGCAGGATTCCGCGGCTTTAAATGATCCTGCATAAATATAGCAATTTTGATGACTTTATATGAGCTGTATCGTGTAACCCTCTGCTGCTAGGGCGATGGTACATGAAAACAAAATGGCGGTAAATGATGTATACATCTGTTTTTATTTTACAAAATAAAAACATTAAAGGAGGAGCTTTCATGGCTCGTTATACAGGTCCAAGCTGGAAAATTTCCCGTCGTCTTGGTATTTCTTTAAGCGGAACCGGTAAAGAATTAGAAAAACGTCCATATGCCCCGGGGCAACATGGTCCAAACCAACGAAAAAAATTAACTGAATATGGTTTGCAATTACAAGAAAAACAAAAATTACGTTTTATGTACGGCTTGAATGAACGTCAATTCCATAACACATTCATTAAAGCAGGTAAAATGAAAGGTGTTCATGGTGAAAACTTCATGATTTTACTTGAATCACGCCTTGACAACCTTGTTTATCGCTTAGGATTGGCTCGTACTCGCCGCCAAGCACGCCAATTGGTTAACCATGGTCACATCCTTGTTGACGGTCGTCGAGTTGACATCCCATCTTACATTGTAAAACCGGGTCAAACTATCGGCGTTCGCGAAAAATCACGGAATTTACAAATTATCAAAGAAGCTATTGATGTGAACAATTTCGTTCCTGACTTCTTAACTTTCGATGCAGACAAATTAGAAGGTACTTACAGCCGCTTACCGGAACGCTCTGAACTTCCAGCAGAAATAAACGAATCGTTCATCGTTGAGTTCTATTCACGTTAATAATTTTTTTAATACAAAAAAGCCCACAAAGTCTCGGTATACGAGTTCGATGTGGGTTTTTCTAATAATCCTGTATTAATTTTGCTCTTTCAAACTCCTGATCTCGTCGGCTGATAACCCTGTAAGCGAAATAATCAGGTTTATGTCTAAACCGCTATTAATCATTTTTATTGCTATTTTTCTCTTTTCTATTAATTGGCCTTCCATAATTCCTTTGTTCAGTCCCTCTTTGATCCCTTCTTCTCGCCCTTTTTCTCTACCTTCCTTTATTCCTTCTTTGATTCCCTCTTTGATTCCTTCTTTGATTCCTTCTTTGATTCCTTCTTTGATTCCTTCTTCTCTTGCTTCTTTTTTACATCTTTCAAATAACTCACCAAATGTAATGACTTCTTTTGTTTTTTCAGCTTGAGCCATATCGATACCCTCCTCCTTGAATATTCTGAAAATTTCTTTCATAAATTTTTCATGTAAATCGTCAGGCAAGTATAAAATAGCATCAACAAATATTAAAAGTTTCATACCAATATCCGACTCGACAAATGAGTATCTTTCTTTTATTATTTGTGCCAAATTTACTTTATATGTGTAGCGTTGCTCAGCATTAAATCTCGTACTTGCCTGATATTTCCCTGCCAAAAGTGCTAAAGCAAATGGATTGTCTGAAGTAAATAGTTCCGTTTCTGTGAAGTTGTTAAGATGATGGACACGAAATTGAAATTGTACACTAGTCCCTAAAAAGTGATGATCAAACGTGGTTGGATGTTGCGCTGATGGATCAGTAACCAGTACAATGGAATATATATTTTTTCTGCCTTTATCGAACAGTTTGTAGTACATCTTGAACATTCGTTCTGAAATGTCTCGTCCATCCCCTTGAACCTCGATATGAATGGTTGCTTTTTTCATTGCATATTTCCTTTTTAATTTTACATCAAAAATCTTGTCCGCAATATGCTTTCCTATCCTTTGCTTTGAATGAATTGGAAATAATTCCTGCTCCATCGGTTGTAGCTTTGCCGCAAAGTCAATTTGTTCAAAAAGTTCCGGTTCCAATAAAAGTAAAAAAGAATCTGGCATACCGGCAATAATTTCTTTCCAATGGCGATCAAAGTCAATCTTATTTGCATCGTACATCTCCTGTTCCTCAAAAATAAGACTGTTTAACAAATTCATACCTCCCTCTAATTCTACCATTATAGCAAAAGCAAAAATAATTTTCCATTATTTACAATATTTTTACGAACGAACAGATATTAATTTTCAATAAATTTATATTTATCATTCGTTTTATTTAAAGAAGGCCAAGGAAGTCACGAAAAATTATTATTGATGCATTGATGTTTTAATAATTGCTACAATATAAATTTCAGGTGGTGTATAAGTGACAAATCCTTAATCTAGTATTTGACTCCCATATTCCTTATCGTTTATATTTTAAAAAACAGGTAAATCTTTAGGGACGTCTACATACGAATTCCGATAAAAGAATCTATTTCCTTCTCAACGCTCTTCGTTCAGCGTATTCCAGACATAGTGGACAAACTTTTATTCGTCTTCCATTATCATCCAAATAATTAATCATTCGGTTTTTATTTTTCTTGCAAAAGTAACATGTTTTCCTGTTAAAAAGTCCCTTGATTATTTTCATATTGCAACCCCCTCTTCTCGATAAATTTCGACAAAAAGAGTTAAATTCCTCCAATCCCAAAGGAAAAATATTACGGTTGATAATTTATGCATAGATTTTCCGTAAACTACCAAAGTTTGATGAATACCATAAAAGTACTTAATTTTGTCACGAACACAAAAGTCCTCAATTGTATAACTTTTGTGTTCGTATTTTTCCAAACTGTAATTAGAATCTTATTAGTGTGAGATTAGTTGAAGCTTTTGCAAAGATTACCCATTTCTATTGCTCCAACAGCTGCTTCGTAACCTTTATTTCCTGCTTTTGTACCCGCACGTTCGATAGCTTGTTCGACTGACTCTGTTGTTAAAACACCAAACATAATAGGGATTCCACTTTGCAACCCTATATTTGCTACACCTTTCGCTACTTCACTGCTTACATATTCAAAATGCGGTGTAGCTCCTCTTATGACTGTTCCTAGTGTAATAATTGCGTCAAAGCCACCTTGGTCTGCTAATTTTTTTGCTGCAAGGGGGATTTCAAAAGCTCCTGGTACCCACACGACTGTCACATCATCCTCAGTGACACCATGTCTCTTAAGGGCATCTTCTGCTCCATCCAGTAATTTACTCGTAATAAACTCATTAAATCGCGAAACGACAATTCCAATTTTCAGACCTGTACCAACTAAGTTTCCTTCGAGTACTTTTTTCATAATTATATTCCGCTCCTTCAAAAAGTTAATAAATGTCCAAGTTTTTCCCTTTTTGTTTTTAGATATTGTTCATTTTCTCTTTTTGGTGGCATTTGCAGAGGAATGCGTTCGACAACCTCTAAGCCATACCCAGCAAGACCTGTTATTTTTCGAGGATTGTTCGTTAATAAACGCATCTTTTTCACTCCAAGATTTCGTAATATTTGAGCACCAATCCCATAATCACGTAAATCATCTTTGAAACCCAATTTATGGTTCGCTTCAACTGTGTCGTAACCTTCTTCTTGAAGTTTATACGCTTTTAATTTATTGATGAGACCAATCCCTCTTCCTTCTTGTCTCATATACAGAAGGATGCCCTTCCCTTCCTTATGTATTTGAGAAAGAGCAGCATGAAGCTGAGGTCCACAATCACAACGATTAGAGCCAAACACATCCCCCGTTAAGCATTCTGAATGGACTCTTATAAGAATAGGCTCTTCTGCACGAATTTCTCCTTTCACAAGTGCAACATGCTCCTTGCCATCATTTTTACTCGTAAATCCGATAGCTCTAAAGTCGCCAAATTCAGTAGGAAGATTGATTTCCACTTCCCTTTTTATTAATGTGTCATGTTTGAGTCGATACTTAATCAAGTCTTTGATTGTAATTATTTTTAAATCAAACTTACTCGCAACCGCTTTTAAGTCGTCCACTCGCGCCATTGTTCCATCATCATTCATGACCTCGCAAATCACACCTACTTCTTTTGATTTTGCTAATCTAGCTAAATCGATGGCAGCTTCTGTATGACCAGCGCGCTGTAACACTCCACCTTTCTTCGCCACAAGTGGAAAAATATGTCCGGGTCGTCTGAAATCACTTGGAAGAGCGCCTTCATTAAGTAATTTTTGAACGGTTAGAGCCCTCTCATGTGCACTAATGCCTGTTGTAGTTTCAATATGATCAATGCTAATGGTAAAGGCCGTTTCATGATTATCTGTGTTGACCTCGACCATTGGTTTTAATTCAAGTTTGTCAGCTATTGCCTCAGAAATGGGTGCACAAATGAGTCCTCTTCCCTCTTTGGCCATAAAGTTAATCATTTCCGGCGTCGCAAACTCACCCAACCCCACAAAATCTCCTTCGTTTTCACGATCCTCATCATCACAAACAATAATCACCTTTCCTGCCTTTAAATCTTTTAATCCATCCTCGATTTTATGGAACATCACTCGATTACTCCTTCCCAATTGTTTCAAATAGAAGATTTCCACCTATTCACATAAATCCGTTTTCTTTTAGAAAATCAATTGAAATCTTATCTTTATAATTGTGTGAGTCTTTCCTTTCCATAAAGGAATATACATACTTACCAATCAAATCGAATTCGATGTTCACCTTATCTCCAACCTTTTTCGTACCAAGGACACTTTCCTTTGCGGTATGAGGGATAATGGACACGGTCAATTGATTATTGGATGTCCCAAATATAGTTAAGGAAGTGCCATCAAGTGCAATAGAGCCTTTATAAAGAGGTAGATGGCTGTATTCATAAGGAAACTGAATGTCAAAATATACAGCATTTTCTTTTCGTTCTCTTTTGACAATTTGTCCAACTGTGTCAACATGGCCCGTAACAAAGTGACCTCCAAAACGTCCATTGGAACTCATGGCCCTTTCTAGATTAACTAGTGAACCTTGTTGCAGGTTAGATAAAGAAGTGCTGTGAAAGGTTTCAGGCATAACATCCAAGAAAAATGAATCATGGGTAAGCTCCGTTACGGTTAAACAAACACCATTAACTGAGATACTATCTCCAAGCTTTATATCTTCTAAGACCTTCTTTGCCTGAATATTCAGGACAAGTGTGTTTCCTCGGGACTTTACCCTTTGAATGGTCCCTAATTCTTCAATGATTCCGGTAAACATTTATCTGTCTCCTCCCGATTAAGAGGTTTGGCTGTAATTTTGATATCTGGACCGAGCTGTTTAATCTCTGTAAAGTGGAGGTGTTTTCCTAACTTCACAAGCTCCGAACCAACCCCACCGACAAAAGGAAAAGCATCTCTTCCGCCAATAATTTTTGGAGCAACATATGTAATGATTTGTTGAAAAGCGTTTTCCTTGATGAAAGAAGCATGAATTTCTGATCCGCCTTCTACAAGAACGGACGTCATCTTCTGCTCTCCTAACGTTTTCAGTACTTGCTGCAGTGATAGAATAGGTCTATCTTGGGAAATAATAGTTACACCAAACCTCTCAAGTTCTTTCTTCTTTTCTAAATCAATCTGATTTCCTGTAAAAATGATGGTTCTCGCAGAGCGATCTTGCACGACATTTGCCGACGTTGGAATTTTTAATTTCGTGTCTAATACAATTCGAATGGGATTTATTCCACCTCGGGGTCTTCTGGTGGTTAAAAGAGGGTTATCTTGTAAGATGGTGTTAATTCCTACTAATATTCCATCATGTTCATGACGAAGATGATGTCCATCTTGTCGTGACTCAGGAGAAGTAATCCATTTACTATCTCCAGATTTTGCTGCTATTTTTCCGTCTAATGAAATGCCTGCTTTAATTGTTACGAATGGAGTGTTTGTTTGGATAAAATGAAAAAACTTTTCATTGAGCTGTTTCGCTTCTTCTTTGCATAACCCGACCTCTACCTCAATGCCTGCCCTGGTTAACTTTTCAACACCTTTGCCTGCAACAAGGGGATTTGGATCTAGAGTTGCTACAAAGATCTTTCGAATACCAGTTTTAATAATAAGGTCAGTACATGGAGGTGTTTTTCCTTGGTGGCTACACGGCTCAAGTGTAACATACATAATGGCTCCCTCAGCAGAGATCCCAGCTTCATTGATTGCATGAACTTCTGCATGAGGAGTCCCAGCTTTCAAATGTACACCCGTCCCCACCAACTTGCCATCCTTCACTAACACTGCACCAACACTCGGATTTGGACTGGTTTGACCTAAAGTAACGCGTGCTAGCGAAAGAGCAAGGTTCATATATTCATAATCATTCATTTTAAAAAAATGCTCCCCCTTTCAAAAAATCTCTCCAAACAAACAAATCTCCCTTACCTATTTTGGCAAGGGAGAAAAAAAAGCATTAACAAATAAACGTCAAAAAACAGCATTTTTGAACAATTTGTTTTTCCTTCTCCCATCCAGACTTTTACTGTCGGCTTTGGAATTTCACCAAATCCACCGTTTTCATATGATCTATGAATCCGGGTCACGGGCTAAGAGGCATGCCTCATCACCGTCGGTTGGGAATTACACCCGACCCCGAAGGAAATCCTATTGAATTGAAGAAATAATAACATAACCAAACCAATTATTCAAGGGTTACACTTTATTGAAAATATGGAGTCCCTGCAGGCAACAATTCCTTTACGAGAAGTTAAGAAGCAACGGCCTTTTAAAGAATAGACCTTAACCGAAAATATATGATATTTTTTTGTAGAACTACGCATCACCGGAATCGTGCCAGTTTAAGGAAGAATGGGGTCCAATTTTTAAAATCGTCAGCACTCATCTAGGTGAATGAAATAAACGACAAAGTGTTATTGTATTGCCCCTAGTAAGATATGTTATATGTTACTTTGTTTCTTATTTTTTGTTATCTTTTTTCATTCCGGCTGCTATGAGCCTAATTAATCTGGTTTTTGGCTTATCAGATGGAAATATTTTGATCGATATAGATATTCTGACTTTCGTATGTAGAACTTGGAGATACCCCCCCTTTTACATTTTCTCAGATAAATTTACTATCTGAATCCATGTTTGAAAATAATTTGACTTTTTGCTGCATCCAATGTAATATATACATTGCATATGCAAACTATATTTAACATTGAGCAGGGTGGGAAATGAAGAATAATGTGAAAATAGCAAGGATTAAAGCCTCTATAACCCAAGAACAATTAGCAAAAAAAATTGGTGTAACTAGACAAACTATTGGTCTAATTGAAAAGGGCGAATATAATCCTAGTCTAAAATTGTGTATTGCAATAGCCAAGGAACTTAATAAAACTTTAGATGAATTATTTTGGGAGGTCGATACTTAATGAAATCTTGGATATCCTTTTTATTACCAAATGATGAATATAAGGAAAAAAAGATGTTATATTTTTTCTCGGAGGGCGCAATAATTCTTTTCTTATCCCTTATTGTTATGATTATCTGCAACAAGTATTTTAATCTAGACGTAGAAACTGTCTTATTGGCAGCCATTGCCATCTTTCTCTTTTATGTGTCAGGAAGATATATAGTATCAGGTATTGAATATGCAGACATCACAACGGAGAGTGCTTACAGAAAAGAGTTAAGAGTTATATTCATTAGAACGATTGGGTTTGTGGTTATTTTTATGATATGCTATTTGATTTTCACAAACTCCCCCAAGAATCTCGACGAATGGTTTGAAATTTTGAGTTTATTAATAGGTGTTAGTGTAATATGGTTTTTATCTAGTTATATCTCTTTAAAGCGTTCCTATAAGAAAAACAAGGAACTATTATAAATCCCAATTTACGAACGTATTGGACTAATAAATGATGAACAGGTAAAGGAAAGGAAAAATTGTTAAATAATCTTGAGTTTTGCATCCAAAAGAAGCGTTGACGTCTCATAAATAAAGAAAACTCGGCGATTGCCGAGCCTTTAGGCGAAAGCAA
>NZ_CCRF01000069.1 GCF_000751775.1 Caldibacillus thermoamylovorans
CAAAAAAGGAGGTTGCTCGCTTAAAATTTCCGACGAGAATAAGTCTGTGGTCAAAAATTGAATTTTTGCCTTAAAATGGTGACAAGAACGGGTTTCGTCAATTTTATTGATTTTCTAAGGTATGAAACGTAAGTAATAAAAATTCCGAGATGGAGGGGGGATGTATTTTGATCAGGAAAATTTGGATTTTATTTTCAAGCTTTTTAATCATTCTACTCATTGCATGTAATAATACTGACAATAAACCAATAACGAGTGACGTTACATCCACATTTACAGGAACTATTACTGAAATATATGATCAAACTGCTCTTGTTCATATTGACGAAGGGGAAATCACTAAATCCGGAAGCAGAGTACATGTGGATCTTTCAAAGAATAGTGAAACCACTTTTCATGTCGGGGATAAAGTTAAAGTCGGGTATGACGGAGAAGTGCGTGAATCTGACCCACTTCAAATCAATGTGGTGTTTATTGAAAAAGTTGAATGATTATTCTTTAGAAAAAGACCCTATGTGCATAATCAACGCAGTCACAACAAAAGAAAAAACGGGAAACTCATAAACCAAAGTTTCCCTTTTTGCAAAAATTGCAGAACCTAAAATTTAGTGTGAGCTCGCAATCGCTTGAATCAAATCACACCACATTCGTCTAGGTTAATATTGTAAGGCCTTTTCGTTGCTTTAGTTCCAAATTTTTCCAGATTTAGGGCTAAGGTCAACGATGAAATTATTCTCTTTCTCTTGTTTGTCTGGACGAAACTTTTTGAGGCTAATCAGCTTTTCATTCCACCTTAATGAAAGATACCGGACTCTTTTGCCTTTCTTCTTAAACTTTTTGTCTTTTCATTAATAAGATTTTTTAGATAACCACCAAAAATGAAGGCAAACAATCCAAAAATTAGAAGATAAAGAAGATCCATTCCAACTCTTCTCCATATTATACCACCCGTTGCCTCACGCATAATATCAATTGCATATGTGAAGGGCAAGAACGGGTTTATTTTTTGGAAAAACTCAGGTAATAACACGACTGGATAGGTTCCTCCCGATCCTGCAATTTGAAGTACTAACATAATAATTGCTAAGGCTTTCCCGACATCGCCAAAAACGGAAACTAAAGTATACACAATCGTTATAAAAATAACACTACAAAAAATCCCAAATAAAACAAACCAAAAAGGTTCAACAAGTTTCACATGTAGTATAAATATATCTCCTAATGTCACAATTATTGACTGAAGAAATCCAATACTTAAAAACGTTAATAAACGACCGATATATATATCTTTTGTTTTAAATCCTTCTGTATGATGAATATCTGTGGATATAAGCGAGATTAATAATAACCCACCGACCCAAATTGCAAGTACTGTATAAAATGGAGTCATTCCCGTTCCATAATTTGGAATAGAAAAGACACTATTTTCTTTTAATTTAACAGGTTCAGCAAAAAAATTTTTTTCTGATTCCGGGTCATGTTGAAGGAGATCAATAATTTCATTAATATCTGTTTCACCTTTTATTTTTCGTAATTTATCAGCTAGATGTATCACTTTATCGTTAATAAACGGAAATTGATTTGTAACATAGGTGAGCATTTCTCGCCCTTCCGAGAGGTTTTTATCCGTTCGATTAAGTACACCCTGTACTTCCGGTAATGTTGATTGGATCTCAGTTAATATATTTCGTGCTTCCGTTAATGTTGATTTCACGTCCCCTACCGTCTTTGTTATGAATGGTTCCAGTACATCTCGATAATCTTTAGCAAACGCTTCTACATGACCTTTTATTGACTCTGCATTTCCTTTCATTGCTTTAAAAAATTTATCTATTTCGTTCTGATTGTCTCGAATCAATGTATCTAATTGCTCTGCTTGATTTTTAAGTACTTGGTAATCCCCTTTTACATTATCCAAAGACGACAATGCCTCATTTAACTCTGGCGCTTCCGTTTGGTTCAGGTCTTTTAGGTTATTTAATGTGGTTTCAATCGTTTCAATTGCTTGGCCAATGGATTCATTTTTCTCTATGATCGTTTGACTCAACGATTGCTTCTTATCTGTCGGTATTGTTGATAAATCAATATTTTGTATTAATTCATTCGTTTTATCATGCAATTTCATGATTTTAGCGATATTTTGCTCGATTATAGGTTTCATTTCATCTAATCTTGCTTCGGCTTGGTCAATAAATTGTGAAGTATCATCTATAGTTCGTAGACTTTTATTTGTTGCTTCCTTTACTTGCGGCAAAATGGTTTTGGCTTTTGTTATCAATTGACTGGCTCGGTTTGCATCATTTGTTGTATCATTTAAAAGTTGGTAAATCTCCGGTAAATTACTTTCAATTGTAAATAGATAACTTTCAAATTTTTTAATATCAGGTAAGTCTTTTTGCAATTCAATTCCTAATTCGTTAAATATGTCGAAAATGGTCTTATTTACAAGAGAAATAAAATTGCTACTTATTTGTTGAACAATCACACTGGCACCTTTCTCTGTAATTTTTGGAGCAATCGCATTTATTTTCTCATTCACATAGTAATCTATTTCTGCTTTTTGCGGTTTTTTGCTTATTACTGTTGCCAATCGTTTTGAAAAATTTTCCGGTATAACAATGACAGCATAATAATCACCATACTTCAGTTTTTCCATTGCTTTTTCGCGATTAACAAAGCGCCAACCCATTTTTTTATTGTTTTTTAATGTTTGGACTAGCTCATTACCAACTTCAATTTTTTCCCCGCGAACTTCAGCCCCTTTATCTTCATTGACAACACCAATTGGAATTTGACCAGTTTGTCCATATGGATCCCAAGATGCTTTAATATTGAACCAAGCATAAAGAGAAGGTAATATGATTAGTCCGGCGATAATGATTGCAGCAACCCAATTTGTACAAATACTTTTTATATCTTGAGTAAAAATCTTCCACCCATTTCTCATCCTTAATAACCTCTCAGAAACGATATTTTATGTCAATTTACTAATAAATGCTTCCACTATCTTCCAAACATTTTTGGAAGGTCAGCTTTGATTAGTTTATCCTGTTGTTTCTGAATCATTAAAAGAAATAGGTACCATCTATTGTCAAATTTTTTATTGAATTTTCCGGAACCCCCCTGAGGGAAATTGCCAAAAGCAAGGTAAAATGCGACGCCACTGAAAAACAATTCGAATAAGTTCACTTACACAGTATAAATTAGTATAAACCACAAAAACACGTCTAAATATGCTGTTTAGCAAGTAATTTTATAATTATTTACCGCTTTTTCAGTGACCTCGTAAAATGCCAATTAAGTGTTTTGAAAGGCGTCGTCACATCCCTGCTCCACCTTGCCTATCAGATCTGCAATTCACTTTTACGTCTTGCACCATACTAAAATAGTTAAAACCTAAAATTACGTATAATCGTTTTGGAATAGGATGAAAAATTGACCGTTTGGATGATGTACTTATTAATTTTGGTATTTGATCGTGCAAGTTTAACTTAATTTGTTGCAGAAGTTTTTTTCGGTATGGAATGATACGAGGGGCTTAGGCATAGAAAAAGCACCTCCTTATAATGATAGTCCTATCATATAAGGAGATGCTTTATGCTTTGTTTGAATTCGTCTTATATTTATTACATTAAGTGGATTAAGTGGAAGACGATACCAACCACGAACAATCCTAGAATCATAACAATTGGAGAAACTTTCTTCTTAAGTAACCACATGCAAAGAAGTGTTAACAGCAAACCGGCTAAACCGGGAATTAAGCTATCTAAGTTGTTTTGTAAAGTTGTTACTTTCACATCACTCAATGAAAGACCTGCAGCTTGCTGTTCCAAAGCAGTTCTAATTCCTTCCGCTCCAGAAGGTAATTTATCCCAATCAATATAAGCTCCTTTGTCAAGTTTTACTTCAGATACTACTGGCGTGAATTGTACAGATACCCATCGGTTAACTAATGAACCAAGGATGAACATACCGAGGATCGATGCACCTTTTGTAATATCTTGCAGCAATCCGCCAGATAAGTCGTCAGTAATTCTTGAACCGGCTTTATAACCAAATTCTTGCGTATACCACATAAACAGCATACGAATAACGTTCCAAAGAACAAAGTAAAGAATTGGTCCAAGTATGTTTCCGGTCATTGCAAGAGAAGCTGCTAATGCACCAAGGATTGGTTTTACCGTGAACCAGAAAACCGGATCTCCAATACCTGCTAAAGGTCCCATCATCCCGACTTTAACCCCTTGAATGGCTACATCATCAACAGGGGCGCCATTTGCACGTTCTTCTTCAAGTGCTAAAGTAACACCTATTATAGGTGAAGCTACGTACGGGTGAGTGTTAAAGAACTCCAAATGACGTTGTAGTGCAGCTGCACGATCTTCTTTTGTTTTATATAATTTTTTGATGGCTGGAATCATTGTAAATGCCCAACCACCGTTTTGCATACGTTCATAGTTCCAAGAACCTTGAATGAAAGTTGAACGCCACCAAATAGAAATACGATCTTTTTTAGATAATTTTATTTGTTCTGCCATTTCTATGTCCGCCTCCTTCTTAGTAATTATCAATAATGTCGCCTAATGGATCACCAAAATTACCGTTTCCTCCATTACCTGAACCGCCTTGTTTAGAAAGAGCAATATAGATAAGTGCAAGAGCCACACCGATAGCACCAAGACCGATAAGTGTAATATCTGAAACAGTCGCTAATACGAAACCAATGGCAAAGAACGGCCAGACTTCTTTTGTTGCCATCATGTTAATAACCATTGCATAACCAACGGCTACAACCATTCCCCCGCCGATTGCTAAACCATCTGTCAACCAATTTGGCATAGATTCGAGCAAGTTTCTAACCGGACCTGCACCAATAGCCACAATTAATATAGCTGGAATTGCAATCCGTAATCCTTGCATACAGATAGCAATGATATGCCAAAATTCAACCTTTCTGAAGTTCCCCTCTTTAGCTGCAGCATCCATAAAGTGGACAAATGCTGTTGCAATCGTACGTACGATGATTGTCAACAATAAACCTGCAACTGCAAGCGGAACAGCAATCGCAATTGCAGAAGATACACCTTCTCGACCTTGTCCACCTAAAACTAAAATAATTGCGGATGCGACTGAGGCTAATGCAGCATCCGGTGCTACGGCAGCTCCGATGTTTGCCCAGCCTAAAGCGATCATTTGAAGGGTACCGCCTAAGATAAGACATGGTACTAAGTTTCCTGTTACTAAGCCGATTAGCGTACAGGCAATGATTGGTTGGTGGAAGTGGAATTCATCCAAAATTCCTTCCATACCGGCTAAAAACGCTACGATAAAGACTAATATTATTTGAATAATATTCAGATCCATATTATTAATCCTCCCTTTTCTTCTAATAATCAGGATTATTTTTTCTTGTTTAACTCCTCTTGAGCCTTCTTGAGAATTGCATCCATGTCGCCTTTTGTATCGTTCGGAACTTTACGTACATCGAATTTCAAACCAAGTTCTTTTAACTTATTGAAAGTATCAATATCATCTTGGCTAAAGGCTAACACCTTATTCGGTTGAACTTTACCAGGTGAGTGTGCCATCGAACCAACATTAATTGTCTTTAATGGAACGCCACCTTCAACCGCTCTAAGCACATCTTGCGGGTTTTCAAAAAGAAGCATTGCGCGCTGGCCGCCGAAATGTTGATCATCTTTTGCAAGTTCGATCATTTTCTTGACAGGAACAACGTGTGCCTTGACGCCCGGTGGAGCAGCCTGTTTGATTAATTTCTTACGAAGATCATCCTTTGCTACCGCATCAGATACAATGATGATACGAGTAGGTTGTGTTGTTCTTGTCCAAGTAGTTGCTACTTGTCCGTGAAGTAAACGAGTGTCAATACGTGCTAACACGTATTCAAATTTACCAGGGGCACCTGCATTCGATGGTCGACGAGCAGATGCAGCAGCAGGTGTTGCCGGTTCTAATTCTTCAGGTCTTACTTTAACCCCTTCTTTAGCTGTGCCCAAAATATGTGCAGCAATTTCACGTGCTGAGTTCATGGATAAGCGTGATGCAAAAACTTCAATCAACATTGGCAAGTTCATACCAGCAACGATTGCCCATTTGTCTTTGTGTTCTTCAAACAAGCTATTGGCCTGGTTGAAAGGGGTTCCACCCCAAAGATCGACTAAAAATAATATTTCGTCTTGGTTGTCGAAAGAGGCGATTGCTTCTTTCATTTTTGCTTTTACATCATCAGGTCCTTCGCTTGGCATCAATGTAACTGCTTTTACATTTTCTTGTTTTCCAAAGATCATCTCTCCGGATTGCAAGATACCATTGGCGAAATCACCGTGACTAGCAATGATAATTCCTACCATCTTCTTACCTCCTCTATGATTATTGGTACAGTAAAAGGACATGGTAAAATCTACCAAAGTACTTTTTTAGCTGTATCTTTTCAGCTCATCTAAAGCGATTACAGTTTCAACTAAAAACAAAAAAGCATGAGTAAAAAGCCGATTAAAATGAAGTTATGTTTATAGAATGCCCATAATTTTCATTTCAATCAAAACTATTCACTCATGCCTGATCGAATCAGTAACACGTAAAATATAATAGCTAAAGTATTCAATTGTTTTTTGCAAACACTGTAAATAAAGGAACGGTAAACAGCCTTTGCAACAAATAGATTCTTTTTAAATGTTCAATGTATCACTTTAATGAGCTTCCATAAAAATTATAGCACACCAAATATTCTTCTTTCAAGAGGAAAAATATTTTCCGTTTTCCTCCCTGTCAAATTTTCATCTTTGCTAGGAGTATATCCTTTCACGTTTAAAACAAAAATTCTTCTAACCTGTCTTGCCATGTAAAACAATTACTTTTTAAATTTACTCTTTAGACCGCGTTTAACAACATCAAAGAAACTTAATGATTGGACCATTTGATTCGGGTCAACGTATTCACGAATTGCCCGCAATACTTTTTTCGGTTCTTTTGAGGAAAATGAAAACGTTCCATTTCGCTTCGTTTGGATCGCGTAACGTGGGATCCATTTCCCTTTGAACATGACGGAAGCGATCACGTAATCAACTTCTTCCCAAGGAATTTGAATAAACTTACGGGCATCACGATCATTGTAGAATTCAAATCCCTTGTCTCCGATCATGATCTTACCATACTCCGGAAGTCCCAAATGCGAGGTTGCATCAATAACTAAATCGACTTTTGTATTGATTGATTGGACCATTTAATCTGCTCCATTTCTTTCTCTTAATAAAAATATTATACTGTGTCTTCTTACTTTAAGCAAAAAATATTTGGGACGATAACAAGAAATTGAAGCAAGGAGAAAAGTTAACTTAATCATTTACTTCCCCTTTTTGATACACAATGTATCATTTTGGTCACTCATATCGCATTGATTCAACTGGATCAAGTCTTGATGCCTTATTCGCAGGCAAAATACCAAATATAACACCAATTATCATAGAGAAGAGCATTCCACCGATGATTACCGGCCAATGCCCTTATATTGTATTGTATCCAAATCTGCCCTTATACTAAACAGGAACACAATGCCATTTTATGCGATATAAAACCCATACTTTCCTTAATTTCATATATAAGTTCTGAACAATTACGTCTTTCTCTTAGTGGGATGATAAGAAAAGCGCAGAGCGCCCGCTTAGCGACGTACAAACTGGAGCGCCCCGCAATGAGAACAGATTTGCTTCCCCGAATAGGCATCGCGCGAAGAAAATGCGAATGCATTTTCGAGGACTCTGAATAATCTTCCTTGAATAAGCCTCGCACGAAGAAAAAGCGAGTAGCTTTTTCTAAGGAAAAGGAAACACGGCGAGGGACGAGCCGATGTTGACTTATCGTAGTGAAGCTACTCCTAGAGTGAACTTCATGAGTAATCTTCCTTGATATACTTCATGAAGCTTTGCGACGAGCTGAACATCCGCTTCCTCGAATAGGCTATGGCGCAGGAGCACATTAAAGGGGAGTTAGTTTCTCAGTCGCTGGCGCTCGGAGCTAGACAATAAAACTAATCCCGAGTTATTTACCTGTATTTTTATACTTTCTTATACTATAAAGAAAGAAAAAACCACAAAATCGATTCAACTTGTGGTTTTGTTTTAACTAAGATTTAAAATTTCAAACCGAACCTTTTCTGTTCGATTAAGTAAAAAAATAGGGGGCTGACCGTAAAAGTTATTAAATACTAACTTTTTGTGGTCAGCCCTAATCCTCTTATAAGCAAGCGCCTTTAATTCTTCTTTTTAGTATGATGCAACTTATTAATTCGCATCAATCCGGGAAAAACGGGTTATTTATTTTTTATGGTGGTCTTGTTTTTTTCGATACATTGTCCATTTGCCGATATCCTGAAATCCGAGACGTTTGTAAATTCTACCCGCCACAGGGTTATCATAAAACAAGCAAAGGATTCGACCTTCAGCAAGTACATCCCCGATTAATTTTTGCATGATTGCTGTTGCCAGTCCGTTATTGCGGAAATTTTTATGAGTACAAACACCGACAATCATCGCAGAGGCAGAATTTTCCGCTGCAGTTGAGGCACAGGCAATGATCTGTTTATTATCTTCAATAAAATAAGTTCGTCCGGTCCCGTTTTCGATATCTTGGACAATCATTTTTCTCCCCTCTTTGCTTAAAGAAAACTCATCAATTTGCATCCGCAGATTTAAAATTCGATCAACATCATCGATTGTAGCAATCTTTATATTATATTCAGTATGATTAATGGGGGTGAGTTCCCGGCACTCCGCAAAAAAGGTGGCCTTCTTCGGACCCAATTCAATCCCTTTCACATGTTCAAATTGCTCAACAATAGAAGCTTTCCCGGACATGACCGGTGTTGCTGAGTAGTTACAAATAAGATCGGCAAACCCTTGAACGTCAAATTCTCCTTTTGCATAGGGGATAAATGATTCGAAATATCGTAAAAGAATAGCGTTAAGTTTGCCATCTTCATGAAATTCTCCCCATAATTCTTGGAAATCCGTCTCATATCCAAATGCCTCGATATCCCCAATAATAAATAAATTGATGGACGGTTCTTCACTTAAAAAATTCATAACAGTTTTATGGTCTTGGACTGTCAGTTTTCTAATCATTCTGCTTCACCTGTCTTATTAATGATTGTCTTTCAGATTAAGAGTTAATTTTTATTATAATACAGAATTTGTGGAAAATACATAACTAATCTTTTAATATACTTTTAAAAACACAAAAATAGAGCTTTTTTCATTTGAAACAATAACCGCCTTGTAATTTACGGGAAGCGGGCATATAGAAGCTAAACGAGGTGGACGAGCCTACGAAAAAATTTCTTCGCCTTGTAATTCATCGGGAGCGGGAACATAAAAGTCTGTCTGATGAAGTGAAATCCACTTTGATTTATAACTTTTACTTAAAATAATGGGGATAAAATTTGTATAAGATACATCAATGTTTTATTTATAGAACAGTATTATACAATTGTTTGGAAATTTTCCCGAAATACCGGTGGCCAAGACAACATTCATTCTGCCCATTTTCTTGTCGCAAAACATCAAAATGAAGAATATGGTAATAAGAAAGTTCTTTTGTGAGGTGACAGTAATGAAGATACATGTTGTTCGAAGCGGAGATAATCTTTGGCGCATAGCACAAATGTACGGGACAACAGTTAATCAAATCGTTGCAGCAAATGGGCTCTCGAACCCGAATCAGTTGGTCATTGGTGAAGCATTAGTCATTCCTCCGCCATATCAACAATATGTCATACAGTCCGGTGATACGCTATGGTCAATTGCTAACCGTTTCGGGGTCGCATTACAGAATCTTGTTGAGACAAACCGATTAACAGAACCATCAAACATCTATGTCGGGCAAGTGTTAACGATACCGGTCACCTATCATACGGTTCAACCGGGTGAAACATTGTATTCCATTGCCAGTCGTTACGGGACAACAGTTGCGGCAATTGTCCAAGCGAATAATATCCAAAATGCAGCACTCATTTTTAGCGGACAAAGATTAAGAATTCCTGAGATGCCAAAACCTACGATTGAAGTTAATGCTTATGTAACAACGATGAATGAAGCAGGAGCCAATCTTGTTGCACCTTTAACACCAAGTTTTACTTATATTAGTCCTTTTAGTCACGGGGTAATGGAGAATGGTCAAATTTCCACATTAAATGATGAACCGATTATTCGTGTAGCTCGAAATAACAATGTTGCTCCACTTCTTGTCCTTACTAATTTTGTCGGCAGAAGGTTTAGCTCCGACCGGGCAGCGCTCATTTTAAGAAATCCCGATCTCCAAAATACTTTAATCACAAATATTTTACAAACGTTGAGAAGCAAAGGATATACAGGCATAACCATTGATTTTGAATATGTGTATCCGGAAGATCGGGAAAATTATAATAATTTCCTTCGTCGGGTAGTTGGCCGTTTACACCCGGAAGGATTCACGGTCTCCACAGCGCTGGCACCGAAAATTAGTGCTGATCAACCGGGATTGTTATATGAAGCACATGATTACGCTGCCCATGGTGAACTGGTCGATTTTGTCATACCTATGACGTATGAATGGGGTTGGGCTGGTGGGAGACCTTGGGCTATTGCGCCGATAAATCAAGTTAGAAGAGTACTCGATTATGCGGTAACTGCCATTCCTCGCAACAAAATTCTTATGGGTGTCCCGCTCTATGGCCGTGACTGGAAAATCCCGTGGGTTCAAGGAACTTATGCAAGAACAGTCGGTCCTAGAGAAGCCGTCAATCTTGCAGCAAAATATGGCGTTCCGATTCAATATCATGAAACCTATCAATCTCCGTTCTTCCGCTACACAGACGAATCGGGTCAACAACATGAAGTCTGGTTTGAAGATGCCAGAAGTATGCAAGCAAAATATGACACTGTAAAGGAATACAATCTTCGCGGGATAAGTTATTGGGTACTTGGTCCGGAATTTCCGGAGAATTGGCCCCTATTACATGCAAACTTTCATATAAGGAAGAGGATTTAAGTGTAGCCACTCTTGAGCTAAGTGAATCTCGTAAAATTACATGTAAATTTTCATAATTAGAAAAGAGGTTGTAAAACGGTATCTCTTGAGCCAAGTGAACCATGCAAACTCATGTAAGAATGAGGATTTAAGGGCTCTCACGGTTAATTAAGGAAAAATGAGAACTGTTTTTGAAGCGGTAACAGTTCTCATTTTCATGTGTGTTTACATTTTATAATCCATTCTTTTGTATTATTGTCTTTCTATAATTTTTCGGTCCTTATCAATTCCGCTACTTCAGCTAAATCTGAACAGATACGATAAGCTCCTTGTTTCATTTCCTCATTCGGCTCGACTAAATCTGGGACAATGATGCAACGAATATTTGCCCTTATTGCTGCACGGAAACCATGAAATGAATCCTCCAGAACAAGTGCTTTTTCTGGATCTACTCCACCACGTTTACACGCTTCAAGAAAAATATCCGGGTGAGGTTTTCCTTTTTTAACTTCTCTTCCGCTTAAATAAAAATCGAATCTATCCTCCAATCCGGTAATAGCTAAATAATTTTCAATGACTTCTCTATTACTTGACGAAGCTATACACTTTTTAAATCCTTTTTCTTCCAATACTTCTAATAATTCCAAAGCACCCTTTTTAATGGTAATTCCCTCTTCAGCTACTGTTTTATTGAATTCCTCTTGAAAATGATCTAAAACATTTTTCTTAAAAAACTCTTCCCCGTATAGATTATGAAGAATTTGATTTGATGTAGGTTTACTAACACCAATTAATTTTTTATACGTTTCTATAGAAAATTTAAACCCTGCTTTTTCGGCAGTCTTTTTCATAGCTAAAAATGAGGGGCGCTCAGTATCAAATAGTAATCCATCCATATCAAAAATGGCAAAGTTTATCTTTTGCATAATAACTCCTACTTTATAAATTATTTTTTTACTTCACCTTATTCCATCAAACTAATTATTATTAAATTGACAATTCTCTCGATAACTCAATCATAAATCACTAATCTCCCTTACTAACTAATAGACACCCAAGAATGTTGACCAATAATAACATTCTTGGGTGTCTGCTTCCAATTCCAGTATATTATTTAGGTAACGAATGTACTCGATTTGCTACATCATTATAATATCCGTAAATGGAAAAATAACCGGGTGTATTGGATCCAATAAAATTAATAAAATCCATATGGTCCCAGCCTTCCATTACAGGGAATGAATTCCAAACACCTTGTTTTATCGCACCGTCATATGGGCTATTTGGATGACCAAACGGATATTTTGCAGATACCACATTTACAATTCCATCATTTGGTAACCAGCTGCGATCAATGACAGGTGCCGGGCTTTGTCTGGTATATGAGCCCATTTGCATACTAATCAGTGTAAACAATGGATGCATTGTTCCGATTGGATAATAGTTTCCGGTAACAACCCCGCGATAAGAAGCGTTTCCTGTGTAAGACAAATAATAAACATCCGGATACGTTTTCATCCATTGATTCAATTCTTGAGCCCCAAAGGTAGTTAAGTCATAGGCACTAATATCGTTACTTTGCCAAATCGGACTTGTCATTACACGATTCATATATGCATGAAAAGATTCACCCGGTTGACGTTTTAATCCCCATTGGTCTAATTTAAAATCATAGATTAAACTTTCTTGTTTCTGCCCGGCTGCACTTGCTAGATGAATAATGAAATCTTTAATAAAGGAAACGATTTGTTCTTGGTCTGCAAAAGTTGAACCATTATGCGGAGTTGCCAGGCTCGTTACACTGTGAACCCAATTTTTTCCACCTGTAAATAAAGGAGAGATTCCTTCTTCAGGATGTTGGCTGTAATATTCTTGTTCCTTTTGACTACCACTTTTCAGCAATTCTACTAACATTCTAGATGTTTGTCCACCCATACTGTGACCAATCAGATGAATTTTATTCGTTTCATCCCATTGGCCGTATATTCCCGGATATGTTCGTCCAAATCGAGCATGACCGTGTTCCTTTGCGTGAGCAGCACCATAATCAACCGTACCGCCTTTAATATAATAATAGAGTTCTACTGCACGGTCCCAGTTACTTGAAACCGGACCAACTGTTGCTACATACGTTCTATGACCGGTTTGGTTTAAATAAAACTCAATATCTTTCAATCCTCCCCAGTACCGATAACCTAAAAATTCACCTTTTCCCCACCCTCCTAAACCGTGAACGAGGACAATCGGATAATCATTTCCACTCGTTTCCGCACGGACTTGTTGTTCCGGCTGAATAGATAAGGAAACGGCAAAAACAGAAAATAAGAACACTGCTGTAATGAATAGTTTCTGCAATGTTTTCAAATTAAAACCACCTCTACTATTTTAATTTTTAGAATATACAGTACTAATAATAACTATTTTTGGAAGCGTTTTCAACATTAAATTTAAAATTGAGTCAAAATTCCTATAATATCAATAACTTAGAATGAACCATTTTTCCCTTGCAATTCTGTAATAGATGAATGATATTTGTTCTATTTGCCAAAATAAACATAAAGGTGGTGAGGATCATGGCAAAAAAAGGAATTCAAAACTCAAGTATTGAGCAAATTCGTAACGATCATGAAGAGGAAACTGCTTTTTTAGCTGATAATCCGAAGAAAAATAAAAAACAAAACAAGAAGTAATTTTTTGATTCATAAGTATTAAAAAAGGGCTATTCCAAAAGTAAGGCTTAACTCATAAATCAAACCGGTTTCTTTTGGATAGCCCTTTATGTAATTTAGGATTATTTTCAAGAAAAAAGAGATGTTGAAACGGCTTTACCTAATATTTATGAAATTTCTCTACGGCTTCATCGCCATCAAAGCTTGGACTACCTCATAATCTACCTTTTGAAAGATGCCTTTCATACTTGTCTAATTGCATATTCATCTTCAACGACTAAAATTTTCATCGGTGCTACCTCCTGAAAACCTAATGCAATTCCGTACTCTTTCTTTTCCTTCTATACATTATCACACAAATAAGTCAGTAAAAAGTCAAAGTAATTTTAATTTGATGTAAGCTATGTGCTGTTTACCAATATTATGTAAAAGTCTGCATATAAATTCGCTAACGAGAAATAAATTAAACAAAAAATGACAATCAATCTAATTTACATATTAATTTCATCTCCTTTTTATATTGATTAGATTAATTTCTAGTTATAAAATTTTTCTATACACAAAATTTTCAGATAGACAAATTGTATGAAAAAACGCTCATGAAATAATGAATTCACATAATATATAACGAGGAGATTGATTCGCTTGAGTACAACATCAATAATCAATGACGAATTAAAAGTGGCGACTGAATATGTCAACAATGTTTTTGAAACAGTTAAAAAACGAAATGCCTATGAATTTGAATTTCAACAAGCCGTAAAAGAAATATTTGATTCCCTTATTCCTCTTTTTGCTAAAGAACCGCTTTATATACAACATAATATTTTGGAACGAATTGTTGAACCTGAAAAAATGATTACTTTCCGGGTTCCTTGGGTAGATGATCAAGGAAATGTACAAGTGAATCGCGGATTTCGTGTTCAATTCAACAGTGCACTCGGTCCCTATAAAGGCGGGTTACGTTTCCATCCTTCTGTAAATGGGAGCATTATTAAGTTTTTAGGTTTCGAACAAATATTTAAAAATGCTTTAACCGGACAACCAATTGGCGGTGGAAAAGGCGGTTCGGATTTTGATCCTAAAGGAAAATCCGATGCTGAAATTATGCGTTTTTGCCAAAGCTTTATGTCTGAATTATATCGCTATATCGGACCAGATGTGGATGTTCCTGCCGGTGATATCGGTGTGGGGGCGAGAGAAATCGGCTTCTTATTTGGACAATATAAAAAATTACGTGGTGCTTTTGAAGCAGGTGTTCTAACCGGCAAGAGCCTTGGATTTGGCGGAAGTATCGTCCGTAAAGAGGCAACAGGTTATGGTCTTGTCTATTTTACTCAAGAAATGTTAAGAGATAAAGGACTCGATTTTAACGGTGCAACTGTTGTCGTTTCCGGTTCCGGTAATGTGTCCATTTATGCCATTGAAAAAGCACAGCAATTCGGTGCAAAAGTTGTTGCCTGCAGTGATTCCAACGGCTATGTGTATGATCCGGACGGAATTAATCTTGACACGGTAAAACGTTTGAAAGAGGTAGAATGCAAACGGATTAAAGAATATGTTGATTTCCATCCGAATGCTGAATATTATGATGGATGTACTGGAATCTGGTCGATCCCTTGTGATATTGCGCTTCCATGTGCGACCCAAAATGAAATTGATGAAGAATCAGCAAAAACGCTTGTCGCCAACGGTGTGAAAGCTGTCGCAGAAGGTGCCAATATGCCATCCACGATTGAAGCAATCAATGTTTATTTAAATAATGGTATCTTGTATGGACCGGCAAAAGCCGCCAATGCCGGTGGGGTTGCCGTCTCCGCCTTAGAAATGTCTCAAAACAGCATGCGCTTGTCTTGGACTTTTGATGAAGTTGATCAAAAACTGCAACAAATCATGCACAATATATATCAAGCAAGCATGGAAGCTAGTGTTGAATACGGTCATCCCGGTAACTTAATGGTCGGTGCCAACATCGCCGGCTTCAAAAAAGTTGCTGAAGCGATGATTTCGCAAGGGGTGATTTAATTTCCTCCCTAATTTCAGGGACTGGTTCCTTTAATTTTCAAAGGGACCGGTCTTTTTTTATACGTTAAGAAAGTATAAATTTCCAGCAAAGAAGCGAATTCGACGTAGTGGGAAATTTTAAGAATTAAGTATAAGTGCTCTTGTGGCTTTGCCATCGCCTAAAGGCTCGGCAGTCGCCGAGTTTTCTTTAAAAATGTATTCGGGGTTGGCAACCACCCGGGAATATGAAGGTCGGATTTTATCCCTATTTGTTGTGGTTGAACGGACGAAGAGTAATCGGACGAAGAGCAATCGTACTCAAGTGCGACTTAACTTCAATCCATTCATTGCCATCGATTCACCATGGTTCTCTAAAGACATTCCGACCGTATTCGTTTCCCTGGCAAATCCATATCATTTAATCGATGTCCCGTACGTATCTACATTCATCAATGGATACTCGGACAACACATATACAGTCGATGCGATCGTGGAAAAAATGATGGGAAATTCAGCATTTAAAGGAATTAACCCAGTTGACCCATATTGTGGCAATCGTTGGGATGTTCATTTGTATGATTAAACTTCTTTTTGCTATCAAGAGATTTAAGTCAATGTGTTCCTTGTCAAGATCTTTTAACAGAACAAAATTCAAGAGTTGAAACGAGTATAGATGAACATAAACAAGCATGTGTTGAGAAAAACGGAAAATTTGCCTGTAATTATTTTCCAACTGGTGGAGAAAAAACACTCAAATCAAACTGGACAATTGGCAAAGATTTACAAATATGGTGGTTTAATCCTAGAGACGGAAAATGCTATTTACAAAATAATTCCATTACCTATAATTCCAATGAGGATTTCTGTACTATCAAAAATTGACTTACTAAAAATTAAAACTCCGACCTCTGGGGATGAACAAGATTGAATATGCATGATTGAACACACCGACAATAGTACAACAATTCTGGAAAAGGCACAGATTTATGGTGAAACACCTGTACCTCCTGGGATTAAAAAAGTTTTTGCATGGTAACAAAATCATTTTTAGGTTATAGATAACTCTCGATTCTTTAAGCTCCGGTTAATTTCGGGGCTTAAAGCATTTTTATCCAAGATGCATGAAAATAATTAAAGCTTCTAAAGGCATTTGTGAAATTGACTTTACACTTTATTAGCAAAAAAATAAAGCCTTCATTGGCTTTTTTATTGTTGGCTTATCCGCTCCATCTCAACTTCAAGCTTATAAACTCTTTTATTTAATACTTCTGTTTTGTTATCAACATATTCTTCTAAATTTTTCGAATACTGACTAAGACTTGTAGAAATATCTTTAATTATCTGTTGCTTAACTTGTCTGATTTCAACCAGCAATTCCTGTTTAACATTCTCTAAACCCTGTTTAACATTCTCTAAACCCTGTTTAACATTCTCTAAATCTTTTTTAACAGGCTCGATTTCTTCTTTTATTACGGTTCGTAAAGCTTGCAATAACTCTACATCCATAAACCCTTCTCCCCTCCTTTTTTCCTATTATATCACCTATTTTACAAAAGTAGGCATAGAATTTTCAAATCTTATCAATCTCGCCCTAGTTACGTTGAGACAGTTAAACCATGAGAAAACCAATGTTGAAAGTGAATGCATTCAAATACTCAATGTTTACCATCGTTACACTGCTCATCATGAATAAATTAGCTTAATAATGTCTTCCATGCTAATAATTCCAATATACTGGCAAAGTGGGAAATTAATTGCTGCTGCGATGGTCGGTATTTTATTGTTGCCAGCAGGAATTATCAACGGGATGTCTCAGCGGTTTCCTGTAAATTACACGATAGATTTGGGACAAAATAGCTTGTTCAAATGTTCAAATTGGATTTGTTTTAATATTATTGCTGCGATAATACTTTTGAAATTAATAGTTCCTCTTCTGTTTTGTTTGTTTTAGGAGGAAATATTTTACTTATGATTGTACACCGTCTCCTGCTCAAGCAAATGGTTTAAATGACTTGCCGAGGGAATTATCTCCTGACGGTAATGCAATTTTGAACACTGCTCAACAAGTCAGCGTGGCATTTGCAACTGCTCTAACTACAACATTTTTATCTGCAGGAGTGTCAGCTTATTTGATCCATAGAAGTCGTACAGCAGCTGTAACAAATGGTGTGCGATGCGGATTTGTGTTTACGGTCGTATAAACAATTCTTGGTCTAATTCTCTCATTTTTTGTCAAACCAGCAGGTGCTTTAGACTAAAAAAAAGAACAAAAAGAACTTCAACCGAAACAACAAACTGATTTTTAAAATATTTTTATTAAAAAACCTCCAAAGAACATGTGCTTGGAGGTTCTTCATATTTGTTAGTGTTTCACCAATTGATTCATCAGCGCAATCCTTTCTAAATACCGTCCGATTACTTTTACAATCCGTCTTTGAGTGGTTCGATCGACGGTAATTAAGCAGGATTGTTATTGTAATTTACTAGCAAAGAATGTAACTGGTAGCTGTTCATTTCAAGTCACATCAATTATAGTTGGTTCTTTTCAGTTATTATATTATATATTTATGATAAGTTAAGAAAATGTAAAATGGTAGTCTTAAAATCACATTAATCACTCTTTACTAATTTTCCGTTATAAACGCATGATATAAGTTAGTTTATTCCCAAAAATAGCAAACCTACTTATTCAAAGTGTAGGTTTGCCAATATTTCATACAAAATGTTTTTTAAACTTGAAATTATTTATGATTATTCCAAGGATGATATAAATGAATATAGACACTATTTAAAAGTTGAACGACAATATATTGAAATTATTAAACGGTTTTGGGGGATAAGTCCAGTTTATATCCTGAACAATATGAATACAGAACTTTTAGAGTTTTTAAAGGATTATACAGATGAAAAAGAAGGTTCCTTATTAAAGTCAATCAATGATCAAACAAAAGAACATAATGGTAGTTTATTACTATATGAAAAATTTTCTGTGATACAACTTCTGGCTAAGCTAAGTTTACGGGAAAAGTTAGAGTCATGTTTTGTCTTTCCTAATATGAAGATGATTTTATGGATTAATGGGCTAATTTGTAAGGTTTTTTTAGGTGATAATCATTATAAAGAATTAGTAAAATTAATATCCACAACGCATGGTCTGTGTATGGCAAAATAAAAGTGCAGAGCTTTGCAAAGGAAAAATGCAGAGTCCTGCACTAAATTTTTGTGCATAAACAAAAAAAGACTTGCCAGTCACCCCAAGTCCCACTACAGTAATTGTGTTGA
>NZ_CCRF01000070.1 GCF_000751775.1 Caldibacillus thermoamylovorans
GCATGGTCTTTATTTGCGGAAAGTATAATTAAAAATTTGCCAATCGACATTTCAACTTGAATGAACGGTTCCAAAAATTTTTAAAAGTGGATGGACTTCAATTGAAATCCATCCACTTATTTTTTTATAACAAAGACTTATACAACATTTCAATTTCCTCAATACTCGTATCACGCGGATTCCCACCTGTACATACATCTGCAAAGGCGTCTTTGGCAATGGCAGGAATGTCTTCTTCTTTGACACCGAGTTCAGCGATTGTTTGTGGAATGCCAACATCTTTACCTAATTGTGCTACCGCTTCAACTGCAGCAACTCTCGCTTCTTCCAGGCTCATTGCATCGACATTATTTACCCCTAAAGCTTTGGCAATATCCCGATATTTTTCACCGGTGTAATCTGCATTGTATTTCAAAATCGTTGGTAAAAGTGTCGCACAGGCAACACCATGTGGCGCATTGTAACGAGCACTTAATGGGTGGGCCATACCATGAACAAGTCCAAGACCAACATTAGAGAAACCCATACCTGCAACATATTGTGCCAATGCCATATCTTCTCTTGCCTTTACATCACCGGCAACCGATGCACGCAGCGAACGGCCAATGATTTCAATCGCTTTAAGATGAAACATGTCTGTAAGTTCCCAAGCTCCTTTTGTGATGTATCCTTCAATTGCATGAGTTAATGCATCCATTCCGGTTGCGGCAGCAAGTCCCTTTGGCATCGACATAAATCATTTCGGTTTATCATACGAATAGAGCTATTTCTGACAACTCCCACCACTAAAGAAGCGGGCTTTCTCGTTTGGAAATTTTTCAAAGGAATAACCCGAAACTTGTTTTGTACGGACGGGTGTTCGGGATTTTTCATCAAATTAAAGCTCTAAAAAACCTTCTCTCGGTGTAACGCCAAAAGCATCAGCCAAGTCTTTTAATTGCTGATCGGTGATGGCTTGTTTCGCACCACCTTGAGCTTGCACATAGGTGTATACTTTTGCCGCTTTTTCTGCCGTTTCAATGAGGCCAAACACTTCATCCATATTACGACCGGCACCGTAAATGCCATGGAACGGCCAAATCACCAGACGAAATTCATGCATTTTGGCTGCGGTTGCTTCTCCAATTTCGTTTGTGCCAGGAACGAGCCAAGGAATAATTCCCACCCCTTCAGGAAAGACAACAAGACATTCCGTACACATTTGCCATAATGTCCGTGTTAATGCTTTTTCTTCTAAAGGATGGGTAAATGTCATTGCCAACAAGTGAGTCGCATGAGTATGCATGACGATTCGGTTTTCCGGATCGACTTTCATCCGGGCAATATGGCTCATAAAGTGAGAAGGCAATTCACTTGTCGGTCTTCCGCCATCTTCTAAGCCCCATAATAATTCAAGATTTTTTCCATCTGCTGCAACACGGATAACACCAAGGTTTACAGCCGGATCATCAATGACATTTTTAAAATATTTACCGGATCCGGTAACGATAAAATATTTACCGGCCAATTCTTTTCCATCAAATTGCATCGGGATTGTCCGAACCACTTTTTCAATATCTAAATATGCCGCCACTTCTTCTTCCGTTAAAAGATAGCTAATGTTTCCGCCATTTCTTTCATCCCAACCAAGGCGATACATATTTGCTGTTACTTTCATCATTTCTTGTGTAAATGATGCGTCAATTATATTCAATTTTGTCATCGTATATACTCCTTCCATTCTTGCTGCAAAAAATTATGCTCTATTTAAAAGAATTTCTTTTTCATAATGTTGAACTTCTTTAAACCAATCGAATCCGACAGGTACATTATTTTTTACACAGAAGTAATTCCAAACATCACCAAACGGGAAGTCTTTTAATTCTTCTGTATACGCTAACCGGGTTGTAAAGTCACCTTCTAATTCTTTTTGTTTTAAAAATGCTGTAGGTTCAAGCAATGCTCTTAACAATGCTTTTTGTGTGTTTCTTGTCCCGATGACCCATGCTGCAATTCGGTTGATGGTAGCATCAAAGAAATCCAGTCCGATATTGGTTCTTTCCAGTAAATTATTGCGGACAATTTCCCTGGCAATAGCTTGTAATTCATCATCCATAATAACAACATGGTCACTGTCCCAACGTACCGGACGGCTGACATGAAGCAAAATTCCTTTACTGAATAAGGAAAGTGCACTTAATTTATTAGAAATCACTTCAGTTGGATGAAAATGTCCGGCATCTAAGCAGACAAGTTTATTTCTGGAAATCCCGTAGCCCATGTAAAATTCATGGGAACCGACCGTATAAGCTTCAGCTCCAATACCGAATAATTTACTTTCAACCGCTTCTTGGGTAAAGTCTTCATTTAATTGTTCGGCAAAAATTTCATCCAATGCTTCCATTAACCGTTGTCTTGGTGCCAAAGTATCAACGGGATTGTCTTTAAAACCATCCGGAATCCAAAAATTGTTAATGCTTGTTTGACCGATTTCTTTCCCGAAGTATTCGGCGATTTTTCGAGTACGTTTCCCATGTTCAACCCAAAAATCACGAACTTCCTTGTCCGGAGACGCAAGGGTAAATCCGTCTTTATACATTGGATGGGAGAAAAATGTCGGGTTAAAATCAAGTCCTAAACCTTGTTCTTTTGCCCAATCAACCCAAGCTGTAAAATGCTTCGGTTCGATTTCGTTTAAATCTACTTTCTCGTCTGTATCAAGATAAATCGAATGAAGGTTTAATTTATGTTTGCCCGGAATTAAAGAATACGCTTTTTCTAAATCTTGCCGTAATTGCTCCGGTGTCCGTGCTGCTCCCGGGTAATTGCCGGTTGCCATAATTCCACCGGTCAGTTCGCCGTTCGGGTTTAAAAAGCCTTTTACGTCATCACCTTGCCAGCAATGGACGGAAATTTTCATATCCTGTAATTTTTTTAATGCTTCTTCCGTATCTACACCGATTTCTGCATATCGTTCTTTTGCAACTTCATAATTGCGGACAATTTGGTCTTGATTTGCCATTATTTGCAACCCTCTTTCAATGTTTTTTAATAGAATGTAAAAATTGTTTGTAGTCGGCAATGACTTCTTGCCAGTTTCCGTCTTGCGGTTTATATGTGGTCATTTCAAATGATTGCCTTGTCATTGCTCTTGCTTCTTTTATATTTGAAATTTCGTTTTTTGAAATCATTTGAACGAGTAGATTCCCTATTGCGGTCGCTTCCGACGGACCGGCATAGACATGAATATTTGCCAGATTTGCTGTCAGTTGATTTAAAAAATGAACATTGCTGCCGCCACCGACAATATGCAAGTCCTGCACTGACCGATCTGTAATACGCCTAAGTTTTTCCAACTCAATTGCATAACAAAGTGCTAAATTACTATAAATACAGTTCGTCAATTCGCCAATTGTCTCTGGTACTTTTTGCCCGGTTTCCATGCAATAATTTTGAATTTCTTTTACCATATTTTCCGGGTTGTTAAAACGTTGATCATTGACATCGATAAATTGTTGAAAAGGTTCGCATTTTTCTGCTTGCTCGGCCATTTCGGCAAAACTGTATGTGTAGTCAAAATTTCTGGCAATTTCTTGGACAATCCACAGTCCCATAATATTTTTCAAAAAACGGTATGTGCCATATGCGCCCCATTCATTCGTATAATTTTCTTTGTAGGCTACCTCACTTGTATTTGGGACCGTTAATTCCATGCCAAGCAGTGACCAAGTTCCGCTGCTCAGGAAAGCCCAGTTATCACCGAACCCCGGAGTTCCAAGTACGGCTGATGCGGTATCATGGGAAGCAACAGCAATCACTTCGCACTTTGGAAGGTCATATTTTTCATACCATTCTTCCTTTATCCCACCCAGCGAAGTTCCTGACTCTACAAGGGGAGCAAATTTGTCCTCAGTTACATGTACATGGTTGAGTAAATCTGTATCAAACAATTTTTCACGTAAATTCAGCATTTGTGTTGTCGAAGAATTGGTTACTTCACTGACGGCTTTTCCGGTAAGAACGTATCCAATATAGTCGGGAATGAGTAAAATTTTGTCTGCCAGTTTAAGTAACTCTTTATCTTCTGTATATAGTTGGTAAAGTGTATTGAATTCAAGAAACTGAATTCCGGTTTTTTCATAAATATACTGTTTCGGATAGGTTGATGTTAATTTATCAATAGCACCGATTGTCCTTGTATCACGATAACTTATCGGATCAGCAAGTTTTTTTCCGGATTTATCGATCAGTACATAATCAACTGCCCATGTGTCAATTCCTAAAACGCATTCATTGATACCCGCTTTTTTCACTTTTTCTAATCCGATAAAAATTTCGTTAATCAATTTGTCGATATCCCAGCGGTCATGTCCGTCTGTTTTTGAAAAACCATTTTTGAAGCGATGGATTTCTTGAATTTCGATTTTACCATCTCGAACATTTCCTAAAATCAATCGGCCGCTTGAAGCCCCAATATCAACCGCAAGATAATTTCGCATCACCTGTTCATTCACTCCTTTCGACAACTTTAATTGTACTTTCTTTCCAAGGATCATAGTTTTGATTAATATCTTGTTTTTTGAATTGTTTTCTTCCTACACAAATATCGTAAACGTTATCAAAAGAAAAATCATGATACATTATTGGTATTTTATTGTACTATCTTGGTAAGTTAGAAATGTTGTGGCATAATGAGGAAAAAGGAAAATTGGAGTAGTGATTATTATGGAGAAATATTGGGAAAAAGCAGATCATTCATGGACGGATGATTCCATTCGAATCTTTAATACTCCTTCTACACGGGCAAAACAACTATTTTACTATATTCAGGAGATCGGCCATTTTAAGGCAATGAAACCTTATTTTACGGAGAGACAAAACTTGAAGTCATATTTATTGAAGTTTACTTTTGGCGGGAAAGGGCGGCTCCGCTATCAAGGGCAGGTGTATACGATTGAAAAAGATGATATTTTTTTTATTGATTGTATGAATTATCAGCATTACGCGACTGTCAGTGATGAACCATGGGAGATGGACTGGATTCATTTTTACGGTCCGAATGTTGAGGCCTTTTATGAAGAATATATAAAAAACGGCAGTAATGTTTTTAAGGCCAAAAACGATCGGATCCATAAGATCATCAAAGAAATCATGGACTTGCAACAAACGCGTAATGCCAAGACAGAATTTCAAATTTCGTTGTTAATCCATGAAATGCTAAATGAAATCTTGATGCAAAAATATGATCTTGGTTTTGAGGAAAAAAATATCCCTGACTATATTTTACAAATAAAAAATTATTTGGAAGACAATTTTAAGAAGAAAATTGGTTTACAAGATCTAGAGCATATGTGTAGCTTAAATAAATTTCAATTAAGCAAGGAATTTACTCATTTTATTGGGATTCCACCGATTGAATATTTAATTAATTTTCGAATTAACATAGCAAAAAGCCTGCTTCGTTATACCAATAAAAGCGTAAAGGAAATAGCTTATGAGGTCGGCATTGAAGACACCCCTTATTTCAACCGGCTGTTCAAGCGGAAAACGGAAATGACACCGTTGGAATATCGGAAGAACGGGTAACTGATGAATAAAGATGAGAGACCGGCTCGACCAGTTTGACGCGAGAAACACCTTATTTTGGCGACGAGACTCTTTCTCGTCACCACTTTGAGCCGGAAATTGCTCCATTTTGGCGACGAAACCCTTTCTCGTCACCATTTTGGGGCGGAAAATGCTCGATTTTGGCGACGAGACCTTTTCTCGTCACCATTTTGGGGCGAAAATTGCTCGTTTTTGACGACGAGACCCTTTCTCGTCACCACTTTGAGCCGAAAATTGCTCGTTTTTGGCGACGAGACCCTTTCTCGTCACCATTTTGGGGCGAAAATTGCTCGTTTTTGACGACGAAACCCTTTCTCGTCACCAGTTTGGGGCGGAAAATGCTCGATTTTGGCGACGAGACCTTTTCTCGTCACCATTTTGGGGCGGAAAACTCCATTTTTTGACGACGAGACCCTTCCTCGTCACCACTTTGAGGCGAAAATTGCTCCATTTTGGCGACGAGACCTTTTCTCGTCACCATTTTAAGCCAAAAATTGCCCGTTTTTGGCGACGAGGCCCCTTCTCGTCGTCGTTTTTTGGACGAAAACTTTACTTTTTGGCGACGAGACCCTTCCTCGTCACCATTTTAGGGCGAAAATTGCTTGTTTTTAGCGACGATCTCCACTGGTTTTATCAAATGAAATGGTAATTGCACTCTATCAGATTTTATGCAAGTGACATTGGCCTTTTATTTCCGGCATAATACTGTAATTTCAAGCAATTCTACAAAGTGGTCTCCCACTAAAACAGAACCAAATGTTCTTCTGTCTGTTACTGTTGTAGCAAAGAGCGGATCTGTAGCTTTTAGATTCTCTGCTTTTCTTCTATGACTTCAACATTTTTTCTTTGTCTACAAAGAAATATATATAGAATAATGATAAGAAAAACATTAACCAAAACACTATTGATAACCACCGAAACTCTCCTGTTAGAATATTTATTCCATTCGCCAACAACAGTCGAAACGAACCAAATATTATTAAAAGAAGTACCGCAAGACCATACATTCTTATATTTGTATCCAAAAAGATAGAAATAATTAATCCTAATGATGATATTAAGAGGATAGCAGGAAGAGCGATTTGGAATGTTAATACTAATACATTTTTATCTAACATATAATACAATAGATTTAAAAAATCTGGAAAAAAAAGTTTATTAATAATTAATTGGAAGATCAAACTAAATATTGCAAATATTACAGACATGCTTATACTAGTTACTAACTTATTTATACAAATTGTTAAGGGAGAAATTTTTGTTAGTAAAAGGTCTAGAACTCGATTATTTCGTTCTTTACTAACTCCTTCAACCAATACATTTAAAACTGGAAAAATTGCTGATAAACCTACTGAGAAAATGGTTATTTCAACACTTGAGGCTTCCCGGAAAACCAGGGAAATAAGTGGTATAATATTAAAAAATATTAAATATCCCATAACGATTAGAAGCTGAACTGGGTTAGTAAATATTTCTTTATAGTCTTTTTTTGTTAAGATCCAAACATAACGACCCATTATCGTTCACCTCTTGTAAAGGATAAATAAACTTCTCTCAGGGATTTCTTTTTTTCCTTAAATTCCATGATTTCAATATTGTTCTTTCTGATAATATCTATAACAGCGTTTATTTCTGGTTTATTAATTTCCCATGTTATCTCAACCCCATTATTAATAGGTATAATTTTTACTCCATTTACTAAAATGCTTTCTAATAAAGATACGACCTGAGAAATCTTATTTTGTTCTTTTATTACAATCTCGTATACTTTGGACTGAGTTTCAGTTAATAATTCACTAGTTCCCCCTTTCCATAAAATTATCCCATCTTGTAAAATAGCAACATGATCACTTACACTTTCAACATCATCAAAATTATGTGTTGTAAATATTATAGTGCCACCCCTGTTTTTGAATTCCAACATTCTGTTATGTAGCCATGTTAAAACTTCAGGATCAAGACCAGAAGATGGTTCGTCTAATATTAATATTTCATGGTTTATTAAACTAGCACGAATAATAGCTAGTCTTTGTCTCATCCCTGTTGACCAATTCTTTACTTTCTCATTTCTACGATCCCATAGCCCAGCTGAACTTAGCTCCTGTTCTATTAATATACGTCTTTCTTTTTTACCTATATTATTTAATTCCGAAAAAAATTTCAAATTATCAATCGCGCTTAATCCATCAAATAAGGAAGGTTGATCGAAAACTACTCCTATATCTGGGCTGTTATTTAATGTTTTAGTATTAAACACGTCTATATTTCCACTATCCGCATTTAATAATCCAAGAATTATACGAATTAAGGTTGTTTTTCCAGAACCATTGTGACCTAATAATGCATAAATTGAATTTCTAGGTATGGATAAATTTATTCCTTTTAACACCTCTTTTTTTCCAAACGTCTTTTTAATATCGTTTATTATCATATAATCCTCTTTCATAACTGGTAGCCTCCAACAAGAATACTATCTACTGCAACGTTACCTCGTTTATATCATTACCTAGATTACATATTTGATTTAGTAATGAAAGAATATTACCTCTTAAAATAGTTTTAACCTTTTCACTAACAAATTCTCCACTTTTTATCGGATTTTTTGTGAAAATCCGCAAACAGACAAGATTATAATGCCATAAAAATAAAAAATCACTAACTATTGATTGAATATCATGGGTGTTGCATGAGCGTGGGTCAAAAGCATTGAGAAGCATGAAGAAAACAGTAAAAGAAAAGAAATATCCTCGCGATTGTTAGAAGCCTTCCGCGGGCAAACACTAACAGACGAGGATATCGCACAACTAGGAAAACCTATACAAATTAGGTTTACCTAGCGATTTAATTGTACCAAAAGGGTGTGACGTTTGGCAAAGAAAAACTAGTTATCCCCAACATAAAAAATAAGTTTTCCACATTTTTTGAAAAAATAGGCAAATTTGGTTCTTATTGACCTTTTATGTGGGATAAATTTAATCGGAAAAATTTTCCAAATGGGGATAAGTCGTAATTCCACAATACTTATTAAAATTGATATATTTTCTCTCCATAGCTGAAAATTTATTAAATTTAGTTAATTCCTGTAAATTTAGGGTAAGATTGTACTGAGTCATATCAATTTCTCCTTTGCATGTTTTTAGTGGTTGAAAACATTGTTGCCAGAAATTGATATTGCTTATTCCTTTTTTACACAATTATATGAGCTTAATCTTCTCATACCATTTGGAAGTGGAAAAGTCTCGTTTTTAGCTGCGAGACCTTTTCTCGTCGTCGTTTTGAACCGGAAAACCTTCCTTTTTGGCGACGAGACCTATTCTCGTCACCATTTTAAGCCAAAAATTGATCGTTTTTGACGACGAAACCCTTTCTCGTCGTCGTTTTTTGCACGAAAACTTTACTTTTTGGCGACGAGACCTTTTCTCGTCACCACTTTGAGCCGAAAATTGCTCGTTTTTGGCGGCGAAACCATTTCTCGTCACCTTTTTGAGCCGGAAAACTCCTTTTTTTGACGACGAAACCCTTTCTCGTCACCTTTTTGGGGCTGAAAATTCACTTTTTTGGCGACGAGGCCCCTTCTCGTCGTCTTTTTGAGCAGCGAAATCGCATTTTTTAGCGACGAGACCCTTTCTCGTCGCGGTTTTGATGCGGAAAACTCCATTTTTTAGCGACGAGACCACTTCTCGTCGTCTTTTTGAAGCACGAAAACTACTTTTTTTGGCGACGAAATTCATTCTCGTCACCATTTTGGGGCTGAAAACCCACTTTTTTGACGACGAGATCCGTTCTCGTTGTCATTGCTTTTTTCGGTTAAAATTGATCAATTCATCCACAGTTAAAAATGTTTGCTTCAAACCTAGTTGTTTTCCGAGTTGTGTGGCATGGGGAAGTTCCAAATAGACGTCACGAATCAATTGTTCATGAGAAAAAACCTCTCGAGTTGGTCCATCCAAAACGATTTTCCCTTGGTTCATAACAATCGTACGTTCAAAAGTTTCTGCAACAAAATCCATATCATGAATAATCGATAAAACTAGGACACCTTCTGCACGCAGATCCTTCATGATTTTTTTCAAACGTTCTTTACCGAGATAATCTTGTCCCATTGTCGGTTCATCGAATATAATAATTGGAGGTTTCATGGCCAGAATAGAGGCGATCGAAACAAGTTTCCGATCAGATAAGCTTAAGTCATATGGATTTTTATCGGCTTCATGAACGATTCCTATTTTTTCCAGTGCCAGCAAACTGTTTTGTCTGGCCTCCTCCGTTGACTGACCAATATTTTTTGGACCAAACATCACTTCTTCAATTACCGTATGTTTAAAAATTTGATCGTTCGGATTTTGAAATACAAGGCCAATTTGCTTTGCCAGCTGTGCAACGGTATATTCTTGCGTATTCATTCCATTTACGTAAATATTTCCGGTTGCCGGTTTTAACAAGCCTTTAAGCAATTTGACAAATGTCGTTTTTCCTGCTCCGTTTTGCCCGATAATCGCTGTTGATTCTTGACGAAAATGAACATCAATGTTAGACAAAACCGGTTGACCTTCAGTATATGAAAAAGAGATATTTTCAACTTTTATTCCATTCATTATTCTCACCGCCCAAAAGTGAAGAAACTTCTGCCAATGTAACCGGGTAAGTATTGGTCTTCTTGTTTTTCATCCCCATTGCTTTACAGTAAGTTGTAAAAATCGGCGGGACTACACCATAGTCATGTAAATCATCCCGAGAAAAAACTTTTTGTGGAGTGTCAAAGTCGATTTGCTTGCCTTCATATAGCAAGAGAATCCGGTCCGTAAAACTGGCTAATTTTTCCATCTTATGTTCCGCAATGACAATGGTAATACCTTCCTGACTCAATTGTTGGATCACTCGAAATACTTCTTCGGACGCTTGAGGATCGAGTTGCGATGTTGGTTCGTCCAAAACTAAAATCTCGGGACGCATGGCAATCACACTTGCAATCGCAACCCGTTGCATTTGTCCGCCAGATAAGTCAAATGGATTTTTGTCCTTTATGTTTTCAATCCCCATCATTTTTAAACTCCAATCGACCCGCTCAATCATTTCTTCACGGGACACCCCTATATTTTCCAATCCAAATGCGATTTCGTCATAAACGGTATATTTAGAGGCCGTCATTTGGGTAAACGGATTATCGAAAACAAGTCCGGCTTTTTGAGAAAGATCAGTGATTGTACTTGTCTTTACCTCAATGCCGTCAATCAAAACCTTGCCTCCATACGCACCGTTAAAAAAGTGAGGAATTAATCCGGTCAATGCCAAACATAAAGAAGATTTCCCGGCAGAATTTTGGCCGACAATCCCGATGACTTCACCTTCTTCCACCTCAAACGAAACATCATTTAAGGCCAACTGATCTGTGTCAGGATATTTATATTTCAAATTTTCAACAATTATTTTTTCATAGGAAAATCCTCCACAGGATAGCAAAAATGAAAATGAGTATAAGAACAGCTTGTATCACTTTTGCATATTTGTATGTATGGACTTCATGTAAAAAAGTTTTCTTTTGCTTAGCATTGAATCCGCGAACTTCCAAAGCAATAGAGCGCTCTCGTGTTGAGATTAATGAATTCATGATAACAGGTCCGATTAAAGGTAAAAAAGCCTTGATACGAACCAATAAACTTCCTTCTGTTTCCAATCCGCGTGAACGTTGGGCATCTTTAATCGTTGCGATGGTTGCACTCATTTGAGGTATTAACTGAAGCACAGAGCCGATTACGTATCCGATTCGCGGTGACATTCCTTTTTGGATGAAAGATTGAATCAGATCGTCCGGTTTTGTTGTCAAAATCAAAACACCGAATGCACAGAGTAAATTAATCACCCGCAGCATTAACAACAAACCATAGGAAAGACCTTCTTTATAAAAAATGATTGGTCCGAAATGAAAAAGCGGCGTTACATTATCCGGTCGGAAAATACCTTGGATGATAACTAATGAAACGATTAAAAATAAGCTGAGACCGATTAAAGGAATAATCTTTCGGAATACTTTTCCGACGACAAGTAGCATTATACTAATAACCAATACAATCAAAGCTACTGTATGGGACGGCAAAATATAAGGTAATAAGGCTGCAACAAATGCATAAATTACCTTTGTAATCGGATCAATCTCATGGATCAGGGAATCCTGCTTGACGTAAAGGGTCATTGATTTCATTTTCCATTCACCAACTTCTTGATATTTCTATCGTATTAAACGGTTGAAAAACGATGGATAATTTTTCTATCTAGCTTCGGGCGCGAATGAGAAAAGCATGGCTTACCTCAGTTTGTAAGGTACAACTTGTACTTTTTAAAATCCCCCGAATATGGAAAGGGAAAAAGCAGTATCTTCCACCTTTTCCCAAAAACAAATACAGTTACAATTCTTCAAAGCGTTGATTGTTTTGATATAATCTTTTTACATTCTTCGGTAATCCTTTAAAAATAAAGAAACATAACAGTACGCTAATTAATTTATCCGGCAAATCGACCACAATACTATCAAGGAAGGATGCCAACCATATTGGTCCGTTTTGGGATAGAATATAGGCATAGAGCGCATCTCCCCATACATTTCCTGTTTGACCTTCCCAAAAGATCATATTTAATGGTGTTGAAACTGTTGCCGCTATTGCACCGACAACCAGTCCTAACAAAAGCGCTTTGGCAAAATTATTTACCCATCCTTTATAAGCTAAAGCACCGACGACAATGCCGATCACACCGCTCGTGATAGCGTATACGGTTGATACCGGGTCAAGTGTAATTCCATAAATAATATTATTGATAATGCCTGATAACCCACCGACAATCGGTCCAGCCAACATACTTGATAAAATCGTTCCTAATGAATCGAGCCATAAAGGGAGTTTTAACCCGGCCGCAATTGTCTTCCCAATGTAGTTGATTCCAATTGCAATTGGAATTAATACAAGTGCCGCCGTAGATAAGCGAAATGACCACATGCTTTTCGTTTTCATTTTCAAAACACTCCTTCCTTTTTCAAGTGCCCTTTGTCCAGTTTTTGATAAAATGGACCTTTTGAAATTTTTTAGAAAATTATAAAAATACCATACTTCTAATTCAAACGCATCACCTCCATAAGCTTGATAGCATGAAATTTTTTCCAGGCGTCAATCTCTTTCATTCTTCACCTTATCTAATAAAGCAAATGTTTCTAAAGCAAGAAGAATCTCATTTTTTTCTCCATGTTCGGCATTCCTTTCTCCGTCAACATAGTCGTTAATTCCTTCATGTAAGTCTCCTGATGCAGAAACAACCACATTTAGGATGGAGGCAGCTTGCAGACTCCTAAGGGCAGAAATCACCAGTAAAGGAGCCGTTTCCATATCTGAAGCCAAAACATTTCTTTTTGACCAAAATTTGTCAATATTCCCCTCATTATCAGTATAAAAGCTGTCATGACTTCTTACAATACCAAAATGATGTGAAATTTGAAGACGTTCGGCTGCAATTTTTATGAAAAACAATAGTTCCGGATTGCTTACGGCCGGGTAACCTTTTTCGATATAGGCTAATGAGGCTCCGTCATTACGGACCGCTCCGGATGCAATGACCAAGTCACCTATTTTCAAGTGCGGTTGTAATGCCCCGCAACTGCCGATTCGAATAAGTGCAGTAACGCCAATATTATTCAATTCCTCTACCGCTATTCCGAGTGACGGGCCTCCGATACCGGTAGATACCACCAGAATTTTAACACCCTTATAAAAGCCAATGGCACTGCGATACTCCCGATTAAATGCTAATTCTTTCGGCGAATCAAGAAACTCCATTACTCTTTCAACACGCTTTGGATCTCCCGGCAAAACTGCATACGTAACATTTAAGTCATTTCCAAGTCGAATATGGGGTTGCAATGATCCCATAAGATTTTACCTCCTTTTTATTCTTTGACTTCCATTGGGTGCTGCCCATTATTCGAAAAAATTAAGTAAAGATCGTCCAAAGAAGATTTCGAATCATGCTCTTTTGGACAATATCCCTAGAAATCAAAACAGAAATGTCTATTAAAACAATTCTATTGGACAATTTTTGTTGAAGCATAAGCTAAATTGTCCATTAGAAGGGGCCCCAATCGCACTCTTTTGGACAAAACCATCAAAAAACCGAACCGAAATACTGGGAATTACACATTACTAACATATATGAAAAGGTCCATGGAATAAACAATCCATGGGCCTGACGCTTAATTACTTACCTTTCCGAAATAATCAAGTAATATTTCTTCTTCCCTCTACGAATAATCGTAAATTTGCCTTCAATTTTGTCCGAGTCACCCAATACATACTGCACATCAGTTACTCGGTCACCATTAATGTAGATCGCACCGTTTTGAATATCTTCCCGGGCTTGCCGCTTCGATGGGGAAATTTTTGCCGCCACGAGTAACTCAACCAAGTTGGCTTCTGCCTCCGTATTTGTAAATGAAGGAACATCTTTAAAACCTTGTTCGATTTCGGCACCGTTTAATTCTTTAATATTTCCGCTGAACAACGCTTCGGAAATGCGAATTGCTTGTTTCAATGCCGCTTCCCCATGGACTAGTTTTGTTACATCTTCCGCTAACGCTTTTTGGGCAAGACGTTTTTCCGGTTGTTCCGCTGTTGCTTTTGCCAATTCCTCAATTTCTTCATGGGAGAGGAAAGTAAAGTATTTTAAGTAATTCACAACATCACGGTCATCGGTATTAATCCAGAATTGATAAAATTCATATGGTGTTGTTTTTTCCGGATCAAGCCAGACTGCATTTCCCTCTGTTTTCCCAAATTTTGTTCCGTCCGCTTTCGTTACAAGTGGAACCGTCAATCCAAATGCTTTTGCCTCTTCATGTGTTTTCCGAATCAATTCAAGCCCGGCTGTAATATTGCCCCATTGGTCGCTCCCACCGATTTGCAGACGACAGTTTTCTGTTTCATATAATTTTAAGAAATCAAGGGACTGCAAAATCATGTAACTAAATTCAGTAAAAGAAATCCCGGTTTCCAGACGGGATTGAACCGTATCTTTTGCCAACATGTAGTTTAATCCAAAATTTTTCCCAACATCCCGTAAAAAAGTAATGACATCCATCTTCCCTGTCCAATCATAGTTATTCGCCATGGTGGCCGGGTTCTCTTTGCTGTCAAAATCAAGAAAACGGGATAATTGTCCTTTTATGCTTTCCACCCAATTTTCCACGGTTTCTTTTGCATTCAGTGTCCGTTCTGCTTTTTTACCGCTCGGGTCACCGATTAATCCGGTTGCTCCGCCGACCAGCGCAATTGGTTGATGTCCAGCCAATTGAAAACGACGAAGTATTAAAATCGGCAACAAATGCCCAATATGCAAACTGTCTGCTGTTGGGTCAAATCCACAGTACAATTTAACACTTTCTTCGGCTAATAATTTTTTTAAACCTTCTTCATCTGTAATCTGATTGATTAACCCTCGGTATTGTAAATCCTCTAATAAGTCCATCACTCAATCTCCTTTTCCAAAATAATAAGCAAAATGAAAACTCTCATTTCACATCACAATTTTTTCCCTATTGCCCTTTTAAAAAATTGGGCAAAATAAAACTTGTACTCCGTGGTCGCAATGTTTTCCGGTCCAAACCCTACATCCGAAAAATTATCCAAAATATACCAGAACTCCCTGGTTGCAACATTTCCGACCCAACCCTGTACCCGAAAATTTAACAAAATAAACTCAGACTCCTTAGTCGCAATATTTTCCAATACGAACCCTGTACCCGAAAATTTGGGCAAAATAAAAATCCCTCCGAATCAATCGAAGGGACGAATCTATCGCGGTACCACCCAACTTGAGGAAAATTTCCTCCACTCATTTTGCTAACGGACAACCGTTCACTGCTACGAGCCACATAAACCTTGTTCACAGTGAATGCTCAGGGATGTAATTCGTTTTCCTATTTGTACCGGTTTCCACCACCCACCGGTTCTCTCGAAACAGGGATAGCAAAACTACTAAATTCCCATCATTGCTTAATTATTCATTTTGTTACCATATTTTTAGCATATTCATCAAAAGATGTCAAACTTTGTTGTTGCCATTCA
>NZ_CCRF01000071.1 GCF_000751775.1 Caldibacillus thermoamylovorans
GGTTGCCATTTAATCAAAATGTGAAAAATTCGTTAAAAAGAAAGGTAAGCGGAAAATTGGTATGCTATAATGGATTTGATTCCAGGAGGGGTGCTATGAAGGAATATTTCAATACATTGATCAAACAACTAAAACCGATTAAAGAAAAGTTATTCAATCCAAAAACAGCAAAAATTTTTCGAATTACCTATTCTGTTGTATGGAATCTGATTTTAATTGGTATTATATGTTTTATTCTCGCTGTTTCATTAGGATTGGGGGTTGGTGCCGGATATTTCGCTTCCCTTGTCAAAGATGAATATCCTCGGTCTTATGAAGAATTAAAAAAAGATATCTATAATTATGAAGAACCGTCTGAATTATATTTTGCCAATGATGTCTTTCTCGGGCATCTTCGGTCGGATATTGTCCGGGAAGAAGTGAAGATCGATGACGTATCTGATTTTGTCAAAAAAGCTGTCATTGCAACGGAAGATCAAAATTTTAAGACCCATAACGGTGTTGTTCCTAAAGCTGTGCTACGGGCATTGTATCAAGAAGTCACCAATTCAGCCGTTCAAACCGGCGGCAGTACATTAACACAGCAACTGGTGAAAAACCAAATATTAACGAATGAAGTTTCGTTTGAAAGAAAAGCGAAGGAAATCTTGCTTGCTTTAAGAGTTGAGAAGTTTTTCAATAAGGATGAAATTTTGGAAGCATATTTAAACGTATCATCATTTGGGCGAAATTCTTCCGGACAAAATATTGCCGGAATACAGGCGGCAGCGAAAGGAATCTTTGGTGTCCCGGCAAAGGACTTAAATCTGGCGCAAGCAGCTTTTATCGCCGGTCTCCCACAAAGTCCATACGGCTACACTCCTTTTACAAATAAAGGAGAACTCAAAAGCGCAGAAGGACTGGAGCCGGGCTTAAAACGCCAAAAAGTTGTGCTAAGTCGCTTGCTCGAAATGGGGTACATCACGAAAGAACAATATGATGAAGCGGCTTCCTATGACATTGTGAAAGATTTTATCCCTCCACAAGATTCAATTATCGAGCAATATCCATATTTGATTATGGAAAGTGAAAGAAGAGCTATTGAAGTGTTAATGGGAAATTATTATAAAAAAGACGGTTACAAAAAAGAAGATATCGATAATAGTAAAATTTTATATAACCGTTATTATACACTTGCCGAAAGGGATCTTCGTCAAAACGGATATAAAATCTATACAACCATTAATAAAGATATTTATGACAAATGGCAGGAAATAACGAATCAATATAAAGAGACCGTCCCATACCAAACGGTACAAAAAAAGGATCCTGAAACAAATGAAACCATTCAAGTGAAGGAGCCGCTTGAAGTAGGCGCCATGCTAATCGAAAATAAAACCGGAAAAATTATCAGCTTTGTCGGCGGCCTTGATTATCAACGGGAAAATCTAAATCACGCAACACAAGCATTTCGTCCGAACGGATCAACCATGAAACCATTGGTCGTATACGGTCCTGCTATCAATATGGGGCTTGCCGCTCCGGGAACGGTTTTAGCGGATGTTGATCTCGGTCTGAGAGGTGATTCCGGAAAACCATGGCCGACCAACTTTTCACCGCGATATTATGGGCTAACTTCGGCAAGAACAGCATTAACCCATTCCTATAACGTGTCTGCTGTTTATTTAATGCAAAAAATCATCTCGCATGATCCGGTCCAATACTTGGAAAAACTAGGAATTAGTCGGATAACCAAAGCAGATCATACCAATTTAGCCATTGCCCTCGGCGGTATTACAAATGGCGTAACCGTGGAAGAAAATACGAATGCCTATACCGCATTTGCCAATGACGGGAAATTTATTGATGCATACATGATTGAAAAAATTGTTGATAATGACGGGAATGTCGTTTATGAACATAAAAGTGAACCGGTTGAAGTATTTTCCCCACAGGCCGCATATTTAACAATTGATATGATGCGGGATGTCGTTCGAAGTGGTACAGCCAGAGCATTGCCGAGGCAACTTAAATTTTCTGCTGATCTTGCCGGGAAAACGGGGACGACCAATGACACGGAAGATGTTTGGTTTGTCGGGCTAAATCCTAATTTCACTGCTGGTATTTGGTTCGGATTTGATCAACCGAAGACGATACCGGAAGCGTTCCGAAATAAACATTTATCACTTTGGGCAAAATTGATGAACGCTGCCTATGATGTGGCTCCGGACGTAATTGGTGTTAAAGACCGCTTTAATATGCCTGGCGGAATCGTTAAAAGAGCTTATTGCGGTGTATCCGGTCTGCTTCCATCCAATGCGTGTTCGAAAGCAGGTCTGACATTATCGGATTATTTTATCGCTGATTATGTACCAACAAAAGTTGATGATAGTTTAATTGACGGGAGATTTGTTACCATTGGTGGTCAAAAATATGTAGCACTTGATTCAACACCGAGCGAATTTACCCAGTCCGGACTGATGTTAAATCCGGATTTTGTCAAACAAGTAGCTCCAAATCTTAAAAATGTCAATCAGCTGATTCCGAGTACCGGAAATTGGTCCAACATTTTCGTTTCGACAGCAAGAATGAATGAAAACGGGAAAATCCCTGATCCATTAGGGGTATCATTATCTAATACAACGATAAGTTGGAACAGACATCCCGAAAATGATATTGTCGGTTATCGAATTTATCGAGTGACAAATGGCGGACGCGGCGAAAAAATCGCAAGTATTATTGCCGGCTCATCGCTTGCCTATCATTTGCCGGGCAACGGTCAATACGCTGTAGTAGCTGTTGATATTGCCGGTAATGAGTCTCCATTATCAAATGTGGTGACAGTTGAAAATACCAGTCCAACACCGACACAGGATTCTGCGGATGACAATTATATTGATGAAACTGCACAGGGCGGTTCCCCAGTGCAGTAAAAACGGAAAAACCCCAAGAACTTAGCATTCTCGGGGTTTTTTCATTTCCAAATTTTGATTACCTCAATAATTAATCTTCCATTGTCGAGAGATCACCTGTTGGCAAGTTCAATTCCCAAGCTTTCAGTACTCTTCTCATAATTTTTCCGCTTCGGGTTTTCGGCAATTTATCAACAAACTCAATTTGTCTCGGTGCAGCATGAGCAGCAAGACCGGTTTTGACAAATTGACGGATATCTTCTTTTAATTCATCCGATTGTGTGTATCCTTCTCTCAATGAAATAAACGCTTTAATAATTTCACCGCGAACAGGGTCCGGAATACCGATGACACCGGCTTCCCGTACAGCAGGATGCTCAACCAGTTTACTTTCAACTTCAAACGGTCCGACCCGCTCACCCGAGGTATTAATCACATCGTCAACCCGGCCTTGGAACCAGAAATAACCGTCTTCGTCCATATAAGCTGAATCTCCGGAAACATACCAGCCATTCGGGAAGAAGTAAGACTCATATTTTTCAGGATTATTCCAAATTTTCCGCATCATGGACGGCCAACCTATTTTAATGGCCAAGTTCCCCATCTGATTCGGTGGTAATTCATTGCCTTGATCATCAACAATGGCAGCAACCACTCCCGGTACCGGTTTCCCCATCGAGCCCGGACGAATATCCATGCAAGGGTAGTTACATATTAAATGGGCCCCCGTTTCTGTCATCCACCATGTATCATGAATGCGATGTCCGAATACTTTTGACCCCCAACGAATAACTTCCGGATTAAGCGGCTCTCCAACACTTAAAATATGACGTAAAGAAGTTAAATCAAACTTATTTACGACCTCATCGCCGGCACCCATTAACATCCTGAAAGAGGTTGGCGCACTATACCAGACAGTTACGCCGAAATCTTCAATCGTCTTATACCAGGCTTCCGGACTAAACCTTCCCCCAACAACTACATTCGTTGCCCCGTTTAGCCAAGGACCAAATATACCGTAAGAAGTTCCCGTTACCCAGCCGGGATCAGCAGTGCACCAATAAATATCGTCCTCTTTCAAATCAAGTACCCAATAGGCAGTCATATATTGTTGAATCATGGCATTATGGACATGCAAAACCCCTTTTGGTTTTCCTGTTGAACCGGATGTATAATGAAGTATGTAACCATCTTCACGGTCTACCCATTCAATTTCCAAATTTTTACTAGCCTCAGCCAATTTTTTATTAAAATCAACATATTTACCGTTTTCCTCAACATTTTCACCAACGATAAAAATGGTTTCCAAGTCCGGCAATTCATCTACCGGTACACGTGGTAATAATTCCGGTGTTGTCACTAAATATTTTGCACCACTGTCCAGCAGTCGGTCTCTTACTGCTCCTTCCATGAATGCCTCGAATAACGGCCCAACGATTGCACCTAATTTGATAGCTCCGAGGAAGGCAAAATAAAGTTCCGGCGAGCGCGGCATGAAGACAAATACACGATCCCCTTTTGTAACACCGTAATCTTTAAATACATTTCCGGCTTTATTCGAAAAATCCTTCATTTCTTTAAACGTATATTTTTCTAATCGACTCGCATCCCGGTAAATAAGCGCCACTTTGTTTTTGCGAAAACTCTCTGCATGACGGTCAATCGTCTCAAAAGCAATATTTACTTTCCCGGTCGAATGCCAAGAAAAATATTGTTCAGCTTCCTCCCATTTAAAGGTTTGGTACGCTTCCTCATAATTTTTTAAATTGTGTTCCCCTTTTACTGCTGATAACGTTTCCAATTTCATTAATATTCCCCCTTGCTCAAATATGCAACAAAATATCCCATATAATATATTTATTTCATAATTTTGTTAAAAATGCAAGTTTCTATTAAGCTAGTTTTCAAATATTATAATAATAGGGATAGTAAAGTGAGAAAATTCGCTCGCTTTTTGAAACCACTTTCAAGTATAATAGAATTAAATTCGTATGAGGTGATATTTTGGAACATAAGAAAACCTACTATAACAAAGAGTGGGAAACGAAAAAAGGGACTTTAATTATTGAAGGCCCTGTACCTTCAGAAACGCTTTCCAAATACCATTTTCATGAAGGTTTAGTGGCGTTTCGACCGGCTAACGAACAAAAAAAAGCGCTTGTTTCAATCGCCGCCCTCCCGGAAGGCAGAATTATTATTGCGAGAGACGGAGATACGGTAATTGGTTATGCCACCTTCCTTTATCCTGATCCATTGGAAAGATGGTCAGAGGAAAAAATGGATAATTTACTAGAATTAGGTGCGATTGAGGTTGCTGCACCATATCGAGGGATGGCTGTAGGAAAACAATTATTAATTGTTGCCATGATGGATGATTCGATGGAAGATTATATCATTATTACCACTGAATACTATTGGCATTGGGATTTGAAGGGGACAGGTCTGAATGTGTGGGAATATCGGAAAATCATGGAAAAGATGATGAATGCCGGCGGTCTTGTTTGGTTTGCCACCGATGATCCAGAAATTTGTTCCCATCCGGCAAACTGCTTGATGGTGAGAATCGGAAAACGGGTCGACCAAGCCTCGATTGAAAAATTTGATCGTCTTCGTTTCAGGAATCGGTTTATGTACTAAAGCGAAGGCTGAAGTCAGATGAAGGCGAAAAATTTTTACATGGATTGTACGAGAAACAAGGCAAGAGAGGAAAAACGGGAAATCGAGGATCGGTTAAAGGGAAGGAATGTATGCTTTGATTATAATCAAGACAAATTTTTTACATCCTAGTGGAACGTTACGTATAAGGGGGAATTCTTTTGCTTGTTGAAGAAGTGATGAAAACAAATGTATTTACATTAAAAGAAAACGATTCGATTCAATCCGCCATCTATTTGATCGAAAATAATCAAATACGGCATATTCCAATTGTTGATGAACAAAATCGTTGCATTGGGATCGTTTCCGACAGAGATATTCGTTCAGCAGTTCCGTCAATCTTTTCCAAAGGGAATGATTCGGGAATTTTCGATAAACCGATTCGTCTCATTATGACGAAAGATGTCATCACCGTACATCCGCTTGATTTTCTTGAGGAAGTAGCTGCATACTTTTATAAATATCAAATTGGTTGCCTGCCTGTTGTTCAAAACGGGAAATTAATCGGCATTATAACAGAAACCGATGTGCTTTTTACCTTTGTAAAGTTAACCGGAGCCGATCAACCTGGCTCATTCGTTGAAATCCGTATGTCCAATAAACCGGGCAATTTATCAAAAGTATTAGAGATTTTTAACAGCTTTCGCGTAAATATTGAAAGTGTCCACCTTTACCCGGATAAAAAGGAACAGGATAAAAAAATTATTGTTTTCCGGCTGAATACAATTAATCCGCTTCCAATCATTGAAAAGTTAAAAGCAGAAAAATATGAGGTTTTATGGCCAAATTTTCCGGGGATGACCTATGAAAAATAATGCTACTTTTGTGTATTCGCCGGAGTTATTGTCCTATAAATTTAATCAACATCATCCGTTCAATCAAAAAAGACTGGAGTTAACGGTTGATTTGTTGAAATCAATACAAGCGCTTTCAGATGAACAAATCGTACCGCCCCGAAAAGCGAGTGATGATGAATTACAATTAATTCATGATGAAGATTTTATCGAAGCGGTAAAAAGAGCCGGAAGACAAGAATTACCGATGGACAGGGCAAACAATTTCGGTTTAGGTACGGAGGATACACCGATTTTTCCAAATATGCATGAAGCAAGCAGTCTCATTGTCGGTGGTACGATTACGGCGGTCGATTCGATTATGGAAGGGAAAAGTGATCATGCCTTGCATCTCGGCGGTGGATTGCATCACGGATTTCGCGGGCGAGCTTCCGGTTTTTGTATATACAATGACTGTTCAATTGCCATTGCTTATTTACGGCAAAAATATAATGTAAGAGTTCTTTATATTGATACAGATGCACATCATGGGGATGGGGTTCAGTGGGCATTTTATGATGACCCTGACGTCTGTACATTATCCATTCATGAAACAGGGCGATATCTTTTCCCTGGTACGGGGCAAGTACATGAACGCGGGACCGGTCAAGGTTATGGATTTACATTCAATATCCCCTTGGATGCTTTTACTGAAGATGAATCTTGGCTGCATGCTTATAAGACATCCGTTGAAAAGGTTGTAGAATATTTTCAACCGGATATTATTGTGTCGCAAAACGGAGCTGATGCGCATTACTATGATCCATTAACGCATTTGTCAGCTTCCATCAAAATTTACCAAGAAATCCCGAAGTTAGCCCATGAAATCGCTCACAAATACTGTGATGGGAAATGGATCGCTGTTGGCGGGGGCGGCTATGATATTTGGCGAGTTGTTCCCAGAGCTTGGTCGTTTATTTGGTTAGAGATGACAAATCAACGGGATAAAGCAACTGGGAAATTGCCGGAAGATTGGTTGGAAAAATGGACCGCTCAATCACCTGTTCCTTTACCGACAGAATGGATGGACCCGGTGAATATGGTTCCGGTCATTCCAAGAAAAAAAGAGATTGAAGAAAAAAATGCACAAGTGGTTGCGATGGCTTTAAAAATTATTCAAAACAGTAAGCTGTAGGATAAAGTGAAACTTCCATCAGGGGGCGTTCTTCATCCCCACTGATGGTTAGTTGAACCAATCGGGCTCTTACGGACACTTATCTTCCTCCTTAACATCCTTGATTTCCCTTCCTGGCATCGGAGGAAGATTAGTGACCGTTTGTGCGGGAAAAAAGGCCCGATAATGATGAGTTTTTCAAAAAAATGGCATGCTCCCCACCATTCGGGCCTTTAATATTGCTGATCTTGTTCATTTCTAGTATTAGTTTCCGTCTTCTTTATCATCATAGGCAGGATCCATAATAACAATCTCGACACGGCGGTTTTTTTCCCAGTTTTCAGGACCGTCATTCGGAGCCACCGGCCTTGTGTCACTATATCCGGTTGCAATAAATCTCTCCGGCGCCATATGGTGGATATCAATAAAATAGCGAATAACACTGCTGGCTCTGGCTGATGACAATTCCCAATTGGACGGGTACTTTGCATTATGAATTGGTCGATTATCTGTATGTCCTTCCACTTTCACCACGTTAGGAATTTTTATTAACAGCGATGATACACGCTCCAAAAAAGGAACAGCATTGTCCAAGATTTCTGCCGCCCCTGATTCAAAGATGATTTGTTCAGGAAGGACAAGGACAATCCCCCGTTCCGTTCTCGTTGCAACAACAACATCCTTTAATCCGGTTTCTTGAATGTAGCCGTTTATTTCCGCTAACAATTGATCAAGACGGTCCCCTTTTTTTGGCAGTTCCTGTTCTTTATCCTTTCCGCCATCTTCTTCCTCTCCCTCAATCGTTTGATCCGAAGAAGGTTCAAGGGGAATGGCAGAAGGATAAAAATCAAATATTTGTCGTTCTTTTAATGACTTTGACAACGCTTCAAACTTTTGAATATCCACTTGGGACATGGCAAATAGCAAAATGAAGAAAACAAGGATTAAAGTAACTAAATCAGAATAGGTTACCAACCATAAGGGAGCACCTTTTCCGGAGGGTTTCGACTTTTTACGTCTCATTCTTATCCCTCCTCACCGGGATATTCTTCTGAGGTGAGTTTCAAGTCCGATTGGGAAATAAATGCCGATAATTTTTCAGTAAGCAATTTCGGATTTTGACCTGACTGGACACCAATAATCCCTTCTACAATGACTTGCTTAACAAATACTTCTTGCTCTGTTTTATCGGCTAATTTTGCCGCGAGAGGCAAGAAAAATAAATTTGCTAACAGGGAACCGTATAGAGTTGTTATAATCGCAACAGCCATACTCGGTCCGATACTATCCGGGTCGTTTAAATCGTTCAGCATAAGGATGAGTCCGATCAATGTCCCGATCATCCCCCAAGAAGGTGCATACTCACCGGCTTTTTCCAGAATGCTTCTTCCTTTTCGATGCCGTTCTTCCATGGCGGAAATTTCTGCAGTCATGATATCGATAATGATATCCGGATCAATTCCGTCGATAGCCAGAAGTATTCCTTTTTTAATAAAAGGATCATCCACTTTTTCAATTTCTACTTCCAAAGAAAGTAATCCATCTCTCCTGGCACGATCTGATAAATGAGCAAATAAATCAATTAATTTGCCGAGTTGGAAATCTTGATGCGAGAAGGCTTGTCTAATTACGACAAACATTAATTTTAATTCTTTCAACGGAAAACTGATACATAATGCCGCTGTTAATCCACCAAAAACGATAATGATAGAAGGTATATCAATAAACTTTAGAAAACCATTGACACCTTTTGAGGATATTACACCAAACGCAAACACCAAAATCCCCAAAATTATGCCAAAGGGCGTTAAAATATCAAAACGTTTCATATCCATCTCCCGCTATAAAAGGATTTTTTTTCTGTATGTAATACCGTAACAGGAAAGCTTTTTTGGATAAGCTTATCCGGACCGCTTTCCTTTTCTTTCTTCCTTTTATATCGGTACAATTCTTATTTTGTTGAGTTGCGAACTTCAATTCGATGCGGAAGAACGACTACATGATCGGTTACTTCTTCTTTATTCATATATTTCGTTAATAACCGCATGGAAACAGCACCAATATCATATAAAGGTTGAACAATAGTTGTTAATTGCGGGCGAACCATTACAGCCAACCGAGTATTATTGGCAGAAATAATTTCAATATCTTCCGGAATTTTATAACCTCTATCTTGTAGGCCGTGAACGACACCAATGGCCATTTCATCGGTACCAACACAAATGGCTGTTGGTTTTTCGTCCAGTTCCAATAATTTTTCCGCGGCTTCGATACCCGAATCATACGTATAATCGCCGTCAAATACATAATTTTCATCGTATTCAATTCCCGCTTCAGTCAATGCCCGTTTAAAACCGGCCATCTTTTTCACACCATTAATCGGTTCTTGTAACGGACCAAACACATAACCGATTTTTTTATGCCCTTTGTTAATAAAATAGGTCGTTGCATCATATGCCGCCTGTTCATAATCGATATTTACAGACGGGAGTTTCCCTGTTTCTTCAATAGATCCGGCTAACACAATCGGTACCGATGATTTTTCAAATTTTTCCACATGTTCCTTGGTTACATTGCCACTCATGAAAATAATCCCGTCCACTTGTTTTGCGAGCATCGTATTAAGTAAATGAAATTCTTTTTCTTTATTTTGGTCTGAATTACTTAAAATAATATTATAGTTGTACATCATGGCAATATCTTCAATCCCACGAGCCATTTCTGAAAAGTTTGTACTCGAAATATCGGGGATTATCACACCGACCGTTGTTGTTCGCTTACTTGCAAGACCTCTTGCCACAGCATTAGGGCGATACCCTAAACGATCAATAACTTCCATAACTTTTTTTCTTGTGGCGGGTTTCACGTTCGGATTGCCATTAACTACCCGTGATACCGTAGCCATAGACACATTTGCTTCCCTTGCCACATCATAAATTGTAATATTATTCACTTTCGACAACTCCTTTTTCCTAAATGAATTTATCCATTGTTTCGTATCATCTTTTTTATGCCGATTTCAAAAAGGCTAAGTATCCCTTTTACTTATTTTACCCTATTTAGTTTTAGAATTCTTAACTTTTCGGGTTCATAAATAATTTATTTTGGTCTGGCATTTATATCATTAAAAATCCCTTCTGTTAAAATAGACAAAAGGGATAATGTTCATTATAGCACATATTTAGCTTAAACGTATATTTTTTTAGTAAAAAAGGAATTTTTAACGAAAAATAGATATTTTTTAGTGAATGATAAGTCACTTTATATTATCCTAAAATTATGGTAAATTGCAAGTAGCAGGAACAGTTGGTGTGTAAGGCTATTTGGTAAAAGACTTTATAATATCCCTTCCTAGGTTAAGAGGTGTTTTGATGAGGGAAAATAATCAAATTTTTGCTTTAGATATCGGAACAAGATCTATAGTCGGGATCATATTAGAAAAAGCAGAACAAGCTTTTGTTGTAAAAAAAGTGGTCATGAAAGAACACAAACAAAGGGCAATGCTCGACGGTCAAATTCACGATGTTACGGCTGTTGCCCATATAATTGGTGAAGTAAAAAAAGAATTAGAAGAAGAATTCGGTCCGCTAACGAAAGCTTGTGTCGCTGCAGCAGGTCGATCGCTGAAAACGGAAGAAGCGTCGGCAACCGTTTCCATTAAAGGACGAAAGTTGGAAAAAGACGATGTTATCCACCTTGAGCTGATGGCGATCCAAAAAGCGGAACAGCAAATAAAAAATAAATTTGACGATGTGAATGCCGAGTATTTTTGTGTTGGCTATTCTGTTTTATATTATTATTTAGATGGTCAGAAGATCGGGAGTTTAATCGACCAAATTGGAAATGAGGCATCTGTTGATATTATTGCGACGTTTTTGCCGAGAATTGTCATCGATTCCTTAGCTACGGCATTGAAACGATGCAATCTCGATATTGAGGCGCTGACACTTGAGCCCATTGCAGCCATCCACGTTCTCATTCCGCCTTCGATGCGCCGGTTAAATGTTGCCCTTGTTGATATCGGAGCAGGTACATCTGATATTGCCATTACAGATCAAAGTACCATTGTCAATTATGGGATGGTTCCGGTTGCCGGAGATGAAATTACCGAAGCAATCAGTGATCAATTTTTATTAGATTTCCCGATGGCCGAAGAAGTGAAAATTCAATTAACCGATCAAGCTACGGTCACCATCAAAGATATTTTAGGTTTCGAACAAACGATGGAACGAGCGGAAATCATACAATCTATTTCCCCCGCCATTGATCATTTAGCGACAAAAATAACGGAAGAAATTTTCCGGCTCAACGGTCTCAAGTCACCCAAGGCAGTCATGTTAATTGGAGGCGGAAGTTTAACGCCCGGTCTTGATGAAAGAGTTGCTGAAAAATTAAATTTACCGAAAAACCGAGTGGCCATTCGCGGCATTGATGCCATCCAAAATTTACCACTAGAAGGCGTCGAAGTTACCGGTCCGGAAATGATTACACCGATTGGCATTGCTGTTTATGCTAAGCAAAACCCGCTTCAATTTAAAACGGTTTATGTTAACGAAATCCCTGTTCGCATGTTCGAAGTAAAAAAATTAACGGTAGGCGATTGTCTTATCCAAGCCGGTGTAAAATTAAGTCAATTGTACGGAAAACCGGGTCTCGCCAAAATCATCACTGTAAATGGCAAGGCAATGACCATCAGCGGTTCATTCGGTTCACCGCCACTATTATTAAAAAACGGGCAGGCTTGTTCTCTTGACGACTATGTTAATGATGGCGATATCATATCGGCGGAGAAAGGCAATGACGGAAAAAGTGTCGAACTAGCTTTAAAAGATTTATTGAATGATTTCAGAAAAAACATTACCTTTAATGGGGATCACTATGAAATTTTACCAACTGCAAAGGTGAACGGTCAGACCGTTACAGAAGATTATATCATTAAAGATCGGGATATAATTGAATGGCGTGAGTTAAACACAGTCCAAAATTTATTAAGTCAATTACATTTAGTACCCGAACCATTTATTTTGAAAATTAATGACCAAGAGACGACAATTCCTCAAAAATCGGATAAAGTGTTGAAAAATGGAAAAGAGGTCCCGTTGAATACCCCGTTTGCTGACAAGGACGTAATTGAGTTTATTCAAGCTGCTCCCCCGACTGTGGAAGAACTTGCATTTCTACTAAATTGGCAATTGGAGACATCTTTACCGATTACATTTAACGGGAAAGATGTCCTGTTAAAGAAAAAAATAACCGTCATTAAACGGGACGGGATAGAACTGGAAAAAACGAGCCGCATTTATAACAAAGATTCTTTGATTGTCGAGCATATTACTTATAAACCATTTATTTTTCAAGACGTATTTCGTTTTGCCGATTTCGAACTGCCGTCGAACCCAAATGGTGACTACCTTATTTTAAAAAACGGCGAACAAGCGACTTTTATCGAGGAACTGGAACCGGGAGATCAATTGGAAATTAAATGGTTGGCAAAACATAGTAATGAATAAAGTGAAACTTCCATCAGTGGGGTTCTTCCCACTGATGGTTAGTTGAACCAATCGGGCACTTACGGGCACTTATCTTCCTCCTTTACATCTTTGATTCCACTTAAGACTTAGGAGGAAGATTTAGTGACCGTTTGTGCGGGATAAAGTGAAACTTCCATCAGGGGGATTCTTCCCACTGATGGTTAGTTGAACCAATCGGACCTTTGCGGGTAGTTGATCGCCCCACCCACCATTTTTGTCAACTCGAAAGTCTTTTCGATGAGGTCTACTGGCCGTTTAGGTGGGGTACTTATTTCCACTGATGCCTTTATAAATCCCCTTCTTGAACTTGTTTTAACGGTCGTTCTGCCGGTCCTTCCACAACATCTCCATTGATGGCAAAGCGGGATCCGTGGCAAGGGCAGTCCCAAGTTTTTTCACCGCTGTTCCACTTGACTTCGCAACCCATATGTGTACAGGTGGAATCGACCAAAAACAGCTTTCCATTCTTATCTTTATAGGCACCGCAGCGTTTCCCGTCAACTTGAACGATGGCACCTTCCTCATTTTTTAAATCATCCACTTTTTTCGTCGGCTTTTTCAACTTCCCCTTTACTAAATGTTTAGCAACATCGACATTTGTTTGAATGACTCGTTTTACAGAAGGATCGGTGACAAATCTTGACGGCACGTACAAGGTCTCATACGGATTTTCCTTATCTAAAATCAAGTCGCGAAAAAGGAGTGCTGCGACATGGCTATGAGTCATTCCCCATTTACGAAATCCGGTCGCCACTAATATGTTCCGATTCGAATCCGTCAGATAACCGATGAACGGGACTTTATCGAGGGTCGAGTAATCCTGAGCACTCCAGCGATAGACAAATTCCTTCACTTTACGTGTTTTCCGCGTAGGTTTGTAAGTTTTGATAATGTTTATCTGTTGATTCTCCTTGTCCGGTTTTATGATGATCACCGCTGATAATGATGAGTTTCTCATTTTGGTATGGTGTGTAGCGGATTGATCTCGTCGGTTTTTCGGCATTGATATACATACCGCCCGGAAAGTCATCTTCTACTAATGCTCCGACAACATAGGAACGTTCCGCATACATTCTGGCAAAATAAAAACCTTCATCATGGAATGGAAAATGCGAGCAACTTAACACATATTTACAAGTGATCGTATGACCATCTTTTAACAATACTTTTGGAGCTTCACCCATCTCTACTTTCGAAGCAACGGTTTGCTCGTAAATGAGACAACCGGCTTGTTTTAACACTTCAACAAGTACACGCAAATATTTTAACGGATGAAATTGGGCTTGTTCCGGCATGATTAAGGCTTGCTTTACCTTGAACGGCAACGCGGTTTCTTCAACTAATTTTCCGGGAATCCCTAATTTTTCATAGGCTTTCATTTCTTTTTTCAATTGACTGGCCGTTTCGTCATTTTCGGTAAAAACATAGGCATCCTCTATCTTTAAATCACATTCAATCTGATGCTTTTCAATTAAACTTTTGGCAAACTCCATCGCTTCTTTATTCGCCTGATAATAAAGCCTAGCCTTTTCTTCACCAAAATGGCTGATTAGTTCATCATAAAACAAACCGTGTTGCACAGTTAGTTTTGCTGTCGTGTTTCCGGTTGTGCCGGTCATTAACCGGTCCGCTTCGACAAGAGCGACTTTTAAACCTTCTTGGGTTAATAAATACGCCGAAGTAACTCCGGTAATACCGCCACCGATAATTGCTACATCGACTTCTATATCTTCGTTTATGGAAGGGAACGCAGGAAACTGCACACTATCCTGCCAATAAGAGGTCGGATTTTGCGGAAGTTGTTTGCTCATTTAAGTATTCTCTCCTTTGAAAGGTATCTTCCATTATTTTTCCCATTCAAAGGAGAGGATATTCATCAGCATGCTCAACTTTGCTCCCCCCTTGAAAAAATTCCTTGAGGTTTTACGGTCAAAATAATAACAAGTAAGATAAACGCTATTAAATCTTTATAATCATTTGATATATAAGTTGCACCGATACTCTCGGTAAATCCGAGAATATACCCGCCGAGAATCGCCCCGGGAACACTTCCCATCCCGCCAATAATGATAATGACGAATGCTTTTAAAATAACGAGGTGACCCATTGAAGGAAAAACAAGGTTAATCGGTGCTGTCAATGATGAGCCAATGGCTGCAAGAGCGCCGGCAATGAAAAATGTCAACATAGTTACCCGATTGGTATTAATGCCCACTAGTGATGCCCCCTCGCGATTTTGAGCCATTGCAATAATACTTGCACCGATAAATGTTTTTCTTAAAAAGATGGTTAATAAGATCATCACCGTTACCGCTGTGATAACAATGATTAGCCGTTGGAAAGTTACTGTGAGTCCAAATACATTTATGACATTAAACTGTATTTTTTCAACTCTTCTCTGGCAATGGTACGGCGATGGACTTCATCCGGTCCGTCAGCAAGTCTGAGTGTCCGGATATTGGCATACATTGCAGCAAGTGGTGTATCCTGGCTGACACCGGCTGCTCCGAAAGCTTGAATGGCTCGGTCGATCACTTTTAATGCCATATTTGGGGCAACTACTTTAATCATGGCAATTTCTGCTTTAGCTGCTTTATTGCCAACCGTATCCATCATGTATGCTGCTTTTAAAGTCAACAATCTTGCTTGCTCAATTTCCATTCTTGCGTTGGCAATCCATTCTTGTATTACCCCTTGGTCCGCCAATTTTTTTCCAAATGTTTCCCGTTCCCTGATACGTTTGACCATGAGTTCCAACGCTCTTTCCGCGGCACCGATCGTCCGCATACAATGATGAATTCTCCCCGGTCCAAGCCGCCCTTGAGCAATTTCGAATCCTCTTCCTTCACCTAATAATATATTCGTTGCGGGAACGCGAACGTTTTTAAATTCAATTTCCGCATGACCATGTGGGGCGTGGTCATAGCCAAAAACAGTTAACACTCGCTTGACGGTAACTCCGGGTGTATCCAGCGGGACGAGAATCATCGACTGCTGTTTATGTTTCGGCGCAGTTGGGTCACTTTTCCCCATAACGATGGCGATTTTGCACCTTGGGTCACCTGCACCGGATGACCACCATTTCGTTCCGTTAATAACATAATGGTCCCCATTGCGAACAATACTTGCTTGGATATTTGTCGCATCGGATGAAGCAACATCCGGTTCGGTCATGGAAAAACAAGAACGGATTTCCCCGTTTAAAAGTGGTTTTAGCCATTGTTCCTGCTGTGCTTCTGTTCCGTATCGGACAAGCACTTCCATATTACCGGTATCCGGTGCCGAGCAATTGAATACTTCCGGTGCAATTGGCGACCTTCCCATAATTTCACAGAGCGGGGCATATTCAAGATTTGATAATCCGGCACCATACTTACTATCCGGTAAAAATAAATTCCATAATTCTCGTTCTTTCGCTTTTTGCTTCAATTCCTCCATTATCGGTGGAACAGTCGCAAAACGGTCATATTCATTTAATTGCTCTTCATAAACTTTTTCATTTGGATAAATAAATTCATCCATAAATTCTGTTAATCTTTTCTGAAATTCTTGCACTCTCTCGGAATACATAAAATCCACCCGACTCACCTCCGCTTTCATTTCAATCGTATTTGGAAGAAAGCCGGACGTTGGAACCTTTTATCCGGCTCTTCATACGAAAATCAAACGACAATTTTTAAGCTTGCCTATTTGCCGATCGTTTCAACAGAAATCATACTGCATCATATAGCCTAAAATGAACGCTTCCCTTGACAACCTCTTGGCCTTTTTCTTTAACAGCTTTAACATTGAAAAACAGATCATTTCCGCTCGTTTCTGCTAACTCCGCTTTTAATGTCAATACATCATCAAGAAAAACCATTCCTGCAAAGCGAACTTTATATTCCTTGATAAAACCTTTTTCTAAAAAAGGTGTGAATAGTTTGCCTAAGTTTCCCATCGTCCACATACCATGTGCAATGATACCCGGTAACCCTGCTTTTTTTGCTTCCTCATCAATCGTATGAATCGGGTTGAAGTCACCGGAAGCTCCGGCATATTTAATTAAATCCAGTCTTGATACCGGGGCTAATGTCACTTTCAAGGTTTCTCCGGGTTTAAATTCTGTCATTGTTTTCACACATTTATCCCCTTTCGTACGGCTTCTGTAATAATAACATTTTGGATTTCAGTAAAAATGATATTACCTTTTGCATCCTCGCCCACTCGTTTGATGACCACAAAACCCATGTCGCCACTTTTTCCCTTCCTTTCATAATAGTCCTGAATAATCGTATAACAATATACCTCTTCACCGACAAGGAGCGGACGTTCATATTGATACGTTTCTTCGCCATGAATTAACCCTTTCATTGGAAGATCGACTCCTTCCAATACGCCATAGTCGAATACCCTTGGGAATGTGGGCGGCGCGATATTCACGCCATACTTTGACTTTTCCCCGTATGTTTCATCGACAAAAATTGGATGCAAATCACCGATTGATTCAGCAAACCGTTTCACGAGTAATCGATCAACGGTATTTTTCACTTTGTTTGATGTCTTGCCAATCCATTCTTTTGACATACTTTTTCCCCCTTATGCTTTTGGTCCGCCGGCAACATACAGGACTTGACCGTTTACGAAAGATGATTTTTCATCGGCAAAAAACGCGACAGCATTGGCAATATCTTCCGGTTTCCCGCCTCTTTGGACCGGAATTTCTGCGGCTGCTGCTTTCACAAACTCATCAAACGGTACCCCGATTCGTTCGGCAGTAGCTTTTGTCATTTCTGTTTGAATAAATCCCGGCGCAACTGCATTAGTTGTAATCCCATATTTTCCCAGCTCAATGGCCAATGTTTTTGTAAACCCTTGTAAACCTGCTTTTGCCGTGGCATAGTTGGCTTGACCTCGGTTACCGAGAGCAGATGTGGATGATATATTTATGATTCTCCCATACTTTCTTTCTACCATATATTTTTGTGCCGCCCGTGCCGCATTGAATGACCCTTTCAAATGAACATCCATCACTTGTTGCCAATCGTCGTCCGTCATTTTAAATAGTAAATTGTCACGGATAATTCCGGCATTGTTAACAAGAATATCGAGCGACCCGTACTTTTCGACAACTTCTTGCATGGCAGTTTCTACTTCATTGGCGTTGACGACATTAGCTGCCTTTGTATAAATATCGAATCCCGATTGAGCAAATTCACTGGCTGTTTCATTCAATGCTTCCTGATTTATATCAATAATGGCTACTTTAGCACCTTCCTCCAAGAAAAGTTTTGCTATTCCTTTTCCGATGCCGCGGCTGCCTCCTGTAACAAATACCACTCTTCCTTCAAAACGTTTACTCATATTTTCGACCTCCAATTGAATTTTATTGTTTCCAGCTCTTTTTACCGACTAATCATTGTCTCAAATAAAATCCCCGATATGAACATGACCTTTTAATAGATTCCGAGAAATAATCATACGCTGGATTTCATCCGTACCGTCGTAAATGCGCCATAATCTTGCTTCCCGGTACCAACGTTCAATCGGCAACTCCTTCGTATAGCCCATACCGCCATGAATTTGTAAAACTCGGTCAACTACCCGATTTCCCATATTTGACCCGTATAATTTTGCCATTGAAGCTAAATGGCGGTTATCTTCTCCTTGATCAAGGGTAAAAGCAGCGTTTAACACCAACCATCTGGCCGCTTCAATTTCCACGGCGGAATCGGCAATCATCCATTGAATGGCTTGACGTTCGGCAATCGGCTTTCCGAAAGTGACCCGTTCTTTTGCATAATCAATTGCCATTTGTAATAATCGTTCTGCCGCACCGACTGCCCGGGCACCGACAATCCATCTGGCAAAACCGATCCATTCCAAACCAAGTTTATAGCCACCATGCAATTCTCCCAAAATATTTTCTTCCGGTACGCGGACATTTTCAAAAATTAAACTGGCCGGTCCCCATTCGCCCATTGTGTGAATATATTCCGAGCGCCAGCCCATATCACGGTCGACGATAAAACAGGTAACCCCTTCTCTTCCTGTTTTTGCATGCCTTTCTTTATCGGTAATGGCAATGACCATAACAAAATCGGCTTCGTTCCCACCGGTAATAAATGTTTTTTCCCCGTTTAAAACCCATTCGTCCCCGTCTTTTACCGCAGTCATTTTTATATTTCTTGTGTCACTGCCGGCACCCGGTTCTGTCATGGCAAAACAAGATTTTTTCTCTCCGTTAATTGTCGGGATTAAATATTTCTTTTTTTGTTCCTCGTTACAATAGTAAAGAATATTATCAGCTGAACCGCCGAAACTGAATGGAACAAACGTTTTTGAAATCTCCATGGTAACGATTGCCTGCATCATTTGGCCGAGGTCAGCCCCGCCATATTCACTAGGTGTATTAATTCCCCAAAATCCTGCATTTTTCGCTTTAAGTTGAAGTTCTTTTACTTTTTCTTGCGGCAAGCTTGGTCTTCCTTCCCGCTCATTTCTTAGCACATCATTTTCCAATGGGATTAGTTCTTTTTCGACAAATTTACGAATCGTTTCTTGAACCATTTTTTGTTCTTCCGTAAGACGTAAATGCATAAAAAATCTCTCCTTTATTAAAATTTATGGCGTCTGTAAAAACGATCGCTCTATACTTTTACAGGCTGCTCTTTAAAACTTGTTTTTGGCAATTCTTTAATAAAGTCTGCCGATAAGCTTTTCAGTGCCGATTATTTATGGACTCTAAAGCAACTCAATCATCATCGCCATGCCTTGCCCCCCGCCAACACACAATGTAGCGATACCAAATTGTTGTTGCCGTTTTATCATCTCATAGAGAAGGGTCGTTAGGATTCTAGCACCGGTTGCCCCGACCGGATGTCCCAAGGCAATCGCACCACCGTTTACATTTACCTTTTCATAATCAAGGGATAGTTCACGAATACATGCCAATGCTTGTGAGGCAAAAGCTTCATTCAGTTCAAAAAGATCAATATCTTGAATGGATTTGTTTTGTTTAGCTAACAACCTTTTCACTGCGGGAACCGGTCCAATTCCCATAATTTCAGGAGACACACCGGAAACAGCCCAATCGACAATTTTGGCTAACGGTTTTAACCCTAATTCTTGAGCTTTTTGCCGCTTCATCATGACAAGCGCCGCTGCACCGTCATTCCTACCGCATGCGTTTCCCGCTGTCACAGTCCCGTTTGGTTTAAAAGCCGGTTTTAATGTTGCCAACTTATCCAAGGTTGTCGTGAATCTTGGATGTTCATCTTGAGTGAACTGAAAGGACTCTTTTTTCCGGTTCACTTGTACAGGAATTATTTCTTCTTGGAAGCGCCCTTTCATAATTGCCGCTTTTGCCCGCTTCTGGCTCTCAAGGGCAAAAATATCTTGGTCTTCTCTGGAAATCTTGTATGTTTCCGCCACATTTTCAGCGGTCATCCCCATGCCAAGGTTAGCACCATAAATCTCTGTTGGTTGCTGGCCCGCTTCTGTATTGGAATCTACTAAATAAGGTGTTTCATCGCCAAATCGGGCGCCACGGAGATAAATCGGCGAACGGCTCATACTTTCTGTTCCACCGGCAACGACAATTTCCGCATCCCCGCGAAGAATTTCTTGGACGCCGGATGCAACAGCCTGCATTCCCGAAGCACAAAGACGATTAACTGTAAATGCAGGAGTCGTCTCGGGAAGCCCAGCCCTAAGTGCTGCTACCCTGGCAACATTTGATGATTCGGTTGTTTGACGGACTTCTCCCATAATGACTTCATCTATTTGATCCGGTTGGATACTTGCTCGATTGATTGCTTCCTCAATGACGAGTGCGGCCAGATGTCCGGAGCTGATATTTTTGAGAGAGCCACCAAAAGTACCAATCGGCGTCCTGACAGCGCTTACAATAACAACTTCTTCGTTCCCCATTTACGCCCTCCTTTTTCAGCTGTACTCTTTCATTAACTGTTTTGCAATAATATTTTTCTGTATTTCAGATGTACCTTCATAAATTCTTGTAATCCGGGCATCTCGGTAAAATCGTTCAATCGGATATCCGGCAATATACCCTAATCCACCATGAATCTGCAGCGCTTTATCGGCAACACGGTTGTAAGTTTCCGAACCGTATAGTTTTAACATTGCCGCTTCTTTAATGACATTTTTTCTCTCGTCCACCATCCAAGCTACGCGGTATGTAAAAGATCGCAAAGCTTCTATTTCGACTGCCATTTCAGCAAGCATATGGGCGACTGCTTGATGTTCGATGATTGGTACCCCGAACTGTTTCCGTTCTAAGGCGTACGTTGTGGCCATATCCAATAATTTTTGACAACTTCCCAGATTTCTGGCAGCCAAACCGGCACGACCATTTGTCAAGATTTTTAATGCATTTATATACCCTTCCCCTTCTTCGCCAAGCATGTTTTCTACCGGAACTTCACAATCTTCTAAAATAATTTCTGCGGAATGAGACCCGCGTAATCCCATTTTTTGTTCAACCGCACCGATGTGAAATCCCGGAAAATCTTTTTCAACTATAAATGCACTTATTCCACGAGCACCTTTACTGCGGTTTGTTACCACCATGACAGTAAAAATATCTGCCTCCGTTGCATTTGTAATATAATGTTTTGTTCCATTTAAAATATATTTATCTCCCTTTTTTACTGCGGTTGTTTGCAAATTGGCGGCATTTGATCCGGCTTCCGGTTCCGTCAGCGCAAAAGCGCCGATTTTTTCACCACTTGCCATTAAAGGCAAATATTTTTCTTTTTGTTGTTCGTTTCCAAATTCGACGAGTCCAACAGTGCCAATCCCTGTATGGGCGCCAATTAAGGTCGTGTAACCGTTATGAGTTTGCCCAATTTCCTCATAGATCGCACATTTCCCAACCATCCCAATCCCCAGACCGCCATATTTTTCCGGAATACTTAAACCGAACAGGCCTAATTCCTTCGACATCTCAATGATATGTTTTGGAATTTTATCATCAGCTTCAATTTGCTCGGCAACCGCTTCAACCTCTTTTTGGATAAAGTCTCTGACATTTTCTTTCAAGAGTAAAATATCTTCATCCAGTTGAAAATCCACTCCCGTCACTTCCTCATTTGTCAAATTCTTGTCACAATTTTATATTGCAAGTAGTGTGCCAACTTTTAAACGATGACTATATGCATAATCAAGTGAAACTTAAATCAGTGGGTTTTTATCATCACTGATGGTTTGTTGAACCAATCGGACCTTTACGGGCAGTACATACCCGACCGATCTTCTTTGTAACTCTAAAATTTTGAGGTGGGGACTTACTGCCCGTCAAGGCGGGATAAAATGTAATGCAATTATGAATTATTAAACCATATTCCTTTGTTTCTATTTGATTTAATTTTGTATCGAATAATTCATTTTTGAATTAAAAAACACTCGACTTTGACACGAAAGCCAAAGTAAACAGACTGAAAGCATAGTTTCAGTCTATGATTTTAATTTAATTGTCAAAATTGAAAAAAACTGTTCCGGACAATGGGTTGGAACAGTTTTTCAATCCTTCATACTATTCATTTTTTACTTTGATGTTGTATTTCTTCAACTTGCGGACGACGGTTGGCTGACTTGTTTGCAGCGCTCGTGCAATTTCATATGTATTTTGATATTTTTTCGCAGCCTGGCGCAACAGCCTCCTCTCAACATCTTCCACGGCTTCTTTCAATGAAAGTTGAGTTTGTCGTCCAACGATTTCCGAGGCACGGTATTCTTTTGGCAAGTGATCAATTCCGATTTTATCTTGATAAACGGTAACCACTAATCGTTCAATCAAATTAGAAAGTTCACGAATATTCCCCGGCCAATCATACACCGTTAGAAAATCAATCAGTTCGTAATCAAATTCCTTATACAACTGATATTTTTGATTATATGTTTTTAAAAACAAATGGATAAGCGGCAATATATCTTCCCGTCGATCACGCAACGGAGGAATATGAATCGGAATCACATTGAGTCGATAATAGAGGTCTTCCCGAAATTCGCCCCGTACGACCATTTCATGTAAGTTTCGGTTTGTTGCGGCAATAATATGAACATCAACCTTCTTCGGCTTCGTTCCCCCTACACGTTGGATTTCCCCTTCCTGCAGAACACGTAAAAGTTTAACTTGTAAATTTAATGGTAATTCAGCTACTTCATCAAGAAACAATGTACCGCCATTCGCTAATTCAAACATACCCGGTTTGCCATTCCGATTTGCTCCGGTAAAGGCACCGGCCTCGTAACCAAATAATTCGGATTCAAGTAATTCCGGCGGGATAGCACCACAATTTACTTTTATCAGCTTGCCAGTTTTGGCTCGGTCACTATTTTCATAGATAAAATTTGTTAAAACATCCTTTCCGACACCGGTTTCCCCTAAAATTAAGATGGTTGCATCAAAATTAGCAATTCGTTTCGCTGTTTCAAAAATGGCCAACATTTGCTCACTTTGAACAACAATCCCATACTTTTCCTCATATTCATTTTTTGGTTGCGGGGACTCCGTCTGGAATTCATGATCTTTAAGATAATCAATTTGTTCCGCTTGGATTCGATTCAAATCAGTGAGGTCTCTAATATTGGTAACAATCATATCAATATTCCCTTGACTGTCATGCACCGGAGTTCCTGTTAGCAGCGTAATATTTCCGATATAATTTTTTTGGACAAATGACACCGTTTTCTTTTTCTTCAATGCTTCTTCTGTTACGGAATTTTTTAAAATCCCTCGCCTCACTAAGTCCTTTACATTTTTCCCAAGATAATAATGTTTCGGGATCCCGGTAATTCGTTCAATCGCAGCATTTGTCCGAATCGTCACTCCTTCCCGATTTGTCAAATAAATGCCGTCATAGGAATGTTCAAAAATAGCTTCCAATTCATACTTATGTCGTTTCAAATCATTCAATGCCTCGAGCAAATCGGTGACACCGCTTGTTTCAATTCCGACTAATAGATTTTCATTTTGCTTGATTTGTTTTTTAATAACTAAATAATCTTTCCCGGTGATTTTTGCCATTAATAAATTAGGGTCTGATTGATTCGGGACCACTTGTAAATAATCGGTTATGTTTTTATCCTTTCCTAATCCTGTTAACAATGATTCAAATGCTTGGTTGTATGAAACGAGTTTGTCATGATCATCCATAATAGCGAATGGGATAGGGAAATGGTTCCACTTTTGCAAAAAAATCACCTGCCTTGATAAAGATTGTTGCCGGGTTTTCGTTATTTGGCGGTCATACATGCTATTTGTGCCAACGAAGCTGCCTTATTAAGTGACACCACCAATATGAGATGAGGGTATATTTTAAGAAAAGGACTGTCCCAATCAGGCTTTCCTTAGGACAATCCCTCTCCTCTTATTCATTATATGATCTTATAAGGTAAATTTTTCTATCGTTTCTTTCGTTATCTCGCCGTGAGAAGTGTGCCACTTTACCTCTCCGCTTTTAATATAAAAGATTTGCGGGGATTCATGTTTAATTGCAAAATGGTTTGCGATAAAATTGGACAGTGGTCTACTATCTTGGACCGTTAAATAATATCCGTTGATTTCATTATGTTCTTCCAAATAAGCAGTAAATTGGTCAAATGCACCTCGGCTAATTGGACAAGTTAAACTATGTTTGAATAATAAGAAAGCACTTTCCTTTTCCAGAATCAATTTAAATTCACTTTCTTCGTATATTTGTTTGAGAGGCAAATTATTCATCCCCCTTATTTTTTAGAGCTGCCAATTTCTCATCAATTTCATTTGATAATTCCTCAATCGTTTGCTTGGCATCTTCTAACACCTCGATGGCTTCATCTCCGGATTTTTTTGTCATTGATTGTACGGCGCCGACTAAGAAGTTTGTTTGTTCTTGAACAGCTTTCGTTAATTTTTCTTTGGCATCATTGGCAAATTCCCGGACATCATGGCCTTTTTGAATCACAATATTCTTGACTTGATCACTTTTATCTAAAGCAAAATTGGCCTTTGATTGAATTTCGGTACGTAAATCTTTTCCGGATTTTGGTGCAAATAATAGAGCTGCGAGCGAACCAATTACACTCCCGATAATCACGCCTGTTAAGAAATCCTTTGTCTCCCTTGTTTCCGCTTTTTTGTTTTCTTCCATTTTCATCATCCTCCTACTCTGTTCGATTATCGATGACAATATTTGCTTCCTTATTATGTTTTCTGCGTTCCTTAATTTCACTCCATTTGTCCTTCAGTTCGCCGGCAAGTTTGCCCCAGCTGATAATTTGTGAAATTTTATCCTGATTATCTGCCACTTTTTGAATGACTGTATTTGAAATACTATTCACTGAACGATTAAATGCTTGAAGGGTATGTCCGACTTCTTCTACTGCTATGACGACAGAATCTAGTTTTTTTGACTTTTGTTGGATATCAGCCGCCAAATCATTGGTTTTTTTGAGTAAATTTTCTGTTTCCTTTGTTACCCCTTGCAATTGCCCTTCTAAACTTTCTACAGTATGTGAAATATGGTTTAACGTTTGTGTTAATGATTTTAATGTTTGTATAATATAAATGACCAATACAACAAAAGCAACGGCCACTACAGCCACACTTATGTACAAAATCGCTTCCATTATGAAAAACTCCCTTCTATTTCCTCTCTTACCAATCTTTACATTCTATTCTATTTCAATTAAAACATTTTTACAAAGAAGAATCGAGCCTATATACTAATTTTTTAATAAATATTTCGTACCGGTACCTGGAAAGTATCGAAAAGCTCTCCCATATACAAAAAAGCCATCCAACAGGTCCTTAACGAGCCAATAATCCGGTCAAACTTCCGGTTAGTGAATCGCAAAACTCCGTCAGACAGCTTTCCAATTTTCTATCACCTTATACGGTTTTATGTTCTTTTTTCAAATAGCGTTCATAGGCTTCTTGATATTTATGAACATCCCCGGCACCCATGAACAAGACAACACTGTTTTCAAAATCAGCTAATTCGGCAACATCTTCTTCTGCTAAAATTTGTGCTCCATCAACCTTGGCTTGTAGATCTTGGATAGATAAATTTCCGTGATTTTCCCGAGCCGATCCAAAAATTTCACAAAGGAACACTTCATCAGCTGCACTTAAACTATTGGCAAAATCATTTAAAAAGGTTTGTGTTCTTGTAAAAGTATGCGGTTGGAAGACGGCAACCAATTTTCTATCCGGATATTTTTGTCTTGCCGAATTTAGTGTTGCCCGGATTTCGGTCGGATGATGGGCATAGTCATCAATTAATATTTGCGAACCAATTCTTTTTTCAGTAAATCTCCTCTTTACGCCATGAAATGTTTTTAACCCTTCACGAATAATCGAAACATCAATATCCTCATAATGACAAATCGTAATGACACTTAATGCATTCAATACATTATGATCGCCAAATAACGGAATGAAGAAGGAAGAATAGAAATTGTTACGAACAAAGACATCAAAAGTTGTTCCTTCCTGTGTCGTTTCAATATTTCGTGCCTGAAAATCATTTTCATCACCGAAGCCATAAAAAAGTACCGGAACTTTCGCTTGAATTTTTTGCAGATGCTCATCATCACCGCAAGCAATAATTCCTTTTTTCACCTGCAATGCGATTTCTTGGAAAGCAGAAAAAACATCCTCTACATTGGCGTAATAATCGGGATGGTCAAAATCTATATTTGTCATAATACAGTAATCGGGAAAGTATGAAAGAAAATGGCGACGATATTCACATGCTTCAAAAACAAAATAAGTGGCGTCCTTAACCCCTTTCCCTGTTCCATCACCAATTAAATAAGATGTTGGTTTTGCCAATTCCATGACATGCGAAAGAAGCCCGGTTGTCGATGTTTTCCCATGAGCACCGGTAACTGCGATACTTGTATAATTTTGAATAAAATCTCCTAAAAAGCGATGATAACGTATGACCGGCAGTCCTAATGCCAACGCTTTTTGAATCTCTTCGTGGGAATCAGGAAATGCATTTCCCGCGATAATTGTCATTCCCGGTTTTATATTGTCTTCTTTAAAAGGATAAATGGGAATTCCTAGTTTTTCCAATGAATCTTGCGTAAAATAATGTTTTTCTACGTCCGATCCTTGGACTTTGAAACCCATATTATGAAGGATTTGTGCAAGGGCACTCATCCCGGATCCTTTAATTCCTACAAAATGGTAAATAGTCATGTTAGAACCTCCAACAATGTCACTATATAATATGCATTATATGTATGAGAGAACTTATTTCGTGTTTCGTACAAATTTCAAAAAGCCATTTTCCAAAAGTTCGTTATTTTTTAAAATGAACCGACCCTTTCGCTCAAGCAAAGACTTTCGCCGGCTTCCAAGCTTGCAAGTAACGTAAAATATTCACGACCGTTGGCGAAAACAGCCTTTCAAAAATTTCCTGTCCCTAATCCAATTAGAATTGTTCACTACATAATGCGCTGAACCGCACTTTATGTATTATAGCATTTTCATTTCAAAAAAACTATCGCTTATCT
>NZ_CCRF01000072.1 GCF_000751775.1 Caldibacillus thermoamylovorans
ATATCCTTGCCCGCCAAACCTAAAATTTTCAACAAAAGCCGAGTTTTATAAAATTTTTTTTGAATCGGTTCGGTAGGATTTTTCGATCAGTCGACCCGGTTTCTGCAATTTTATTTGCATGTTTCCATCTTTATAGAAGCTCCTTCAACTGGTCTAAATCGTTATTTGTCATTAATACATCACGCGGTTTACTACCCTTTGCCTCCGAAATCATGCCTTTTTCTTCCATCAATTCAATAATTCGTGCTGCCCGATTATAGCCGATTCGAAAATGTCTTTGTAAACTTGATGTAGAGATATTTCCTTGTTCTAATGCATATTCACAAGCCTCATAAAGAAGTTCATCATTCTCGGCTAAATCAGATTTTTTAATAAGTTCTTCTTGTTCAAATAAGTAATTCGGTTCACCTTGGGTCCGAACATGGTCAACCACTTTTTCAATTTCTTCATCTGTAATAAAAGCACCTTGAATGCGGACCGGTTTTGCCGTTCCGTTTGCCACAAATAGCATATCGCCTTTTCCAAGCAGACGTTCCGCTCCACTAATGTCAATGATCGTACGGGAATCAATTTGACTCGATACGGAAAAAGCAATCCGTGTCGGTACATTTGCTTTAATCAAACCGGTAATGACATCAACAGAAGGTCGTTGGGTCGCAATCAACAGATGAATACCACATGCACGAGCCTTTTGGGCAATTCTGGCAATCGCTTCTTCGACATCAGCCGGTGCCATCATCATTAAATCAGCTAATTCATCAATAATAATCACAATATATGGTAATTTTTGTTCTTGCATTTCACACTTCTCGTTAAATTTACTAATGTCACGTACACCGGAATGAGCAAACAATTCATATCGTCTTTCCATCTCATCGACCGCCCACTTTAACGCCTGGGTTGCTGCTTTCACATCGGTAATGACGGGACTAATTAAGTGTGGAATGCCGTTATATGGAGACAACTCCACCATTTTTGGATCGATTAATAATAATTTTACTTCTTCAGGTCTGGCCTTATATAAAAGACTGATAATAAATGTGTTAATGCAAACACTTTTTCCGGAACCTGTCGCACCGGCAATTAAACCATGGGGCATTTTTTTAATATCGGTCATAATCGGTTTACCCGTAATGTCGAGACCAAGAGCCGCTGTTAATGGAGAGTTTGCATCAATGAAACTCGGTTGATCGATGATGTCTCGCAGATAAACCGGCCGGCTGATTTTATTCGGTACTTCAATCCCGATTGTGTGTTTACCCGGAATCGGTGCTTCAATTCGAATTTCTTTCGCGGCAAGACTTAGTTTTAAGTCATCCGTCAAGTTGGTAATTTTACTTACCTTCACTCCCATATCAGGGGATAATTCAAAACGAGTTACTGTGGGACCGACAGAAACATCAACGACTTTCGCACCGACATGGAAACTCCGTAACGTATTGTTTAGAATCGCTTTTTGATCCTCAATCCACTCGTCATTGGATTGTTGAAAAGTAAATTTATTTAAAAGATTACGGGACGGGAATTGATAGTCCTGTTCTTCAACTGTATTGGTTTCTGTAGCGGCAGCAGCCATTTGTTGAAAAATTTGCTGTTCCGCTTTCTTTTTCAAAAATTCCCGGTCTTTTTTCAACATAAGAACATTGAAAGGAAGATGTTTTTTCGTTGTCGGTTTCGTCGCTTGTTCTTGATCGTTTCGTTTACCAGATTGTTTTTCTTTCGCAACATTTTCCTTATGTTCATTCATTGATTTTGCTTTTTGAATTTCTTTTGCCTCTACCTTTTCCATATTGTTATTTGTTGGGTCGATCTCCACTGTATCGGTTAATTCCTCGACAGTGACTGTTTCCTTATTCAAGTCATCATCCGGTTCTTTGGCAAATTCATCTTCTCGCATGACCGGCTCTTGATTATTTTTTTCGAATTCAAGCGCTTCTTGTTGCTTGGAATCTTGATTTACAGTTGGGACATCTTGCAAATAGTGCTTCTCTGGTTTATCTGTTTCAATACTCCACTCGGTCAGTTGTATATCTTCCCCGGATTCAGCTGTTTCTGATGACGTTAAAAGGGGGGCTTCAGTCCTCTCCGCTTTCATGAAATCATCGTTAATTTCTTGATTTTTTTCTTGTTCCGGAGTTGTTTCTTCCATTTTTCCGATTGCTTCCTGCGACAACGAAGAAAGATCTTGTGTTTCGGTGTCAAAGTCAGATTGTTTTGATTGGATCATATCCGGAAATGAGGTTGACTTATCACCATTATTTTCCGTCTGTACCTCTATTTTCATTGATAAGGAATTTTCTTTATCTGTTATCTGACTATTTGTGGCAGCCCATTGCTGACTATATTCCGGCTGATCCGGTTTTTCCTTCCTATTGGGAAGTTGATTGATTGTTATTTGTTCTTTTTCTTGACCATCCTCATATAAATTTGAATGATCTCTGCTTTGAACAGTTTCCCTTATCTCATCTTGGTCATCATGGAACTCGTGACCAGACAATTTTTTATTTTCTGCATTTCTCTCAAAAGTGGTCAGTTCAAATTCAATGATGTCATCCTGTTTTTTTCTCCTTTGAAACCCGTAAATAGGTGAAGGAATTTCAGTTGGATGAAATGGTCGCTTTTTATGAATCTTTTCTTGCCGAACCTCATGAACATCATTGCTAATTGCTTCAGATGCTTGATTATTTTGTTTTGAGGTGGGTCCCAATTGCGGTGCAGAGGATGTCTTTTCCTTTTTCTTTTCATACCGGCGAATATCAGCTTCGTGGCGCCGCTGTAAAAGATCACGGATATCGGACATACCTTCTTTCATGTTTGCACGATGATGCATGATATGTTTGCCCTCACCCTTTTCAATTAAAGGCCGATTCGTGGAACTTTTTGGATATTGATATGTTACTTTTGTCTTAAGCTCTTTGCTTTGAACCGCATCGTTAGTTGGGCCTAGCCATTCATCCTCATCATCTTGGTAAAAAGAAAACCATTTTTTATACCAATCCATTTCCATCACTCTCTTTCAAAACATACAATAACATTTTACTATAAAATGAAGTTGAAAGGGGGTAAAACTAACATGACAATTGAAGCAGTCATTTTACAAGTTGATCATTTTTTTACATTTGCTCAGGAAATAGAAATTCCTCAACTAGGAAAGGGGGGTTCGCATTAATGTGACTGACGAGAGATTTGGCCTCGTCGCCAAAAACAAGCATTTTTCACCTTAAAACGGTGACGAGATTCAGGCTCGTCGCCAAAAAAGTGCGTTTTTCACCGGAAAATGGTGACGAGATTCAGGTTCGTCGTCAAAAATGGGCATTTTTCACCTTAAAACGGTGACGAGATTCAGGCTCGTCGCCAAAAAAGTGCGTTTTTCACCGGAAAATGGTGACGAGATTCAGGTTCGTCGTCAAAAAAGTGCGTTTTTCACCTTAAAACGGCGACGAGATTCAGGCTCGTCGTCAAAAATAAGCATTTTTCGCCTCAAAGTGGTGACGAGATTCAGGTTCGTCGTCAAAAATAAGCATTTTTCGCCTCAAAGTGGTGACGAGATTCAGGCTCGTCGTCAAAAATAAGCATTTTTCGCCTCAAAGTGGTGACGAGATTCAGGTTCGTCGCCAAAGAAGTGCGTTTTTCACCATAAAACGGCGACGAGATTCAGGCTCGTCGCCAAAAAATCAAGATTTTCACCCAAATACGACGACGAGAATAGGTCTCGTCGCCAAAAACAGGCACTTTTCACCTTAAAACGGTGACGAGATTCAGGCTCGTCGCCAAAAAAGAATATTTCTCGCTCCAAAATGTCAACGAGAACGTATTTCATCGATTTGATTGGTTTTCTAAAATGCAAAACTAAACCATTTTATTGTAATATTTGATTTAGGATTCTGCCTCTTATTTGAAAAGCGGAGTACCAGTGATAACACACTACCAGAATTTAAGACGCTTGAGTTGCAACTGCAGCCAATTTAATCTTGTTTTTTAGCTGCTTTTAATATTTAAATTCAGTTCCTACCGTATATGTATCTTCCAGAACAAGAATCCCTTTTTTCTCCGGAGCATTTGGAAGTGCTAATTCCCGGGCTGAACAAATCATTCCTTGTGAAGATATACCGCGAAGTTCAGCAGGTTGGATAACAAGACCGCTCGGCATCACTGCACCAATTTTAGCTACAACGACTTTTTGCCCGGCATCCACATTAGGCGCACCGCAAACAATTTGTAATATTTCGGTTCCAACATCGACTTTACAAACACTTAATTTGTCTGCTTGCGGATGCTTTTCCTTTTCTTTCACATAACCGACAACAAATTTTGGTGAAAGATCAGCAGTTAACTGATCGGTGAATCCGTGACTGTTTATGATTTCATTTAATTTCGCCACCAATTCCTCCGTCAAGTCTACAAGTCCTTTCGTCACAGTAAAAGAAACATAGTTTGAGGCATTGAAAAGGTTGAACCCTGCTGTCTCACCTGTCTCACTGTTTACGATTTTTACAACATCATCTTTTTTCTCATATGTAAAATTTGCATGATTTACCGGCTTCAACGAAATTAAAAATATATCGCCGACTCCTTCTTTATTGTAAAAAATGTTCATTCGATTACTCCTTTCTAATCGGCCGGTTTTTGGCCATAATAAAAATCGGTTCAAGTTTCCCATCTTCATAATAAAAAGAGAGGGCAGTAATTGGAATCGCCCCATTTGTAAAAAAACTCATCGTCATTTGGGCCAATATATCATATCCGATATCATTTTTTATGTCAGCAAAAATCAAAACATCTTGATGGGGAATGGAGATAGCGAGTTTCCCTTCAACCTTTTCTTCCATTTCTTTCAATAAGTTTTCATTCAAAATCCGGCTCGCATCATATCCGTCATTCGTATTTAAAAAATAAAAGTCATTCCCGCGGACGGAGTCTTTTTTCAACGGATTAGCAAGTGATCGTAAATTAAACTTGGCCATTTCCCGGATCATGTTCGGCTCCCAATTTTCTTTTGCTAACATATTTTCATCAATTAGTCGATATGTATTGCCTAAATCTAGGGCATAATAAATCCTCGTTTCCGCGGTATGCTCATCCACTAACATTTCTCCACCTGTATCTGTTCTTTTCGGAAAAGAGGTGGAACGAATGACCGGAAAGATGTTTTTCTCCTGTCCGGTCAATTCGATTGATGACGTCATCGCTTTTAATGCTTCTTCTACATAATAGACAACTTCATCAATAGCATGATCCCGTTCTTTTTCCCATTTCCCGATAATTGGTGGTAAAGAAATATTAATTCCTTTTTTGATTTTTGTATCTTCCACCCTTAGTTCATCTTTATCACGATTGAAAGTAATTTTCCGATTATCGCCTGCTAAACGTTGTTCTAAAATTTTTTTCAAGGTTGTAACCGACATTTTCATAGGAATCACTCCATATTATGGACGTTCAGGAACTACTTTAATGAATCCATAAATTTTTCCACTTCTTCTTTTGTTTTCCGATCTTTGCTGACAAAACGTCCGATTTCTTGACCTTCTTTAAAAGCAACAAAGCTTGGGATGCCAAAAATATCCAGTTCCCCGCATAAGTCGATAAATTCGTCCCGGTCAACGGAAACAAAAGTGTATTCTTTATATTCATTTTCAATTTCCGGCAAAAACGGTTCAAGGAAACGGCAATCCGGGCACCATCCGGCCGTAAATAAAAAGACATGACTTCCACTATTCTTTAGCGATTCAAATTGTTCAACGGATTGTAATTTTTCCATTTATAAACCCTCCAGCAATATTTAAAAATTTTGGTTGGAAATATTCTCTTATAGAGTTTAGCAAAGCAGGACAAGACTTTCCACTATCTTGTTTTTAGTACTTCTTTTGCAGCTTCCCTTGCGGAGGTCTCCAATGTGAAGATGTTTTACCGCGTCAACTCGTTTTTATGCTTCTTTGAGTTTCAAAGCAACATATGGTACCAATTAGCTGTTATTATCCCTTTAATTCAATAGAAGATACCACTTTCATCATCGTTTCCGCATCTTGGGTCAATCGCTTCCTATCTGTCATGGTAGTCATTTTATAGCCGCCGATTCCGACCGTCAGTTCATATTCATCTTTTTTTGTTTCTTTTAAAAAAACATAACCGAACTTATTTTTATACGTAAATGTTTCAGTAAACGTATAGGAATTAGCTTCCTTTAACATCGCCTCGTAAACAACCAGGCTATCCTCTTTTTCATTCTTATTGATGAATAAAATAAATATTTGGTCTCCTTTTGTAACAAGGATATTATTTGCATCCGATTCATTCATTTTCATTGCGAAAGGTAAATAGAAACGAATATCATCGGTCTCTTTATTTGGTTTCTCACTTTCTGCCGTCACACTTGACTCCAACAGCTCTTTAACATCTTGCTGTTTATCCTGAAGTGAAGAAGTACAAGCAGATAAAAGAAAAACGAACAACAGTAATTGAATTACTTGTAATTTTCGAAGCATGATCAGCCCCCGTAACTTGTATTGTTGGCATAATCGAATTGCCCTTTTAACAATTTCACTACATGTGTAAACATCTCAACCCGGTTTACTTGGCCATCGGTAAAAATTCCGATTGCCCCTTCATGAGAACGAATATTTTCTTGTTGACAAAAGTCATCCATTACCGGTCCCAATTCTTCCCCATTTCTTAATCTCTGACTAATATAAGCAGGCAAAACAATTCGTGCACCGCCGGCGATAAAAGGTTGTTCTGAAGATTCGCGTATAACAAGTGCTCCCCAATTACACAACATTAATCCGTGTGGTGATTCATTTACCCCTCCTTCCAAACCAATACCAATATCAGCATTTGTTTCAGCAATGGCATTTTTTGCTCGATTGATCGCTCCTTGGATCGTTTCCTCATCAGAAAATGGCTGATCGCTTACATTGGATGGAACTTTGCACGGAATTATATTCGCCCCATCATTAAATATATTATAAATAGCCTGCAATTTTGCCTGATTTGTTGTACCTGCCGCCAGTCTCATGATCATTCCTCTTTCTTTTAAAAAAATTTTTGTAAAAAAAGATAGGGTAAAAACAACAGTTCCTACCCGATGGCTTCATAATATATAAATATAGAAAGAACTCAATGATTGGGGGCGTTTCCGGGTAAAGCGGAAAACGTGAGCCCCCTAAGAATAAGGATTTCAATTTACGATCTTATTCAGTTCCGCTGCTTGCGTAAATAGCTTTCGATTAAGCTTGATCAAGGAAATATACGCAAATCGATGGTTATACATTGGCTTTTATACTCGCAACCGTTGTTTTATCAGCGGCTTTGACAAGTTTGATAAGCAATTCTTTCGCTGCCAAATAATCATCAACATGAATAATGGATGCATGCGAATGAATATACCGTGCACAAATTCCGATTACCGCACTTGGTACTCCTTCATTGGCAAGATGAACTTGACCCGCGTCCGTACCGCCACCGGAAACAAAATATTGATACGGTATATGATTCGATTCTGCCATATCTAATATGAATTCCCGTAACCCCCGATGTGTGACCATGGTTGGATCATAAATGCGAAGAAGCACACCTTCACCCAGATGACCAAATTGGTTTTTATCACCGGTCATATCATTTGCCGCACTGGCATCCAAAGCAAAGTATAAATCCGGTTTAATCATGTATGCGGAAGTTCTTGCCCCGCGTAAACCTACTTCTTCTTGAACGGTCGCTCCGGAATATAATGTGTTCGGCAATGTCACTCCTTGAAGCTCTTTTAAAAGTTCAATGGCAAGTCCACAGCCATAGCGGTTGTCCCAAGCTTTTGCCATGATTTTCTTCGGATTGGCAAGCGGTGTAAACGGGCAAATCGGGACAATTTGTTGCCCGGACTTAATTCCGATACGTAAAGCGTCTTCTTTATCGTCGGCACCGATATCAATTAATAAGTCTTTTATTTCTGTTACTTTGTTCTTATTTTCAGTACCTCTTAATAAGTGTGGGGGAATCGAGCCGATCACACCATCCACCGGCCCATTGTCCGTAAATATTTGGACGCGTTGTGCTTGTAATACTTGGGGTGACCAACCACCTAAAGGCTGAAAACGGATCATTCCGTTTTTTGTTATCGCTGTAACCATAAAACCGACTTCATCCATATGACCGGCGACCATAATCTTCGGACCGTCTTTTTCACTATGTTTTATTCCAAAAATACTCCCCAGACCATCTTGAACAATTTCATCCGCATATTTCGTCAACTGTTCTCGCATAAAATTTCGGACAAAATGTTCATTTCCGGAAGTTCCCGGAAGCTCAGTTAACACTTTAAATAAATCCATTGTCTCTTGATTCACATGATTACCCCATTTCTTTAGGATTACGAAAAATATGTACATTGTTTATTTTACAGAACTTTTATCGCTTATGCCATAAAATGAAACTTGAAGAAAATCGGACACTTACGATAAGTGAAACTCCTATCAGTGGGGTTTTTCCACTCCACTAATAGATAGTTAAACCAATCGGACCTTTACGGGCAATTCCCCCATCTATCCTCTTTGTAAACTCGAAAATTTTAAGGTGGAGACTTGACTCGCCGTTAAGGTAGGATAAAAAACCGGTTTTCTTTATATACCAAACTAAAATTAGCTATAGTATTTTATCTGAAAACTAGGTATACTTTTTCATAGTAGGAGGCGAAATGAATGAACAAAAAAAGTTTTCTTGCCGGGATCATGTGCGGAATCGCTTTTGGATTTCTCTCAAGCAAAGCAATGACAGAAAACCGCAGCAAATTTACATCTGAAGAAATTTTACATCTCATAAAAAACACTGCAGGGGCAAATGGGAAAGTGACCGGATCATGGATTATGACTAAACCCGAAACTTTGAATCAAAACTCATTCACATATCAAGCGTACCGTGGCGGGATTACGAAAATAGAAGACAATGATGAAAAACATTTTGAATTTTTAGCCGATGCCAATACAGGGGAAATTTTGGAATGGTCAATCGTTTAAACTACCACTAGGCTATAGGCGTAAGGGTTTTACGCCCATTTTAAAAAAATTTCAAACCGGACATCTCAATATGATACGAAAACCCAGGATTGCTGAAACATCCCTGGGTTTTTTCTTGATAACTCAATCGCCGTTTTAAAGTAATTTTTGCGACAGGTTAAAAATTAATTTTTTTGGATCGCAATCGACTGAACGATATTCCCTTGAATATCCCATTTAAGCGCACGATAAACAGCATCATGATAAAAGGTAAACCAAGCATTATGTTCCTCTGCATAAGGAATCCACTTTTGCTTTTCAGCGATGGAGTTCATTGGATAATCGTCATAGGCCATTACCCAAAGTACATTTTGATGTGCATGTGTCGGTAACAGGTCAGCCAGATGGATGGCCGTTTCCCCCTCTGATTCCATGATTATAATTGCATGACCGTTACTGTGCCCGCCTGTATGAACCATGCGGATACCGGGTACAATTTCTAATTCATTATGAAAGGTTTCAACTTGGTCTTCAATTCCCTTCCAATTATTTTCCCAATAGGTTGATTTTGAGCGTATATTCGGATTCCGCATTTCATCCCATTCCGTTTCTGTACAATAAATGATCGCATTTGGAAAACCGGGTACAAACTTATCTTCTTTTGGTAAAGTTAATCCACTCGCATGATCAAAATGAAGATGAGTCATCAATACCGCATCGATATCGGTTCTTTTCAATCCAAGTTCAGCCAATGATTCATCGATCTTAGATTCCTCTGTAACACCATAATTTCTTTTTTGCTTATCCGTTAATTTTCCATTGCCGATTCCTGATTCGATTAAAAAACGTTTTCCATTTACTTCAACAAGAATTGGATCTGTTCGGCACTCGATTTGGTTTTTATCGTTAACTGCATATTTTTTCGTCCATAACGGTTTCGGGACAACCCCGAACATGGCCCCGCCGTCCAAATGGGTCACGCCACCATTCAGCCAAGTCAACCTTATTTTCCCAATATGTAATTGTTCCATTCTCCCACCCTTTCCGGAAAACCTTATTTATCAAAATATTAATCTAAAGTTAAATATTATTACAAGTAAAATCTATTTTCCGTCTAGGGGGGTTGGAAAAAAATTAGATTTTTACCAATGATTCGAAAATCAATGAATGCTTTTCTTTTTGAATTGCCCACCTTTTACATCGCTAACATCCGACATAGCCAAAAAAGCATTCGGATCAAAATAGCGAACAATCGCTTTTAATTTTGCTTCCTCCAAGCGGGTTATCACACAATAAATGACCTTCTTCTCCTCTCCGCTGTAGCCTCCCTCACCGGTGAAATATGTAACTGTTCTCCCTAAACGATTCAACAAAGCTTCACCGATTTCTTTATATTTATCCGAGACAATCAAGACGGATTTTGATTCATTCATACCAACAATAACAATATCAATAACTTTAAAAGCGATAAAGTAAGCAATTAACGAGTAAAATGTACTGTCAATACTAAATACGAAACCGGCGCTACCAAGAATGAAAATATTAAAAATCATAACAACTTGTCCAACAGAAAATGAGGTTTTACTACTGATTAAAGTGGCTAAAATCTCTGTGCCGTCGAGTGCGCCATTATTTCGCAAAACCGTGCCGACACCGACCCCGAGTACGATTCCGCCAAAGATCGCTGCCAACAACGGATCGTCAGTGATTGGCTCAACATGGTGAAATAATTCCGTAAAAATGGATGCCAAAATAATCCCGTATAAACTTTGGAATGCAAACGATTTCCCGATTTGCTTGTAGCCGATGAATAAAAAAGGAATATTTAAAACAACGAGGAAAATACTGAAAGGGATAGGTACAATGAGTTCATCTAAAATTAATGATATACCGACAACGCCGCCATCGATCACTTGATTGGGAACTAAAAATGTTTCCAATCCATAAGCAAATATAATTGCACCAATTGTTATAAATATATAATTCTGAAAAATCTCCTTGAATGAATTTTTTTCTTGATAACGATCAGACATAAAATTCCTTCTTTCCTTATAAAATAAACTTATCTTTATATACTATTATAAAACGAAACTTTTTTATAAGGAAAGAATTTATTATTAAATTTCCAAAAAAAATTTTATGAGCAATATTTTCGTTACGAGAAATAGTCGCTGAAAACTTTGTTTCTCCGTGGCACAGTAAACTTATTTGGCTAACTAATCACACAGAAATCCAAACAAAAATCAAATCTATCTAAATTTTTATTTGCTAATTGTAGGAAATTGCACTTCACAACGATAAATCCGATTCCCTTTTTGTGAAAATTTCTCTTCATATTCGGTCATTATATTCCCTTGAAAATCACTATTGTGTAAATCAAGGCTAATATATTTCAATTTCAGTCCGTATTCAGAAAAACTAATAAGGGAATATTCAAACAAAGCTTGATTATCTGTTTTAAAATGCAGTTCGCCTCCACTAACCAAAACCTTCGCGTACATGTCTAAAAATGATTTATAAGTAAGCCTCCGCTTCTCATGCTTATTTTTTGGCCACGGATCGGAAAAATTTAAGTAAAGACGGTCAATTTCACCCGGACCGAAAACATCAATCAATTTTTGGGCATTCATATTGAGCAATTTTAAATTCGGTACTTCAGCTTCAATGGCACGGTCCAATGCCGAAACAATCACGCTTGTATACGCCTCAATCCCGATATAATTGATTTCAGGATTCGCCTTTGCCATTTCCGTAATAAAACGCCCCTTTCCCGTACCAATTTCTATATGAATAGGGTGATTATTACCAAAAAGGTCATGCCATTTTTCCTTCCACGTTTCCGGATGATGTACAACAAATTGCGGATAGTTCAACAATTTTTCTTTTGCCCACGGTTTATTTCTTAATCGCATCTTGCCACCTCTTTTGTTAAATGTATTACTTATTTTTGCATCAATCATTAAGTATAAAAACTGAAATTTGTTATATGATAAGAAAAACAGCAGCGCCAACTTAGCGACGTACAAATCGATCGGCTAAAAGCGCAATGCTTTGTTGATACAGCTTAAAGGCCCTGACGCCGAAGTTTTCTTTATATTATAAAAGATCTCATCAAGGGGGAATCATGATGCCTATCCAATACACTGATCAAATGAATTTGTTAAAAGATATTTTACAAAACCATTCTAAAGATTGCTGCGGATCTGTATCAGAATGTGAACAAATTGAACGACTCGCCAAGGCTTTGATGGTTAATCAAAATATTGATCAAACCGGAAAAGCAATACTAAGCGAAATTTATTCATACGGTCAGAATGGAAAATATACCCAACATCTTGATGAACATATATCAAATCACCAAGATCAATTAAACTCTTGGGTAGACCAGATTAATCAATTCAGTTAGTTCAATTCAGATAACGTGAAAAAATCTCCCTGACTTCGAAATTAGGGAGATTGTTTCAGTCGGTTTTCTTCGTACATCTTACTTGATTGTGTCTAAATATTCAAGCCAAAATACACGATCTTTTTCATTTCCTTTACTATCAAAAAATTGAATCGATAAGAGCGTCTGATAATAAACATACCATTTTAAACGATTATAGATGGAATCAGTCAAGTATATCCCATAATTATTTAACCAATTTTCCCATTCATCCTCGGGTACGTACCAATATAATAACGGTCCAAGATCGAAAGCCGGATCCCCGATAATGGCACTTTCCCAATCAATTAAAAATAATTCATTCTCATCGGTAATCATCCAATTATTATGATTCATATCTCCATGGCAAACTGCCCAATTATTCGGTCGTATTTCAGGTACATGTTGCTCCAAGTAACGAATCGTCTTGGAAATAGCGAATTCTTTTATTAAGTTCGCATTAAGTTTGCTCTGTAGTTGAGTAAGTAATATTTCAGGGGAAAAAGGTGTTTTTCCTAATCTTTTCATCATTGATAAAAGAGGCTTTGAACGATGAATTTTTTTTAATAATTTGGCAACATCTTCACCACTCATATCATTCGGTTCAAGTTTTCTGCCCTTGATCCATTTTTGTGCAGTAAACACATCCCCACTTTCCGACCGCTTTGTCCAAATCAATTTGGGAACAATTCCTTCAGCAGAAAGCACGGCCAAAAATGGTGATGAATTTCGTTTTATAAATAGTTTTTTGTTTTCATGAGAAGCGATGAAAGCCTCACCTGTTAAACCGCCGGCCGGTTCTAACACCCAACCATTTTCAAGTATATGTTCCACCGTGTTCACCCTCAATGCTGCTCTTTGGTCCCTAATAATGCATCGTATATAGAAAAGAAAAAATGATAAAGTTGCCGTTCAATAATAGTGACTTTATGATTGTATCCCTTTGTGAACGTTTGCGTCAAGTCAAAATTTCCTAAATCCTGCCATATGGAATATATTTACACAAAAATGCGAGCGCAAACTTTGTAGTGGGATGATTTAGTAAATTCTTGACTTGGAAACAGAATGACAATGAATAAGTAAAGCTCTGGCCGCTTTCAATTGTCCGTTTTTCATTGGTGCTTTAAATTCTCGCATTCTTTTAAACCATTCGGGATAGTTCCGATGGTCAACCAATGTAATTCCGTACGGAGCAGACGGAAAATCAATGAAACCGTTGCGGCTGATTAACACTTTTGATATTGGAAAATCAATATTCGCTTGCTTCCATATTCCCTTTATAATCGATTCCGTACGATTTAGTGCAATAAGTGGGTTTAAAAATTTTTTCCGTTGATGATTAACCCTTTTTTCCCAAAAATGGTCTTCCAAGCCTATATAGACTGCTTGATCCTCTGATTCTATAAATTTTATACAAACAACTTCCAACGGGGTTAACAAAATGGTCTCCGTTTGAATCTCGGCCTTTTTTAAAGAAAATACCGGTTTATACAAAAATAAAAATGTATCCGGGAACCGTAACATAAAATATTTCAGGTTTTTTTCCAAAAAATAAGAAATGTCGACATTCGATTGTTCAAAAACGGTTGAACTTGCCCACTGAATTTGAACTTTAAATATTTCCTCCAAAAATTGGTACTTCAATTCGTCAACTGTTTTAGGCATTGTTTCAAACTGGAATGGAAATCTGTTCATGTTCGCGTCTTCATCGTCTATTATTGTCCATTCCTTGACTTGACCCGCAGCATCTTCCTGCCATTCTTCTTTATTTTTTGTAAATACCGATTTCATTTTTCCCCAGATTTTTTCCTTCCCTAACGGTTCTTCTGTCGCTGTACTAATTATTTCAGGGCTTGAATGTACTAATACGCCTTCATCCCAAGCTTTATACAATTGCTGCCACTGCAATCTTTTCAAACGAATAAAGCGGGAAGGATATTTATATATATCCAGTTCATATCTGGAAACATAGTCTTGCAGCTTTATCAATTGTCCCATTATTTCTACCCTTCCTTTTTAATACATCAGAAAAAATACTGAAGAACAGCCTATACATACGCTTTATTGTCCGGCCACAGACGGCATGTTCTTTTTCTTACCATCAAGCATCCAGTTGAAACACATGATATTCTTTATATTTTGGCGTTTGATCAAGATGTGTTTCATATAAAACAATTTGATTAACAGAAAATGAAAAAGATTGCCGGAAGCTATACAGATCCAACAGGTTCATTTGGAAAGGATCGGTTCCACCCCATTTTCTGGCTAATGTAATATGAGGGCGGAATGGTTTTTTATCAAGTGAAAACCCGAGTTTTATACATTGATTATACACGTTTTTCTGTATACCTGTTAACCGTTCGCAAGTTTTAACATCCAGCCAAAAAATCCGCGGTTCCGTCGCCTTTCCAAATGTCCCCAACTGATGAAAAGTAAGCTCAAATGGTTTTTCTTCCTTTGCAATTTTCTCAACAGCAACGATTGCTCTTTCTAACATTTCTATTTCTTGATCCCCTAAAAAAGCAAGGGTGATATGATAATCTTCGGGATGGACCCAACGTTTAAACGGAAAATGCTCTTTATTCGTCATAACCCATTGGTGAATAAATTTCTTCGCTTCACTCGGTAATTTTACGGCAAAAAAATAATGATTCCCTTTCATAATGGTACTCCCTCGTACATTTTTATTCATTATTTATTGTACACCAAAAAAGGGAGTAGTACTCAAAGATTTATAAATAAACATACTGTAATTGTTAAAAAATTCTCTTATCTGGGCCATTCCGTTTCGTGTAGAAGTATATTTGTAAGAGACAATTATTCCACCTTGCTTAAAAGATGACCACATTCATGCTCTATTTCTTGTTCAAATAATGTTTGAAGTTTTCTCGTTACATCCCCTGGCGTCCCGTTTCCAATTTTTACACCATCTACTTCAACAATCGGGATGATTTCCATTGTCGTACTCGTTAAAAACAGCTCGTCGGCATTTTGTAATTGTTCCACAGTAAAACCGGTTTCTTCATAAGGCAGTTGGTTGAAGTCAAGCAATGAAATTACTTTTTGTCTGGTAATCCCATTTAAAATAAATTGATTAGCCGGATGAGTAAATAGCTTCCCGTTTTGAACCATCCATATATTGGTCGAACTACCCTCTGTAATGATGCCATCTCGATGTAAAATTGCTTCCAGACAGCCGGCATCCGTTGCTTTTTTCTTTGCCAAAACAGCTCCTAACAAACTGATCGACTTTATATCACAATAATGCCAGCGTAAATCCTCCGTAATAACGGCTTTCCCCCCGGTTTTCATTAAATCAACCGGACGAGTACCGGGCATAAGATAACCGATCAAGGTGGGTGAAACCGTTTCAGGAATAACATGATTTCTGGGAACTACACCTCTTGAAATTTGCAAATACAGATTACATGTAGAAGCATTCTCTTGTTCAAGCAAATTGATAATTAAATCCGTTATTTCTTGTTTAGAATAAGGAATCTCCATATAAATTTTTTGGGCACTTGCATAAAGCCGATCAATATGCTCTTTTAATGTAAAAGGCTTTCCATTGTAAATCCTGATTACTTCATAAACACCGTCACCAAACTGAAATCCGCGATCCTCAATATGAATGATCGCTTTTTCCCGATCAACAATATGACCATTAAAAATAACTTTTCCCAATGTTCTCCCTTCCCTTCGTTGAAATCAGCCTACATTTAAGTGAAATCTCACCTTTGCTGGAAATTTATTCTTAAACGTATAAGAAAATAACCTATTACCATTCAAACATCTATTGAATGAATTTCTTTGAATATTTTATAACATTATTCATATAATGGCAAAAAAGGAGGTGAATATTTTATTAGCTTTCTATTAAACTTCCGAAAATTTTACGTAACTTTAGAAAAGACCGTCATTACATAATTCTTGACAATAGAGTGAGCCTTCCATCAGTGGGGGTCTCATCCTACTGATGGTTAGTTAAACCAATCGAGCACTTACGGCACTTATCTTCCCCTCCTTTCCATCTTTGACTTTCTTTTACCCATAAGAGGAAGTTTTAGTGACCGTTTGTGCGGACAAATTTTACAAGATATTCAACAATTTGTTCAAAAAAATTTATTTTCTAATAATATAAAAAGACTGGCAATTTAAATGTCAATTCGTTATAATATTAGTATTACATTTTCCATTTATCAGAAATCAATGTCATGAAACCTCATGATATAGCTATTGAGATGATATGAGGAAAAATATTTTCTTAGATATGAATGGTAAGCAAAAGTTTTTAGTCGAGCCTTATCCTAATGTGAAAGTAATTTATTGGAACATGCATTGTTAGTAAAAATCCTTATCAAAACAAATGGTTCTATGTGCTGTATTACTCCATTGAGAAGTTAGGTTTTACTAAAATGGAAAAGGTGCAATTAGAAGAAGTTTGCGTAGATAAGAACCTGCCGACGATAGTTGTGCAGAGTCTCAGAGAACAGGGATGCTATTCCCCGTTGTCGTTTGCAGTTCGCCAATTAATAATTTTATAGGGGTGTGGTTTTTTGAAAAACTCAACAGACCGAATGCTAACTCGAATCAAATCCGTATACATGTTTATTTATGAAAACGGAACGGTGTCAACACAGGAATTAGTTGACGAGTTTGGCACGACTCCTCGGACCATTCAAAGAGATTTAAATGTTTTGGCATATAATGGCTTAGTTACAAGCCCAAGCCGAGGCAAATGGACAACGACAGATAAAAAAGTGAGAACTTCATCTTAGATATAAAGATTTATATAGGGATCGCCTTTAATTGGCGATTTTTTTCAGCCCGCACTTCATAATTATAAAAAAACAGGTCATTGCCTATTTTTCAGAAGATCGATTTCTTCATCGGTCAGTTCTCGATATTCCCCTTCAGCTAAATCCCCATCCAGCTTAATCGGTCCCATGGAAAGCCGCTTTAGATAAACTACTTTTTTTCCTACCGCTTCAAACATGCGTTTCACTTGATGAAATTTCCCTTCTGTAATCGTCAATTCAATTTCCGACCGAATTTCACCGCTCCGTAAAATATTGAGTTGAGCAGGCTTTGTGACATAACCATCATCAAGCTTAATTCCGGCTGCAAACGCTTTTTTGTCTTCCTCCGTAATGGTTCCATCCACTAATGCATAATACGTTTTCGGTACATGCTTTTTCGGTGACAACAGCTGATGCGCCAATCCCCCGTCATTCGTTAGAAGCAACAGACCCACTGTATCTTTATCGAGTCGTCCAACGGGAAAAGGCTCATAAACAGCATCCTCCATTTCTAACAAATCAATCACGGTTTTCTCACGGTCGTCTTCTGTCGCAGAAATCACACCGGCCGGTTTATTCATCATTAAATAAATATATTCTTTGTATTCAATTTTTTCCCCATAAACAGTCATTTTATCTTTTTTCGGGTCGACATGAGTTTTCGCATCTGTCACGGTCTCCCCATTTACAGTTACCACCCGATTCTTCAATAATTTTTTCACTTCTTTCCGGCTCCCGTAGCCAATATTTGCCAAAATTTTATCAATACGCATTCAACAGCCTCCTAACGTTTTTCTGGTATAATAACATTCTTTCCATTTTTAAATAAAGAAAGATATTGGACCCTTTATTAACCACAAATTAGCCAATATACTCTTTCATCCACATGCAAATTTCTTAGCAAACGATATTTTTCGATTGCACATTAGGGTAAAAATTCTTAAAACCATTCCCTAAATTTAAAGCAGACCATATATTTTTTTCCACGAATCAGGCTAAATTTTCTTAACTCCATTCCCAAAAATTTAAAGCAGATCATATATTTTTTTCCACGAATCAGGCTAAATTTTCTTAACTCCATTCCCAAAAATTTAAAGCAGATCATATATTTTTGCCCATACTTTAGACTAAATTTTCTTATCTCCATTACCAAAAACTTATTAAAGCAAACCACCTCTTTTTTAATCAAGAATTAGGCATTCCAATCAGTCCCTTTTAGTTATATGCACATACACTAATTACTGAGATTATAGAGGAGGTTATGTTTATGATTGATTACTACCGGCAATATCAATTTCCCGGCCAAGGACAATTTCCAGGAATGGATCAATTTCAAACCCCGGGACAATTTCCGGGACAGGGGCAATTTCAAACCCCGGGGCAAACCGGACAATTTTTCCCCGGCTTTCCGGGAACAGGTACACAAACCCGAATTGACAGATTAGAAAGGAATGTAAACCGTTTGGAACGGGAAGTCGACCGCTTGGAAAACCGACTTCGCAGAGTAGAAAGACGTTTAGGTTTTTAATTTGAAAAGTTCAGGACACGCACCTAGAGACATCCAACCAGGTCAGCTAAAGACATGATTCGTCAACTAACGATCAGCGGGGGAACGATTTCCTCCGCTGATGTAAGTTTGACTCTAACTAGATAACTTCTTTTTCAAACTTTGCATTTGTTCAGGAAACAAGAAATACAATAAGCGTGACTTGAAACTCAAGTAAAAATAAATAACCGCTCCAATTATTGTACAGACCAAAATAATCAGTAATGACATGGATTTTGTTTCCGGTGCTATGAATAGGGTGATTAGTTTATAAAACAGAAAAACAGAAATACCCATAATTACATTAAATATAATAATCAAAATCCCCCGTCGGAATACAAGACGATATTTATAATTGGCAAAATATTTTATCACGATCAAATTGATTATGATTGTGACTGAATATCCGATAACGGTAGCATAAATCGCCCCGAACGTTTGAAATCGCTCAATCATCGGTGTATTTAAAATAAGTTTAAACAAAAGCCCTAACAACAAGCTGAACACCGTAAATTTTTGTTGATTTAACCCTTGTAAAATCGCAGCGGTTACGGAAAATAGGGCAAAAAGGATGGCAACCGGTGCATATATCATTAAAATTTTGGTACCGAATGGATCCGGCTTATAAAAGAATGTATAAAACGGTTCGGCCAAAATAGAAATTCCAATCGATGCAGGCAATGTTAAAAACAATAACACTTGAAACGTTTGATTCATTTGTGATTTCAATTGCTTTTCACGATGATTAACAAACGCATCGGTAATTGATGGGACAAGCGAAACGGAAAAGGCGGTCGCCAGTGATACAGGGATAATGACAATTTTATGTGAATTTACGTTTAAAGCTGCAAGACTTGCATCAGCAATTTTTGCCAAACCGATATTTGCCATTGCCTGATTATGGATTAACTGATCGACTAATTGAAATAAGGAATTCGCGATCCCAACGACAACAAACGGAATTGCCGATATAAAAATCTCTTTATAAATCTCTTTTAAGGATATTTGAATAGTTCCCTTATCTTTTCGTAACAATTCATCCAAATACGGTTTTCGCTTATACCAATACCATAGTAAAACAATTAAACTGCCGATCGCACCAACAAAGGCTGCAAATGTCGCCACTTGGACAGCTGTAACAACAGAACCATGAAATACTTTTAAAACGACAAGTGCCCCGATTAAAAGAAATGCAACCCGAACAATTTGCTCAACGACTTGTGACACAGCAGACGGTCCCATGGATTGATGCCCTTGAAAGAAACCACGTATGAGACTCATAAACGGGACAATGATTAATGCAAAGCTGACTGCCCGAATAACTGACACAACATCATCAGACTTTATTATTTGATCTTTATCTGCAATGATAATATCAGCAAATGTCGGAGCCAATAAATAAAGAATGATAAATGAAGCCAAGCCTGTCAAAAGCATGACAACCAAGCCTGACTTAAATAATTTCCGCCCAACACCATACTCTTCCAAGGCATTGTATTTGGAAATAAACTTGGAAACAGCTAAAGGAATGCCCGCCGTCGCAATACTAATAAAAATCGTATACGGTACATATCCGTAATTATAGAGTGCGTTACCATTATCTCCAACCAATGCAAAAAAAGGAATTATGTATATTAAGCCAAGAAATTTTGAAATATATGTACCAAGGGTCAGAATAAACGTACCCCGCATAAATTTTGAACCCATACAATCCCAACCTAACAGTTTTTCTCTTTTAATAATATTATCTGCTCAACATTATGACAAATTTTTACGTTAAAATACACTAATCTAGTTTACATGTTTTTATATTGAATTGACAATTTACTTTTATATTTTTTGCGAACTTTTTAGGGATGAAGCAGATTGAACTGCTTTTTTTATTTTTCTGTCGAAATTCAAGTGATTTGTTGTTGAATTTTTCCTTCCGTAGTTGAATTTGAGGAATCTGCTGATGAATTCGATAGGTTGCTGTTGATTATAGGTGCCCTGCTGTTGAATTTTTCATTTTTACTATTGAATTAAGGCTTGTTTGCTGTTTATTTTTCTCTTTTTACTGGTGAATTAGATGGGGGGACTGTTGAATAAATTAAGATATCTTACGGTTGAATTCGGCAGCGGTACTGTCAAGTCGCCATGGGAACTGCTGATTTCACCCTGTACGATCACCCACCTTGATCTATCAGTAAAAAAACTTAAATCCACTTTCTTTCTGATTTCCCCTTTTATATAATGAATGAAGTTATAACCTGATAATGAAAAAGGTGATTGTTTTGAATGTAGATGTATTCGTAATAGGTGGCGGTCCGAGTGGATTGATGGCGGCAATTGCAGCAGGAGAAACAGGGGCGAACGTGTTGCTTGTCGATAAAGGTGATAAGCTTGGTCGAAAGCTTGCTATTTCCGGTGGCGGGCGCTGCAATGTAACAAACCGTCTTCCGGTTGATGAAATTGTTAAACATATTCCCGGGAACGGCCGCTTTCTTTACAGTGCCTTCTCTATTTTTAACAATGAGGACATTATAAAATTCTTTGAAAATTTAGGTGTGAAGCTGAAAGAAGAGGATCACGGACGAATGTTTCCGGTCACAAACGATGCAAAATCAGTCGTCAATGCATTACTGAACCGATTGAAAGAACTTGACGTAATGATTAGAACAAATACCCCTGTTGCGGATATCAATTACGAAGACGGTCATGTGGCAGAAGTTATTTTAAAAAATGGTGAAAAAATAAAGGCCCGCTCTGTCGTTGTTGCGGTCGGCGGTAAATCGGTCCCTCACACCGGTTCTACAGGTGACGGATATCCTTGGGCGGAAAAAGCCGGACATACAGTAACTGAACTCTACCCGACAGAAGTTCCTTTACTTTCGGATGAACCTTTTATAAAAAATCGTACATTACAAGGATTATCGCTTCGAAATGTAGCTTTATCGGTATTAAATCCAAAAGGAAAACCGATTATTACCCATCAAATGGATATGATTTTTACCCATTTCGGTATTTCCGGACCGGCTGTTTTACGGTGCAGCCAATTTGTCGTTAAAGCAATGAAAAAATGGAATCTGTCACATGTAACCATGAAACTGGACACAATTGTTGACCGGACCGAAGAAGAAATTTTTCAGGAAATTGTTTCTCATGTAAAAGAAGAAGCGAAAAAAGCGGTCAAAAATGCTTTGAAAGGTCTTTTACCGGAACGTTACCTTTTATTTTTATTGGAGCAAGCAGAAATTGACCAAGACCAGCCGATGAACACCATTGCAAAAGAGAAGCTCCGAAAGCTCGCTCAACTTTGTAAAGATTTCCGCTTTACTGTTAACGGTACCTTACCTTTAGAAAAAGCCTTTGTAACAGGCGGTGGAATTTCTATAAAAGAAGTCGAGCCAAAGACAATTGCATCGAAAAAAATGGAAGGACTTTATTTTTGCGGGGAAATTTTGGATATTCACGGCTACACAGGGGGATATAATATTACGTCGGCTCTTGTCACCGGAAGACTTGCAGGCTTAAATGCGGCAAAATTTGCTTTAAAACTGGAAAACGAGTAAAAAACCAGGAGCACTGTGTTCCTGGTTTTTTTCAACTCATTTCCGATAAATAACCATAGCCGAAAAACAATAGATTTGATCTTCATCATCTTCTTCATACATTGCCGCAACATGATATTTAATATCTATTAGCTGATCTTCATCAAGTTTTCCTAAAAAATTATTCATTTCATGTTCCAAGTCTTTTTCATGTTCATAATCGAATACCTTTACCTTGACCATTTTCCTTTAACTCCTTTTTTACAGTATAGGAAAATATAAAAATATTGGTGAAAAAGTAGACTAAGTTTTATTGTCCGGATTTACAAGAGAAGTTCCGCCAACAAACAAAGCACTTTCACTATTGTTATTTTCATCATGGCCAAGTTATCCGAATTTTATAACACTTTATTTAAAAATTTTATGAATTTTGCTCATTCCATTCTAATTCACCGGTCCACTCAAGCATTCCGCCAATCATATTGACGACTTTATAGCCATGGCCTTCTAAAAATCCACACACTTGCCCGCTCCGATTTCCCGAACGGCAAATGAAAATATATTCTTTATCTTTGTCAAGCTCTGTCATTCGTTCCGGAATTTGCATCATTGGGATATGTTTCGCACCCGGAACCATTCCTTCTGCTATTTCTTCTGGTTCACGAACGTCAATGATGTGCAGCTTTTCCCCTTTTTCTATTTTTACTTCAAGTTCTTCAGGCGTAATGACCTTCATCTTCCATCATCCTTTGTAAAAAATATCATGCGTTCATTTTAGCATAATAGATTCCGTAACGAGGAATAGTTTGATTTGGTTAATTAGTGATGAAATGCATGAATCTTTTATTAAAACAAAATTAGCGACGAGAAACGAGGCTCGTCGTCAAAAAAGAGCGTTTCTCACCGAAAAATGATGACGAGATCGGGTTTCGCCGCCAAAATAGAGCAGTTTTCACCTCAAATTGGTGACGAGAATAGGTCTCGTCGTCGAAAATGAGACTTTTTCACCCCAAAATGGTGACGAGATTCGCCCTCGTCGTCAAAATAGGTCATCCGTAAAAGATGACCTTTTTCCAAAATTAATTTGCCACGATATTTACCAATTTTCCCGGTACGGCAATCACTTTACGGATTGTTTTCCCGGCCAATTGGGCTTGAATGGCTTCATCCGCTTTTGCCAATTCCTCCAATTGCTCCTTACTGCTATCCACCGGCACCATTTTCTTAGCCCGAACTTTGCCATTCACTTGAATAACAATTTCGATTTCATTATCAACTAATTTACTTTCGTCAAAAGTCGGCCAAGTCGAAAAAGTAATCGATTCATGATGCCCTAATTTTGACCATAGCTCCTCAGCGATATGCGGGCAAACCGGTGATAACAATTGCAAAAATCCTTCCGCAAATTTCCGCGGTACTTCCCCAACTTTATAGGCCTCATTGATAAATACCATTAATTGGGAAATTGCTGTGTTAAAACGAAGGCCTTCATAATCCTCCGTCACTTTCTTCACGGTACGGTGATATGTTTTTTCCAATTCATCGCCAACTTTGTCGACAATCTTATCAGAAAGCGTGCCATCCTCGTTAACAAAGAGACGCCAAATCCGGTCCAAGAACCGGCGCGAACCGTCAAGTCCGGTTGTTGACCAAGGTGCGGATGCTTCCAGCGGTCCCATGAACATTTCATACAAGCGCAATGTATCGGCTCCGTGGCTTTCCACAATTTCATCCGGGTTTACAACATTGCCTTTCGATTTACTCATTTTTTCATGATTTTCACCGAGGATCATCCCTTGGTTAACCAATTTTTGGAATGGTTCCTTCGTAGGGACTACCCCAATATCGTATAGTACTTTATGCCAGAACCGGGCATATAGCAAGTGTAGGACTGCATGTTCAGCTCCACCGATGTACAAATCAACCGGCAACCAATATTTCAATTTTTCCGGATCTGCGATAAATTGATCATTGTTCGGATCGATGTAGCGGAGATAATACCAGCAGCTACCGGCCCACTGTGGCATTGTATTTGTTTCCCGACGTCCTTTTTTGCCTGTCACCGGATCAATGACTTCCAACCAGTCTGTCGCATTGGCAAGCGGTGATTCCCCGGTTCCGGACGGTTTAATTTCTTTCATTTCCGGTAAAAGCAGCGGCAATTCTTCTTCCGGAACAGTTGTCATGGTACCGTCTTCCCAATGAATAATCGGAATCGGTTCACCCCAATAGCGTTGACGGCTGAACAACCAGTCACGCAATTTGTATTGAACTTTTTTCTGCCCGATGCCTTTTTCTTCTACCCAAGCAATCATTTTTGCAATGGCATCTTGTTTATTCAAACCATCAAGAAATCCGGAATTTACATGCACGCCGTCACCGGTATACGCTTCTTTTTGAATATCCCCGCCGGCAACAACTTCACGGATCGGCAAATCAAATTTTTTCGCAAATTCATAGTCACGTTCATCATGTGCCGGTACCGCCATAATTGCCCCGGTACCATAAGTGGCAAGCACATAATCGGCAATCCAGATGGGCATTTTTTCACCGCTTGCCGGATTCACTGCATAAGCGCCGGTAAATACACCCGTTTTTTCTTTTGCCAAATCCGTCCGCTCCAAGTCAGATTTTGTTTGGACTTCTTTAAGGTACGCTTCAACTGCATCCTTTTGTTCAGCTGTCGTAATTTTCTCGACTAAACCATGTTCTGGAGCCAAAACCGCATACGTGGCACCGAACAAAGTATCCGGACGTGTTGTGAAGACGGTGAAAGTATCGTCGTGACCGTCAATTTGGAAGTTAATTTCTGCACCCTCTGAACGGCCAATCCAGTTCCGTTGCATTTCTTTAATACTTTCGGACCAGTCCAATTCATCCAAATCTTCCAATAGACGATCGGCATATTCAGTAATCTTTAACATCCATTGTTTCATCGGTTTCCGAATTACCGGGTGGCCTCCGCGTTCACTTTTCCCATCGATGACTTCTTCGTTGGCAAGAACTGTTCCAAGCGCCGGACACCAGTTAACCGGCACTTCATCAATATAAGCCAGCCCTTTTTCATACAATTTGATAAAAATCCATTGGGTCCATTTGTAATAATTCGGATCGGTTGTATTCACTTCCCGCTCCCAATCATAGGAAAAACCTAGATCGTTTAATTGTTTCTTAAATGTTTGAATATTTTTTTCAGTAAATTCAGCCGGATCATTACCTGTATCAATTGCATATTGTTCGGCAGGTAATCCGAACGCATCCCAGCCCATTGGATGAAGAACATTATAGCCTTGCATTCTTTTCATACGTGCAGTAATATCAACCGCCGTAAAACTTTTCGGATGTCCGACGTGAAGACCTGCCCCTGATGGATAAGGAAACATTCCCATTGCAAAAAATTTCGGTTTATCTTTGTCTTCGGTTGTTCGAAATGTATGATGTTCTTGCCAATAGTTTTGCCATTTCTTCTCGATTTGTCTATGGTTGAAACTCACTGAAATTGCCTCCTTTAACTTTTTCAATTATCCTCCATTTTGACCAATAGCTTTCTTTTCAAAACATTCACAAATAAAAATCCCCCCATCCCAAAACTGATTTGGGACGAGAGGATTGTCTCCCGCGGTACCACCCAATTTAATATATATCAGCATATAATGCCGAAATATATTCACTTGATTAGCCCGTAACGTGGGTCGAGCCGGCAAATATTACTCAATTCATATTTGCAACTCAGAGGCGAGTTCATGTTGCTGATGACTAACTCCCACCGACCGTTAGCTCTCTTTGAACAACAGCGGACATTACTACTCCTCGTCACCGTTTTTATCCAGTTAGTATGGCAATATTATAGTGAAAAATTTGGAAAAAAGCAAGCAAAGTTCGAGGAATTTCGATAATTCACCCCGCTCATTAACAATCAACAGGGGCCATCTATCTCTCACTTAGTAAAAATGAATCGGACATTTGCAAAATTGCTCTTTTCCTTCCCCTTATTATCCCGAGTTTTGAGACGGAAGTTTGATTTGTCGTTAAACTCGGGATAAACTTACATTGCCATGCTATCGGGATTAAACTTTGTCAGTGGTAGGTGACTGAGAACATAGTTTTTAAAAGCTTATCTGGTCGAAACGAATTGATAGTTAAAGTCAATTTCAAAACCGAGATCTTCCAACATTCGTAAATCGGCTGAATCTGCTTGACCTTCTGTAGTTAAATAGTCTCCAACAAAAATTGAATTGGCAGGATATAACCCGAGCGGCTGCAGACTGCGTAGATTTACTTCCCGACCACCTGCTACCCGAATTTCTTTTGAAGGATTGACAAACCGCATCATCGCTAATACTTTTAAACAATACCGGGGATTTAATTCCTTTGTTCCTTCCAAAGGGGTCCCGCTTATGGCATTTAAGAAATTTACTGGAATGGAATCAGCATCTAAAGCTTTTAAACTGAAAGCCATATCAACGACGTCTTCTTTCTTTTCTTTCATACCAACAATAATTCCTGAGCATGGAGAGATTCCCGCCTGTTTTACCCTTTCAACAGTATGTATCCGATCTTGATAGGTGTGGGAAGTGGTAATTTCGGGATGATGTCTTTCTGATGTGTTTATATTATGGTTATAACGATCGACTCCGGCTTCCTTCAGTTTTACCGCTTGTTCCGGTTTTAAAATACCTAAGCATGTACAAATCGTTAACGGATATCGCTCCTTTATCTCCTTGACAGCTGCAGCAACGGTTTCAATTTCGCGATTACTTGGTCCTCTCCCACTTGCAACAATACAATACGTACCTATTTTCATATCATAAGCTTGTTTCGCACCGGCTAAGATTTCTTCTTTTGATAACATCGTATATTTTTCAATCGGTGCTTTGGAAATGCTTGATTGCGAACAGTAGCTGCAATTTTCCGGACAAATACCTGATTTGACATTTTTTATTTTATTTAACTTCACTTTATTTCCATAATAATGGCGACGAATGATATATGCACCGTGAAGAAGTTCCAGTAATTGTTTATCAGGTGTTAGTAATATTGTTAATGCCTCTTCATATGTTATTTCCTTGCCATTTAGTACTTCATATGCCAGTTCTTTCCAATCCACAAAATTTCCTCCTTTTCCCCTTGTTTCTCTGTCAAAGCTATGCACCTAATTTCAATTTTTTGAATTGGCCTTTTGAAAGGATGGAAACCCGCATGCGATGAGCAAAGATTCCGGCAACTACTGCAAGAATAATGTCTTTAGGAAGCGGCGGCAACATCCAAAGCCATGCCAATCCATATGAAAATCCGTCCGGTGCATCTGCCCAAAATTTATAAGCGAAATACATCCAGTTCGTCCCGAATAAATAATTAATCGCAGTGGCAACTAATGATGCAAAAACATACCATGATACAGTTTTTTTCTTTTCAATAATTTTTCCGCCCACGTAAGCAGCCAAAATGAAAGAAAGTATAAAGCCAAAGGTTGGGCTAAGAAGTGAACCAAATCCACCGCTAAAACGGGCAAAAACCGGTAATCCGACAAGTCCCATAAATGCATAAACACTTGTCGTAATCGCACCTAGGCGACTCCCTAGTATTAAACCGGATAACACGGCAAAAAATGTTTGTAAAGTGATCGGCACCCCACCTACTACCGCAAAGGGAATAATGGATGTAATATTTGCCCCGATTGCAATTAAAACAACAAACATACTAACCAATGTGATTTCAATAGTTTTCATTCGCGTTACCTCCTTTAAACAGTTGATATTTTAAAAATAATGAATAAGGAGGTATTTGTCAACTTATTTTTAGTATTAGTTAACATATTTTAAAAATAATTTTTAGTTCGCCTAGTTCAACAATCTTACCCGGATTTAACAGTATAGGACCAATTTCAATAGTGACATCACGATATTTCAACAACAAGATTCCCAATTCAATAAACCCACCCTTGAATTTAACAGTAACCCCCGTCAATTCAACAGTAAAAGGGAAATATTCAACAGTAGATAGACGGGAATTCAACAGTAAATAGAAAAAATTCAACAGTGCACTCTTAAAATTCAACAGTACCCCCACCGATTTCAACAGTAAGATACCTTAATTCAACAGTGCACTTCTAAATTTCAACAGTGCCATACCAAAATTTCAACGGCAAAAAATCGCTGCCCGAAATGAGGCAGCGATTCAGTGAAGACAGCTTTACACAACTTTTGTCTGAAATTTTTTGTCCAAACCTTTATCATAAAAAATCGTTGTAAACATTGAAATAACGTACAGAAAAAATAAAATAATAATGAGGATAGACATCCCAAAATGATCGACAAGAATACCACCTAAAATCGGTCCGACCATCCTTCCTGCGGTTGCAGCACTGTTAATAATACCTTGGTAAAATCCTTCTTTCCCTTTTGGTGCCAATTGATCTGCGATAGTCGGAATGGCCGGCCAAACGAGCATCTCTCCACAAGTCAAAATAATCATTGCAGACATAAAACCGCTGAAATGGTGAGAAACGGCAACAACACCAAAGGAGACCAAGAATATGAAAGTGCCGATGATAATTTGTATTTTTAATGATCGGGCAAACTTTTTCACAAATACGGCCAATAGCGGTTGTGCCAAAACAATTAATGCACCGTTCACTGTCCATAGAAGGCTGTATTGCTCAAGGGAAATATGAATTTCTTGCGTGTACGTTGCAATTGTTGTTTGCCATTGAACATAGGCTATCCAGCAAAGCGCATAACCAATAGAAAGAATAAGTAAGGCACGCATATTCCGTCTATAATGATGTACATTTTCTCCTTGAATTTTTATGGAGGAGATTCCACTGACAGCCTCGTCGGAAATATTTCGATAAGACATAAATGCAATGATAAAAAAGATAAGGTATAAGACCATATTGGAAACAAAAATTAAATCAAAAGAAATAGATGCAATAAAGCCTCCCATTGCGGAACCGATAGCAACACCGATATTTGCCGCCACATACATCGCATTAAATGCTTTTCTGCCTCCATCTTTCCATGCTGCACCGGCTAAAGCGTAAATAGAAGGGTTGACAATCCCGGATCCCAAGCCGATTAAAACAAGTAGAATCGCATAACTTGGCCAACCATGTGAAAATGTTAGAGCAATTAATGCGGCCAGTGTAATTCCGGCACCGGTAATAATGGCCTTAAAACCACCAATTTTATCAAACAAATAACCGCCTAACAAATTCCCAATGACCGAAGCTGCCGCATTTAACATTAAAACAAAACCTGCCAAAGATAACGATTTTCCTAAATAGTCGTGTAAATAAATGGTATTTAACGGCCATAAAAAAGAGCCTCCGGTAGTGTTGATCAAATGACCAATAAAAATAAACCAAAACGGACGAGGCATGAATAACACTCCTTATAAAGTTTCATCCGTGGGATTATTCTCCCGCGGATAGTTAGTTGAACCAATCGGACCTTTATGGACATCTCAAAATCTTGAGGTGAGGTCACACTGCTCAATAAGGTGGGATAAGAATTTTTTTAACAAAATATTTAAGTTCACAAATTATTGTAGGAGTTTTTCTATAAACATGCAAAGAAAAGTTTTTTGTGCAATAATATTTCTTTTTACATCAAATCATAAATATATTCAAAATCATTTCAAAAAGGGTACCTAGAGGAATAAAAAAATAATTCCTCATTCTAGGCACCCTAAAGTTCATTAATGATGGTCGAGCAATGTCATTTCATTTTGCAAAGATTGGATCTGTAATCTCATCCGGTGAAGACGGTCTCTTTGCACGGCATTAGCACTCCTGTACACGGCCATTAGTTCATTATATTGGTCTTCCAGCCTTTGTTGTGCCTCACGATATTCCTGATCATGAAAATACCCTTGTTTTGAACCGTCAATTAACTGTTCTTGTGCAAATTCAACCGTTTGCTGACATTGGTAAAGAAAATCCTCCATAGACTTTCTTGTTGTCATCCACGCCCCTCCTCAATACCATCATTCATGTCCTTTCACATTTATTTTCCTCGTTTCATTGTAAATATTGTCTCTCAATTAATGGGAAAATTGTCAAACACGATTTTTCCTTTAAGAACATGCAAGATATGAATAGGGATGATAAAATGAAAGTTATGGAATAAGTTAGTCATAAAAAACGCTCCTTATAAAGTGAAACTTCCATCAGTAGGGATTTGATGGTTAGTTAACCAATCAGACGCATGCGGGCATTTTCTTTGTAAACTATAATCTTGAGGGTGGGTCTTGACTCGCCGTTAAGATGCGATAAAACTGAAAGGAAGTTACGTTACGCAATGAATCCATTTCCGTATACAAATGATTATAAACGATACCATACTTGGAATTATCATCTAAGAAACCATTTTGGCCATAAAGTTTTTAAAATTTCGTTGGACGGCGGGTTCGATTGTCCAAACCGGGATGGCACGGTCGCCTATGGGGGCTGTACGTTCTGCAGTGCGGCCGGATCCGGTGATTTTGCCGGTAATCGAGTTGAACCGATTGAGGTCCAATTTCAGTCAATAAAAGAAAAAATGCATCAAAAATGGAAAGACGGAAAATATATCGCTTATTTCCAAGCTTTCACCAATACACATGCCCCCGTTGATGTTTTACGGGAAAAATATGAGACGGCACTCAAGCAAGACGGTGTTGTCGGTTTATCGATTGCAACAAGACCGGACTGCCTTCCCGATGACGTCGTCGAATATTTAGCTGAGTTAAATGAACGGACCTATCTTTGGGTTGAATTAGGTTTACAAACGGTCCACGAGCAAACAGCCAAACTCATTAATCGCGCCCATGATTTTCAAACCTATGTAGATGGTGTTGAAAAATTGCGCAAACATCATATTCGCATCTGCAGTCATATTATTAACGGGCTGCCAATGGAGACACCGGAAATGATGATGGAAACCGCAAAAGCAGTCGCAGCTCTTGATGTTCAAGGAATTAAAATCCACTTGCTCCATTTATTAAAAGGAACTCCAATGGTAAAACAATATGAAAAAGGAATGTTGAAATTTTTAACCTTTGATGATTATGTCAATCTTGTTTGCGACCAATTAGAAATTTTACCCCCGGAAATGATTGTTCATCGGATTACCGGTGATGGTCCGATTGATTTAATGATTGGTCCGATGTGGAGTGTAAACAAATGGGAAGTGCTGAATGCGATTGATGCCGAATTGGAACGGAGAAACAGTTATCAAGGGAAGTTTTATCATGCAACTGTTGATCAGGAAGTGCATGGGGTATGAAGTTAGAAAAAATCTTGCCCTATTCACATTCTTTGTTGGAAAAAGCGGCTGCGACCGGTGATGTTGTTGTTGACGCCACGGTTGGTAACGGCAATGACACAATTTTTCTTGCCAAATTGGTCGGGCCGACTGGAACGGTTTTTGGCTTTGATATTCAGCAGGAAGCGATTGAGCGGACGAAGGAGAAATTGGCAAATAATGGTTTGCACGATTCGGTTATTCTGTTCCAAAGTGGGCATGAAAATTTGCTGGATTGCATTCCGGATTTATACCACGGGAAAATTAAAGCGGCCATTTTTAATCTTGGTTACTTACCAAATGGTGATCATTCAATCGTTACAAAACCGGAAACAACAATTACAGCCATTGAACAGCTGTTAGAAATAATGGATGTGGAAGGGATTATTGTCCTTGTGATCTACCAAGGCCATTCGGAAGGAAAAATTGAGAAGGAAGCTTTACTTAAGTTTGTAACTAATCTTGATCAACAAAGAGCACATGTATTACTTTATCAATTTTTAAATCAAAAAAATGACCCGCCATTTATTGTTGCAATTGAAAAACGGTAAGGGGGAAGTAAAAACCTTTTGGGAAGTAGCCAAAAGGTTTTTCTTTACTGTCTGATAGTGAGCACTCAAAAAGCTAATTGAATATTTTCCGTGTTGCTAAATGGCCATTCGTCCTGTATCTACGTTAAAAAAACATTTTTCATCCTCTGTAGTGTAGCCCGCTACATGGAGACCTTGAGAATTTTATCACAAAATCTATTCAGTACCAATCAAAGCATCTCATCCGCAATCAACGCATATGACTTCAGCTTATCTTGAAAGTCATAAGTGATTGAAACGAGCATGATTTCATCTGTTTGGTAAAGTTCACTTAATTCTTCAAGCTTTTGTTTGATTTTATTCGGATTCCCGACAATCATCCGCTTCCGATTTTCCTGAATTCGCTTAAGCTCAAAAGGACTGTACCGATAACTTATCGCTTTTTCCGGACTCGGTGTTCCTTTCGATTCCATACCTTGCTCCAACATAATCATACTTAAATCTATACTTGATGCAACTCGTTCTGCTTCTTCATCCGTTTCGGCACAAATAGCAAATACCGCTACCATATTTTTTGGCTTCTCCAAATAGTTTGACGGAGTGAAATTATTTATGTAGTGATTCATGAACGATACCCCGCCCTCGCCATTAATAAAAAGGGCAAAATTGTAGGGCAACCCCATTTTTGCCGCCAACACAGCACTTGCCGGACTGGAACCTAACATCCAAAGCTCCGGTACAGTCTTAACCATTGGAGATGCCTTCAAGCCATATAAAGGGTTCGTCTCCGGAAGATCATCATATAAATATTGCAGCAATTCTTCTACTTTTTCGGGATAATCATCGACATTCCGAGTACGACTTTTATTCAAAGCGATTGTTGCACGCGGCATTCCACCGGGAGCACGTCCGACACCTAAATCAATTCGTCCCGGCGCCAATCCCTCCAATACGCGAAAATTTTCGGCAACCTTATACGGACTATAATGCGGCAACATCACGCCACCTGAGCCGACTCGTATATGCTCAGTTTTTGCAGCCAAATATGCTAACAACACTTCCGGGGAAGAACCTGCTAAACTATACGTATCATGATGTTCTGATACCCAAAATCGGGTGTATCCCCATTTTTCGGCAGATTGAGCTAATTCTACCGTATTTTTCAAAGCTTCCTCGGCACTTTGCCCTTCTGATACCGGTGATTGATCTAAAATACTTAGTTTTAAAGACATTTTTCCATCCTCCTTAAGCGTTTTTGTTCAAATGATATGAATTCGCATATAGTGGAAAATTTCAAGTTTTAAGTATTAGTTCGCAAGCCGAAAAAATTTTATATTTTTTCGGTGACCAGAGACTTCGATAGCATTACCTCGCAAGCGAAAATGATTTTTCGCTGATTCCGGCTCTCCTCCTACCTATTACTGAGTTTTCCTTGCTTGATATTTTCGATAGGCTTTTGCATTTATATAAAAGAAGTAGCTTTTCGTACCACCTAATTTTAATAATTTTTGTGACAGTTCCTTTAATGATTGTTGTTCATCAACTTTCCCGTCGGATAAATATAAACCAAGTAAGCCGCGATTAATTAACTGATGAAATTTCCGATCCGGTAATTCCTTCGTATGTGTATCTGCCTCTTGTAAAAATAATCGAAACCTACGATACAGCTGTTCATGATTTTTATAATAAAAACAAAAGTTCAAATCACCGCCTTCCCGATCTTCTTCCTGGTCAATGAAATAATCGAGGAGGATGTGGAGCCCCTGAATATATGGAAAATAACCGTTGCGAATGGCTAATCCATCTTTTTCGGTAAAATCATCCCGCGTCGCATAGGCAACTAAACAAAAAATCCCTAATGTTGAACCGGAACAAGCGGAAAATTCAAACCATTCCATTTCCGGGAGATTCGTTTTTGACTCGTTAAACCATTTTTGTAACCGGGGAATCCGCTCCTCTACTTTCACATGTTTATGTACCTGTAAATCACAGTAATACTGGCATAGCTCAATTAAATATTCTTTAATCATTGGGTAATGCTTTATTTTTTTCAATACATTTTGGCAAGTTGTTACCAATTCCTGCAAATAGTTGCCATCCTCTTGATCATCCCGGTACCTGTAATAGTTCGTTCCCCCTTTTCCGACAGTCAATGCGGTTATCATGGATTCATGAAGTGCTCGAAAATCTGTCGGGTCTTGTGAATTGGAACGATCACATAAATTATCCAAGTAATCACTGATTGTTTGATAAGCAATAATGAAGGATATGACTTCCGGATAGTTTTTCTCTGCCAAAAGAGCCAATATTGATCCACCTTCACAATGGAATCGTTTATTCTTAATACTTAAAAGCGCCTGTTTTCGTAATTCTTCATTCGGTATTTCATTCGCCCGCTTTTTCCAATAGTCTAGTTCCTTATGAACAGCTGGAAAAATTTTCTTATATGAATGAATCATTAACGTTATTGGGCCAGATGGAACTGCCACTTGATTCGCCTCACTTATCACTTATTACAATATAGTTTTTTTATATAAAGTATATTATATCGAAAAACAACTTGAATTTGTAATGACCTGTTTTTCCGGCGTAGTTTTCTTTATTCTAACTTTACTCCTATGTTAAGCGTGAATAATTAATTATTTTCATGTAAAATAGACTAGTTAGATTTTCATGAAAGGTGGAGTTGGATGTATAAAATATATCCCTATAAAGGGAAATACCCAAAGATTGCTGAAACGGCTTATTTGGCTGATTTTGTTACGGTAACCGGAGCTGTGGAAATCGGGGAATATTCCAGCGTGTGGTTTCAAACGGTAATTCGTGGCGATGTGGCGCCGACAAAAATCGGGAATAACACAAATATTCAAGACTTATGCATGCTTCATCAAAGTCCCGGTAATCCGTTGATTTTGGAAGATAATGTGACAATTGGCCATCAGGTTACCTTGCATAGTTGCATCATTCGTAAAAATGCGCTTGTCGGTATGGGCTCCATTGTTCTTGATGGCGCGGAAATTGGCGAACATGCTTTTTTAGGTGCCGGAAGTCTTGTCCCACCCGGCAAAAAAATCCCGCCACATACAATGGCTTTCGGCAGACCGGCAAAAGTAATCCGGGATTTAACTGACGAAGATTATGAAGAAATGAATCGGATTTACAAAGAATACCGGGAGAAAGGGCAATATTATAAAAATTTAAGAGACAATTACTAAAAAGACCGGATACCTCATTTCCCGGTCTTTTCATGCACTGCAAACTATTGAATAAAGTCCACCTTTGGACCAAAGAACTCATAGCGAATATGGTGTTCAGGCAAACCCATCTGATTTAATATTTGAACAACAGCTTTCATAAAGGGTACCGGTCCACATAGATAACAAATAGTATTTTTAGATACAACTTTTTGTAAAAATGAAAGATCGATATAGCCGATATGATCACAGTCGGTCTCCTCAAGATTTTTTTGTTCTAAAACTGTATAAACTTTTGCCTTATTTAGTTTTTTCGCAAGCTCCTTAACATAATCACCGAACGCTTGCACATTTTCGTTTTTGGCAGCTTGGATAAATGTGATTTCACGTTCGCTATTATCCTTAACCAATGTCTCAAACATGCTTAATAACGGCGTAATTCCGACTCCACCGCTAATGAATGCGACAGGTTCAGTTTCTTCCGTATTTAATACAAAATCTCCAGCCGGTGCACTGATGTCTAGTTGATCCCCGACATGTACATGATCATGTAAATAATTCGATACCACACCCAACGGTTCACATTCATTTTCCCGTTTTACAGAAATGCGGAAATAATCATTCCCGGGTGCACATGATAAACTATAATGGCGATTATGTTTGAATTTTTCATCGGGTATGCTTAGGCGAACTGTTATGTATTGCCCGGGTAAGTAAGTTGGAATAGATGCGCCATCCGTTGGTTTTAAATAAAAAGATGTAATTGCTTCACTTTCTTTAATTTTATCAATAACTGTAAATGCTTTAAGGTCAGTCCAACCGCCTTTTTGTAAGCTGGCTTCCCGATACATTTCCCCTTCAACTTGAATAAATACATTGGCAATTTCCTCATACGCTTCTGCCCACGCTTGCAAAATTTCATCTGTTGCTGCTTCACCTAATACCTCTTTAATTGCGGCCAATAAGTTTTCACCAACAATCGGATAATGTTCCGGTCTAATGCTTAAAGCCCGATGTTTATGGGCAATTTGTTTTACTGCCGGTAAAATTATCTCTAATTCATCAATATGTTTTCCTGCAGCAATGACTGTGTTGGCTAAAGCAGTCGGTTGAGTTCCTCTTCGTTGGTTCACATGGTTAAAATAATTTAACAGTTCAGGATGATTTTGAAACATTCTTTTGTAAAATGTGCTTGTAATCGTTGTGCCATATTCCTCTAATACAGGTACGGTTGATTTTACAATTTTGACTGTCTTTTCAGATAACACTATTACCATCTCCTTTAACATGTAAATTAAATACATCTTTAATCTAAAATAATTCTCTCTTTAAAGCAATATTTAAAATACATCTTTTAAAAAACGTTCACAATTAATAAACTGGTACTTTAATCGGTGGAAGAATTGATTGTCAGTTGAACTAATCAGATGTATGTGGGTACCCCCTCTCCTACCTATTTTCCTCGTTGACTATAATTTTTTGGGGCCTAACCTTGCTGTTATCTGTGGGATTTTCTCCATTCCCCACTCATGGTCAGTTTTGAACCAAACGGACGTATGCGAACAGTTCATCCTCTACCTTCTTTATAAACTCGAAAATATTGAGATAGGGATCTTCCTGCCCGTTAAAATAATAAATGTAGTATAATTGAGATAGCCGTAGTGATAATAATCTATCCATGCAAAATCTATGATTGGTGATGATAATGAAACTGACTTCTTATACAGATTATTCTTTACGAACATTGATCTATTTAGCTTCACTTGAAACAGATAGACTTTGCAATATTCAGGAAATTTCAGATGCCTATGGTATTTCAAAAAATCATTTAATGAAAGTGGTTCATCACTTAGGAAAGCTTGGAATTATTGAAACCGTACGGGGAAGAAACGGGGGTTTTCGTTTGGCCCTTCCACCCGGCGACATCAATATCGGTAAACTTGTCCGGCAAACAGAAGATGGTTTTTATTTAGTTGATTGTTTTAATCCCGACACCCCGAATGCTTGTGTCATTACTCCGGTTTGCGGACTTTCTCATATATTAAGAGAAGCTTTACAGGCGTATCTTCATGTTTTGGATAAGTATACACTGGCCGATATTGTAAAGTCGCCCGAGGCCTATCGGGAATTACTATTTAAAGAAATACAATGAGTAGCAAACCATAGTTATACAAATCTAAAATCAATTTCTAAAATCTCTTTATTAGGATTTAACTTCTCCCATGGACTTTATAACTCAAGAAAGGGGCTGTCCAGAAAGTCATTTTTTCGACTTTTGGATGCCCCTTTCTTGTTTAAAAAACTTGATAAATCAATATTTTAAATGATTCGATATTAGAAGTTCGCCACAATAGTTATCTCATTGCTGCTTTTTTCAATAACTCAGCTTTATCCGTTCGTTCCCACGGCAAGTTTATATCCGTCCGACCAAAATGTCCGTATGCCGCTGTTTGTTTATAAATCGGTCTGCGTAAATCAAGCATTTTGATAATTCCGGCCGGTCTTAAGTCAAAATGTTTACGGACTAGATCAACTAAAACTGCTTCATCAACTTGCCCCGTCCCGAATGTATCAATAGAAATTGAAACCGGTTGGGCAACCCCAATCGCATAAGCAAGCTGTACTTCACATTTATCGGCAAGTCCGGCTGCAACAATATTTTTCGCCACATAACGGGCAGCATAAGAAGCGGAACGATCCACTTTCGTCGGATCTTTTCCGGAGAACGCACCGCCACCATGATGAGCATAACCCCCATATGTATCGACAATGATTTTTCTCCCCGTTAACCCGGCATCACCTTGTGGTCCACCGACAACAAAACGGCCAGTCGGATTAATAAAAAATTTCGTTTTATCATCAATAAACTCGTTTGGAACAACCTTTTTAATAACGAATTCATGAATATCCTTTTTTATCTGATCCAAATTTACTTCCGGGTGGTGTTGTGTTGAAATAACAATTGTATCGATTCGAACCGGTTTGCCATTTTCATCATATTCTACAGTTACTTGAGTTTTCCCGTCCGGACGCAAATATGGAATAATTTCTTCTTTTCTAACTTCAGCAAGCCTCCGTGCCAGCCGATGCGCTAACGATATCGGAAGCGGCATCAACTCACTCGTTTCATTGCAGGCAAAACCAAACATCAACCCTTGGTCACCGGCACCGATTGCTTCGATTTCATCATCAGTCATCAAGCCTTCGCGCGCTTCCAAAGCTTGGTTAACGCCCATCGCAATATCTGGTGATTGTTCATCGATGGCTGTCAATACGCCACAGGTCTCTGCATCAAACCCATATTTTGCCCGCGTATAACCAATTTCTCGAACCGTATCCCGCACTATTTTTGGAATATCAACATAAGAAGTTGTGGAAATTTCTCCAAATACCAGCACTAACCCGGTTGTAATGGATGTTTCCGCAGCAACACGGGCATTCGGATCTTCGCTTAAAATCGCATCCAGAATCGCATCTGATATTTGATCGCAAATTTTATCCGGATGTCCTTCCGTTACCGACTCTGAAGTAAATAGATGTCGTGTCCCCATAATTTTCCTCCTTAAAATCGCGCTGGCATTCATTTTATAAAAGCAAAAGCCAGCTTTTTATTTGAAACGGATACAAGCCAATGCCCAGGATCAACATCGGAACGTTTTTAAACGATCTGCTTTATTATATTAATAAGCATTCCCCATTCAAATTGGAGATATAATTATACAAAAATCTAAAGAAAACTCGGCGACTGCCGAGCCATTAGGCGAAAGCAGAGCCGTAATTGCACTTATGCGTTAGGAAAGTAGAAATTGAAAAATTTCTACTTTCCTATTAGCAAAAAAAAACACCTTCCCATGAGGAAAGGTTGCGCACGTCTTCCTTTCACTCTTATCGTTCAAGGAATCACCTTGCATCGGTTAGCACCTTACTTGCAATAAGTAGGTTGCCGGGTTTCCTCGGGCCTGTCCCTCCACCATCTCGGGATAAGAGTATCCGTTATAGATAAATCATACATGATATGAGAAATATGTCAATTGTTTTAAACAGAGATTAAAAAAGTTTTTTAGAAAACCAATTCAATTCCGTTATCTAAATTAGAAAAATGAGCTTAAAAATGAATGGAAAATGGGGCAATTTTTTTCTTTGAATAGTATAGACTAATAAAATATATATGTTATACTATTTTTCGAAGGGTATGAGAAAATAACAAAGGGGAAGGTTTACTAATGAAAATGGTAAGTAAGGTAAACAGTCTGTATGAATTAGTAAATGGAAATAATATTTTAGTACAATTATCCGTTCCACAGTTAATGGAAAAAATTATTAACAATAAAGAAGGCTTACTAACTGACAAAGGTGCAATCAGTGTAACAACCGGGAAGTATACGGGGAGATCACCGAAAGATAAATATATTGTTCAAGAAAACTCTGTGCTGAATAAAATCGATTGGGGCAGTGTCAACCAACCAATCTCAAAAAAAGTATTTAACAGATTGTATCATAAAGTTTTGCATTATTTAAAACACAAGAAAGAACTGTACGTGTTTAAAGGATTTGCCGGCGAAGACAAATTATATCAACTGCCAATCCAGGTGATAACCGAATATGCATGGCATAATTTATTTGCCCATCAGTTGTTTATCCGCCCAACCGAAGAAGAATTGAAAAATCACCAAAGTCAATTTACAGTTATTTTTGCACCGGATTTCAAAGCTGATCCGGTCATTGATGGCGTTAGATCGGAAACATTTATTATTATTTCTTTTGAAGAGAAGGTTGTTCTGATTGGTGGAACAGAATATGCCGGTGAAATGAAAAAATCAATTTTTACAATTATGAACTATTTGCTTCCCGAGCAAGATATTTTCTCTATGCATTGCTCTGCCAATGTCGGGGATGACGGGGATGTTGCACTGTTCTTTGGCTTATCCGGTACCGGTAAAACAACGCTATCAACAGATAAAAACCGGCGTTTAATCGGGGATGATGAACATGGCTGGTCGAATCACGGCGTGTTTAATATTGAAGGCGGATGCTATGCGAAGTGCATTCATCTATCCCGAGAAAAAGAACCGCAAATCTATGATGCGATTAAATTCGGGGCCGTTTTAGAAAATGTTGTAGTAAACGAGAATACAAGAATACCGGATTTTGATAATGGTAGTTTAACGGAGAATACACGGGCCGCTTACCCGATTGATGCGATCGATAATATTGTTCAACCAAGTGTAGCCGGTCACCCGTCAACGATTATTTTCTTAACGGCCGATGCATTCGGCGTACTTCCACCGATTTCAAAATTGACAAAAGAACAAGCCATGTATCATTTCTTGAGCGGGTATACAAGCAAACTTGCCGGGACAGAACGTGGGGTGACTGAACCGGAAGCGACCTTTTCCACCTGCTACGGTGCACCGTTCTTACCTTTACCGGCCAAGCGTTATGCGGAAATGCTCGGCAAAAAAATTGATGAGCATAAGGTGCAAGTATTTTTAGTCAATACCGGTTGGACAGGCGGCGTTTACGGTGTAGGCAACCGTATGAAGCTTGCTTACACTAGGGCAATGGTGCAAGCTGCGATTGAAGGAAAATTGAAACATGTGGAGACCGTCAAGGATGAAATTTTTGGACTTCATATCCCGGTTCATGTTCCCGGTGTTCCGGATGAGGTGCTTTTACCGAATAAAACATGGAAAGATGAATTGGCCTATAAAGGAAAAGCAAAAGAATTAGCAGGGAAGTTCCGGGAAAACTTTAAGAAATTTACCGATATTGATGCGGAAATTGAGAAACTTGGAGGACCAATTGCGTAATAACTGATAGAAAAAACAAGGACCGGATATGGTCAGCAATCCACCGTTCACGTTTACAGGGCTGTCCTAAAAGTACAACTTTCTAAATTTTATTGTTAAAAGAATAGATTCGGTTTATTTTCGTTTCAGTGGCGGACGCTTTCCGCGGGCACGGCCTCAGCCGCTTCGTCGCTCGTTACCTCGCTCCTGCAGGGTCTTCGGCTCGTGCTGTTCCCGCAGGAGTCGCCGCCACCTTCACTTCAATCAAACTATTCAAATTAAATTAATTTTTGACTTTCTATACAGCCCTGTTCTTTTAATTACTCCCAACATGGAATATCATTTGTCATTCTTTTTGCCAAAGTCCATTTTCTTTCAGTCTAGTCATAGTAAAACCGCTTCGGCAATGAGCTTGTCGAGTTTACGGATATCGACTCCTTTTTTTACATTCACTTTAATATGGCCGGCTCTTGTCCATAATTCTACTTCGGCATTAACATCCAAAAAAGTGCCTGCATTTTCAGTCGACCACATATTGATTGATGAATAAGGAAGCGAGTATATTTCAACCTTTTTCCCGGTTATTCCTTGAGCATCTCTGACAATTAATCTTTTGTTTGTAAAAATGGCACTGTCGCGAAATGTTTTATAAGCAGCAACAGCAACTTCCCCTTCCACCAAGATGTCTTGAACGTCATTTGGAATCGGACATTCGGAAATCAGCGTCCATTCCAAAATTGCTTGTGTTTCAGCCATAAATAATACCCTCCTTTTATTTTTTCATTCTAATTAGGATTGCAAATCGACTTCTGGAATTTTCCATTTAAAAAAAGCATACCATGAAAAGTGTGACCCAACATATTGTTTTTGAGCGTTTTTAGAAAAACCAGCTTTTTTTGTGTTTACTTGTGCCTTAATTAATTGTTTTTAATGCTGTCAACCTGTATATGATCGTTGTTTTTCCTTCAGACCATTCCAGCTTGTTAATTACACCTGAGCCGACAATTTCATCATCTTCCATTCTTTTCACTATTAAAGATGTATCCAATGGAAAAAGATGATATCCTTCTTTGACAATTTGAAAATAGTTTTCTTTTAAACGTGTTTCTTTTCCTGTAATGACAATTACCGACTCCAATTGAACCGGCATACCCATAAAAAAACCTCCTTATTTTTGTTAGTTTTCCTTTATATAAAAAATGTGTAATCAAAGTTTGAAGACAATCCGGTACATCTCAATTATATCATTTGTCATATTAAATATACGCCTTATCTGACAAGAATCCCTGCAATGATGTGGAATGCTAATGTAAAAGTCGTAACTTTTCACATGCTCGTCCCTTTAAAAAAATAGGCATTCACACATTTTTTTCAACTTCATACAATAATGTAACAAATTGACTCAATCATTTTGGAGGAATGAGTATGAATAAGTTGATGAAGAGAGGTTTGATCCTTCTTGTAACAGTAGTTGCTGCAATTGGATTAACGGCCTGTAAACAGGAAGATAAACATTTACAAAAAATTCGTATTGCCGAAGTTACCCGGTCCGTTTTCTATGCCCCACAGTATGTAGCCATTGAAAAAGGTTTTTTTAAAGAAGAAGGGCTCGATATTGAACTAACAACTGTTCCGGGCGGTGATAAAACGATGACTGCCCTGATTTCTAACGGGGCGGATATTGCTTTGGTTGGAGCCGAAACGAGTATTTATGTAAACAGCCAAGGAACTGAAGATGCAATCATTAATTTTGCCCAACTAACACAAACAGATGGAACTTTTCTTGTTTCGCGGGAACCAATTGACAATTTTACTTGGGATATGTTAAATGGTTCAACATTCCTCGGACAACGAAAAGGCGGGATGCCACAAATGGTCGGAGAATTTGTCTTAAAAAAACATCATATTGACCCGAAAAACGATCTTGAACTGATTCAAAACATTGATTTTGCCAATATTTCCTCCTCCTTTGCTTCCGGTACAGGTGACTTTGTTCAACTATTTGAACCGACGGCCAGTATTTTTGAAAAAGAAGGAAAAGGTCATATTGTTGCTTCATTTGGAAAAGAAAGCGGCCATGTTCCGTACACCGTTTTTATGACAAAAGAAAGCTATTTAAAAGAAAACAAAGAAACAGTTGAAAAATTTACTCGGGCGTTATATAAAGCACAACAATGGGTTTATGAACATTCGTCAGAAGAAGTGGCAAAAGTAATTCAGCCATTTTTTGAAGATACGGAACTGGACATCCTTACGTCCTCCATTGAGCGTTATAAAGAACAAAAATCGTTTGCGGAAAATCCGTTATTGGATAAAGAGGAGTGGAATCATTTACAAGATATTATGGAGGAAGCCGGAGAACTTCCGGAACGATTGGATCACAGTAATTATGTGAATACGGAAATAGCCGAAAAAATTACAAACGAGTAATATACATCAAACGAAAATTATCATTAGTTGCCGAAAGAACAATGAATCATGTGGATAATCTTTTATTTTTTATCCCAAAAATATTCTCGTTTAGTACTTTTATCCAATTATAAAAACCGTATTTGAATATATTGAAGTATCGGGAATTTTTTCAAAAAAAAAATAAGGAGGCTGAAAAAATGAGCTTTTTGGAGATTCAAGATGTAACCCACAGTTATTTTTCGAAACAATCAAAGACGACAGCTCTTATTGATGTTAGCCTCTCCATTCAAGAAGGTGAATTCATATCTTTTCTCGGACCGAGTGGATGTGGAAAAACGACATTATTATCCATCATTAGCGGATTAATTGAACCAACTATTGGTCATGTTTTACTGGAAAATGAAAAAGTAACCGGGACGAACAAAAAAACAGGCTATATGCTGCAACAAGATTACTTATTCCCATGGAAAACAATTGAGGAAAATATTTTCATCGGTTTAAAACTAACAAAGCAACTAAATGAAAAAACAAAACAAAATACTATTACCCTTCTTGAAAAAATGGGATTAAAGAATGTAAGTAAACAATTTCCCTCCCAGCTGTCGGGCGGCATGCGACAACGGGTAGCACTTGTTCGTACACTTGCGACAAATCCGAAATTATTGCTTCTTGATGAACCATTTTCAGCACTGGATTTTCAAACAAAATTAAAGTTGGAAGATCTCGTTTTTTCGACATTAAAACAATTTCAAAAGACAGCTATCCTTGTCACTCATGATATTGGAGAAGCGATCGCAATGAGTGACCGAATTTATTTATTTACTAACCGCCCCGGTACAGTCCACCGTGTCTTTCATGTACCTGATGAACTAAGAAGAGAAATCCCTTTTCATGCTAGAAGTCATGAGCAATATTCGGATATTTTCCAGGAGATTTGGAAGGAGTTGGAAGAACTTGAGCAAACAAACGATGATTGAACAGCTCCATCGAGATTACAAAAGGTCATTGACCAGAAATAAGCGTTGGGTCCACTTTTTCCAGATTATTATCTTTCTCACATTCTTTGTTTTATGGGAAATTGCCAGTCGCTTTCACTGGATTGACCCGTTGATTTTCAGCTCACCATCCAAGGTATGGGAATTATTAAAGGAAAATATTTTAGATGGTTCTATTTTTCCACATATTTGGACCACTGTATTTGAAACGATACTGGGCTTTATAATCGGGACGGTTGCCGGTACAATCTTGGCTGCGATTCTTTGGTGGTCACCGTTTTTGTCAAAGATTTTGGATCCATACTTAGTTGTGTTAAATGCGATGCCAAAAGTGGCAATCGGCCCGATCCTGATTGTTGCCCTTGGACCGACCATGACGTCTATCGTTGTCATGGGAGCGATCATTTCCGTTATTATTACAACCATTGTCGTTTATACGTCCTTTCGGGATGTCGATCAAAATTATCTGAAGGTCCTGCAAACATTCGGTGCAACAAGATGGCAATGTTTTAAAGAAGCGATTCTTCCCTCTTCCTTTCCAACCATTGTTTCAACATTGAAGGTCAATGTGGGGCTAAGTTGGGTTGGGGTTGTTGTCGGCGAATTCCTTGTTTCTAAACAAGGACTCGGTTATTTGATTATATATGGATTTCAAGTGTTTAACTTCACCCTTGTCATGCAATCCCTATTCATCATCGTCATCTTTGCCACCATCATGTATAAGTTGGTTGAATATATAGAGAAAAAAATCGTAAAAAACGGATAACAATCGTTGTCCGTTTTTTTTAAAGTATACAAAATGGTGAACAGCTTTTTAAAAAAACTTTATCCGGACGATCTGGGCATTTCTTAAAGTACATGATTCTCTTTAATAAATGCAATACATGATTGGATGACTTCATCTTTCATAATGAAACTATATTCATCCGTTAAACTTTCAGGTGTTAATGATGCCGAACTTAGAACCGGGCCATCCGTTTCAAAATATTGGTCATATTTTTCCATGCTTTTAGTTTTTGCATAGTAAACGTTTTTGACAAAATGCTCATTTGAGCCAATAACCTCATATTGACCAATATACAGTAAAGAATCGATTATTGCCCCGGTTTCCTCCTTCACTTCACGAATCGCCGCATCTTCGGGTGTTTCCCCTGGTTCCACCTTACCACCCGGAAATTCCAGTCCTCTTTTTTTATGTCTTGTAAACAACCACTGATTTTTATAACGGCAAATGATCAATACATGTTTTGGTTCCATGGCAAAAGCCTTTTTGGAAAACGATAAGTGCACGGTATTTCCATTTACATCTTGAAACGTCTTCATTTCCTGTCCCTCTTTCCAACCTTATCCACATCATCTTATCATATAAACTATAAATGGTCCGAATGATCGCTGTTTAGAACGCCCATTGATTGAATATGATTTTTTGTTTCCTTGTCTCCAAGTTCATACAACAGCGAATACATTTCCTTTATTCCATTATCATATATCTCATTCTGTCTGTCATGATGATATTCTAAAAAAGGGATATGTGAACGGACAAACGTTGCTAAGTTCGCCTGATGAAGATTGTTAAATATTTCTCTTAATTTTTTTATATCACTATCTGCCGCATGGATTACATAATGATATGTATCCAATTCACTTTTACTTATTTCACCATTTACTATATCTATATAGTATTTTTGTGTTTCCATCAATCTTTCACTCCCTGCAAATTTTTGCCTTTTCAAATATCATAACTAGTTTTACATCAAATAATTACACATTTCCTAAGTTAAAATTTTTAAAATTTATTGACTAAATAATAAATCAGCTATAAAATTATCATTACAAATAATTTTTGAAAATAACTTAGAATGATTTTATTTCATTTAGGAAGGAAGACAACAAATGAATCAAGTCTCAAAAATTGATTTTATCAAAGCAGAGAAATTAAAAGAAAAACCGGACCCGGATACGCTTCAATTTGGTAAAAACTTTACAGACTATATGTTCATGATGGATTTTGATGGAGAAAACGGTTGGGTAAATCCGATCATCAAACCGTTTGAGTCGATTACATTATCACCGGCATCTTTTGTTTTCCATTATGGTCAAGCTGTTTTTGAAGGGTTAAAGGCTTATAAAACCATTGATGAGCGTTCAGTCATTTTCCGACCGGAAAAACATATCGCTCGCCTGAATGCTTCTTGTAAAAGATTATGTATTCCACCATTAGACTCTGAATTAGTATTGGAAGCCTTGACCACACTTGTAGAATTGGAAAAAGATTGGATTCCGGAAAAAGAAGGCACCTCATTATATATACGGCCTTTTGTCATTTCCACAGAACCATATCTCGGTGTTCGGCCTTCACACCATTATAAGTTTATGATCATCTTGTCGCCGGTAGGGGCTTATTATTCAGACGGACAATTAAATCCGGTAAAAATTTACGTGGAAGATGAATATGTTCGTGCGGTTAAGGGCGGTGTCGGTCATGTTAAAACCCCGGGAAATTATGCAGCAAGTATTTTGGCCCAAGAAAGAGCAAACGAGGTCGGCTATGAACAAGTACTTTGGCTCGATGGCAAGGAAAATAAATATATTGAAGAAGTTGGAAGTATGAATATCTTCTTTAAAATTAACGGAGAAATTTATACCCCGAAATTGAACGGCAGTATTTTACCCGGGGTCACGCGTGATTCCGTTATCCAAATTGTACATGATTGGGGAATCCCGCTCCATGAAGAACTAATTTCGATTGATGATCTTTATGAAACATATCAAAAAGGACAACTGGAGGAAGTATTCGGTACAGGAACGGCTGCAACCATCTCACCGGTGGGAGAACTAAAATGGGAAGAACATGTGATGACGATCAATCATTTTGAAACCGGCGAATTTGCCAAAAAATTATATGAAACAATGACCGGTTTCCATTACGGTAAAATTGAAGATAAATTCGGTTGGATTAAAGAATTATAATCAAGAAAACTCGGCGACTGCCGAGTTTTCTTTAAATGGTGTTATAAGTTTGTTTATTTTTACATATAGATATAAAATATAGGTAGTAAGGCTGACAGATTGTTTGTTCGATGATTGCTCCCAATTACAGATAAAGGAGGTTTTGGATCATGAAGTTCGTCGATGAATTATATGATTTTTACAAAAAGAAATTGACTGCTGACGACGAAGATATCGAGATTTTAGTAAGTTCGATCATGCAGGAATTATCCAAACAAGATATGTTAAACATTCTTTCCGAGCTGAATCAGCAGGAACTTTATCAAATAACCGGTACATATATAGCCTATAAATTGCGAGAAAAACTAGTCCAAGATCAACAATTAGGCTCAATTCATGACAAGGATACATATATTCATTAATAAAAACGGCTGTTATTGGTAATAACAATACATATTACCAATAACAGCCTTTGTCATTTGCTTATTTTCCTAAAAAAGCTTTAAACATCCAAATATGTTTTTGGAAGCTTTCACTGATTCCCAGTAATAAATCGGCGGTTCCTTCATCATCACCGGCCAATTCCATTGTAGCTGTTAATTCCTTGTCTATCGTTTCTAAATCGTTAACAAGCTCTTCCACCATTTCAACATCGGTTCCGACTTTACTTGCTTCTTTCACTGTAGCAAGATCGAGACATTCTTTTAATGTGGAAATTGGTTTTTCATTTAATTGCAATAACCGTTCAGCAATACTGTCGTTATGTTCGGTTACTTCATTATACAGTTCTTCAAATTTTGCATGTAAAGTAAAGAAGTTCGGGCCTTTCACAAACCAATGGAAGTGATGAATTTTCATATAAAGGACATTTAAATCCGCAACCAATTTGTTCATATTTTGTTTTAATTCTGCGTTCATAATAATTCCTCCTTATTTATGACACATTTCTTTATATACTTTTTTCAGAACATGATACAATTATGTAAGAAAAAAGCAAATAAAAAAATCATATTAGAGAATTAGGAAATTTTTACTAAGCAATCCTTAATTCTCCATAACTTTATTTTAAAACAATTACTTTGAACAAGCTATAGATATAATTTGAACATTTCCCAAAAAGGATGAAGCAAACAATGTTAAAAAACATATTTATCGGGCTCATTCGTTTCTATCAAAAATTTATTTCCCCGGCGACACCACCAAGCTGTCGATTTTATCCTACTTGCTCCCAATACGGTTTGGAAGCAATTCAGCGATTCGGCGTATTAAAAGGCGGCTATTTAACGGTCAAACGAATTTTAAAATGCCACCCTCTCCATCCCGGTGGTATCGACCCCGTTCCACTTGAATGGTCGTTTCGGTCTAAAAAAGGAGATGCGAACGAAAAGAATTCGAACCCAAATATGAAAAAAGTTGAGAAATAAAGAAAAAAGTTTCCCACCTTAACGGGCAGTAAACCCGCCCCAAGATTTTCGAGTTTACAAAAAAATAGGTGGGGGTTCAACTTAACCATCAAGACCCAAGTTTCTTTTTCAAATTTTTTCTTGCATAATGGAAAAAAATAAATTATGATATTAATATGCTAAATCGTAATGAATACGATTTATCTTAGAAACTAAATCGTAATTATTCCGATTTATAAATCACCAATTATTTAAGGAGGAATTTATGGGTAAAGGAAAATTAGCTATTCTCACACTCACTTTTATTTTTACCGTTATTTTAAATGGTTGTGGACCAGAAAATAAAACAAACTCTGCCGACACAAAATCAGATGGAAAAATTTCCGTTTACACGACCGTATTCCCGTTGGCTGACTTTACGAAAAAAATTGGCGGTGATTATGTTGATGTTCAATCCATCTATCCGCCCGGTGTTGATGAACATTCCTATGAACCGACACAAAAAGAAATTATTGACATGGCGAATGGCGATTTATTTTTTGCAATCGGATATAACCTTGAAGGATTTGTTAAAAAAGCACAACCGATTTTAAAAGAAGAAGGAGTTAAGGTTGTTCCGGTTGGGGAACAAGTTCATCTGGCAACACATGAAAATGACAACGGGCATTCAGATCATGCAGAACATTCAGAAGATGAAGAGCATGGACATGATCATGGCGGCGTGGACCCTCATATATGGTTAGACCCAGTTTATTCCATTGAGTTGGCCAATGCAATTAAAGAGAACTTAATAGAAAAAATGCCCGAACAAAAAGAAACGTTTGAAAAAAACTTCGAATCATTAAAAACTCAGTTGGAACAGTTAAATAAACAATTTACAGAAGTTGCCAACCAGGCAAAAGTGAAAAAATTTATTGTTTCCCATGCAGCCTACGGATATTGGGAAGAACGCTACGGACTCGAACAACTCAATATTTCCGGCATATCTACTTCTCAAGAACCGACGCAAAAGCAATTAATGGCAATAGTCGATGAAGTAAAAGCCAATCAATTGAAATATATTCTCGTGGAACAAAATGTCCACAATAAACTTGTTGATGTGATTCAATCTGAAACAAATATTTCAACACTACCGATTCATAATTTATCGGTTTTGACTGAAAATGATCTGAAAAACGGTGAAGATTATTTCTCATTAATGGAGAAAAACTTGGAAACATTGAAAACAGCATTAAATGAATAGTCCAATTAGCACTCAAAAAGGTCCCCGGAGAAATTATTATTCCCGGGAGACCTTTTTATTGTTAAGCTTTTCTTTTAACACTCTGCGAAGGACTTTATTCGCTGCGTTTTTCGGTATTTCATCCAATTCAATCCACCGCTTTGGAACTTTATACTTTGCTAATTTTTTTACACAAAATTCCTCCAACTCGATATTTGTCACTTGACAGCCATCTTTTGCGACAAAAAATGCCACCGGAATTTGTCCCCAAAAAGAATCTTCCATTCCGACCACACTGACCTCTTTTATGGCAGGATGTCTATGAATCACGTTCTCAATTTCAGAAGGATAAATATTTTCGCCACCGGAAATAATTAAATCCGAACGTCGATCTAAAACAAACAAAAATCCTTCTTCATCCAAATAACCGATATCCCCGGTATGAAACCAACCATCTTTTGTAAAACTTGTTTGATTCGCTTCATTTCGATTAAAATATCCCTTTGTCACATTCGGGCCTTTGACAACAATTTCCCCTACTTGATTAGGCGAGGCAATTTCGCCATCTTTTTCAATGCGAATATCACTAAAAAATAATGGCTTACCGGCAGAACCAAGTTTTCTAATACTATCTTCCGGTGCCAACGTAACAATTTGTGAGGAGGTTTCCGTTAATCCATAGGTCTGAAAAACGGGAATATTTTTCTGATTACATGTTTCTAAAAGGCTCAACGGAACCGGTCCCCCACCGGTCAACATACAACGAAATGAAGGATGATAATTTCGGCTGCCAAGTTGCTGAATCATTCGTTGGAGCATAGTGCTTACCACTGACATGATTGTTGCTTTTCCGTCAACTAATGCTTGATTAATTTTTTCCTCCTCAAATTTTTCAAACAATACAATCGGAATCCCGTATAAAACACTTCGAATTAAAGTGGAAAAACCGCTAATATGGAAAAGCGGTACAGCAGTCAACCAGGCATCGTTTTCCTGTAAACCTAAATTCAATGCAGAGCCAATTGCACTTGACCAATGATTCCCGTAAGTTTGCAAAACCCCTTTAGGTTTGCCTGTTGTTCCCGATGTATACATAATGGTGCAAACCTCATCAAACGGAAAATCAGCCACTTCTTCAAAGGACATCCTTCCATAATGATGAAATTTTTCAATCCATAGTATCGGCTTAGAACAAAATGATTCTATTGCTGAACATTGGTCCGTGAAATCCGCTTCACTAATTAAATATTGTGCACGACTGTCTGTAATTTGAAAAATCAGTTCATTCGCTTGAAGCCGACCGTTTAATAAAACGGCCGGACAACCAAGCAATTGTAAAGCATGAAGAATAACGACCATATCTAGATGATTCTTTAGTAAAACCGCAACATGGTCACCTTTTTGCACTCCGGCACTATGGATTTTTTCCGCTGCTTCTTTTGCCTTTTCGTACAACGCTTGAAAAGTTATTTCTTGACCATTGAAATGGACAGCAACTCGGTTCGGAGTTAAATATGCCCGTTTCCGTAACCAGTTCGGAATTGTTTGAAAACCTGTCATTTTTCCACCTGACTTTACTTTAATGCTTAAGAATGAAAATTAAAGGGGCTCAGTTCAGCCCCTTGTCTACTTGAGTTTTACGGAAATCTCGGGAATTGATCAAAATCCGGTTTCCGTTTTTCTTTGAAGGCATCCCGACCTTCTTTTGCCTCATCCGTTGTGTAAAATAATAATGTTGCGTCCCCTGCCAACTGTTGAATACCTGCCAACCCGTCAGAATCAGCGTTAAAGGCAGCTTTTAAGAAACGGATAGCTGTCGGACTCTTTTCTAAAATTTCTTCACACCATTTCACAGTTTCGTCTTCCAACAGTTCTAACGGTACTACTGTATTGACAAGTCCCATTTCCAGTGCTTCCTGTGCATTATATTGGCGGCATAAATACCAAATTTCCCGCGCTTTTTTATGACCGACAATTCGGGCCAAATAACCGGCACCATATCCGCCGTCAAAACTGCCGACTTTCGGACCGGTTTGTCCAAAAATGGCATTGTCTGCAGCAATCGTTAAATCACAGACAATATGTAATACATGTCCGCCACCAATGGCATACCCGGCTACCATTGCAATTACCGGCTTTGGAATTACACGGATTAGCCGTTGCAAATCCAAAACATTCAGGCGTGGAATATTATCTTCACCGACATATCCTCCATCCCCACGGACCTTTTGATCACCGCCGGAACAGAATGCTTTATCGCCGGCACCGGTTAAAATAATCACCCCGATTTTCGAATCATCACGGGCATAACTGAATGCGTCAATCATTTCTGTAACAGTTTTTGGTCGGAAAGCATTTCGAACTTCCGGACGATTGATCGTAATTTTGGCAATGCCATTATAGGTTTCATAAATAATATCTTCATATTCCCGTTCACGAATCCATTCTCTCGCCATTATAATCCTCCTTCTTTAACTGTATTCACGAAAATTTATTGGATATTTTAACAAAATGTCCATATTTATTTTACCAAACTTATCCCATTTTTCCACGGGATTAACCCGGGGAAGAGCAAAATTTGATTTCCATCTTATTTTTTCATTTTTATGAGGGATATTTCTTGAACTTTTATCCTTTTATTAAAATTGCACGTTTTTACTATACTGATCCCGGTTTTCTACGTGATTTGCTTTTAGAATCTATCTCTTAAATTTGATACTTCCATTTAATATTGTGAGTTTATGATCATTCTATTTCCCCGGAAACTTTTTTCGATTATCTGCTAAAGTCCGATGTTCTGATGTTCTTTACCGGATAATCTTATTTCCAACAATTACATACAGATTCGCTGAAAAAACTTGTCTATTTAATTGACACAATTGTACCGAATCCATAAACTGAAGATAGGGATGTTCACAAGTTTTTCAAAAATATTTCTTTTAGAGGAGAGAGTTTTATGCAACCTAGGATTCAGTCAAATCAGGCAAACTTGAATCCTAATAAAAAGGAATGGCAAGTATGGTGGCAGCTGACGAGACCGCATACATTAACCGCATCATTTGTGCCCGTCATTTTAGGAACGGTGATCGCCTATGAAATAACGCCAATCAAATTCGATCTGTTTCTTGCCATGCTAATTGCCAGTTTATTAATTCAAGCCGCTACAAATATGTTTAATGAATACTATGATTATAAAAGAGGGTTGGATAACGAAAAGTCCGTGGGAATTGGCGGTACCATTGTTCGTGAAGGAGTTCACCCAAAAGTAATTTTAAATCTTGCCATTACTTTAATTGCCCTGTCTGTTTTATTAGGGGTCTATATTTCCATGAACAGCAGTTGGTGGGTAGCACTCGTCGGGTCGGTATCCATTCTTATCGGTTATTTATATACCGGCGGACCTTTACCAATCTCATCAACACCCTTTGGCGAGTTGTTGTCAGGTTTATTTATGGGAATAAATATCATCTTGATTTCATTTTATATCCAAACGGGGACAATCACTGCAACAAGTATTCTTGTCTCTATCCCGACTACGATTTTAATTGGGGCTATTAATCTATCGAATAATATTCGTGATCTGAACGGAGACAAAGAACATGGTCGAAAAACCTTGCCGATTCTGGTCGGACGGGAAAATGCCATCAAAATACTGGCAGTTGCTTTTCTTATTTCTTATTTATGGATTCTTGCACTAATTTTATTTGCAGATTTATCTCCATGGTTACTTGTTGTCTTTCTCAGTTCACCAAAAGCTTATCAGGCAGTAAAAAAATTTATTGGAAAGACGATTCCCATTGAAATGATGCCGGCAATGAAAGCAACCGCCCAAACCAATACCTATTTCGGATTCTTACTTTCAATTGGGTTTATTATTTCATATCTTTTTTAAAACAATGGTTTATTCATATGCCCATCCAATTGGTTCAACTAACCATCAGTGGGGAAGAAAACCCCCACTGATGGAGTTTCACTTACTTTTGTTCTCCGTTACCATCTGAGTCAATATTTCTATCAATCGATCTCCTGTTTCAGTTGTAAGAGATTTCCCACCTAAATCCCTCGTTAAGTACCTTCCTTCTTTTAATAGGACTCTTATGGATTCAATAATATAATCTTTCCAATTACCTTCATGAAAATATTCCATCATTTGAGCAACAGACCAAATTGCGGCAAGCGGGTTCGCAATACCTTTCCCGGCAATATCAGGTGCGGAACCGTGAATGGGTTCGAACATTGGTGGAAATTGCCTTTCCGGATTAATATTTGCACCAGCAGCAAGACCAAGCCCTCCAGTAATGGCAGCACCCAAATCTGTAAGAATATCGCCAAACAAATTGGTCGTTACAACAATTTCAAATCTTTCAGGTTCCTTTATAAAATACATACTCGCGGCATCAACTAAATACGAGTACGTTTTTACGTCCGGATATTCCTGACTAATTTCATTGAACACTTGATCCCAAAATACCATTGAATAATTCAATGCATTTCCCTTACTGATACTCGTCAACGATTTTTTTTGGCGTCGTGCTTCTTCAAAAGCATAACGAATAATTCGTTCCGTGCCCTTTCGAGAAAAAACACTGGTTTGCAACACAACTTCTTCCGGGGTTCCTTTATTCATCCATTCACCAACGCCGGCATACTCACCTTCACTATTCTCTCTAATAACAAGAAAGTCAATATCTTCTTCACTTTTATCCTTTAATGGTGTTAATGATTGATTTAATAACGTTATCTCCCTTAAGTTGACATACTGATCAAATCCTTTTCGAATTTTTAACAACAAGTCCCATAATGACACATGGTCCGGGACGCTCGGATGACCCACTGCACCAAGATAAATTGCATCAAAATCTTTTAATTGTTCCAAACCATTATCGTCCATCATTTTTCCGTTCTTAACATAGTAATCACAGCCCCAAGGGAACTCTTCAAATTCAAAAAATAAGTTATTATCGATTTTATCAATTGTTTTTAATACTTTTACACCCTCCTGAAGAACTTCTTTTCCAATACCATCACCAGGTATTAAAGCTATTTTCAAACGTTTCATTATAAACCCACCTTGCGAGTTAATATTCGATTTTCTTTCAGTTGCAATGATATTCGGGAAAACTTAAGTATCATTAATTTCGAACCGGATTATCCAAACAATTGGTTATAATTAACCATTGTAGACGGTTTTTCCCCTTTTATCGTTTTTATTAAATTTTCCGCAATAATTTCTGAAGTCTTCCTTGCAGCTTCAACACTTATTCCCCCCATATGAGGAGTCATAATTACTTCATCCAATTCAAAAAATGGGTGATTTTTATTCGGGGGCTCTTCAGAAAATACATCAATTCCCGCTCGAAAGATTTTTTTCTCTTTTAGTGCTTCATATAAATCGATTTCATTTATGATTCCGCCTCTTGCTGTATTAATAAGTACAGCAGTTGGCTTCATCATATGGAAAAATTCCTTGTTTATCATGTTCCTCGTATCGTTGGTTAATGGAATATGCAAGCTAACAATATCGCTTTCTTTAAATACTTCATGAATTGATGTTGTTAGTTTCAAATCCAAAGATTTTGCTATTTCCATCTTTTTTTGGTTCATTTCACGGACATAGGCAATCACTTCCATATCAAAACCAACACGCATAATTTTCGCAACTTTTTGGGCAATGGTACCGAAACCAACTAATCCAAGTGTTTTTCCCTTCACTTCATAAGTAAATTGACCATCACGGAAATTGAAATTCCCTTTTTTAGTTTCTTGATGAAATTGAATGAGATTTTTCATTGTTGCCAAAATTAAACATACCGTATGTTCAGCAGTTGCCTGACTATTTAATTTAGGTGCATGTAGTACAGGAATACCTTTTTTCGTCGCATAGTCCACATCAATATTATCTAAACCAACACCTGCCCCTGAGATTGCCTTAACATTTTTACACGCATCAATGATTGCTCGGGTAATTTTTGCAGGCGCGCGCAAGATGATTCCATCAACATCCTCATTGTCATGTAAAAACCGAATAATTTCCTGTTCATTAAATGTAACAAATTTCGTTACTTTGGCACTCCTTTTTAAAATTTCTTCACCATGAACATGATACATGGGCAGAATTTGGAGAATATGGATTTCACACATAGAAAACCTCCCGTAAATTTATTGGAGCTTATAAACAATGGAATTTCCGGCAATCTTATTATATTAATATAATGATTCTACAACAGTTGTAATTCCTTGCCCTCCACCAATGCAAAGTGTGACTAGACCGTACTTTTCTCCTCTTCTCTCCATTTCATACAGCAATTTTGTCATTAAAATCGCACCTGTAGCACCTATCGGGTGTCCGAGTGCAATCGCTCCACCGTTAACATTGACTTTATCCACGTTCAAATCCAGTTCTTTGATGACGGCTAAAGCTTGGGCTGCGAATGCCTCATTTAATTCGATTAAACCGATATCTGCCAAAGTTAACCCACATTGTTTTAAGGCTTTCCTTGTCGATTCAACAGGTCCGATTCCCATGATTTCCGGGGATACCCCACTTACGGCTTGTGCAATGATTTTTGCCTTAGGTTTCAGTCCATATTGCTTCACTTTTTCTCCACTCATCATTAAAATTGCAGCCGCACCATCATTTCTTCCGCTTGAGTTTCCTGCCGTTACCGAACCGTCTTGTTTAAACACTGCGGGAAGCTGTCTTAATTTTTCTGTTGATGTTAATCTGGGGTGTTCATCAACTTCAAACAATATTGTATTTTTTCTATTCTTTATTTCAAAAGGTACAATTTCATCTTTAAATCGTCCCTCTTTAATTGCCCGGTCGGCTAAAATTTGGCTGCGATGGGCAAATTCATCTTGCTCGTCACGGGAAATACGATATTTTTCCGCTAAGTTTTCTGCAGTAAGTCCCATTGTTAAGTTTCCATATTTCTCCCTTGGTTGTGAACAAGGCTGACTTTCTGTATTTGGATCAAGTAATTCACCGTTTCCGGCACGGTACCCAAATCTGGCATGACGCAAATAATAAGGTGCAGTACTCATACTTTCCGCTCCACCGGCAATAATCACATGAGATAAACCGAGCATGATTTGCATATGTGCATTATTAATGGCTTGCAGTCCTGAACCGCATTGACGGTGAACAGTATACCCGGTCACGGTGACAGGCAACTCCGCACGTAATGCAGCTAACCGAGCTAAGTTCGATGTGTCGGCACTTTGTTTTGCTTGACCTAAGATGACCTCGTCCACTTCCACCTCTTTTCCATATCGATATAAAACCTCTCGAATAACCTTCTCAGCAAGTAAATCGACGGTTACATCTTTCAATGTACCCCCAAGTTTTCCAATTGCAGTACGAACAGAACCAATGATATACGAATCTACCATTTCCTTTACCCCCGTCTTCTAAACTCTCTTAATAATTCATTGGCAATGATGTTGCGCTGAATTTCTGAGGTACCTTCATATATTTTTGTGATGCGGGCATCTCTGTAATATCTTTCAATTGGATAATCTTTCATATAGCCGATTCCGCCATGAATTTGTACGGCCAAATCCGCCACTTTATTATAGACTTCCGATCCATACAGTTTTGCAATGGCCGCTTCTTTTACCACCCGTTGTTTTTGGTCAGTCATCCAAGCCACCCGGTACGTCATCGACCTTAACACTTCAATCATCATACTGATTTCCGCTAACATATGTTGAACGGCCTGAATTTCAATAATTGGTTTTCCAAACTGTTTTCGCTCATTTGCATAAGAAAGGCAATATTCCAATAGTTTTTCACAGGAACCGAGGTTTCTTGCAGCAAGACCGGCACGACCGTTTGCCAATATTTTTAATGCATTCACATACCCTTGCCCTTCTTCTCCAAGAACATTTTCGACCGGAACTTCCATATTTTCAAAAAATAACTCTGCTGAATGAGAGCCTCTTAAGCCCATTTTTCTTTCCACATTGCCTAATACAAATCCAGGAAAATCTTTTTCAACAATAAAAGAGGTAATTCCTTTTGCCCCTTTAGCCGGATCAGTGACAGCCATAACCGTAAAAACATCCGCCTCAACTGCATTGGTAATATAATGTTTTGAACCGTTGATAATATATTTATCTCCTTGTTTTACTGCTGTCGTTTTCAGGTTGGCAGCATTTGAGCCTGCTTCCGGTTCAGTTAATGCAAATGCACCGATCCATTCCCCCGATGCCATCTTCGGTAAATATTTCTGCTTTTGTTCCTCTGTCCCGAGCTCAACAATCCCGACAGTACCAATTCCCGTATGGGCACCAATTAATGTTGTGTATCCATTATGTGTTTTTCCCAATTCTTCATAAATTGCACATTTTCCAACCATATCAAGGCCTAAACCGCCGTACTCTTCAGGAATACTAAGGCCAAAAAGCCCCATTTCTTTTGATTGATTAACGATATCTGCAGGAATTTCATCATTTTCTTCAATTTCCATCGCTCTCGGATCTACTATTTCTTTAACAAATTTACGAATATTCTCTCTTAAAAATTCAATTTCTTCAGGTAATTGGAAATCCATGTGTTTTCTCCTCCCGTAAAAAAATATTTATCTATTTTTAAAGTTTGCTTCCCGCTTTTCTATAAATGCTAATGTTCCTTCCTGTTTATCTTCCGTTCCCAATGCAACAGCTTGTGATAATTTTTCTAGCCACAGTGCTGTATCGGTATCAATGTCAAATCCTTTATGAACGGCATATTTGGCAAGTTGAACGGCAATTGGTCCTTTTTTTATCACTTTTTCGGCAATTTCAGCCACTTTTGAATGGAGTTCTTCCTCATGTACATAATAGTTTGCTAAACCTATTCGTTCCGCCTCCTCACCGTCTATTATTCTCCCAGTTAAAATCATGTCGAGGGCACGACTTTTCCCGACTAAACGGGCCAGCCGTTGTGTACCGCCGGCGCCCGGGATAATCCCCAAGTTCAGTTCCGGTAAACCAAATTTCGCCTTATTCGATGCAATCCGGATATCACAAGCCATTGCTAATTCGCATCCCCCGCCCAGTGCATAGCCATTAACAACAGCAATTGTAACTTTTGGGAAATTTTCTATTTTCGAATATAATCCTTGCATTCCGGGGATAAGAGCTTCTAAAGGTTTCCTGGCATGCAATTGCTTTATATCTGCACCGGCGGCAAATGATTTTCCACCTGCACCTTCTATTATTAAAACTTTTACTTCATCATTTTGTTTTGCCTCATCAAGAGCCGTATCGATTTCAGCGAGCATGTTATTATCCAGTGCGTTACGAACTTCAGGACGATTTATGATAAGCCGGAATATTCCTTTTTCAATTTTAATTTCAATGCACTCATAATGGTTTGATGGTTCAGTTGTATTCATAAAAACCTCTCCCACTCTTTCTTCCTAGTCTTCCCGCTTTTACATATTTTACAAGAATAGGAGAAGGACGATATTTTTCCCCTAATGTTTGATATAAATACTCCATATTTCGAAGGCGTGTGTCTAATCCCACAAGATCGGCTAATTCAAGCGGACCCATCGGATGATTTAAGCCAAGCTTGATGGCTTTGTCGATATCCTTGGCACTGGCTACACCTTCCATCAGCATATTCATTGCTTCATTTCCAACAAGGCAATTCATTCGAGAAGTGACAAATCCGGGAAATTCATTGACCTCAACATATTCTTTTTTTAATTTTGTTGCGACTTCTTTTGCGAATTGAACGGTTTCATCTGATGTTTCTAAACCGCGAACAATTTCAATCAGTTTCATTTTATGGACAGGGTTAAAGAAATGCATGGCAACCACTTTATCCGGTCTTGACGTTTGGGCGCCTATTTCTGTTGGACTCATTGTTGAAGTATTCGTTGCTAAAACAGCATCTGACTTACATAATTTATCAAGTTTTTGAAATACATCCGCCTTTATATCCATTCTTTCTATAACAGCTTCTACAACTAAATCAGCATCCTTTACCGCTGAGGCTAATTCCATATCGTACTGTAGGTTCTCCTTAGCCCGGGCATATTGGACCTCGGACAAAAAACCTTTTTGGAAACTATCGTTAAGCAATTGATTAATATCCGCTTCTGCCTTTTGAAGTGCTTCTAAACGAATATCATTTAAAACCACTTGAAAGTTTGAGATGGCAAATGCATAGGCAATTCCCTTTCCCATGACACCTGCCCCTACAACCGTAACACGTTCCATTGGTAAACCTCCCCGAATATGTATGGAATGAGCTGTTAAGGGCTGATTCCCAAACAATTTTCACTATCAAAAAAACCCTTTATAACTGTGCATGCCGGTAAAATTAGGTTCTAATTTCTTATTAATTCTTGGCTAATTGTAAAATTTGCGCCTGTGATTTTTTGTAATTCTTCTAAACTGATATCGCTTAATATCTCTACAAGCTCCACTCCTTTATTTGAGAACGTAAATACCGCATGCTCTGTTACAAGCATATTAGCTTTTTTTCCACCGCTCGTAGGATATGTAAGCTTTTTTACTAATTTCGGGCTACCGTCTTTAGCCTGATGTGTTGAGGCAAGAATAATTTTTTTCGCTCCGGCAACGAGATCCATTGCTCCGCCGACACCAAGGACGTCTTTTCCCGGTACGGACCAGTTGGCGATTTCACCAAATTCATCCACTTGAAGGATTCCCAGCACTGCAACATCAATATGCCCCCCGCGAATCATCACAAAGGAGTCGGAACTATCGAATAAAGAAGCACCTATTTCCATTGTAATCGGTTTCTTACTTGCGCTGATTAAATCCATATTTACTTGCTGCGGTTCCGGAGTCGGACCCATCCCTAGAAGACCATTTTCTGATTGTAAATAAACCTTTTTATCTCCTAAATAATCCGGAATCAATGTGGGGATACCGACCCCCAGATTAACTATCTCCCCATCGGATAATTCTTGCGCGATTCTTTTGGCAATCTTAATCCGGGCTGATTGACTCAACGTACACACCTCCTACCTTCACATAGTGACTGGCCACCACATAGTCTACATAAACATGTGGCGTGACAATTTCATAAGGTGACAAAGTTCCTGCCTCAACAATTTCATCAACTTCAGCAATAACAATTTTACTTGCTGTTGCCATAACAGGATTAAAATTCCTCGCCGTATATTCGTAGACCAAGTTACCAAGGGTGTCCGCTTTCATTGCCTTTATTAAAGAAACATCTCCTTTGATTGCTTTTTCCAAAATATATTTTTCACCATCAATCTCTTTTACTTCCTTACCTTCACCTATTTTGGTTCCGAGTGCCGTTTTTGTATAAAATCCGCCTATTCCGGCACCACCACATCTAATCGCTTCCGCAAGTGTCCCCTGTGGAATTAACTCAATTTCGAGGTGACCTTCTTTCCATGCTTTTATTGCATCCCTGTTTGTTGTAAAATACGATCCAACCGCTTTTTTCAAACAACCGGAGAGAAGAAGTTTTCCAAGACCTTTTCCCGGCTCTCCCAGATTATTACTGACAACTGTTAAGTTTTTTAAGGATGACGAAGCTATTTCATCAATCAAGGTCAGGGGTGTACCGGACAAGCCAAAACCACCAACAAGTAATGTATCTCCATCCTTTATTAATTTTAAGATATCAGAGCTTTGGATGAACTTTTTCAAAATATCTCCTCCAAACAAAAGATTAACTCGTTGTTTGTCCTCCTTTTTAATTGTTTTTCCAAAATATTTATTTATTGAAAAAATATAAGTAACTTCTGAGGTTATCTTTTAAACGAATGGCAGACATCAAAGGTAACCGGGAACCCCAATTAAAGAAATTGCCCTTGACTAAGGTTTAAGTATTTTTCACCTGACAGTCTGTTGGATTATCCCCTTTATCAAGGGCTTTTTTTATCCTATATTTCCATGATTTTCCTTACTCTACATCAATCTGGGCCCGTTGTAATTTCCCACTATAATCCACATAGACAGCTCTCCATTCGGTAAAGACATCAAGTGCTTGAATACCTGAGTCGCGATGTCCATTCCCTGTTCCTTTTGTCCCTCCGAACGGGAGATGAATTTCCGCACCTGTTGTTCCCGCATTCACATAAACAATACCCGTATCTAGATCACGCTGGGCCCTGAATACTTTGTTTACATCTTGAGTAAAGATTGAACTGGACAAGCCAAATTCCACACAATTATTGACCTCAATAGCCTCTTGAAAACTTTTAACGGGTATTAGCGATACAACCGGACCGAAGATTTCTTCTTGAGCAATTCGCATCGTTCCTTTAACATCTGTAAATATAGTCGGGGCAAAATAGTTTCCTTTTTTCAAATCCCCTTCTATTAGTTCATATCCACCGGTCAGCAATCTTGCTCCTTCTTCTACACCAATCTCAATATACCGTTTAATTTTTTCAATTCCTCGTTTATTAATAATTGGACCGACTTTTACCTCCTCATTTAGCCCGTTACCGACCGTTAAATGTTTAATTTTTGCAAGCAATCTCGCTTCCAATTCAACCTTTACTTTCTCATGAACAATGACTCGGCTGCATGCGGTACAGCGTTGCCCACTCGTCCCGTAAGCACTCCAAATGATTCCATCCGCTGCCAATTCGAGATCCGCATCATCCATGACAATGACCGCATTTTTTCCACCCATTTCCAAAGAAACTTTTTTGAGCTGTCTTCCACATTCAGCAGCAATGTTGCGACCGATTTCATTGGAACCGGTAAAAGAAATGACTTGAATATTCGGGTGGTGTACCATTGCATCCCCAACAGTTGAACCCGAACCGAATACTAAATTCATCACTCCTTTTGGTAAACCGGCTTCTTCTAGAATTTTTGTCAGCTCATAGGCCATCATTGGTGTTTCTGTTGCCGGTTTCCAAACCACTGCATTTCCGGCGACGATTGCCGGAAAAGATTTCCAAGAAGCAATGGCAATCGGAAAATTCCATGGTGTTATAATGCCTATTACACCAACGGGAACCCGCACACTCATCGCAAACTTATCTTTTAATTCCGACGGTGTCGTCTGGCCAAATAGTCTTCTCCCTTCACCGGCCATATAAAATGCCATGTCTATTGCTTCTTGCACTTCTCCTCTTGCTTCTTCCAAGACTTTTCCATTTTCCATAGTTAATAATCGGGCTAATCTTTCTTTTTGCTCCCTTAATAAGGTACCGGTCCGGTAAAGAACTTCTGCACGTTGAGGAGCCGGGACAAGCGCCCATTCCTTTTGTGCCTTCTTTGCTGCTTGAACTGCTTTTTCCACATGTTGTTCACTGGAAAGCGGAACTTTAGCAATTTCTTCTCCGGTTGCAGGATTTATAACCGGTGCGGTATGTTCTGCCTCCATCCATTCTCCGTTAATATAGTTGGCCAATGTTTTTGTATCCATTTGTTTCATAATTGCATTCCTCCCAATTAATCTTTTTTTAAAAAAATCAAAGCAACTTTTTTACCCCACCTTAACGGCGAGTCAAGAACCCAACCTCAGGATTTTCGAGTTTCCAAAGAGATAGTTTGGGGACGGGCTGCCCACATGTACCCGATTGGTTCAACTCTTATCTTGGTTTCTAGAAAACTAGTGTTTTAAAACGCCGAATGACCTCATCCAGTTTTTCTTCTTTTACGGATAATGAGATCCTTATATATCCTTCACCCCCATTACCAAAAGCAGATCCGGGTGTGACGATTATTCCTGTTTCTTCAAGTAGTCGATTAGCAAAAGATGATGAAGTGTAACCATCCGGAACTTTTACCCAAAGAAAAATGGAGCCTTTTGGTTTATCAGTCAATAATCCAATCCCATTTAATGCCTGATGAAGTTTTTCCATTCTCTTTTCAAAAATTAAATTGTTTTTCCTGACGATGGTTAAATCACTTCGAAGTGCTGCAGCTGCTGCTTTTTGAATAGGTATAAACTGACTGGTGTCCATGTTGCTTTTTAATGTTGCAAGAGCCTTAATCACCTCTTGGTTACCAACAACATAGCCAATTCGCCAGCCGGTCATATTGAAACTTTTAGATAGTGAACCAAATTCAACCGCATATTCTTTTGCATTCGGAACTTGAAGTATACTTGGTGACTTATATTCACCGAATGTAACAAGGTCATAAGCTGCATCATGCGCAAGTAAAATTTGATTCTCCTTTGCAAATTGAACTGCTTCTTGAAATACCGGTAAATCTACTGTTGCTGCAGTCGGGTTACTCGGGTAATTAAGAAACATTAATTTCGCATCTTTTTTGTCTTGTTCTGTTAAGGACGTATAATCCGGGATGTAACCGTTTTCCTTATTTAGATACAAAGAAATACATTCACCGCCTGCTAAGTATACACCCATGCGATAAACAGGATAACCCGGATCGGGAATAATCACCTTTTCCCCTGGGTTAATAACGCTTTGAATCAGGTGGACAATTCCTTCTTTTGAACCGATTAATGTTAAAATTTCCGTCTCAGGGTCCAATTTCACACCATAATGCCGGTCATAAAATTCAGCAACGGCTTCACGAAATTCGATACTTCCGTTATAAGGAGAATAACGATGGTTGACTGATTTCCTCGCCTCTTCCACCAAAACATCATAAATAAAATCAGGCGTTGGTAAATCCGGTGCCCCTATTCCTAAATCAATTACATCTACACCACGTGCCTGTAGTTCTTTTTTCTTTCTTTGAAAATCTGAAAATACATAAGGCGGTATGGATTGAACCTTTTTGGAGACGAAATTTCTGTTATTCATGGATGTCCTCCTTTCTTTACCAATGATTTAACATATCCCAAAATGTGGTGAATCTGCTTTTGTTTGATGAAAAGTCTAGAGACGAAAAATATTTATTTGATTAAGAGAAACTTAAACGGATCCCTATATTCTTTTTTACCGCTTTTTTATATATAAAATTAGCGACTACGATATCAAACAGCGCCATTCCTGTTGATTTAAAAACAATACTTTTTTCGCGATTAAGAATTATTTTTTCTTTGTTTACGATATAATTTGACATATGGATAATCGAGTCTCTGTGAATCAATTTCTTTTGAAGTGGAATGATAATATCACCGGTTTCTTTTATTGCATCCTCACTATCAACAAAAAGGTGTTCAGCCGTTTTATACAATGCATCGGGGAATTCTTGCATTTCTTTTTGAAAGGACCCAATCCCTATCACAATTTTATTTTTATATAATTCCTGTTTATCAGGAAGAACGGGTTCATAAGAGTTTGTTGCTGTGATAATGATATCCGCTTCTTTTACTGCATCTTCTGCATGTAATACTGTATGAATACGAATATCTGTACCAATCCATTTTTGTAATTCCTTTTTAAACTGCGGAATCTTATCACGTGTTCTGTTAAACAAATAAATATCCGTCATTCGTCTTTCCGTACAAGCGGCTATTGCTTGGTACAGTCCTTGAACCCCTGTTCCGATAATAGCTAATTTAGTTGCTGTCTCCGCGGCTAAATGGCGGATGGCTGAACCGCCAATGGCACCTGTTCGAAATCCCGTTAAAAAAGATCCATCCATAATTGCTTGTATTTCCCCTGTTCTTGGATTATTTAAAATAACTAAACTATGAAGTGTCGGTAATGGTGTATTTTGAGGAAATACGGTAACAATTTTTGTACCAATCGCTTGATTAATAAAACAGGGCATTAAAAGAAGAGTATTCAAATTGTTTGAGACTTGCATCCGCTGTGGCATCAAAAATTCTTTCTTCTCATATAATTTGTATGCTTCATCAATGGAATCAATGGCATCTTTCATTGTAATAATTTTTTTCATATCGGATTGGTTTAAAAATAGTATTTTCCTCACTCCCTTCAAATGTTTAATAAATTCCTTCTTCTACAATCAGTTCATTTCGCTTAAATCGCTCATAGGACAAGGGGGATAAATCAACCGTCCTATACCTGCCTTCCCTAATTAATTCTGACATTCCTTTACCGATTGCCGGTGCTTGTTGCATACCATGACCGCTGAATCCACAAACTAAATAATATCCGGTTAACTCAGGATGTTCCCCAATAATGGCGTTTTGATCTTTTGTATTGTGGTCATAAAGCCCTGCCCAACCACGAATAATTTTTGCCTGTTCAAAATTGGATACCCTATGACTTAAAATTGGCCATAGCTGTTCTAAAAAAAGTGAACGTGACCAAGTAAAGTCTATTCCCGGTTCCACCTCTTCGGCATAACCAACAATCAATTGCTCTCCCTCGTGGCGAAAATAAACACCTGTTACATCAATTGTTAACGGGAGTTTCTTTTTTAATGGAACTGCAATATCAAATTGTGTAATCTGTCTTTTTAATGGAATGACCGGAATGGGAAGTCCGATTTTTTCACTTAAAGTCGACGCCCAGGCACCTGCCGCATTAATAACAATGGGCGATTTGTAGACAACCCCGTTTTTCAGTCGGACCCCTGAAATCTTATTGCCTTCCGTAAGAATTGTGTCCACTTCTTCGTACACATACTGACCACCCAGTTGTCTTGTTTTACGTGCATATCCTTGTAATACCGAATAAGGGTCTAAATAGCCATCTTCACGACAAAATAGTCCTCCTTCCAAATCATCAATATTTAATTCCGGAATAATCGAAAGCAGTTCTTCTTTTGATAAAAGTTCAGAAGGAGCGCCATTTTCACTCTGAATTTTGTGTTGTATTTTTAAATCATTTATATTTTCCTTATTCCCTAATAGAAGATATCCTCGCTGTTTCAAATCAATTTCCGCTTTTTCATTACCAATTGCCATGTCTTCCGCAAAGGTTAAATATTTTTTTAAACTGTATCTGCTAATTTGTACGTTAATCGCTGTTGTATACAACTGTCTTATTCCACCGGCACTGCGCGGTGTGGATGCATATTGATAAGTCGGATCCTTCTCAAAGATTGTAATTTTCCCTGTGTATCCGTCATTCAGTAAATTATATGCAATGCTTGACCCCATGACCCCTCCACCAATAATTACTATGTCCGATTTTCCCAAAATAGTTCCCCCTCTTAATCTTCTTTTTCTACATTTAAGCGAAAAACAGATAATAATTCTATGGTTAATATGCACAAAATTTTTACTCTTATTTATATTTACATAATGTTTTAATTAATGTTAATATAAATAAAAAACATCTTTATAGGGGGAATACTCGATGGAAGATTTAGTACAGTTTGCACAAAAAGTTATTTCATCGATATCGCAAATTTTACCATTTCCAATTAGTTTAAGTGATAAAGATGGAGTCATCATTGGTTCGACAATCCCGGAACGAATTGGTACTGTGCACCCCCCTTCAAAAGAAGTTTTGAAGAAAAATACTTATGTCGTTTTTGATGAAAATAAAATAAAAAATATGGAAAATGTTTTACCCGGGATTGCTGTACCACTAACTTTTGACAATAAAACAATCGGTGTTTTAGGAATCATTGGTCCACCAAATGAAGTTAAGCCTTATGCTCAATTAATTAAGAAATCTGTTGAGTTGATGTGGCAGGAAACAATTTATAAACAATCAGAAAATTTACGAATGCAAACTTATGAAACTTTTGTTCAATATATTCTGTTTGAAGAAACCCCCGACCCCGTAAAGATTAAAGAATTCTGTCATACGTTTCAAATTCAGGATTATAAAAAACGCTTTTGTATCTTGATCGACATAGGGAATACCGGACTCATTGAGGAGAGAATGAGAAGGGAAAATATAAAAAGACAGTTGCTCGAACATACATGTAAAGCTTTTGAATGTGACACTGATGCGTTATGTGCGTTTTTATATACAGAGAAAATTGTTTTATTAAAACCCCTTTCAAACGAGAAAGATTTTCTTCATGAGTTAAAACAATTTGAAATTCAAGCAAAAAAATTAATTAATACGTTTGAAACGATGAGTATATCTGATATTCGGATTTCAGCAGGTAACTGGCGTAGTCGTTTGGGTGAAGTCAATCACTCTTACCGGGAAGCGGAAAAAATCTTAAGTTTTGGCAAGATCTCCAAGATAAAATCTGGAATCTATAGTTATTATAATTGGGAAAGCTTATTATCAATGTTACCGCATTATTTACATGATCAATTTCAAGATGATGTCTCGATCCGACTGAAACCATTAATGGAGAATACTTCCTTTCCTGAACTCGCCAGAACATTTGTCGAATACTGTCATTCCAATATGAATATTAGTAAAGCTGCCAAGAAATTGTTTATTCATCGAAACACGCTCATCTATCGATTGCAAAAGATAGAAGCACTAACATCCTTAGATACAAAATCATTTGGAGATAGTGTTATACTATATTTAGCTATAAGAACTGTGAAATCAAAGCAAAAAAGTAGTTAAGTTAAATCAAAAGGATGTTTATTTAAAGATAACTCGGTGAATGCGAGCATTTAGGCGAAAGCTAAGCCGTAGTCAGCGAAAAAACATTTTCGCTTGCGAGATAATGCTACCGAAGCTTCTCTAGTCACCGAAAAAATATAAAATTTTTTCGGCTGCGCTGTATTCCCGCGAAGCTTTCCTTGTTCACCGAAAAAATATAAAATTTTTTCGGTTGCGATGTATTCCCACGAAGCTTTCCTTGTTCACCGAAAAAATATAAAATTTTTTCGGTTGCGATGTATTCCCACGAAGCTTTCCTTGTGCTCTTATGCGTTAGGAAAGTAGAATTCGAAAAATTTATACTTTCATTAGCTAAAAATAGGAGGTTACAACATGTCCATTGCTGTTCTATACGGAGGAACAAGAAACCAAGGGAATTCAGAAATATTAACGGAAATTGCTGTGAATCATTTACCTGTCGAACGAATCTATTTAAGAAATTACAATATTCAACCCATTAAAGACGGACGCCATAGTAAAACCGGCTTTCATGAAGTAAATGATGATTATCATACGGTCATTGATCAAATTCTGCCACATGAAATTATTATTTTTTCTACCCCAATATATTGGTACAGTATGTCTGCAACGATGAAGCTATTTATTGATCGGTGGTCACAAATATTCAGAGATGCGGATTATCCCCAGTTTAAAGAGATAATGGCTGACAAGAAGGCATACGTTATTGCCGTTGGAGGCGATTCTCCATCTATAAAAGGTCTCCCACTTATTCAACAGTTTAATTATATTTTTGAATTTATGGGTATTACTTTTTCCGGTTACATAATTGGTGAAGGAAACAAACCGGGAGATATTTTACACGATGAGAATGCAGTACATGCTGCAACTCAATTAAATAAGGTGCTATTGACTTAGTCCCATTGAATAAGTACAGGATTTATCTTTTAGATGAATCCTGTATTTTTTGTATTGTGTTTTTACTGAAAACTTTCGAATTCCACATTTGTCGGTGTTTAGTTTATCCTATTTCTCCAAAATATTATTTAAAGCATCCTTAGGCTTTAATTTCCTGCCAGTTAGTTAATCTGCACAATTAGATTTCTTTGATTTTTCTGATGTGTTAAATTTCCTTCCATTACAAATATAATTTTCCTTCCTTTTTTTTGTGCAATGCAACTATAGACTTTTATCCAAAAATTAATTATAAATTTATTAATCAAGTTAGAATTTTTTTAATTTACTATAATGAAATAATTTTTAATGAAAGGAAGTGATTTAATTAGGAAAAAATTCGTTTGTTTAATAATATTATTAGGTTATGAAAGCGCTTTTATAAAAAATTACCCCTTAAGGAGGAAGTTTATGAACACGATTTTGATTATATTTATTTTGTATTGTATAGGTATTTGTACAATTGGTATCTATTTTAGCAAGAGCATACAAACGAAATCAGATTTTTTATTAGGAGGGAAAAAAATACCAGGTTGGGTCTTGGCGTTTTCAGAAAGAGCAACCGGTGAATCTGCTTGGTTACTCCTGGGTTATACAGGTTTCGTCTTTATGACCGGTTTATCCGGTATATGGGTAGCAATTGGAATTTCGATCGGAATTATTTTTTCATGGGTTTTTTTAGCAAAGCGTTTTATGAAAGAAACTGAAAAATACGATGTCTTAACTCTTAGTGATTATTTGGCGGTTCGCTTTGGACAAAAAGCAAATGTCATTCGCTGGTTAGCAAGTTTGTTAATCGTTGGCTTAATGATTTTTTATATTGGCGCTCAAATGGCTGGGGCAGGTAAGATTCTTTTTGCAACTTTCAATTTGCCAATTATTGTTGGTGTTGTATTATCTTGTGCTGTTATTATATTTACATCTTTTTCCGGCGGCTTTATTTCAGTGGTCTGGACAGATATGATTCAAAGCCTAATGATGATTGTTACGTTGGTTGGGCTACCGATTGTTGCATTTACCCATATTGTAGCAAATGACATCTCTGTTACTGATTCACTACTAAGAGCAGGTGATTCCTTTGATGCTTGGTTTGGAGGTTTATCCGGATTTGCCATAGGTGTTCTCTTTTTTAATAATTTCTCTTGGTTTTTCGGCTTTTTAGGTGGACAGCCACAATTAAGTGCCCGTTTTATGGCATTAAAAAATGAAAAAGAAGCCAATCAAGGAACGATTGTAGCAACCGTATGGACAATTTTAGCGTATGTTGGTGCTTTTTCCATCGGGATCGCAGGAATTGCTCTTTATAATCAAGGGTCATTTTCAGATGTTGAAACCATGATGCCAACAATGGTTTTGGAGTTAATGCCACCTTGGATAGCAGGAATAATTCTTGCCGGGGTTTTAGCTGCTATAAACTCAACTGCAAACTCACAAATTATGGTTATCACAAGTTCCATCACTGAAGATATTGTCCACAAAACTTTAAAACTTCGATTAACAGAAAAGCAACTAATTCTTTTATCTCGTATTTCCATTATTATTATCGCTTTAGTCGGTATGGTAATTGCTCTTGTCTCGGATTCTTTAGTGTACCTAGTCGTCAGCTGGGCTTGGGCAGGGATTGGTTGTACGTTGTCTCCTGCCATTCTTATGACATTTTTTTGGAAACGTTATTCAAGTATTGGAGTAATTGCAACAATTATTTCAGGATTTGTTTCAACTGTTTTATGGATTAGTACGCCTCTAGAAAGCATCATTACTTCCCGTTTTACAACATTTTTCATTGCAGCATTTTTCGGAATCGTGTTCAGTCTCGTTTTCCCAGATAAAAATAGGATAGATAAAGATGCTGATACAGAGGTTGTTGTGTAATAAGATGTTCAGCACGTCGCATCGCTTCATAGTAGTTTACAGTATGGAAGATTACTCATAAAATCACTCAAGTAGTCTTGCCTCACCTTGTTTGTTTTTCCTTCGTGCCATTCAAATTCGAGGAAGATTATTCAGTGTCCTTGGAAACCTAAAAGTACAACTTCTAAATTTTTATTGCTAAAAGAATAGATTCGGTTGATTTTTAGTTTCGGTAGCGGATGCGCACCTTAGGGCAGGACTTGAGCCGCCTCAATGCTCGCTTCCTCACGCCTGCTTAGTTTGGCTCGTGTGACTGTCGCTATCGCTTTCGTTACAAAAGCTTTTTCGCTGCCGCCTATGCTTTTGTCGAATATGTGTGCTGTTCCCGCAGTCAACTAGTATTAATAGTTGAATTTTTATCAAAAAGGCGGACCCATTAAACATGGTGTACGCCGGTTTTTAGTATAGTTAACTGAAGTCACAAGTGTTCAGGGCTTTCCAATAAAGTAAAAACCACACATAACTTATATGTGTGGTTTTTACTTTATGACCCCTACGGGATTCGAACCCGTGTTACCGCCGTGAAAGGGCGGTGTCTTAACCGCTTGACCAAGGGGCCTACAAAATTAGAATGGAGAAGGCGGGATTCGAACCCGCGCACCGGTAACCCGATCTAACGGTTTAGCAAACCGTCCTCTTCAGCCACTTGAGTACTTCTCCATGGCTCCGCAGGTAGGATTCGAACCTACGACCGATCGGTTAACAGCCGATTGCTCTACCACTGAGCTACTGCGGAATAATTATAATACTTGTAAAATGGGCCTGAATGGACTTGAACCATCGACCTCACGCTTATCAGGCGTGCGCTCTAACCAGCTGAGCTACAGGCCCATAAATATGGAGCGGGTGATGGGAATCGAACCCACGACAACAGCTTGGAAGGCTGTGGTTTTACCACTAAACTACACCCGCATTATTTAATTTTATTGTTGAGACTGGACAGCTTTCCGTCATGTCTCCTCCTCTACCAGCCCATTCCGAAAAGCTACAAATATAAGATAGGGCGACTAGTGGGAATCGAACCCACGAATGTCGGAGCCACAATCCGATGCGTTAACCACTTCGCCATAGCCGCCATAATAGTTGGCTCAAAGTGGTGGCTCGGGACGGAATCGAACCGCCGACACAAGGATTTTCAGTCCTTTGCTCTACCGACTGAGCTACCGAGCCATAATAGTTAATGTTATGGTATGGCGGTCCGGACGGGACTCGAACCCGCGACCTCCTGCGTGACAGGCAGGCATTCTAACCAGCTGAACTACCGGACCAATATTGCGGGGGTAGGATTTGAACCTACGACCTTCGGGTTATGAGCCCGACGAGCTACCAGACTGCTCCACCCCGCGATAATAAAATTATTAATATATGGCGGAGGAAGAGGGATTCGAACCCCCGCGCGGTGTAACCCGCCTGTCGGTTTTCAAGACCGATCCCTTCAGCCAGACTTGGGTATTCCTCCAAACAAATATGGTGGACCTTGTAGGACTCGAACCTACGACCGGACGGTTATGAGCCGTCTGCTCTAACCAGCTGAGCTAAAGGTCCATTGATACGTTTTAAAAAATTTTCCATTTTCAATAACTAAAATTTATTCGTACCCATACCAAAAAACTTATGGGTATAATAAGAGATTTAGTCAAAGACGCTTTGCACTAACCAGCTAAAACTAAAGGTCAATTTTATTATTTACTTTAAAACATAAAATAATAGCGGCGGAGGGGATCGAACCCCCGACCTCACGGGTATGAACCGTACGCTCTAGCCAGCTGAGCTACGCCGCCATATTAAATTATTATAAATAATAAATGGTGGAGCCTAGCGGGATTGAACCGCTGACCTCCTGCGTGCAAAGCAGGCGCTCTCCCAGCTGAGCTAAGGCCCCATCATATTTTTGCTATCGGGAAGACAGGATTCGAACCTGCGACCCCATGGTCCCAAACCATGTGCTCTACCAAGCTGAGCTACTTCCCGTATTAAAAACGCGCCCGATAGGAGTCGAACCCATAACCTTCTGATCCGTAGTCAGACGCTCTATCCAATTGAGCTACGGGCGCATTTAATGGTGCCGAGGACCGGAATCGAACCGGTACGGTAGTCACCTACCGCAGGATTTTAAGTCCTGTGCGTCTGCCAGTTCCGCCACCCCGGCGTTATTCTGGAGCGGAAGACGGGATTCGAACCCGCGACCCCCACCTTGGCAAGGTGGTGTTCTACCACTGAACTACTTCCGCATAAATTAATAGACATGCGGGTGAAGGGAGTCGAACCCCCACGCCTTACGGCGCCAGATCCTAAGTCTGGTGCGTCTGCCAATTCCGCCACACCCGCAAATGGTGAGCCATGGAGGATTCGAACCTCCGACCCTCTGATTAAAAGTCAGATGCTCTACCGACTGAGCTAATGGCTCATTTCTAAAACTTGTCCATATGGTGCCGGCCAGAGGACTTGAACCCCCAACCTACTGATTACAAGTCAGTTGCTCTACCAATTGAGCTAGGCCGGCATAATATTATAATGGAGGTTGACGGGATCGAACCGCCGACCCCTTGCTTGTAAGGCAAGTGCTCTCCCAGCTGAGCTAAACCTCCAATGCCTGGCAACGTCCTACTCTCGCAAAGGCAAAGCCTTCACTACCATCGGCGCTGAGAAGCTTAACTTCCGTGTTCGGGATGGGAACGGGTGTAACCTTCTCGCCATTATTACCAGACCATAAGTAAAACAACAATATGTATTATAATATGTTCTTTATCATTTTGCAAGAGAATTTTTCATTCTCTCAAAACTAGATAACGTAAGGCTACTTACCGAGTAAATAAATTCTGTTGG
>NZ_CCRF01000073.1 GCF_000751775.1 Caldibacillus thermoamylovorans
AATTGCTCAAAATTAAAACTGACTTAAATGGTTTATTAAAACGCTTTGTCTTGTTCAGTTTTCAAGGTTCAAAACCAAAATCGACTTACTTATTCTAACCAATTTTCTTCAATTTGTCAACTACTTTTTTACAAAAACAAAAGGATTAGAAAAGCAACTTTTAAGATACGAACAAAAAACTTTTGTAAGCCGACATTCTAAAGTGACTCAACTATATTATCATCACTCAATCCGAATGTCAATTGATTTTGAAATTAACTACTTTCTTAACGACAAGATTTATTATATCACCGTCAAATCTATATGTCAATAAATTATTCTAAAATTATTTTTTAGAGTTAATGTTAGTATTAGAATTAACCTAGAATTATTTTGGAATTACTTTTTTACTCTTAAAGTATTTTATTCCCTCGCCTGACATAATCCTATTATAAATGAAAGTCTTAGCATATTTAATTGTAATACACTAAAAATCCAATCTTTTTTTAATGCATTAGATACGATATATTCCTTCCATTTGCAATTTGTCACATTATAGACGTTCATTTTTATAAATTACCTTTAAAATTTATTGTTGAGCTTAAATCTCTCTTACATTAAATAAGAAGGATTCCAAAGATGACCACTTGTGTTTTTCGAAAACCACAAATTCTTTATTGGCAAAATCGAATATTGGAGGTTTCTGCTTCCATAATCCTTTCAAATACATGATAGTCACCCATGTATCGCCAGGCTGCACCATAGAGGATGAAAATGGTTTTTTCATGGTTGTAAAAATTTTTCGTGCTTTCAATTTGCTTCAATCAGTAAAAGGGCTAAGTAAGAGCATTATTTACATTTGGTTACTTTTACTTTTAGCAGAGCCTAATGAAAAAATGATTAATCCACTTATCACAATGAATCCACCTACCCATTGTGTCCAGATAAGTTTTTCACCAATTAGTATATAAGCCAGTATGGCCGCTCCAACCGGTTCAAATAAAATAGCCATCGATATAATATTCGTACTTACCCATTTTAGTGCTAAGTTGAATAATGAATGACCAAGCAAATTTGGAAATATCGCCAATAACAAAAAATAAATCCAATCTGTTGTTGGATATGGGTAGAGCGGTTCCTTCTTTATCATTACATATAGTAAAAGTGCTACAGTGCTCATAAAATAAACAACAAATGTATAGGATACCACAGAAATTCTTTTTCGAACCGCTTGACCAATTAACAAATAGGCAGTAATCAATGCACAGGCTATAAGTGCCAATATGTCACCAATCAATGCTTTTTCATTTAAATAAAAATCTCCCCAACTAATCATAACACTTCCAGAAATTGCGACAACAGCACTAAAAATTGTTTTTACTGATATTGGTTCCTTAAAAAGCAAATACGTTCCAAAAAATGAAAATAATGGTTGTAATGTTACTAATACAGTAGAACTCGCAACTGAAGTATAGTCCAAAGATTCAAACCAAAGAATGAAATGAAACGCAAGAAAAACACCGGCTATGGTTGATAATATGTAGTCCTTTTTTGTCATATTTCTTAGCTCTTTAACGTATTTTATAAGATATATTGGCAACATTATTAGCACGGTGAAAAACAATCGATAAAACGCAATAACACCTGAAGGGGCTGTTGAAAATTTAACAAAAATGGCCGACGTTGATACGGATAATACTCCAATAATGACAAATATATATGGGTTTACTTTTGGTTTTTCCATACTTGTTCTCCCTATTTTCTTCATAATTATGTTTTATTTATTACTTTCATATAAATTGTTTCGTATAATAGCATTATATAGTATAGATGATAATAAAAAAATTACTAGATTGTAAGAAGGGATAAGATTGCTCGAATATATTCATTGGGAAGTATTGGTGAAATTAGGAGTTACAGCTATTCTTGGATTAATCATTGGTTTAGAGCGAGAGATTAAACGGAAACCAATTGGCTTAAAAACATCACTAGTCATTTCGATTGTTTCCTGTTTATTAACCATTGTGTCGATTGAATCTGCCTATCGGGCTACTAGTGCACAACAGGGAGTTAACATAACAATGGATCCGCTCAGACTGGCTGCACAAATTGTATCCGGGATCGGTTTTTTAGGAGCTGGTGCGATTTTAAGAAGGGGAAATGACAGTATATCCGGATTAACGACTGCGGCCATCATATGGGGAGCTGCCGGAATAGGAATTGCCGTTGGAGCCGGATTTTATTTTGAAGCGATTGCTGGTGTTGTTTTCATTATGATTAGTGTTGAATTAATTCCTTCCATTATGACTTGGATCGGACCGAAGCAGTTAAGGGAAAAAGAAATGAAGTTAGATATCATTGTTCATGAAAATAAATATGTTAAAACCATCATTGATACCATTCAAAATAAAAAAATTTCTGTTTATCATATCCGTATTCGGGATTTAAAAGATGGCGGGCATTTGATTCAATTGAATATTGGAGTTAACTACAAATTGAAACTAACGAATTTATATGAACTGATCTCCAATATGGAAGGCGTTAAACAAGTGGAAATTGAAAGTCTTCACTAAAAAATTCTTTACTCGATAAGTTGCACCATGGTATAAAAGATTTTTCACATGTCCCGAGTCAAAAAAATGGGAGTGTTGCCTTTTGTAAAATCGGTTATAGGCAACATTCCCCTATTTTCCTTTATGCCATTCATAACTTTTCATGTGTAAAAAATAACCATTCCTTCTATTATTTATATGCTCGAGTCATTTCAATAACTTATTACATGTATGAAATCTTGCTCCATGTCATGAATCATGTACAATATATACTTGAAACCCTGCATTTCTCGCTCTCTCCGCTAAAGCTTCAGCATTCTCCCGCTTTGAGAAAGCACCGATTTGAACTTTATATAAGGTATTTTGGTTTACCGACGAAGGTGGTGAGGACGGGATCGGGTTTACAGGTGCACCGGTTTTCCTTGGTAATCTAAATGCCCTCGCTAAACCGTTCACATGTCCCCGTGCAATCCGATTAATATATGCAGGATCCTTCAATTTATTTGCATCCGTAACATTGTCGACAAAACCATTTTCAGTAAGAAGTGCCGGCATATTTGATTCTCTTAACACGTGAAAATTTGCCTGCTTTTGTCCCCGGTCACGATAATCTGTTTGTTTTACCACTTCTTCATGAATAGCATCCTGATAGCTTTTTGTTAATGCATCTACATTCGGATATACATAACTTTCAAAACCGGTTCCGCCACCGGAATTTATATGAACGGACAAATAAAAATCAGCTCCCCAGCTGTTTGCGGCAGATGTCCTGGCATTTAGGCTAACGGTTTGGTCTGTTGTTCTACTCATTCTTACAGAAACATTTTGGTATTCATTCAATAAAATTTGCTGAATTTGATTTGCAATTTGTAAAGTAATATTTTTTTCACTGATGCCATTACCAACTGCACCAGGGTCCGAACCACCGTGTCCCGGATCGATAAAAATTTTAACCAAATTTTTCACCTCTCCAATTTTTTTAGAATTTGAAAATTGTACCCGGATCCAGTCGAAAACATGACTATGCTCGCCGGGATCTCATAATTTTTATCACAAATATAAATAGGAAATGTAACAATTCCTTTTCCTTGATAGTCAGTCCCAAGATGAAAGACACAAAGACCGGGTATAAAATTAAAGACTTCCTAATTTATTTATATGTAAGAACTAAAAAAAGGGTTAAGAATTCTGTTGTTGGTACATCGGAGGAAATTTTTTTAAAAATCGGCATACTGATTATGGTAAAAATATTGTTTTTGAGGTTTTTTGCGGCATGATTTGTTTCTAATAACCGAAAAAATGCAAGGCCTATTTCAAGATAAGCGGCTTGCATTTTTCATCAAAAATATTGGCATTTCAAACGAGTTGTCTACTCTGTTCATACGCTTCAATTTTATCTTTAAGTAATAAAGTTAAGTCAATATCATCCCAACCATTTACTAATTTCTCCTTATGATAGGCGGGAATGTCAAACGCAATAACTTGGACACCGTCAGTAATTGTTTGTGCTTCAAGATCAACAGCCAGTGTAAATGAATCCCGTTCGGCCTTTTCCATCCAATCTTGAATAATAGATTGCTCAAGCATTATTGGTAGGATACCATTTTTTAACGCATTATTGTAAAAAATATCGGCAAAACTTGGTGCGATTACAACTCGGAAACCATAATCAAGAAGAGCCCAAGCCGCATGTTCACGTGAAGAACCGCAGCCAAAATTTTTTCCTGCCAAAATAATGCTGGCACTGTTGTATTTTTCATCATTCATTGTAAAATCTTGCCGAAGACTCCCATCATCATTGTATCGCCAGTTATAGAATAAAAATTTCCCAAACCCCGTTCGTTCAATGGCTTTCAAAAATTGCTTCGGGATAATTTGGTCGGTATCGACATTTTCCCGATTTAACGGGTAAACGAGTCCTTTATGATATTGAATAGCTTCCATTATTTATACCTCCTTTGAAAGATGTAACAAGTCTGTCCGACGTAATTCCAAAATTTGTAAATAATGCATAACATGTTTAAACCGTCTGATTAGCGATAGATTTATTCATGTTCCTGCATGATCATGTGCCAAAGGTGGTTCATTGGACAGACTCACAGGTCCGTGCTTAATCTTTTATAAACGATTTCAACTATACAATTTACCGTTCATAACCGATTACTGAAGGACTTGTTGAAATTTCCGGACATCGATAAAATGACCGGTAATCGCAGCAGCGGCCGCCATTTCCGGACTGACCAGATGGGTGCGGGCACCATTCCCTTGCCTTCCTTCAAAATTCCGATTTGAGGTTGATGCACATCTGCCACCGGGTGGTACAATATCTTCGTTCATCCCTAAACACATACTGCAACCGGCATCCCGCCATTCAAATCCGGCATCCTTAAAAATTTGATCCAGTCCTTCCTTTTCCGCTTCCATCTTTACGAGAAAAGAACCCGGAACAACGATGGCCCGTTTAATATTTGGATGAACTTTTCGGCCACGGACAATTTCTGCCGCTTTCCGTAAATCACTTAAGCGGGAATTGGTGCAAGAGCCGATGAACACATGATCTATATTAATAGAAGAAATTGGTTGATTTTCTTCCAATCCCATATATTCTAATGCGCGGCGGACCTCCTCTTTATTTTCAACTTCACTAATCGCAGGTGTCGAACCGCTAACCGGCACGCACATACTTGGATTTGTCCCCCATGTGACTTGCGGTTCAATTTCTTCCGCATTAATCGTTAATGTTTTGTCATAAGTCGCTCCCGAATCAGTAGCCAGCGATAACCAATTTTCAGCAATCTCTTCAAACTGTTCCCCTTTTGGCACATATCTTTTTCCTTTTAAAAATTCGACCGTTTTCTCATCGGGACTAATTAACCCGGCTCGAGCCCCGCCCTCAATGGACATATTGCAAATCGTCATCCGGTCTTCCATCGAAAGTTTTCGAATGGCATCCCCCGTATATTCAACAACATAACCTTGGCCAAAACTTACTCCAAATTTTGCGATTATTGCCAGAATTAAATCTTTCGCAGTTACACCGGGACCTAGCTCTCCAACAACTTGGACATTCATTGTTTTTGGTCGTTGTTGCCAAATCGTTTGAGTAGCCAGTACATGTTCGACTTCACTTGTTCCGATCCCAAATGCCAATGCACCAAATGCACCATGCGTCGATGTATGACTATCACCGCAAACAATTGTTTTACCTGGTTGTGTTAATCCGAGTTGAGGTCCGATTACATGAACAATTCCTTGGTCCGGATGAAACATATCCGCCAACCGGATTCCGAACTCTTCGCAATTTTCCTTCAATGTTTCCATTTGTTTTTTCGAGATTGGATCGCGGACAATTTCCCGGTTTGCTGTCGGAACATTATGATCCATCGTCGCAAAAGTTAGATCCGGTCGCCGTACTTTTCGATTATTCATCCGCAACCCTTCAAAAGCTTGCGGTGATGTAACCTCATGAACAAGATGCAGATCAATATATAGTAAATCCGGTTTTCCTTCCTCTCTGTGAACAACATGATTTTCCCATATTTTTTCAATAATCGTTTTCGGTTTTCCCATGTTTAAACCTCCTGCAAAATCAAATCATTATCAAGGAAAAATAATGCATAGTCAAACATTACTAACTTTTCCCCGGTGGTTACCGGTACTAGTGCTTCCGGTGCCGATCCATTGAACAGAGTCATACATTGCTAAACTTTTTCCCGTTGATTAGTAATTTTTCTGTAATGACTTCCGTTATTTCGTTTGTACTGAGTTTCGTTCCGTTTTCTATTTGTAAATCAGCGGTATGATAACCGTCTGATAATGTTTCATTGACTGCTGCTTCAATCGCACTAGCTTCTTCCTCCATAGCAAAAGAGAACCGGAGCATTAATGCCGCAGATAAAATCATCCCAATCGGATTCGCCATTCCTTTACCGGCAATGTCGGGTGCCGATCCATGAATCGGCTCATACAAACCGAACTGATCGGATCGGATACTGGCAGAAGGAAGCATACCTAATGATCCGGTCAAAACCGATGCCTCATCACTTAAAATATCGCCAAACATATTTTCCGTTACAAGAACATCGAACTGGCTTGGGTTGGTTATTAATTTCATACTGGCGGCGTCTACCAAAAGATGTTCTACTTCTACATCTGGATATAAACTGCTTTTTTCATTGACAATTTCCCGCCAAACCCTGCTCGATTCCAGCACATTTGCTTTATCAACAGAGGTAAGTTTCTTCTTTCGCATCCGGGCAAATTGGAATGCCTTATCTACAATTCTTTCTATCTCATACCGTTCATAATATAACGTATCGACAACGACTTTCCCGTTTTCGCGGCGTTCACTCGGTTTACCGAAATAAATTCCGCTCGTTAATTCACGGACAATTAAAATATCACTATCCTTAATAATATGTTCTTTTAACGGAGATGCATGGAGCAATGAAGCAAAAGCTTTAATCGGGCGGAGATTGGCAAATAGACCAAGTTCCTTTCTAATTTTTAACAGCCCTTTTTCCGGCCGAATGTCAGCGGGCACGTTATCCCATTTTGGCCCGCCAACTGCCCCTAACAGAACCGCATCGGCATTTTTACAAGCATTAACCGTTTCATCCGTCAAAGGAACTCCGAACCGATCAATTGCATTACCACCAATGGCATGTGTTTCATATACAAAACGATGATTAAATTTTTCTTCCACTACATGAAGAACTTTTACTGCCGCCTCTAAAATTTCCTTTCCAATGCCATCACCGGGAAGGAGAATAATACGATTTTCCATAGTTTTCACCTGACTTTTCTTAGCAAAATAGGTTGAATTTTTATCGATTCTACTATTTAATCGCAGTCGGCTCTTTGACAACTGAGCTTTGTTTAATTAAATACTTATTGACCGCATTAATGTAGGCATGTGCTGAAGCTTCCAATACGTCAGAAGCTGTGCCACGTCCATTCATAATTTCACCGTTCACCTTTACCTGAACATAGGCTTCTGCAAGCGCATCTTTTCCCCCGCCAATCGAACTGATTTGATAGTCTAAAAGATTTGTTTCTTCTGTAATCAAGGCCGCTATTGTTTTATATAAAGCTTCCACACTGCCATTTCCTGTACATGCCGTTTGCACGATTTTATCTTCTGGCGTTTTAACGGATACGGTTGCTGTCGGAATATTGGCTGAACCATATTGGACCTGGATCATTTCTAATTGATATTTTTGGACTGTGTTCGCATTGGTTTGGATTTCCATCAAAATTGTGAACAAATCTTCATCGGTCACTTCTTTTTTATGATCGGTTAATTGTTTGAATTGTCCGAATGCTTGGTTTAGTTTTTCCTCAGAAAGTGTAAAGCCGAGCTCTACTACTTTTTCTTTAAATGCATGTCTGCCGGAATGTTTTCCAAGGACAAGATTATTGGAATGAACGCCAACCAATTCCGGTGTAATAATTTCATAGGTTTGAGCATTTTTCAGCACACCATCTTGATGAATCCCTGACTCATGAGCATAGGCGTTTCGGCCAATAACCGCTTTATTCGGTTGTACGACCATGCCGGTTAGTTTTGCGACTAAATCACTGGTCCGCTTCAATTCATCGAGCTTCAAGTTCGTTTCATACGGGTAAAAGTCAGAACGAATCTTAAGGGCAATTACGACTTCTTCCAATGCTGCATTTCCGGCCCGTTCGCCGATCCCGTTAATGGTCCCTTCAACCTGGGTTACCCCGTTTTCAATCGCAGCCAAGGAATTTGCTACAGCCATGCCTAAATCATCGTGACAATGACAAGAAAGCGCCACTTGATCAATATTCGGCACATGTTCCCGAATATACCGGAACATTTTTCCATACTCTTCAGGCGTTGTGTAACCGACCGTATCCGGTAGATTAATCACATTGGCTCCTGCTCCAATGACTTTTTCAATAATTCTTGCTAAAAAGTCCAAATCGGAGCGTGACGCATCTTCTGCTGACCATTCAATAAACGGAAATTTTTTCTTTGCATATTTCACCATGTTCACTGAAGTTTCAATGACTTGTTCCGGTGTCATTTTTAATTTGTATTTCATATGAATTGGTGATGTGGCTAAAAACAGATGCAAACAAGGTTCTTCAGCAACTCGCAAAGCCTCCCAAGCCGCATCAATATCAGATTGAACCGCTCTGGAAAGCCCAATCACCGAGGAGTTTTTAATTGTTTGGGCAATCGCTTTTACAGCCTCAAAGTCACCTTTGGACGAGGCCGGAAACCCGGCTTCAATTCGGTCGACACGAAGCCTTTCAAGTTGTCTGGCAATCTCTAATTTTTCTAGTTGATTCAAGTTTACACCCGGTGATTGTTCTCCATCCCTCAAAGTCGTATCGAAAATTTTTATCATCGTCATACCCATCCATCCCTTCTTTAAAATTTTTTGCTTGATTTTTCATAACACATAAACAGTATCGCCATAATCTGACTGGAGACTTTTCCTTCTTGCCGGTAACCTCAAACCGATGATTATTTATAAAAAAAGGCTCTCTTCTCCCACACAAATCTATATTTAGATTCATGTTGGGGAGAAAAGAGCCTTTCCTCGGTACCACCCAAGTTCATAGCATCCTCGCAGATACTATCTCGTGAAGCATGAAGCCTCGTTTTGGTAACAGGTGTTAGAGTTACACCCGGCGAAACTTAATGAGATGAATCATCCGTTCAGTTTCACACTCAGGGATGAGACTGGAACAATATGTATTTCCGGGCTTCCACCGCCCCCGGATCTCTGTGAATACATGCCCATTGTTCCATAATCCCTTCATTGCTTTCATCTATTTTTAAAATTTCGTCATCAACTAATATTGTCATTTATCATAAAACATTTTATTTAAAAGAGCAAGAGGTTTTTATAAAAAATTTTATATAAATCTTTTTAAAAATAATTATCTAAAAAATCATGACAAAGCTCATTTAATTAAACCATTCAATCTGTTCTTGCAAGCCGTTTTAGACTACTTCGACAAATCGATTCCTGTTCCAATTGTTTCCGAGTTAGCTGCTTTCCTGCTCCAAAATGTTGCCAACAGCGGACCTGAGATATTATGCCAGACACTGAAAATAACACTTGGCACTGCCGCTAGCGGTGAAAAATAAGTCATTGCCAATGTAGTGGCCAGTCCGGAGTTTTGCATACCTACTTCAATTGCGATTGTCTTTTGGCTCGGATAATCCAGCTTGAAAAGTTTCGCTGACCAAAAACCAAGCAATAAACCGAGACAATTGTGTAAAACAACAACAATGAAAATGAGCAATCCATTTGATAATAGATTATCTTTATTCACTGCCACAACTGCCGAGGCGACTCCAACAATTCCGATAACCGAAATTAACGGTAACACAGCCGTACTCTTCTCCACTTGTTTGGGAAATAGATAATGAACTAAAACCCCTAAGACAATTGGTAACAAAACAACTTGTACAACAGAAACAAACATACTCCAGAACGAAACTTCCATCCATTGCTTTGCTAATAACCATGTTAAAAACGGTGTCATTATAGGAGCCATCAATGTGGATACTGCTGTCGCACAAACAGATAACGCCGCATTTCCTTTAGCCAAATAAGCCATAACATTCGATGCAGTCCCACCTGGTGCACAACCGACAAGAATAACACCCGCAGCTAATTCCGCTGGCAACTTGAGTAAAATGGCTAGCGCAAAGGCCACTAACGGCATAATCGTATATTGACTAACTGCAGCGATAATGACACTTTTCGGTGCTTGGAAAACAGCCTTAAAATCATCAACAGATAATGTTAATCCCATTCCAAACATAATGATGCCCAGCAATAACGGAATATGAGGGGCTATCCAAGTAAAGCCTTCCGGAATAAAGTAACTTAATAGTGCAAATAAAATGATCCAAACAGCAAATGTATTGCCGGCAAAATTACTGACTTTCGCCAATTGATTCAATGTAATCACCCGCTTTTATAGTTTAATTAATGATTATAGTATAAATTTTTATTTTTTCAATACTGTTATCAAAAGATATTTTTTAGAAAAATTTTTAAAAACACTTGACTTATGCGTGAAATTCAAATAAACTATCTTTTAAAATAACGGTTAAATTAATTGATAATTTATACAATTACTGTATAAATTTTAAAGCGATGACGGGAACGGGGAAGCAAAACCAATGTGTAAGCAGCGAATCGGGGATGGTGAAAGCCCGGTTACACAGTTTGTTTCCTGATCATCCCGGAGTGCCGGACTGAACAGGGTTAACCTTAGTAAGTTTGGCCGGGTACGAACGATCAGTACCTGTTATCAAAAGAAGCTCCATGCTTCATGAGGTAGTATCTGTGAGGATGCTATGAAGTTGGGTGGTACCAAGAAAAGCAACTCTTTTCTTCCCAAACATGTCATAATTGTTCTGGGTTGAAAAGGGTTTTTATTTTTAAGCAGTCTATCTAATTTTAATTAGCCGACTCATTTGAAATATTTATTTTACTCATCTTTTACAAATTTATAAAATATTAACAAATATCCTATTGACCCTTTCAGAAAAATATTTTATTATTAACGGCAAAACAATCTTTTTTAACGCAGTGCAGCATAAATTTAATAAAGTGTTCTAAATCATTTAAGATATTTTTAACACGATGACGGGAACGGGGAGCAAAAATCATGTATTTGCAGCGAGTCGGGGATGGTGAAAGCCCGGTCATACATTTTGTTCCTGGATCATCCCGGAGTGCCGGTTTGAACAGAATTTCCAAGTAGGATCGGCCGGGTGCTTCGTTTGCACCTGTTATCAAAAGAAGCTCTATGCTTCATGAGGTAGTATTCGCGAGGGTACTATGAACTTGGGTGGTACAGAGGAAAGAGATCTCTTTTCTCCCCAAAAATTCTGCTTGATGTAGGTTTAGGGGGGGTAAAGAGCTTTTTTTATACTTTCTAAATTTCTTACCAAAATACTCAATTTATTCAAAGGGGAGGTTTCTTTCGTGAGTCTTAAGGTAAAGAATGAAGAGGATATGCAAGTTGACCAAATAACTGGTGCTGACCTTTTAGTCGATACACTGATCAATGAAAAAGTGGATACGATTTTTGGGTACCCTGGGGGGGCGGTATTACCTATTTACGATGCTTTTTATCGTAAAAAAGCACCTTTCAAACACATTTTAACGAGACATGAGCAAGGAGCCATTCATGCGGCGGAAGGATATGCCCGGGTTACAGGAAAACCAGGAGTTGTGTTTGCTACATCCGGCCCTGGTGCGACCAACTTAGTAACAGGAATTACCGATGCCATGATCGACTCAATCCCGCTTGTTATTTTTACAGGTCAAGTTGCAAAAAATGTAATTGGTACTGACGCATTTCAAGAAGCAGATGTTATTGGAATTACAACACCGATTACAAAATATAATTATCAAGTGAACGATTTGGAAGATTTACCGTCAATCGTTAGGGAAGCTTTTCATATTGCATCAACAGGAAGACCCGGTCCGGTTGTTATCGATATTCCTAAAAATATCGCAACGGGGTATGTTAATGGCAACTATACGTACGTTTCTGAAATCAATCTGCCCGGTTACCAACCAAATTTTATGCCGAATCCACTGCAAATTACAAAATTAGTTGAAGCGCTCAAAACAGCCAAAAGACCGCTTGTATTGGCAGGTGCCGGAGTATTGTTTGCCAATGCGACAGAAGAGCTGAAACAATTTACTGAAAAATACCAATTGCCTATCACTAATACATTACTTGGATTGGGAAGCTTTCCTGGTGATCATGAACTGTTCCTTGGCATGGCCGGTATGCATGGAACTTATGCTGCAAACATGGCCATATCAGAATGTGATTTATTAATTAATTTTGGCGCACGTTTTGATGATCGGCTCACCGGGAATTTGAATCATTTTGCGCCTCATGCCAAAGTTGCACATATTGACATTGATCCGGCCGAAATAAGTAAAAATGTCGAAACCCATATCCCGATCGTGTGTGATGCCAAAGAAGCACTAAAAGCACTGTTAAAATGTGAGCTTGAAGTTTCATCGCATAATGAATGGAATCAGAAACTAGCTGTCTATAAAACTGAAAAACCGTTATGGTATGAAAAGCCAAAAGAATTCGTGTCACCTCAATGGTTTATTGAACAAATATACAAAATTACTAATGGCGAGGCGATTGTGACAACAGATGTCGGTCAACACCAAATGTGGGCAGCTCAATACTTTCATTTTAATAAACCAAATTGTTGGGTAACTTCAGGAGGTCTCGGTACAATGGGATTCGGTCTTCCGGCTGCGATTGGGGCACAAATTGCAAGACCGGACGAACTCGTTATTGCGATCGTCGGTGATGCCGGTTTTCAAATGACCTGTCAAGAGCTTGCTGTTATAAGGGAAAGAAACCTTCCAGTTAAAGTTATTATTGTTAACAATGCTGCGCTCGGAATGGTTAGACAGTGGCAAGAAATTTTTTATGAAGAAAGATACTCAGAATCTATACTTACATTTAACCCGGACTTTATTAAACTTGCTGAAAGTTATGATATCAAGGGCGTAGTTATTGATAATCACGAAAATGCCGTTCAGCTATTGGAAAAAGCCATTCATTATAACGGACCGGTTCTCATTGACTGTAGAGTCCCTCAAAATGAGTGTGTGTATCCGATGGTTGCACCGGGAGCCGGCCTACATCAAATGGTGGGGGTGACAAAATGAGACGGATTATTACAGCAACCGTCCAAAACCGAAGCGGTGTTCTTAATCGAATTACCGGAATGTTGACAAAACGCCAATTTAATATTGAAAGTATTACGGTAGGCGGCTCAGAAAAAGACGGTATTTCAAAAATGACCTTTGTTATCGATGTGGCCGACCCGCTGAAATTCGAACAGTTAACAAAACAATTAAATAAACAAATTGATGTTATTAAAGTAACCGACATTACCGAAAAGGCTCATGTTGTTCGTGAATTGGCTTTAATTCGCGTCGCAGGCTCTCGTCAGCAACATGCAGAAATTCAAAGTGTCATTGCACCTTTCCGTGCCTCAATTATTGATGTGAGTAAAGACAGTTTGATTATTCAAGTAACAGGGAAACCGGATAAAATTGACGCTTTAATTGAATTATTGAAGTCCTATGGAATTAAAGAATTGACAAGAACAGGCATCACCGCATTTTTACGGGGAAATCAACCGCAAGTAACAGAGATGAATTCACTTTCTATCTAAAGAAAAGCAAAGTCCAATTCGAAAGTATAGCTCGCATAGGTTTTGATGAATTTACTTCTATCTAAAGAAAAGCAAATTTCGAAAGCAGGGCTTGGTAAGTTTTGATGAATTCACTTTCTGTCTATCACTTATAAAAACTGGAAAAATATAACTAATTTTTGGAGGGAATAATTATGGTAAAAGTTTTACATGATGAAGATATCCAAAGAGACGTACTAACAGGAAAAAAAGTTGCCGTCGTCGGCTATGGATCACAAGGCCATGCCCATGCACAAAATTTGCGTGACAGCGGTTATGAAGTTGTAATCGGGTTACGTGAAGGAAAATCTGCCGCACGTGCCAGGGAAGACGGCTTTACGGTGTTGCCTGTTGCTGACGCGGTAAGTGTTGCAGATGTTGTCATGATTTTAATGCCGGATGAAACCCAAGCAAAAGTATACAAAGAAAGTATTAAACCTAACCTGAAATCAGGTGCAGCCATTGCTTTTGCACATGGTTTCAACATTCATTTTGGTCAAATCGTACCCCCTGATGATGTTGATGTATTCATGGTTGCACCAAAAGGCCCGGGACATCTTGTCCGCAGAACGTATGAGGAAGGTGCCGGTGTTCCTGCTCTTTACGCGGTGTACCAAGATGCTACCGGTCAGGCAAAAGATTTAGCATTAAGCTATGCGAAAGGAATCGGAGCTGCCCGTGCCGGTGTGTTGGAAACGACATTCAAGGAAGAAACCGAAACCGATCTCTTTGGTGAACAAGCCGTCCTTTGTGGTGGTCTCACAAGCTTGATTAAAGCCGGTTTTGAAGTACTGGTGGAAGCAGGATATCAACCGGAAGCCGCCTATTTCGAATGTTTACACGAAATGAAATTGATTGTGGATTTATTGTATGAAGGTGGCCTATCCAATATGCGGTATTCCATTTCAGACACCGCACAATGGGGCGATTTTGTATCCGGACCGCGTGTAGTTACCGCCGAAACAAAAGAACGGATGAAGGAAATTTTAGCTGATATTCAATCCGGTGCTTTTGCAAAGAGTTGGATTTTGGAAAACCAAGTCAATCGTCCACAATTCAATGCGATTAACGCACAAGAGTTGAACCACCCAATTGAAAAAGTTGGTCAAGAGCTACGTGCATTAATGCCGTTTATTAAACAGTCTGTAAAAGATCAAGAAACAAAAAAAGTGGCTGTAACTAAGTAAAATGAAAAGCGGGGCTATGAGTTAATAAAAATCAGTCTGTTAACTTATTATTCATATTTGATTAGGGAACAGATTTAATAGATTTTGAAACTGATAGTCCCGCGCAAAACGTCGTTATGTTTTTTTATAAGGGAGTGTGAAGAAATTGGGGATTGTTTTTTAACTGAAAAGAAAATTTATTCTGCGATGAACGCCTTATCTCCGTTCGTTCACCGCACACCAATATTTACTTCGGAAACAACCAATCGGATTGTTGGGAAAAAGGTATATTTTAAAATGGAAAACCAACAAAAAACAGGTGCATTTAAAATACGGGGTGCCACCTACAAAATTATGCAATTAAAACGGGAGGAGCTTAAGAAAGGGGTCATTACCGCTTCTGCCGGCAATCATGCTCAAGGAGTAGCTCATGCAGCCAAGAAAGCAGGAACAACGGCAACAATCTTTATGCCGGTACACACTCCGCACGCTAAGATTGATGCGACGCGAAACTATGGTGCAAAAGTAGTTTTGACGGGTGAAAGTTTCCAAGAGGCATATGAGGCTTCCCTTGAGTTGCAAAAGGAAACCGGTGCAGCCTATATTCATCCTTTTGATGACTATGATGTCATGGCCGGTCAAGGGACAATTGCACTTGAGTTACTAAGACAAGAGGATAGAATTGATACAATCTTCGTTCCTATTGGTGGCGGTGGATTGATCAGTGGTATCGCAGTAGCAGTAAAAACAATCAATCCCCATATTAAGGTGATTGGGGTTCAAGCGAATGGAGCTGCTCCGGTCTATGACAGTTTTCAAAAGAAAAAACCTACAAATTGGGACCGCGTCTCAACGATTGCAGAAGGGATCGCCGTAAAACAACCGGGAAAAAGTACATTGCCGATTATAATGAAATATGTAGATGATGTGGTGACCGTGACGGATGAACAAATTGCTGCCAGCATCCTTTATATGTTGGAACGAGGGAAAACGTTAATTGAAGGAGCAGGTGCCGCATCCATTGCCGCCTTATTCGCCTATCATCATCATTTTAAATCGAAACATTGTGGACTGATTGTTAGTGGAGGAAATATCGATCTTGATGAAATGTCGCATATTCAAAAGCTTGCTGCCATGAATCATGTCGGCAGTGAAAGTATCGCGATAAATTCATAAGTGAGTTTATTGATTAAAAATATTCGATTTCAGGTTGTTTCTTTTTCATTCTGTTTTTAAACAAAATTAGCTTACATTACGTTGAAAACTCGCCAGAATATTGGCGAGTTTTTTGCTAGCTAATAGGAAAAACATAATAAAAAATGACATATGTTTTGTGCATACGTCATTTTTTATTAACTTAGTTCGTCAACGCTTGAATCGGTGCGGGGATTCTTCCACCACGCCGAATAAATTTTTCCGAACCATACCCGTTTACCGCCATGACCGGGGCTCGACCAAGTAAACCGCCAAACTCAATCATGTCCCCCTCACTTTTACCGGGAACAGGAATAATTCGGACTGCAGTTGTTTTCTTATTAATCATTCCAATGGCTGCTTCGTCGGCAATAATTGCGGATATTGTTGTAGCCGGAACATCCCCGGGAACAGCAATCATATCAAGCCCCACCGAACAAACACAAGTCATCGCTTCCAACTTTGAAAAACTGAGCGCATTGTCCACGACTCCGCGAATCATTCCGTTATCTTCACTAACCGGGATAAACGCCCCACTCAAGCCGCCGACATAAGAGCTCGCCATTGTTCCACCTTTTTTCACGGCATCGTTCATTAGAGCTAAAGCGGCAATTGTTCCATGTGTCCCAACCCGTTCGAGCCCCATTTCCTCTAAAATTTCGGCCACACTGTCATTCATCGCATTGGTTGGTGCCAGTGATAGATCCATAATCCCAAACGGAACACCGAGACGCTTAGCAACCACACGACCAATAAACTCACCGGCTCGAGTAATTTTAAAAGCAGTCTTTTTTATGACTTCAGATACTTCACCTAAATCAGCTTCCGGGTGCCGCTTTAATGCATTCAACACAACTCCCGGTCCACTAACCCCAACATTTAAAACGACTTCCCCTTCTCCGGTCCCATGAAATGCGCCTGCCATAAATGGATTGTCTTCAACCGGATTACAAAAAACAACCAATTTTGCACAAGCAAGTCCATTTTGACCCTTTGTCCTTTCCGCTGCTTCTTTGATAACCTCCCCCATTTTCCGAACAGCATCCATATTGATACCGGATTTGGTTGTACCGATTGAAACGGAGGCGCAAACTCGTTCGGTGACACTTAAACTTTCCGGAATCGCTTCAATTAATGTTTGATCTGCTTTAGTCATTCCTTTATGGACAAGTGCGGAAAAACCACCGATAAAATCGATACCCAATTCTTTCGCTGCATTATCAAGTGTTTTGGCTATTTCAATTGCTTGTTCCTTTGTCGCATCACCTAAAATTTCCGCAATCGGTGTAATCGAGATTCGCTTGTTAATGATTGGGATACCATACTCTTTCTCTACTTCCTCAGCAGTTTTTTTCAAATGCTGTGCATGGGTAGTGATTTTATTATAGATTCGTTGATTCATTTTAGAAAAATCGGAATCAGCGCAATTTTTCAGACTGATGCCCATTGTGACTGTTCGAATATCAAGATTTTCCAATTGAACCATGCGAATTGTTTCCATCATTTCATTATATGTAATACTCATTTTTGTGGACTCCTTTACAACAATCAATTAAATTCGATGCATAGCTTGGAAAATATCTTCCAGTTGGATATTGATTTTTAGATTTAGTTTTTCTGCAAGTTCATCCATCTCTTTTTGCAAGTCCTCCAAATTAGCTCCCGTCATATCGACAATCATCATCATTGTAAAAAACCCTTGAAGGATGGTTTGGCTAATATCCAGTATGTTAATTTTATGATTGGAAAGGATCGTCGTAACATTGGCAATAATTCCGATCTGATCTTTTCCAATAACACTGACTACTGCGCGTTTTTTCTCCATTTTTGTCACCTCATGTTTATAAAAAATAAGATTGGATATTTCCAATCTCAAGACAGAATAACATAGAAACAGATTGTTACTCTTCTGTCCTTTTGCCTGAGATTGTGAATCCGTCGGCGCCGGGATACCCGGTCTCTCCAGAAGCTGCTCCTTTTGTAGTGTTACCCACAAAATTCATCGCTTAAATTTTCTAATGAATATAGTCATATTATCAATGAAACGGGGGATGGTCAATAGAAAACCGACGCGAAATTTTGTCAATTCAGTTGGGATTTTTTGCGGAATTTCCGGTATTCTAGCAGGACTGGCGAATTTTTCGATTTTACTGTTGAATATGCGGGGGAACTGGTGAATACACGTACCCTGTTGGTGATTTACTCTTTTTTACTGTTGAATTAGCAGGTACTACTGATGAATTCTCGATTTCTTTTGTTGAAATTTTCCACTTTTACTGTTGAATTTCTTGATTTTGCTGTTGAATTACGGGGATGGACTGGCGAATCTAGGGGGACTGTTGAACGGCCGCCTACTATTAAATACTTCAATTTCCTATAAATTTAAAAATTACCTGGACTGGCGAATTCCGAACCTTTTCTTTCTTCCTCTTCAAAATAAGAACTTTTTGTAAATTTTTGTAAACACTATAGACGTCATTCGTGTGAAATTGTACACTCAAGGTATAAAAGATTACAATATTCAATTTATTATTGGGGGAAGGTCAAATGGCTACAGAAGATGATTTTAAAACTATGGATCAAATCATTTATCGAGTTGCCGCAAAACAAGTTTACGACCAATTAAAAACAAATAAAGACGGTTTATCATCCGAAGAAGCCAAAGAACGCTTACAACAATTCGGTAAAAATACAATTAAAGAAAAACAAGGGAGACCGCTATATTTACAATTTTTATCAAACTTTATCAGCATGATGGCAATTCTTCTCTGGATTAGTGGCGGTATTGCCTTCGTTGCCAAAATGCCCGAACTCGGAGTCGCTGTTTGGTGCGTCAATATTATTAACGGAATTTTTAGCTTCATTCAAGAATACAAGGCAAGTAAAGCAACAGAAGCATTAAAAAGTATGCTCGCTTCCTATGCCAGAGTGATCCGTGACGGGAAAGAAGTACAAATCTTGACCGATGAGCTCGTTCCCGGTGATGTGATGCTCATTACAGAAGGCGAAAAAATTTCTGCTGATGCCCGTCTTATTGAAGCAAGTGATCTGCAAGTGAACCAATCTGCGCTAACAGGAGAATCAAATCCGGTGCGAAAATTTTCCGATGCTATTCACCGAAATGATTTGACGAATCTTGAAATAGCTAATCTTATTTTCACGGGAAGTACTGTCTCCAGCGGTTCGGGAAAAGCGGTCGTTTTCAAAACAGGGATGGACACTGAACTTGGCAAAATTGCCGGGCTAACCCAAAACGTCACAGATGAACAGAGCCCGCTGCAAAAAGAATTAAATCGACTAACTAAACAAATCTCCATCATTGCACTGACATTCGGTTTTATTTTCTTTGTTCTTGCTGTTTTCTTCGTCAAAGACCCTGTAGCAGAGTCGTTCATCTTTGCATTAGGAATGATTGTCGCTTTTATCCCGGAAGGACTTTTGCCAACAGTCACCCTTGCCTTAGCTCGTGGTGTACAAAGAATGGTAAAGAAAAATGCACTTGTAAAAAACCTCTCCTCTGTCGAAACACTAGGCTGTACTACAGTCATTTGTACGGATAAAACCGGTACATTAACGCAAAACGAGATGACTGTAAACCATCTCTGGCTCCCGGATAAAGAGCTGGAAGTCACCGGAACCGGCTATGCACCAAAAGGGGAAATTATCGACGGGGACCATAAGATTACATTCAAGACGAATCCTGATGTTAATCTTCTCTTGACTGCTGCCAGCCTCTGCAGCAATGCGCGAATTTTGCCACCCGATGAAAAAAATCCACGCTACACTGTACTCGGTGACCCGACCGAAGCTTGTTTAGGCGTCGTTGCCGAAAAAGCGGGTTTAAGACTTGAAAACATACAAAACGAACAACCGCGCATCCGTGAACTCCACTTCGACTCGAGAAGAAAACGAATGACGACCATTCATCAATTAAATAAACCGATTCACGGAAAAAATCGGGTTGCCTACACAAAAGGGGCACCGAAAGAGTTAATTGAGCTTTGTGAAAATGTTCTGATTAACGGTCAAATCCAGCCAATAACCGATGATATGAAAAAAAAGGCTATGACAGCAAACGATAGCTATGCACGTCAAGGTTTACGGGTTTTGGCTGTTGCCGTCCGATATTTAGGTCTAGACGACCAAGATATCCCGACATCTTTAAGTGCTTATACACCCGAAATCATCGAACAAAAAATGACGTTTATCGGATTAGTTGTCATGGCTGATCCTCCGCGTCCGGAAGTCAAAGAAGCTGTGCAAAAATGTCATCAAGCAGGTATTCGCATTGTTATGATAACCGGTGACTATGGACTCACTGCCGAAAGTATTGCAAAGCGGATCGGCATTGTGACAGGCGATCACCCTCGCGTTATTTCCGGACTCGAACTAGAAGGAATGTCTGATGACCAACTGAAAAATGCCTTAAAGGATGAAGTCATTTTTGCACGGGTTGCGCCGGAACAAAAATATCGAGTCGTCGATAATCTCCAACAACTTGGTGAAGTCGTTGCGGTTACCGGTGATGGTGTTAATGATGCGCCGGCATTGAAAAAAGCCGATATTGGTGTAGCAATGGGAATCACAGGAACGGATGTTGCCAAAGAAGCCGCCGACATGATTTTGACTGATGATAATTTTGCTTCCATTGTCCATGCGGTTGAACAAGGACGAGCTGCCTACAACAATATACGTAAATTTTTACTTTATATTTTGAACAGTAATGTCCCGGAAGCTGCACCATCAATGGCGTTTTTGTTATCAAAAGGAGCGATTCCACTGCCGCTCACCATCATGCAAATTTTATTTATTGATCTTGGTACCGATTTAATCCCGGCGCTTGGTCTTGGCTCTGAAAAACCGGAAGCCGGCATTATGAACAAGCCACCAAGAAACTTGAAAGAACCTTTATTAAATCGAACCATTTTGATTAAAGCATTCTTTTGGTACGGTATTTTAGAATCCATTGTTTCTCTTTCTGCCTATTTCTTTGTCAATTCCATCAATGGTTTTTCGTTAGGAAATTTGGCTGAGGAAGGAAGCGCAACTTATATTGCTGCTACAACAATGACACTGGCTGCAATTGTTTTTTGCCAAATTGGTGCAGTTATGAACTGTCGTACAGAAAATGAATCCGTATTTAAAATCGGTTTTCTAAAAAATGTAACGATTAATGCAGGGATTATTCTTGAGGTCATTTTGTTACTGGTCATTATGCATGTGCCTTTATTTCAAAAAGTCTTTGGTACAGCGCCAATCGGGGTACAAAGCTGGATTTTCTTAATCTGCATTCCGCCTATTATTTTAGCCATTGAAGAAATTCGTAAAGCAATTTCGAGGAGAATAGTGCAAACTCATAAATGAACAGAAATGGAGTGAAGGAAAATGCGGGATATCATTGTTGGTTGTGGTCATATGGGAGCAAGTTTGGCGATGAATCTTCAATTAAGGGGGCATGATGTAACGATCATTGATAAGGATAAAGAGGCTTTTAAAAAATTACCTCCTGATTTTTCCGGTGTAAAAGTTGTCGGTTTTGGAATTGATAGAAAGATTTTAGAAGCTTTACGAATTGATCAAGTGGATGCGCTTGTTGCTTGTACGAATGATGATGAAACAAATGCGCTATTGGCCCGGATTGTAAAAAATCAATATCGGGTTCCTCAAGTGATTGCTTTACTATACGATCCAAGGAAAGCGGATATTTATCAAAGTTTCGGTATTCAAACAATTTCTCCTGTTTCCTGGGGAATTCAAAGAGTTACGGAATTATTAAGCTATAACCAACTGGATACTGTATGGTCCCCTGATAATGGTCAGGTGGAGATAATTCGGGTAGAAACTCCCCCACTTCTCATCGGTCATACCGTAAAAGAACTGATGAGTATGGGCGAAATTATGATTGTGACGATCAGTCGGGGGAATCAATCTATCATCCCTGTGTCGGGAACCATTTTACAGGCGCATGATGTTCTGTATATCGCTGTTGTTATGACTGCTAAAAATAAATTAAAAACGATGCTCGGATTAAGATAAGGGGTGAGTAATATGAATGTGATTATCATCGGTGGCGGGCAAGTTGGTTCTTATGTCGGAAAACTCCTGGAAGAAAATGGTATTCAAATAAAAATAATTGAAATACGTGAACATTTGATCGACAAGTTAATTGAGGATTTTTCCAGTGAGGTAGTTATTGGGGGAAGCGGAACAGACCCAAATACGCTAGAGGAAGCTGGAATTAAGTCAGCTGATGTTTTGGTGGCTGTTACCAGTCGTGATGAAGTAAATCTTGTCGCTTCCACCATTGCAAAGTTTGAATTTGGGGTGCGCCGTGTTGTCGCCCGTGTCAACCATCCGCGTAATGAGTGGCTTTATACGCATTCGATGGGCGTCGACGTTGCGATTAATCAATCGAATATTATGGCCCATATGGTCGTCGATGAAATGGATATGGAAAATTTGTCTACTTTAATGAAGTTAAACCGCGGCAACTACTCAATTGCGAAAGTCGCTGTACATGAAGGGTCTAGTGCAGTTGCAAAACCAATTAAAGATTTGGGGATACCCCCGAAATGCGTTTTGATTGCGGTTTTACGGGATGAGGAGGTCATCATTCCCCGCGGAGAAACGTTCATTGAACCGCATGATTCAATTTTGCTTTTGACAGATGCGGACGCAGAAAAAGAAATTAATCGGATTTTTGCGGTGAGTTAAATACCTATGAAAACGTATTTGCACTCCTGTCATAAATAAATGAGGTTAACCGATGAGCTAAACTTATTACCCTTTAAAAAGCACATAAAAATGTATTTGTGCCTCCTATCTTCGGTAATGTGGATAACTAAACTAAAACTACCAACTATCCGTTAAAAGCCTGAACGTTCTTATGAATACTTTTGTTATGTTTTGTTCATGAGAACTGGGCTTTTTGTGCACTGTGATTCCTTTTTTCCATAAGACCAGTGCTAGCCGATTCCTTCAAACCCCGATTATTTATTTATAACTAGTTCTTTTAATATCCTTACAAAAATTTAATCCCGCCCTCTTTCAGTTTGATGACTATTTATTTTTAGAAGTTGATGATAAAAATATCCTTGGATGATAAAAATATCCTTGCAAAATATTTTTATTGGTTATATAATAATTTTTGTCAGCGTTATAAAAAAAGAATATGGGGCATTAGCTCAGCTGGGAGAGCGCTTCGCTGGCAGCGAAGAGGTCAGCGGTTCGAGCCCGCTATGCTCCACTACCAAAAACCCTAGATATAATAGGGTTTCTTTTAATTTTTGAAGATTGGTTTTTTCGAAAGACTTCGGATTTGTATTGATTCTTCTATTAATAAAATAAACAGCCCCATTCACCATTTGAACGGAGCTGTTTGCATTTTTCGCTATTTTATAGAATTAACAACATCTCGAAACTTTTCCGCCTTTTGCATTGTAGCGCTCATCTTGGGCTTCGCAGAAAAATTCCTTCCGAGACTTTATTGGTTCGCCCGGATGATGTTTTTCCATATGCTCGACATACGTTTCGTAACAAGGAACACCGACTAACAAACTAAAAAATTGTTTCCGGTATCTTAATACTTTCTTAATCCATTCCATTTTGTTATGCCCCCGCATTGATATTTTCTCTAGGAATATACGGACTTTCATGAAGTTCCAGTCTTTGATTTTTCAGTATTTTAATCCAAATCCGAATGGCAGAAATAAACACCATAATAACAACAAGTATAAAGATGGCGCAAAGGGCTGCATCAATATAATCGTTAAACAAAATTTGTCGCATTTCACCTAAGTCTTTCGCCGGTGCTAACACTTCCCCGTTATTATATGCCTCTTGAAACTTGTTTGCATGAGATAAAAAACCGATTGCCGGATTCGAATGGAAAAGCTTTTGCCAACCGGCTGTCAATGTAACAACAAGTAACAAAACTGTCGGGATCAGTGTAACCCATGTATATTTTTTCTTACCCATTTTAAAGAGAACCGTTGTACCAAAGATTAAGGCAATACCTGCGAGCATTTGGTTTGAAATACCGAATAGCGGCCACAATGTGTTAATTCCACCAAGCGGGTCAACTACCCCTTGATATAAGAAATATCCCCAAGCAGCTACACTCAATGCGGTTGCAGTAATATTCGGTAACCATGCTTCGGTATTGGCGAAAGGTTTATATACCGTACCGATAACTTCTTGAATCATAAAACGGCAAACCCGTGTCCCTGCATCAATTGTGGTCAAAATAAACAATGCTTCAAATAAAATGGCAAAATGGTACCAGAATGCCATTAATGCTTTCCCGCCGATTACTTGGGAGAAAATTGTTGCCATTCCAATCGCAAACGTTGGTGCACCACCTGTACGGGATAGAATGGATTCTTCTTCAATATGATTACTAATTTCAGTTAACATATCCGGTGTAATGGTGTAACCCCACTCTGAGATTGTTGTTGCTGCGGTCGTCACATCGGTACCAATAACCGCAGCCGGGCTATTAATTGCAAAATAAATACCCGGTGTCAGTACACAAGCTGCAATCATCGCCATAACCGCAACGAATGATTCTGTCAACATGGCACCATAACCAATTGGACGCGCATGAGATTCCCGTTCAATCATTTTCGGTGTTGTACCGGAAGAAATTAAGGCATGGAAACCGGATACGGCACCGCAGGCAATGGTGATAAATAAAAACGGGAATAAATTGCCTGAGAAAACCGGACCTGTACCGTTGATAAATTCAGTTACAGCAGGCATTTGCAGATGTGGCATGGCAATAAAAATTCCAATCGCCAAACCGACAATCGTTCCAATTTTTAAAAATGTACTTAAATAATCCCGCGGAGCAAGCAGCAACCAAACCGGTAAAACAGCTGCCACAAATCCGTAAATAATCATCAAAATAGCAATCGTTTCTCCGCTTAAATTGAATATGGCCGAAAGTTCCGGATGTTGACCGATATATCTACCAAATACAAGTGATAAAATTAAAAGAATAATACCTAATGCAGTGGCTTCACCAATTCGCCCCGGTCTGACGAATCGCATATAAATCCCCATTAAAATCGCAATCGGAATCGTTGAGGCAACCGTAAATAATCCCCATGGACTACCGACTAACGCTTTAACAACAACAAGGCCAAGTACGGCAAGCAAGATAATCATGATACCTAAAATACCAACCATGGCAATAATTCCGGTTACTTTTCCCATTTCATCTTTAATCATTTCACCAAGGGATTTCCCATTGCGTCGAGTCGAAGCAAAAAGAATAATAAAATCTTGAACAGCTCCCGCCAGAACAACCCCTACAACGATCCAAAGGGTTCCCGGGAGATAGCCCATTTGTGCTGCTAATATAGGTCCGACAAGCGGTCCTGCACCGGCGATGGCTGCAAAGTGATGGCCGAACAAAACAACTTTGTTTGTCGGTACAAAGTCCTTCCCATCATTATTAATTTCACTAGGCGTTTTGCGATTATCATCCAGTTCAAAGACCCGTTTTGCCATAAATTTACTGTAAAAACGATAGCCAATCGCATAAACGCAAATCGCAGCGGTGATCAACCAGATGGAGTTAATTGATTCCCCTCTGTTTAAGGCTAAAATACCAAAACTTGCCGCCCCCAGTGCAGAAATCAAACCCCAAATAACAATTGATTTAATCGCCTTCATTCACTTACACCCACCTTTACAATATTTTGATATCGTCCATTGTTCAGAATTATACCACCCATTAAAATATTTGTATAATATGTTAATTATAATGATTATTAGATATTTATCTAAAAGTACGATAATTTATAAAACATAAAAATAGCACTCTTATATTTACAGAGATTTTCGGAAAACCGTAGAACTTTATATAGAAACATTTAAAGGCAATCCAAGATTAATCAAAGTAGAATCACTCATGGTGCTCCAATTCTTTCTCAACTATTTAACCTCATTTTTAAATTGCTTCGGTGTAACCCCTGTATATTTTTAAAAACTCTAATAAAATGGCTTTGATCGTAAAAATTTAATAGACTGGCAATGTCAGACATGGAGTAAGATGTATAGGATAATAAATTTTTTGCCTCATTCACCTTTACAGATTGAACATATTCACTAATCGACATTCCCACCTCTTTCTTAAACAATGTGGAAAGATAACTCGGATTCATCGCTACAATTTCCGCCAGTTTTGTGAGTGTGATTTCTTCATAAAGATGGGTAAAGATATAATGTTGACAAGCATGTATGTTAATATTAGGTTAAATATAAAAATCTTTTTAAAGGGTGGGAGTTATGGCGGAATACATAAAAGAAATAAGACAACTTATAGGATCCAGACCATTTATACTAGTTGGCTCAACTATAATTGTTATAAATGATAAACAAGAGATATTGTTCCAACACCGTTCAGACACAGAAGAATGGGGACTTCCAGGCGGGGCAATGGAACTAGGCGAAAGTTTGGAGGAAACTGCCAAACGGGAATTACTTGAAGAAACAGGGTTAAAAGCAAGAAAATTTAAATTCATTGATGTATTATCGGGAAAAGAGCTTTACTTTAAGTATCCTAATGGTGATGAAGTGTATAACGTTATATGCGTTTACCTAGCCAAAGAAGTTTATGGTGAATTGTCGATGACTGATGGAGAAAGTATTGATTTAAAATACTTCTCACCAAATCACTTACCTTCTAATCTTGATGATAGAGCGAAATTAATTATTGAAAAACACTTTAGATAATATCTGTTTCGAACATAACAACGCTTGGAAAATTGCCCAAGCGTTGTTTTTTCTGCTAGTTTTATTGCTAATTCGTGTTCGATAGCTATTATTTTTTACATGAGTATTTTTCACATTGATTGAACTGCTTAACTTCTGGACAGTCTTTTCTAATCCCCTAAATCGGGTCATTATCATTGTTACAGATCGTGATGGTTATACGCATGGATTAGTTGATGTATTTCAATCCCCTAAATCGGGTCATTATCATTGTTACGAAGGGTGATTTTGCTTCAGGTAATATCTTGAGAGTTGAATTTCAATCCCCTAAATCGGGTCATTATCATTGTTACTATTTCCAAAACGTTTTAACGGTTGCTAAAAAGTTT
>NZ_CCRF01000074.1 GCF_000751775.1 Caldibacillus thermoamylovorans
TTTCAATTTATCCAATATAACAAAACCTCCCACTTACATCATCTTGTATGATATAAAAATGTTTTTCATGAGTCAAACCTATTCCTATAGTCAATATGGAGCAAATGAATAGCGGTTAGCCATAATTTTGACCGCTATATTGGTCATTTTTAAAACCAGTTCGATAATTTTCTAATCATTTTTTTATCAGGTATCGATAAATATTTTTGATTTGGATCAAAGGCCTTCAAATAAATAACTCCCCCACACAAATTTAAAAAACAAACTGGTAAAATAATTTCCTACACCTATAAAATCACCGTTTTATTATTTGTTATATTAATTGAGGAAACAGGTATTAATTTTTTCCCCTCTTAAAAAATATAATTTGAAAAGAAAAATAATGCATTTATTTAAACCCCAACAATTCCCTCATCAATTCTTTATTTCTTTCTTTCATTTCATTTAGATTTGGCAAATCACAGTCACTACAGTATCTTTGAAATTCACAATCCCAGCATCTTTTTTTCGAACGTGGCTCAGGATAATATTCCTCATAAATAATTTTCTTGATCATAGAGGTAATTTTACGAACATAGTTTTTTTGATCATCAGTAATATTTATGGGGTAAGCTTTTTGTTTAGGAATAATATAAATGTACCCTTTCCTCACAGAAGTCTTTGTCATTTCTTCTATACACATTGCATATGCAGCCAATTGATATATGATGTTCTTATGGATTTTACTGTCCGTATCTTTACATTCAACCGGGTAGTATCGTTGACCATTTTTATTTTCAGTATCAATAAGAATATCGAGTTTTCCAATTAAATTCAGTGAATCCGATGAAACGGTTACTCCATACAATCTTTGACCTTCAATTAAGTTATATCTTTTCAATGTACGCCGCTTTTCTTTTTGGTTTAATTCGTAATGTTGGCTTCTTGCATACTCCATTTTAAATGACACTTTTCTCGGTACCGGCTCAACATAAGTGTAATAAATTACTCTTGGACAATAGACAAGCTGTTTAATATCTGTAACATTTATCGACATTTCTACACCTCATTTACATAAGTATCCTCAGAATAATTAAAATCAATCTTTATAACATTTTCCAAGCTATCTTGACTTAATGGAAATATTAAAACACTACTTCTTTCACTGTCTTTTAATAAAAATTTTAAACGCCGCGTCAGTTCACCATGAAGATTTCTGCTAATTTCTCCAAAAAACGCACTGTATTGTACCCTAATCAAACCATAATCTTTACACATATTGGCAGTCTTATTACGTAATTTATCCTCTGTAATGTCGTAAATCAGCAAAACTTTCAATATTACCACCTCGAAATATAACCTTTGAATTTTTTATTTTCCCGAAAAAAAGACGCAATATCCCTCACTTGTAGTTGTATAATGGTTCTCAAAAAATAATCGTTTCCTTTAAATTCCTCTTTCGATTCTAATCTGTTGTTAATCGATTCTCTTAATAACTTCAACGTTTTTCCACTCAAATAAAACGAGCCATCTTCTTTTTCTTCTATTTCCGGTTTATGACCTCTTGTAATCAATGAGATAACCGGACGATCAACAATAGAAGGACGGAATATTTCCATTACATCTAAAACAAATGAAATACGTCCAGAACGATCAACATGAAAAAAACCTGCATATGTTTCAAGTCCTGCTCGAATGATAGCCGAAGTGACTCTAGTTCTTAAAATCGCATATCCATAATTAAACATCATGTTGACCGGTTCTTGTAATTGCCAACTTCTCCCGGGAAACTCCAAACCCTTTTCTTCCAATATTAACTTAACTGCTTTCCAATACCGTTTTGCCGCATGGGCCTCAATAGAAACGATTTCTTTTCTAACTTGTTCAATTGTTTCACCTTGTACATTTTTTATTTTTTGATTATGAAATTTCATTGCGTCTATTAATATTTTTAATTCTTCTTCAATTGCATGTCCCCTCCTGCTTTTCATAAAGTATTTAATTGTATTTATTTGATTTAGAATCTTTGTTGTGATAATTTCTTTTGCAAGGGCAACACCTCTATTGTCATGATAAGCAATTAACTGTTCTCTTCTTGCTTTGACAGAACCGTGGTGTCCAGGTGCATATAATGTAGTAAACGGTTCTTCTTTAAAGTCAACAAAGTGAATTTGCGTACCGTTTCCGATTAATTCCTGAAGCAAACTAATAGAAACCATTCCGCATTTGTTTCCAATCACCAAATCTTGCATTTCTTTAATTGCATGTTCTTCTACTACCTTGCCGTGTTTCTTTAAAACAAGCCTCTCACTTACTTTGTGCAAATTTACCCCATAGTCATCAATAATTAGTTCTTTTAACATTATCGTCCTCTCCTAACATGTTTACAAAATTTAATATTTCATATTTTCCTACAATTCAATTATTGCCACTAAATGCAAAAAAAATAAGCCTAAAAGTAGGCTTTTTGTATATT
>NZ_CCRF01000075.1 GCF_000751775.1 Caldibacillus thermoamylovorans
AGGTAAAATTACCAGATTTTGCCATTTCTTCGAGTCTTCCTCTTTGTATATCCGTTAGGTGTTTAAAGGTTCTCTTAGCTGTGGTATAATTAATGACGGTCATGTAGATACACTCCTTACTTATTGGTTTCGTTGCTTTTAAGTATACCGTATCTACATGACTTTTTTTATATTTTCTTTATGCATTTCATTTTACAACTAACCCTTTTTGTATATTTTTATCTATAACTAGAATTATTGAAACACTACCTTAATTTTCCCTAGTCCAAAGGTTGTATTTTTACCAATATGAGTCCATTCCGTCAACTGTAACCAAGGAATGAACTGTTCTAAATCCCCTTCATATACTGCTTTACCAATAATTCCACCAAGCTTCATCCGCTCTTTTTGCCGATTGGAATATCGTTCCCAATCATACCAAGAAACCTCATTCCCTACTAATTTCACGTCCTCTGCTCTATTAAATAATTCTTTATAATCGACATCCAATTGCAGCCCGTTGTGGTGATAATATAACAAAGACGTAATTCGACGAACGGCAGCGCGGAAGATGATGTGGAATTCCGGTGTGTCATAGTAGTGGGATTGATATTTTAGGCGGGTAGGTGTAATAAAAAATAATTGACACCCTGATACCTGCTTTAAAACTGAAAAAATTTTTTCGCTATTTAAAATTTGACCTCCATAATGGATTTTTTCGTGGGAGTAGATTTGTTCCCGAAAATCCCCATTTTCATCTACTAAAAAGACTTGTTGCAGCTCTGCCTTTTGCCTTCCTTTTCCAAATCCTCTTTCACCCATATGATATAGAACATATATAAAATATTGGATATATTGAATTGCTTTTCCAAAAATAGTGATAGTAATACCAAATTGCTCACCTGGTGCAAAAATCAACTTATTGCTATTTTCCCCCTGAATAATAAATGGGCGAGGAATATCTTGACTACTAATAATCTTTTGATTATTTTCATGCGGTCCTGTTTCAAATATATACGCATATGGGCAATGTTCAAGGTGAATATTTTGATTTGGACAGGTACATGCTACTTCCTTAAAAACATGCCCAAATACACCACGAAAAGTAGATCCCTGATATGGCGGCAGCTGCATCCCATTTTTTCCTACTTTATAAACTGCGGCTACTTGAAGGATTTGAAACTCTTTTAAAAAACGAATAATGTTCGTGTCATTCATCCATGTTCTCTCCTATGTTAGTTAATCTTTCTCCACTCCGAATAGCTGGGATATAATCAAAGGAATTCTGATCACTAATTCTTAACTGGCGTACTAAAAATAAATACAGCCAATATTCACGACTACGATGACCCGCACCCCAATTAGACCATTTATTTTTCCATTCCTTCTCCCCTTCGTAAATCTTCACCGCTTTCTTTAACGTTGAAACATATTGATCAGTCGAGATATCCCATTTTATTTCCGACAATAATGGCAACAGAACCCCCGCTTTTTTGATTGATTTAGAGCTATTACTTTCATCAGCATACTTCTTTCCCGTCACAGTTGGTGAATGATGGTGTGCAATTGCTGTTAAAATAGCTCGCATCATATGACTATATTTTCCATCCACTTGTAACAAATAATAGGCCATCACAGCTCCTAAAATTGAATGATCTGGAAAATGTACTTTCTTTCCACTTGGATTATCTGTATGTGCTAGTGCTGTATCAAGTGAAAACATTGGGTCATATTCTAATTGTCTATTTAGGGCTTTATCTTGCCATGCCTTTTCCAGCTTCCCCATATCATGAGTTACTATAACAAACTTAATAAGCCTTTTTATATCTTCCTCAGACAAATGAAATAGTTGAGCAATCGCTTTAATGGCATATTTATTTTTAGAATAACATCTTTCTCGATAAGCCATTAAGCAAGCACGTATATGTTCCTCAATAGTATCCATTTTATAAGAATAACGTTTGATAATTTTATCGTCATTTTTTAACGGAAAACAATATGTTTCATCAGAACTAGGTTTTCCAAGTAATAGACCAACATTCTTTTCATAGGTTGCTAAGGATGGATGAATCACAATAAAATCATAAGAATGAATATCATCTACACCTTTTATATTTTGCAGAACAAGTTTATCATCTTTATCATAAACAATCTTCTTAACTTTGCCATGAAATGCAGTTGACGCTTTGTTTAATTTAGAAACAAAACCTTTCATCTTCCCCAGCGATATCGAGATAGTTTCATAGAGATACAAAGATTCATCAGTTGGAGGATTATAATGCAGTAACACCGACACATTTTGAATATCTCTTATTAGCCTACCCGCAAGACCTTTCTTATGAGTCGAATAAGCTTCTGCAATTTGTGAAGTAAAACTTTCTTCGTTTAGCTTAAGCATCACTCCGGTTTTTTTATCTATTTCACAATACAGCGTATCCATCATCTCATTGGCTCTGGCATAATCAAAACTAAATCCCAAATAAGACTGCAAATATCGCTCCGTTGCTTTGACATCATCTTTCTCATACGGAAGCCAAGGCTGATTGTTGTCAGGATAATTAATTGAATATACATGAACAGTTCCTTCTTGATTTTCAAACCTTGCATTTCGCCCAATACGTTGGAGGAAAGAACGGCCCGAGGAAACTTCTGTAAGCATGACATCTGATGAAATATCTAATCCAACTTCAATTACCTGGGTTGCAATCAATATTGCTTTTTTACGATTGCAGTTTTTCCCAAAATATTCTTTTAATTTTTTTTCAACATCTTTTCGCTCATCTGACAACAATTGGCCATGTAATAAAAAAACTTTGGTATCAATTGGATTTCTTTTTACAACATCTACATACAATGAAATTGCCCTATCTACTTGATTTACTATGACAAGCGTTTTATTTTGATGCCTTTTAAGAACCTCGCCAGCATTCAAAGTAGTCGAATGTGTAATGACTTTCCTTTTCTTCTGATATTGTGATTTAATTTGTGGTAAGTCTTCCTCCGTCACTTCAATATGTACCGCATTCAATTCCTTTGCCAAAAACTTGCGCATTTCTCTAGATAGTGTGGCTGTCATAATAGTAAACCTTGTCAATGGCATATCTACACACAGTTGTTTTAATAAATGAACGGTCGTTTGAAAGGCTAGATTTATATCTAATAAATGAAATTCATCAAAAACCAGGTAACTCCCTACCCAAGCTCCCGCATTTATATTGGACAATCGAGTTGATAGAGATAAAGGGATGGTTAATGCTCCACTGAGGGCCTGATCAATTGTTGTAAAAACGACATCACCGTCTGAAAAAAATGGATCTTTTTGCACTTCCCCTGTTTGTGTCTTTACGGTCCATTGGTTTGTTGCCTGTTCCGCTTCCTCTGCAAGGCTATGAGCTAAAGTCCTTAAAGGTAAAATATAGATTGTTTGATTCGGAAAATCAATTTCCCCGTTCAAACTCTTGCTGATATAGAAAGGTGCAAGTGCCGCTAATGTTTTTCCTGCCCCGGTCGGCGCATGCAATATCACATTCTTTCTTTTATTCAAATGGGCGTCGATAAGTTGTTTTTGAAACCCCAATGGAAAAAAGCCTTTATTATGTTTATTGCCCAATTTTCTTGTCATCATATGAAAAAGAGAATCCATTTTATCATCTGTTAAGAACAACTCTTCTATCCCCTCCGTTCATAGTATGTATAAGAGCGGGTGGAATACTTTTTTTCATAGGGTAAAACAAAAATGTTAGTCAAACGATTATTTGTTTTTTTGGCATCACTATAAATATTTAATTTATCAAAAGTGACTCCAGCTGCAAAATCATCCATTTTCTTCAACAGACCTAATTGACGAATATTAAATGTTTCATCAAGCTTTTTAGTAAAATCAGACGGCAACTGGTTTTGCTCTAAAATAGAAAACTCTTTCCATTGAAAAAAAGACCCTCTGTTCCCAAAATAATTAACATGAAGTAGTAAACGTTTAAGTTTGGGTTCATTTTGTTGAAAATGATCTATGTTTGTCCTAAAAGCAATTTCAATCGGATCTTGCAAATAGGCAAATTCACGATAACTAACAGTAGCGTTTATATTCAATCCTGCATCTCTATCCTCTTTTTTCGCTTTATCGTTATATTTCCTTATTTTTATCATCGTGTTATTAACAACAATTTTCGATGACCCTTTAATATAAACAGGCAATCCCTTTAAAAAAGATACCCACTCTTCCACACCATCTTTACCGAATACTTGTAAATATAAAGAAACCAAAGTCATTTTTATGCAAAACGGAGACGGATGTAGATAGGTGGATGCGACTACATTTGTCGCATCACTTTCCCTCAATGAAAATAAGGATACAGGTATATATTTCGCAACCAAATACATAGGAACACCTACTTTCTTACAATAGAACCCGGGGTATACCGCATTAAATCTTTAATATTTTTTGTAAATTCACTTATACTATTAAATTTCAAAAGTTCGATTGGATTTTCGCTATTTAATTCATTTAAATTGGCAGTAATCGTTGCGATTTCCTGCTCATATTGACCATTAAGTGGGCTGACGGAAGGTGCAGGTAAAGAAGAAAAGCTAACGGTGATAACCCCCTTAAAATCATGCAAATGCGGGGCTTGGGAAGCTCTCATCGCACCTTCTGTTTTTAAAAAGGTGTACAGTACGCTTTTTAACAATGCGTCATATCGTTTCTTTCTTTCCTCAGCATCCACATCATAATTTAGTGATGCTTCATTTAAGCCGATTCTTGCTGTTTCTAGATGGATAACCGTTGCATATACTCCCGTGTTAAGTGGACGGTAAAAAATATTTTGACCGGAATTTTCCGCTTTGTTTTTATCCACAATACTGGCATTGGTCGCCTTTTTTAAATGAAAATAGTTTTCTGTAAACGTTTTTTCAGGCTTTCCAACTACCCAACCAAACTCAATAATTGATTTTCGGGCAACATTTTTGTTATTAGCTGTTGCCATCATTCCTTCAATATCATCCATTACACATTTTTGGATGATAGTCTGATAAACTTCTTCATCCGGTGTATCTTTTTTATAACTGGATGTAAACTCTTTATCACTGGCAATTCGATTAGAATCAAAATTTAAGCAGCCATTGCACAGATTTAATCCCTCTTCTAAACTGATCGCATGCAGATGCTTTGCTTGAATATGCTTAAACATATCCCCAGAAATTGCATTTACTGTTGTAAGCTCTCCATCTTTATCTAGTACAGTTACTTGCCGTGTAAACGTCTGGTTTCCTTCACTGCGTTCATTATTTAAAGCATGTAAATCAAGGGATAACTCTCCTGAAATCGAAATAGAAAAAATTTCTTTTGTCATCGATCTTTCACCCTCCATTAAAGTTCTACTGTTAATTTGCTATTTTTTTCTTCTGATTCACTGCTTTGATTTTCGCTATCCTTTTCCTTTTTGGCATACCCGAAAGCAACCAGTAAATTTCCAACTAAATTGCTTCCAAACTCATCGACTAGATGGATGACGGAAGCAAGATCTTGATCAGAAATATTTTTTCTTGTACGACTGTCTTCACCTCTAGCTTTATTTGACTCAGCGACTCTTGCATTCTCACTATTAAAAGTTGCAACAAAATCGGCTAATGTCGTGATAAACTTTTCCTTGTAAGGAGCATTTTGTTTGAGCTTATGCTGCAAATCATAGTGCACCGGATATTTCCTTATACTTTTATCTTGATATTGCAAACCTAATGTTGCTTGAAAAATGGCCCTTGAAAGATTGATAAAGCCAGTATCTTCCACTATTTTTGAATATGGTTGATTACTTTTCATAATGACCTCCTGCAAAATTTTCTCGGAAAATGGTTTTAATTTTAATTTATAATTTTTTTCATAAAGAGCATTAAACACTTTAAAATGATACGCTTGAACAAAATTTAAAAAGGATTCCAGTTGTCCGGTAGATATAAAGGTAACTAACTCGTTCAGCGGCTGATCAAGATCTTGGAGAATATTCTCATCACGTCTAATTTTGTCAACTTTATCGATGATATCCGTAAATAAACGATCGTATTGTCTCAAGTCCTCTTCATTTTCAAACCTCATCCAAGCAGGTAAATGATAATACGATAAATTCATAACCGACTTGGCCTGTCCTAAATCTTTAAAATAGGCACAATATAGACCTCGAACATAATCAATTAAGTTTGGTGGAATACCTTCTTTCCTTCTCAATAAGAATCTAATGACTTCTGTGATTGTGTACATTAACGTGGAAAATTCTAAATAGGTTCTACTTGGAGCTTTAATTTTCCCCTTTATGTTGTGTACGATTGTTAAAACATCATTGCTGGCTACTTCCTGGGGATCAATAACCAGTAAGAGACAATCATAGGAATTGGTCCCTACTTTTACTAATTTTCCAACTGACCCTTGTGTGACACCAAGCATTTTAAACAATTCATCTAATACAAAACTTTGAACACCACTCGGACTTATTCCGGTTGCTCCTTGATTATTTACCCCTTTCGCTTGAACTGGATTAAAAAAAGAAAGGGCATTAACCGTAGCTTTTAGAGGTACTTTTTCCCCTGAGTTTTTTTCATATTCTTTTACTATATTTTTAAAGGTTTTTATTTTTTCATCTGTGTCAATTAGAGGAGAAGTACCTGTTTGGAAAATCCAACGATATACAACCTTTATCAATTCGGGGTCTTGTTGAAAAGCCTCGGCCATTTTATTGTGAGCAGTTAACACTTTCATCCCTTGATAAAGCGAGTAGATATGGTAGTCAGCATGTTCTTTCGGCGGCTCTTCTCCAATCCTTTTACTCTGACCTTCCAGTAAATAAGTTTGATAGACATCTCTTTTTTCCTTCTCTACTTTTAAGAAAAATGTGCTTCCGCCTGAAATTCCTTCTTCCGCAGTATTATTGATGAGTGGCATAATATACGTTGCCTCAAATGTTTCAACACTGTTTTCCCAGTTATGATATAGATCATCAGGTATTTCAATTAAAAAATGAGAAGGTGTTTGTTTAAGTAAAATTGTGCCGATATTATTTTGTCTAACTAATATACCAAGTAAATAAGCCATTCCATAGGCTTTTAAACAATCAGAATATGTATTTGCGGTTCTTTCTACCCATATATAATTCAAACTTCATCCCTCCTTTTTACCCTGACTATTACTAATTTTCGACAAAAAAATTATGAATTCCTGCTTACTTTATAAATTTTTCATTTACCTCATAAACATATCAAATTATCTAACTCATCAGAGGCAGACTGAGACAATGAAATAAAATTTGTAATTGTTTCAATCCCTAAATTTATAGGTCAAAGTTTTGTCTGTCGCCCCCATAATTTCTTCCCGGTACTCCCAGCAGTCGTACTTCATAATATTATGTTTTAATAATCATTTCAATCGTTTGTAAATAATGCATTGTTTAACTCACCACCTTAATTCTATTATTACCCTTTTATTACATATTTATACATCATACTGAACAATAAATAATATTTTTAATTAGGTGATTAATTAACAAAGAAAGTTCAATACAAATAAATAACCCCCAACGTAAGGATTTTTGTTGAGAAACCCTTTACCAATATTGGTCAGAAATCTCTTTTGTAATTATTGTTTGATAAGCCTATATTCTGGTTCTAGGGATAGATTTAACAGAAAAACATTCTCAGCTGAGACAAAACCAACAATGTTTTCTAGCCTTTTGGTTTTCTCTTGAATATTGAATGCCCTTACTTAACCATGAAATATTGATGATAACCCTTAAAATATTTCTCTTGAAATGTCTAGAAGTTCTTTTTCATTTTGTTATAAAAGCATACTACAGACTAATTTTAATCCCCTAAATTGGGTCATTAGCAATATAACCGATAACGCTGCTAAATACCGTTACAAAAGTTTGTACGTTTTAATCCCTTAAACCGGGGTATTATCAATAACAATTTGCCAAGGCGTCAATCATTCATTGAAATACTCGTTTCAATCCCCTAAATCGGGTCATTAGCAATGTAACAATACTCGCCGTCACTCCTTGCCGATAATCGTTCATGTTTCAATCCCCTAAATCGGGTCATTAGCAATGTAACATTGACTATATAATGATTCTTATATATACTATTCACTGTTTCAATCCCCTAAATCGGGTCATTAGCAATGTAACGTACCTTCCAAAATAGTGCAGAATACGTTCATCAATGTTTCAATCCCCTAAATCGGGTCATTAGCAATGTAACGATGATACTCCATAGTGTTCAAAGCCTGTACGTGGATTGGTTTCAATCCCCTAAATCGGGTCATTAGCAATGTAACAATAACAAACAGAACGCAAGAGATTTTATACAACGGAAGTTTCAATCCCCTAAATCGGGTCATTAGCAATGTAACTGGACTTTATCGATGTCAGCCATTGGAACGCTGAACAGTTTCAATCCCCTAAATCGGGTCATTAGCAATGTAACCAGGGTTGGCGCTTTCGGTTGGTGTGGTTTTATTGTGTTTCAATCCCCTAAATCGGGTCATTAGCAATGTAACAATGATTATGTTGACGCTGTGAAGCGCCGAATAACAAGTTTCAATCCCCTAAATCGGGTCATTAGCAATGTAACTTAGAAAAAGATGTTATTGATTTTTATGAATCCTTTGAGTTTCAATCCCCTAAATCGGGTCATTAGCAATGTAACAAACTTCATAATAACCCCATCTTGAATACTTCTTAAGTTTCAATCCCCTAAATCGGGTCATTAGCAATGTAACGAATTGATGACCCCAATAATCTTCATAGGTATGTCAGTTTCAATCCCCTAAATCGGGTCATTAGCAATGTAACACGTCATATACATCATATAAATGGTCGTTGATTAAGTTTCAATCCCCTAAATCGGGTCATTAGCAATGTAACATAAGCTATCAATCTATGGGCAAATACTTGAGATTTTGTTTCAATCCCCTAAATCGGGTCATTAGCAATGTAACGAATTGTTGGTATGTTAATTCCCTTTCCGCCTACACCGTTTCAATCCCCTAAATCGGGTCATTAGCAATGTAACTTCGCTAACTCTAAATACCACCAATAATCAAGTTTCGTGTTTCAATCCCCTAAATCGGGTCATTAGCAATGTAACCGCAAATATCATTAAGGCTTAAACCATTGAAAAATCTAATAGTTTGGGATATCCGATTCGCCTAAAAAGAAGCTTTTTTTCGAAGATGCATTTTCTGTAAAAAACCCTACATCTGCCTCGAAAACCATTTGTTCTATTAGAAAATCTGGCAGAACGAAATAAAATGAATAAGCTTACTAATTATTTTACCCTATTAAGAACATTTCATCAATATATATTTAAAGGGAGCTTTTTGCGATGTACT
>NZ_CCRF01000076.1 GCF_000751775.1 Caldibacillus thermoamylovorans
CTTTTTTATGTGTTAACTCAAAAAATTACTTTCAATTCTTTACTTTTTCAGCCCAACTTTAAATTTCAATAGCTTAAGATTATGTTTCTCCTCAATTTTTACAAAAAAGGCGTACTTATCCTATTGTCAATTATCCAGATTTTTTTACTTATGGATTACTTTTTCATGAAGTTTTCCATGTGTGAATAAATACTAATTCTAGACAGCTTTTACAAGGCTTCTCATTTTTATTCTTTTCTGATACAAATGATTGGACTGCTTTATTATCTATAGCCCAGCCGTTTTCCGAAATCCGGCAATATCCGTTTGACTTCTATGCCAAATTATCAAACATTGCGTTAACTTCTGCCCGATGTTCCAACAGTTTCTTCAAGAATCGACTAAATTCCCATGGAGTAGGACTTTCCCGTTAAAACCACATAAAGTACGTAACTGTCCGAAGCGTTCCTATTCACGTAGAACTTTTGCGTCACTATCATGTTGTAACACGATTCCGGCCAATAACACATTCCACATAAAACGGACAGGATAATCGTCTATTCCTTTGCCACGACTTTGTTCAAGCTTCTTCATCAAATTTTCATCAGGCATGTTTTCTATGACTAGACGAAGGCAATCAAAATCTCTAATGCTTCAATTTCTACCCACGGATTTTCTTTCATTGTTGGCAATTTCATTAACACAAAATAATGGGTTCTAATTCTTACTTTGTTCTAGCTTTTTTATCTCCTTAAACTCAGAAGAGATACTTTTTTTCGATAACGTCCAAATGTATGACCAGGAACTTGAGATTGATGAAACATTGCGGATCACTGCAGTAATTGGAAATTCAACCAAGGTTTTTCAACTAACTATATATAGTGCCATATTCATTTAGTTCTCCAATGGGCTAAGATTTATCGTTCTGTTTGTTTGTTCATGTCACTCTTTCTATTGACCACTTTACCATATCTTCCCAAAACATTTGAAATCAGACCTCTTAGTAAACAGTTAGAATACAAATATTTACATGAAGTAAACAAATTGTTGACTTGAATATGAAAAATTGGATATCATATAGTTTAGGGAGGAATGTAGAATGAAAACAATTTTTGAGGAATTTGGAGAAAAAATAATTCATTACATTGAAAAACATCAAATAAGTCAAACAGAATTTGCTGAACGAATTGGTGTTTCCAAACAAGTAATGAGCAAGATTGTTAAAGGACAAAAGGCCACAAATATTGAGGAAATAAAAAAGATTGCAGATGTCATGAATATTTCTGTCGATGAACTAGTTCACCATGAATCAGAAACGAATGTCATTGAAGATCCCATACTATTTATGATGAATCAAACAGAGAATGCAAAAATAAGACATCACCTTCAATATTTAGACTACGTCATGGATGAAATGATTGAATTGGAAGAACTAAAAAAAACAAGGAGCATCGACCGTGACTAAGATTTCATTTTTAACAGAACCAGAGATGGAAGAAATTGAATTGAAGGCAAATGGAAAATTGAATGAACTTCATAAAACTTCAAGGATACTTGGTAAAGAGGTTTTTAGTATAATTAGAAAAGAAGCCATCCTCTTGCAATCCCCATTTTCAGATGAAGAATTGTGTGCATTTGTCTGTCAAAAAAAGGGTCGTTTATTTGTTTATATAAATAGTCAAATACCTACAGATAAACAGAATTTTGCAGCCGCCCATGAACTATATCATATTTGGTTTGATAAAGAATACCTTATAAATCCCCAAATGTTAGAGAGTAAAATATTAAATGACGAAACAGACAATATACGAGAATTACGGGCGAATTTATTTGCAGCCATGCTATTAGTTCCAAAACACGTATTAGAACAGGAATTGTTATTTTTAGATATCCAAAAAAATGCTATTACCGCTAATCAAGTTGTTGAATTGTCTCATGTTTTCCAAGTTCCATATAAAACGATGGTTCGGAGACTTTTTGAAATAAAATTTATCGACAAAACTCTAATGGAACAATTATGGAAAGAACCAAACGTTGAATTAATTCGTAAAAAATTGCAATTAGACAGTCCAAAGGTTGAAAGACCAATTATTCATTATGAAGGTTTAGCCAAAGATGCATGTGATCTCTATCAAGAAGGACTTATATCCCCCAAAAGATTGAAAAATCTATTATCTCTCATTAATAAAAAACCTGAGGATTTTGACATCGATTTACCAAATAACCTCCCAACAGAAGATGAAATAGATAAACTGTTAGAGGAATTAGATGAATAATTCAAACACATACATTTGGCCAGTTGCCATACTAGATGCAGACTTTGCTATTAAGGTTGGGAGAATAAAGAAATACAATATACTAGAAGATATACTGCCAAATTATATTGGTAAGCTACTGATTCATGAGTATGTATATGAAAATGAGGTATTATCGCCAAGAGGAGCAAAGAATCAGATTGATGCCCTAATTCAAAAAAGTCGTGCAGAAATTGTTAATGAAGAGACAATAGCTAAGATGGGGAAGCTAGCATTAACCATTTACGAAAATACAATTGAAAAATTGAGACGAGTAAAAAATACAAGAGAAAATGGAAATCATTGGGGAAAAATCGTGTCGATTGCGTTTGCCCAGACAGTAAATATTCCCTACTTTCTTTCAGATGAAACGGGTCAACAATCATTCATTAATGAGAACTTTTCATCTCCTATTCAAGTCGTTCGTATTGAAGATTTAGTTCGAACAATTAAAGAAACAGGAGGGAAAAGAAAAGATGCATTATTAATTTGGACAATAGCTGGATATGGTAAAGAACGCTTTAATGATGACTTATGGCCGCTGGAGTAAGCAAACTGTTACTCTTGGCCTTGTCAATTTTTATTTTTAATAAATTTATAATATGATTTAATATCCTAGATTGTAATTTGTGCGTCTTTTAGAAACTTTTGCAATATATTTTATCCTTTAATTTTCCAAGTAATGTAAAGTCCTATCGAGGCCTACATGTATTTTTTTAGTTATCAACTGTCAAACTTCCAAACCCTCCCCCAATTCAATAAGTTGCTTTGTTTGAAATTTTTATCACTAGTGTTTATACTACAGTATTGTAAGGCAGATTGTTCTATTATGAACATTCTTGGTCGAATTTTTCCTTTTGGCTTTGTATGGGAAACAGCTGAAGGGAAATACTATTCATTATAAAAAATTGGCATGGGGTGATATTAATGAGTAAAAAAATTGCTGTAGTTCTTACTAATGAATTTGAGGATATTGAATATACATCCCCGGCTCAAGCGTTTAAAGAAGCCGGCCATGAGTTAACGGTTATTGAAACAGAAAAAGGTAAAACCGTTGTCGGAAAACACGGGGAAAAAGTTCCGGTTGATGCTTCCATCGATGACGTAAAACCTGAGGACTTTGATGCTCTCTTGATTCCGGGCGGCTTCTCCCCTGACCTTCTACGTGCCGACGACCGCTTCGTTCAATTTGCGAAAGCATTTATGAATGCGAAAAAACCGGTATTTGCGATTTGCCATGGACCACAATTATTAATTACTGCGAAAGCATTAGAAGGCCGGAAAGTGACCGGATATAAATCGATTCAAGTCGATTTAGAATATGCCGGTGCAAAATTCGTTGACGAAGAAGTTGTAGTTTGCTGCAATCAATTGGTCACAAGCCGTACACCGGATGATTTGCCTGCTTTTAATCGAGAATCTTTGGCTTTATTGGAAAAATAAGTTTTGTTTGAAGATGGCTTAATATGACAAGCCATCTTCTTTTATAACTGTACTAATACCGCTTTGCTTTTTTTCTTGATGAGTCAGCCTTTTTTCTTCCTGTTTCCCTCGTCGTTGTTCCTTGCCCTTCCGTTTCCGGTGAATTTAAACCAATTGTTGATGGATCCGCTTTTCTTTTGGACACATGATCACCTCCAAGTATAGTGTTCCTTAAAATCATCTTCAGTATGTTTTATAATAGACCTAAAAATTCCGCCCTTGATTCGTTTAAGGTACAGTCATTCCTACCTTATATTTTCGGTTATGCCACATCGCATTGGATCGTATTGGGGCCGGATTGAGGTAAGCGGCTATAGCGGTTAACAGTCGTTACGCCACATCATATTGAAGCCAGTTTTAGCGGATTCCAAGATTTCCCACTTCAATTAAAAAATTAATTTGTATAGAAATTTTTTGTTGACTCAAGATAGGGATGTAAAAATCTTTTCGAGGAGGAAATTTTGTGAAACTGGCTGCACATGAATTACACGATTTGAATGAACTAACGATGAGCTGTGTGAATTCGATAACCAATATGGCTTACATGCTTCAACATGTCCAAGATCCCGAATTGAAAGCCATATTGGAACGTCATTTTCCGCTACATATCAGGGATTATAATATGAAGGTGGAGTTTCTAAATCAAGCGACGGGTGCCCATAAGGAGTTGCCGTTACTTAAAGAAAACACAACACTTGAAGACTTAACGAGTTCAAATTTAAGCATGTATCCACCGGTTCAGCCGAGAACGGTCGTGGAGAATTTTAATGACCGGGAAATGGTAACTGCCTACCAGTTAACCTTAAAACGAGCCGGACGAGAATATGCTTGGTCGGCAATGGAAATGGCGAATCCGGAAATTCGGTCGTTTTGCCAAACTGCTTTTATGATGAGTTGCTCCCATGCCTATGATGTTTGGCAGTACATGGCAAAGAAAGGTTACTACCCATTGGAACCGGCAGATCCAACGATGACGCTTAAGATAGGCGCTATGTATCAAGTTGTACCGGAAGATATCCCGCAATTACAGCAATACATGAGTCAACATGAGAACCCGACAGCAGGAGAGAGTGATCAGTTATATCAATAAAAAATCAAGTCAATCCCAATGAAGAATTGGCTATTTTTATGGACAAAGAATAGTCTGAAAATATGAATTTATATGTCAAAAAATCGTCTCATGTCCAAAATAAGCATTTGAATCCAAAAAAAATGACAGTATTTGTATCCAAAAAAGTGGCAGTAAGAGACGTCTCTTCAACAAATAAGTGTTTGAAAACGGAATATTTCTGAGGAAGAGGCGCTTCTATAAACACTTGAGTGTAAAAACGTTTACCTCAACAAAAGAAGCATTCGAGAACGCAAAAGTGACAGAGTAAAAAACCTCTTCACCAATAGACCCCTTTGTAACGAGGCCACTGAAAAACATTTCGAATAAGTTCACTTGCTCAATATATAGTAGGATAGATCACAAAAATACATTTTAATATAGTGTTAAGCAAGTAATCTTATAATGATTTAGTACTTTTTCAGTGGCGTCCTTTGTGACCAAAAAAGTATCCGAGAAAAACCATCTCTTCAACAAAAAACAGGTCAATTCCGAGGCCACTGAAAAACGATTTAAGAAGTTTTACTAACATAATATATAGTATGATAAAACTCGGGAATACATCTAAATACGGTGTTTAGTAAGATTATTTAGAACTTATTCAGTGGCGTCCTTTGTGACCAAAATAGTGTCGGAGAAAAACCATCTCTTCAATAAAAAACAGCTCCATTCCCTCAAAATCGTCAAAGAGAATTTGTCTCTTCATCAAAATCAGGCAATTTTACTCAGATCAGGATTAATTTCTCCGGCAGATAATCATCTATCGTCTATAAATTTCTTAGGGTCAAACAATAGGAAGATGATCCAAAAAGTTTTGATAGGCAAAGCCACGGACTTCCTCTTCTTTATAGTACTTGAGCAGCTTTAAAATCAGGTTCTGTGTCATCCCCGTATTTTCCAAACCTTTTACTTTATGAAAAATTCCGTCAAAGTCGGATCCGAGACCAATATGTTGGACCCCGCCTAATGAACAAAAATGATCAATATGTTTTATCAAATCATCAATACTCGCTTTGCCATTTTCTGTAATAAATGGCGGGTTGTAAACGACATGGATAAGACCGCCTTTTTCAAACATCGCTCTTGCCTGTTCATCTGACAAGTTCCGCGGGTGGTCGCATAGTGCTTTTGCATTGGAATGGCTGGCAATCGGGTATTCCGCCAACTCCATCACATCCCAAAACCCTCGCTCCGATAAATGGGAAACATCGGTAAATACTCTCCTTTCATTATTAAGATAAACAATTTCTTTTCCAAATAATGTCAAACCCCTGCCTCGCGGTTCTCCGGCACCATCGGCAGCTAAATTGGCATTATTCCATGTCAAGCCAACCGACATAACACCCAATTGGAATAATGTTCGCAGCTTTTTCAAGTCATTACCGATTGCATCAACCCCTTCCAACGTTAAAAAAGCACCGATTTCCCCATCCTGTAAATGATTAAAGTCAGACCAAGATTTTAAATGTTTCATTTCCGAATTTTTTCTAAGTACCTCTTCATAAAAATAATCTATCTGATCCAATGCTTCCTGGAATTTTTGATCAGACTCCAAATTCGGCTCAATAAAAATCGCAAAAGCTTGAATTTTTATCTTCCCTTTTTGTAGTCTAGTTAAATTTGTATCCAATTCACTACTATTTCGAAAGGATAATTTTCCTTTTGCTTCTGATAATTTCATTAATGCATCACAATGAAGATCAATGACTTCCATTAATTAACCCTCCATGCTTTCCTTAAAGTTGATTAAGTAGGTTTTCTTTCGAGCACATTCAAAAAGTCAGGAAAAATAGTTTTTGTCTTGCTTATGAAAAAGAAATGCTCCGGTATTCAAAGCTTAGTACCCGCAAACTTTTAACCTTCTTTTTGAACATGCCAGATGAGACACCCTTTCTTTTACATTTTTTATTGATAAATCATATTCCTAAATTAGGCTTATCGTCAACAAAATTTTTTTAAAACCAACATATAGAATAAACTTTTTTGACAAGGGTGATAATGGATATTATATATTTCAACAAGAGGAGACGTATATGAATTTGCATATTTTCCATTGGTTTTTACGTTTTCCGTATGTTGTTCGGTTATTATTTATCGTGATTTTTATATTAATTGCCTTTGGCACGATCATTCATTTTATTGAGCCGGATAATTTTCCCACCATTTTTGACGGGATTTGGTGGGCAATTGTTACAACTTCTACTGTTGGATACGGTGATTTTGTACCTGGAACAGTGAAAGGTCGAATCGTTGCCATGCTACTAATTTTTTCCGGTGCCGGACTCGTTGCTTCTTACTTTGCTGCCATTGCCTCAACTACTGTCAAAAAGGAAAATGCCATAATAAAGGGAACAGCTCAAGTCCATTGGAAACATCATTTTATTATTGTAGGTTGGAATGAGAGGTCACGGGAAATTATTGAATCCTATAAAAAAATTCATCCGAATCAATCGATCGTTTTGATTGATTCCACCTTAAAAGAAAGTCCATTTGCGAAGGGAACGAATGTCCTTTTTATAAAAGGAAGTGCTACGTCTGATACGATCTTGCACCAAGCGAATGTGAAAGAAGCGAGTCTTATCTTAATCACAGCGAACCCAACAAGATCGGAATACAGTTCTGATATGTATACGATATTATCTATTGTGGCCATTAAAGGGTTGGTCCCGCAAATTTATTGCATTGCAGAAATTTTGACCGATGAACAAGTGATTAATGCAAAACGAGCAGGTGCCGATGAAATCATCCAATCAAATAAAATAGTAAGTGCAGTTATGAATCATACCATGCTTTCCCACGGTATATCGGATGCTATTTTAAATTTACTCGACACGTACCACGGGGTAGAACTAACTTTTATTGAAGATAAAAGTTTAAGTGGACATACGTTTGAATCTGCAGTAAACATTTGCCTAGAGGAACAAAAAATTCTTCTTGGTTTTAAAAGGGGAGAAAAAACAGAAATCGCTCCTGCAAAAGAAACAGTATTATTACCGAGCGACCAATTATTGGTAATTGTTCGTCAGCAATAATTTTTTCGAAATTGACACGTCCAACATTCGTAAGGGGAAGTCGTTATCCCCGATACATGCGGCACCCCCAATCTATCTTAAACCCTTAAACTTGGGGACTTAGCTTACGGGGATTTTAAAAGATTAAAATAGGGCCTTCTGTATCAAGAAAGCCCTTCTTGTTTTAAGAAAAATTGGCTTTGAATTAAGGATTCAATACCGATGCCGTTAGGATAACTTGGTCCGCTGCTTGCACTTTTCCGGATAAAATCGG
>NZ_CCRF01000077.1 GCF_000751775.1 Caldibacillus thermoamylovorans
TTTTCAATTTTCTCCATTTTATCCGTATTTGTTATGATAATTGGAATGATTGTACTTTTTGCCTTTTCCTTAACCAACTCCAGGTCAAACGTTACAAGAACATCGCCAACCTTTACTTTTTCTCCCTGGCTAACATGGGCATTAAATCCTTCACCATTCATAGCAACTGTTTCCAAGCCGATGTGAATTAAAATTTCAACACCATTATTGGTTTTAATGCCTATTGCATGTTTTGTCGGGAAAACTTGAATTATTTCTCCATCCACAGGCGATACGATCTTCCCTTCTATTGGTTCAATCGCAATTCCATCCCCCATCATTTTTTCTGAAAAAACGGGGTCAGGTACATCTTCTAATTTCACGATAGTACCTGAAGCATATGCTTTTAACTCTACAGTTTTCGGTATGGTTGTATTCTTGCTGAAAAATTTTTTAAACATAGAAATCCTTCCTTTAAATCGCAAGTGTTTTTATTGTTTAGAGAATGTTCAAAAACTTTAAAGAAAATTTATAAGCTTGCATCCGATATTCCAAGGATGCGCTTCTTCCTTATTGTGAACACGTACTTATTATTTTATCATAACATAATTGTATCCTTACCCAAAATTCTTGTATTTTTTAAGGCACCTCAGTATTTTTGCTAAAAAAATGAAAACCGAATACATTGATTTATCGCATCCGGTTTTCCCAATAATATCGACATGTTGACACAGATAATTAGGCAACCATCTTACCAGTCTATATATTACGACTGCAAACGTTTTTCCAATTCAGCCTTCTTTTCTTCAAAGCCCGGTTTGCCAAGTAAAGCGAACATGTTGACTTTGTATGCTTCAACACCCGGTTGGTCGAATGGGTTGACGCCAAGTAAGTAACCACTTATAGCACAAGCCTTTTCAAAGAAGTAGACTAAGTAACCGAATGTGTAGGCATCCATTTGCGGAATTGTCACAACTAAGTTTGGTACATTTCCGTCTGTGTGGGCCAAAATCGTTCCTTCAAAAGCTTTGGTGTTGACAAAATCAACTGTTTTTCCAGCCAAGTAGTTTAAACCGTCCAAATCGTTGTCTTCAGCTTCAATCACCAATTCATGGCGAGGTTTGTCCACTTTAATGACTGTTTCAAATATGTCGCGACGGCCTTCTTGCACGTATTGACCTAAAGAGTGCAAGTCCGTTGAAAAGTTTGCCGAAGAAGGATAAATTCCTTTTTGGTCTTTTCCTTCACTTTCACCAAATAGTTGTTTCCACCATTCAGCGAAATATTGCAAACCCGGTTCATAATTAATGAGCATTTCAATGGTTTTGCCTTTATTATATAAAATATTACGGACGGCAGCGTATTGATAAGCCAGGTTTTCTTCCAATTCCGAGCTGGCAAAATCTTCACGTGCTTTGGCTGCTCCCTTCATCATCTCTTCAATATTGACGCCACTTACGGCGATAGGCAGAAGTCCGACCGCAGTCAATACTGAGTATCTTCCACCAATATCATCCGGTACAACAAAGGTTTCATAGCCTTCTTCCGTAGCTAAAGTTTTCAAAGCGCCACGAGCCCGGTCTGTTGTTGCATAGATCCTTTTTCGTGCTTCATCCACTCCGTATTTTTCTTGTAAAAGTTTACGAAAGATCCGGAAAGCAATAGCCGGTTCCGTCGTTGTACCGGATTTTGAAATCACATTGATAGACCAGTCTTTCCCCTCAAGTAAATCAATCACATCCGTTAAATAACTGGAACTGATATTGTTTCCGGCAAAAATTACTTGCGGAGTACCACCGCGTTTTTCTTTTGGCATAGCATTGTAAAAACTATGATTCAACATTTCAATGGCTGCACGGGCGCCGAGATAAGAACCGCCTATTCCGATAACGATCAATACATCGGAGTCGTTTTTAATTTTTTCAGCTGCTTTTAATATCCGGGCAAATTCTTCTTTATCATAGTTAACCGGCAGATCAATCCAGCCGCGAAAATCGTTGCCGGCACCTGTTCCTTCATGTAAGGCATGGTGTGAAACTTTTACTAAATCTTTCATTTGCGTTAATTCATGTGGTTTAAAAAACGATAACGCTTTTGAATAATCAAATTGAATATGTGTCATGTCAGAACTAACCTCCTGTAACTTCTTATTCTATTTTACTCTAGCGAATGAAGATGGAATTGGCAAGCTTTGGAAGAAAAACGGTATGTATTGTTAAAGAATTGTCAAATTTATAAGCTTGCCCGATAAATTGCTTCTGTATCTTCTGCATTTAATCTCGTGAAATTGCCATATTCCCCGTTTTTCATAGCCCGGTCTACAAGCAAATCAATTTTGCTGTCGTCAATGCCATAATCGGACAGGCGGCTTGGAGCACCGATGCTATTCCAAAATTCTCGTAATTTTTCAATACCTGCAAGTCCGACCTGTTCATCAGCTTTTCCGGTTGGATCGACCCCAAATACGCGTACGGCCAGTTGTTTGAAGCGTTCCGGTTTTACGTGTAAATTATGCTTCATCCAGTTCGGGAAAAGAATCGCTAATCCCCCACCATGTGGAATATCATAGACAGCTGATACGGCATGTTCGAGATTATGCGTTGCCCAGTCACCGCGGAAGCCCATTTGCACCATCCCATTTAACGCCATCGTTCCACAGTACAAAATCGTTTCCCTGTACTCGTAGTTTTCCAAATCATTGAGTAATTTTGGTGCTGTTTCCATCACTGTTTGTAAAAGCGACTCACACATCCGGTCTTGCAATGGCGTATTTTCATCTAGGTGGAAATAATGTTCAAATGTGTGGGCCATCATATCCACAACACCGTAAATGGTTTGATTTTTCGGAACAGTGAATGTATTAACCGGATCTAGGATTGAAAATTTTGGAAAAACAAATGGGGATCCCCAGCCGTACTTTTCTTTTGTCTCCCAATTTGTGATTACGGATCCGGAATTCATTTCTGATCCTGTTGCCGCTAATGTTAGTATTGTTCCAAAAGGTAGGGCATCTGATACAGGCGCTTTTTTAATAACAAGGTCCCACGCATCACCGTCATATTTGCTGCCTGCCGCAATCGCTTTTGTACAATCGATGACACTGCCACCACCAACGGCTAAAAGAAATTCAATCCCTTCCTTTTTACAAATATCGACTCCTCTTCGAACCGTTGAGATTCTTGGATTCGGTTCAACACCGCTCACTTCATAAATTTCCGCGTTGATATCATTCAGTATGCCGACAACTTGATCATAAAGACCATTTTTCTTAATGCTGCCGCCGCCGTATACAAGCAGCACTTTTTTTCCATATTTCGGGACTTCATCTCGTAGTTTTTCTACTGTTCCCCGACCGAATATTAACTTTGTCGGATTATAATATGTAAAATTTCTCATATCAATCGCCTCCTTATTTTCCATTATAATATAAAGTTTTACCAAGTTATATTAAGTTTTTTTTACTTCACATGCATAGATTTTCTATTTTTTCACCATTCTATTAATGAAATGATTTTTTACTATTGGAGGGATAATTATGAGCGGTTTACAGCGAATCGCACTATTGTTAACCATTATCGGAGCAATCAACTGGGGGCTAATCGGTTTATTTCAATTTGACTTGGTGGCCGCAATCTTTGGCGGACAATCTTCGTTAATTTCTCGTATTGTTTACAGCCTTGTTGGTATTGCCGGGTTAATTAATCTTGGTCTCTTGTTCATGTCAAATGGAGAAGTAGAACGTTCCGCTGAACCAAGAACAACCAGATAATATCGTATCTGAAAGTAAAGAAAACTCGGGCGTCCGAGCCTTTATGCGAGAGCAGAGCCGTAGTTCAGCGAAAAAACATTTTCGCTTGCGAGGTAATGCTACCGAAGTCACTCTAGTGCAGCGTTAGGAAAGTCCTGCTATTAGCTAAAAAAACCGGGGCTATATGCCAACCGGTTTTTTTAGTACGTTAAGGAAACAGTGCTTCAAGAGTGAAGTACATTTTCAATTTTATCAAATGCCCAGTCCAATTCGTCCTTTGTGATAATAAGTGGTGGGGCAAATCGAATAACATTTTCATGGGTTTCTTTACAAAGTAGCCCGACCTCTTTCAGTTGTTCACAATACAGACGTGCCGGTTCATCCAGTTCAACACCAATAAACAAGCCACGTCCCCGAACTTCTTTTATATGGGGATTTGAAATCGTCTTCAATTTACCGATAAAATATTCCCCCAGTTCTAATGAACGTGCAGGTAAATCTTCCTCCACAATTACATCAAGGGCTGCAATGGAAACGGCACAGGCCAATGGATTACCGCCAAATGTCGAACCGTGCGAACCCGGATTGAAAACGCCAAGTATGTCATCATTGGCTGCTACACAAGAAATTGGCATAACCCCTCCGCCAAGTGCTTTTCCTAAAATATATACATCCGGCTTGACTCCTTCCCAATCACAGGCAAACATTTTACCGCTTCTGCCTAAACCGGATTGGATTTCATCAGCCATGAACAAAATATTGTTTTCTTTACAAATTTCATAGGCTCTCTTAAGAAATCCTTCAGGTGGTACGATAATACCGGCTTCTCCCTGAATCGGTTCAATCAGGAAAGCGGCAGTATTTGGTGAAATTGCAGCCTGTAACGCATCAATATCGCCATACGGAATACGTTTTATTCCCGGCAACATTGGTCCAAAACCGCGTTTATATTCCTCTTCGGATGATAAGGAAACCGCTGTCATCGTTCTTCCGTGAAAATTCCCTTCACAAGCAATAATCTCAGCTTGATTTTGCCGGACACCTTTCACATCATAAGCCCAACGTCTTGCAGCTTTAAATGCCGTTTCAACTGCTTCGGCTCCGGTGTTCATTGGTAACACCATATCTTTTCCGGTTAATTTTGAAACTTTTTCACACCAAGGCCCTAGCTGGTCGTTATGAAAAGCCCTTGATGTAAGTGTTACTTTATCTGCCTGTTCTTTCAATGCGCGGATAATTTTTGGGTGACGATGACCTTGATTAACCGCAGAATAGGCACTTAACATATCCAAATATTTCTTTCCTTCAGGGTCCTTTACCCATACTCCTTCTGCTTCCGCAATAACAATCGGTAGCGGATGATAATTATGAGCTCCATATTTATCTGCCAGCTCCATTAATCTTTCGGATAATTGTTCCTTCATTTTTCTCCCCCCTCTCAATCAATAGTTTATCATATCCTCACGAGAGCTCAACAGGGCAATCATATGCCGCTTGCCGGAAATTTACACTTTTTTAAAATGTAAAACGAAAGTCTTCAAAAGGAGGGAAATTGCGCCAAGAATTGCGGGGAAAGTTTAGTTCCTCTGAAAATTCTCGATATTTATCATGACATGTTGTTTGGCATTGTAACGCAGTCAACTTTGAGCTCCTCGGCAAAAGTCCACCATCCTTTCCCAAACATGTTTGGCAATGGTAATTCCGTCACCACAAGCCCCTAAACATAAATTCTCCATACAGCCAATTGCAGAAAAACTCAAGCTTTTTCCCGAACTTCTTGAAATCCTCTTTTAACAAATAAAAGTATAGCATCTATATACTATACTGTTGTAAAGCAACGATATTCCGAATCACCAAAAATTTCATGGAGTAAATCGACGAAATTAAATCCTTATACAGCGACTATTTCTTCTGAATCATACCTTCATTCTTTTTTGATTCTTCAATCCACTCGGTAAGTTTTTCTTTCAGCGAATTAAACCCTTGACTGGATGAGGCAAGTAGCTCTTCTAAATGATCTTTATTATATTCCTTATGACGGGGATTTTTTTCATTATGGTCCGAATCGGTAACTGCCTTTAATGATAAACTAATTTTTCCACTCTCTTCATCAATCGCTATAACTTTAACAGAAACCTCATCGCCTACTTCTAAATAATCATGAATATCTTTTACATACCCATTGGTTATCTCAGAAATATGAATAAGTCCTTGCCGATCCTCACCGATTGCAATAAACGCACCATATGGCTGTATCCCTGAAACTTTTCCTTTTACAATACTACCCACTTCAATTTTTTCATTCATGAAAACACTCCTAAGTCTAAAATCCATTATAATATTTTACCATATACAAAATTGTTTTTCAAAACTTGGTAACAACTTTTGGAAATTTTAATATGTTTAAATTTCTAAAAAATGTCACTATTTTAAATGAAACCAAGAAACAAATTATAGTATAATTAACTTAGAAATATGACGAGGAGGGGTAAAGATGCTTACAATTGGACAAAAAATAATGGAATGTCGGGAAAATTTTAATATGTCTCAAGAAGAACTGGCAATGCGGATTCGAAAAAGTTTAAAAATGGTTCAACAGTTGGAAGAAAATCAAATGACCCCTGATCAAGATACCCTTTTTAATTTATCCAGTGTATTGGATATTCCAATTTCAGACCTGATCGATTGCTGTAATGAACAAAAAATACTTCATTAATCAAGAATTTTTTTCAAGATATGTATATATTTAGTCATTTAAGGCAAAACTACAACTACTAGGCTTTCAAGTATTCCCCCCTTTTTGATGTGGACAACCTATTTTGGTTTGTCCTTTTTTATTTGCCTTTTATCCGAACAACTTAGCTTCTGGAGGGAAAAAATTGTGGTTACGCCATTAATCAACACGAAAAAATACGTTAATGTCAGAGAAATTAATGGAATTGATTTTTACTATGAACATTATCAAAACCGAAATGCAACAAAAACCCTATTTTTCATTCATGGTTTCCTTTCATCAAGTTTTAGTTTTCGCTACGTAATTCCTGAATTAATGGATTCATATGAAATTGTTTCAGTTGACTTCCCCCCTTTTGGCAATAGTGGAAAAACGTTGGACTTCACTTATTCTTATAAAAATATAACTGTATCGCTGTTAAAATTAATTCATGTTCTAAACTTAAAAAATGTTTCGATCATTGGTCACTCGATGGGCGGACAAATTGGTCTTCATATGCTTTATCAAAGTCCGGAAACTTTTGAAAAGGCGGTCTTGTTGGCAGGTTCCGCGTATTTAAAACAGGTTCGAAAATCGCTTATTGCCCTCAGTTATTTGCCGTTTTCCGGTATGTTTGTGAAAAGATGGTTAATCAAATCAGGCGGTGTTGAAGGAAATTTAGCCAAAGTGGTTTATAATAAATCTATTATCACCGATGAAATGGTAAAAGGATATTTGGAGCCTTTTATCAAATATGACAATATATTCCGTGCCCTAGCAAAATTTATTCGTGACCGAGAAGATGACCTGCTGCAACCAATTCTAAAAAAAATAAAGACTCCGATCCTCCTTGTTTGGGGAGATTCCGATAAAATTGTACCTATTGTCGTCGGTAAACGGTTGAAAAATGATTTGCCTGACTCAGAATTAGTTATTTTGCCAAAAACCGGACATCTCATCCCTGAAGAAAGACCGGAACGAACCGTTGAACTGATAAAAAAATTTATTCAATGATATAGGTTTTGGGTGGCTTGTTAAAACTGGACATCTAATACTAATCCGGTCAACTGATAAAAAATAAAGGCTTTGCGTGGCTAAATCGGGGAACCGGATATCTATTCTGAACAGAATAAACTATTGAACTGATTAAATTTCGCTCAGGCTCAATCGGGTAGCTTGCCAAATCCGGCATTTTCTTTTTACAGATAGACCAGAATAAACAATTTATTATAATCGAATTGAATGTGTTATGATTAGAGAAAAAATGGGGGGAATGAACATGAAAGAATTTGATACATTTATAGAACGGAAAGGTACAGACTCCGTGAAGTGGAATGCTTTAAAAACCATTTACGGTACGGATGACCTGCTGCCTATGTGGGTGGCCGATATGGACTTTGCCTCGCCGCCGGAAATTACTGAAGCCATAGAAACGCGGGCCCGTCATGGTGTTTTTGGATATGGGCAAGCTTCACCGGATGTTTTCCAAGCTGTAAAAAATTGGGTTCATAAGCGGTACCAATGGGATCTTGAAGAAAATTGGCTTCTTCCCAGTCCCGGTGTCGTTACCGCTTTGGGTTTCGCCATCCAGGCTTTGACGGAAGAAGGCGATAAAATCTTAATTCAAACACCGGTATATCATCCTTTTTATCATATGATCGAAAATAATCACCGCATCGTTGTGAAAAATCCATTACTTTTACATAACGGAAAATATGAAATTGATTTTGCAGATTTTGAAGCAAAATTAAAATCCGGGGTGAAGCTGTTTATTTTATGTAATCCGCATAATCCGGTCGGGCGTGTTTGGCGTCGAGAAGAGTTGGAGAAACTCGGTGACCTTTGTCATAAATATAGCGCCAAAATTGTTTCAGATGAAATTCATGCCGACATTATTTATAAACCGAATCAACATATTCCGATTGCCAGTTTAAGCTCGAAATTACAAGAATTGACCATTACCTGCATCGCACCGAGTAAAACGTTTAATATTCCGGGCTTGCAGGCGTCATTAATGATCATTCCCAATGCTGAATTGCGTAAAAAGGTGCAAAGTGTGCAAGGAAAAATTAGTTTTCACGGACTAAACATATTTGGTCGCATCGCATTAGAAGCCGCATATAAACACGGTGAAGCGTGGCTTGAAAACTTGCTTACCTACTTACAAGACAATCGCGACTATGCGCTGCAGTTTATTGAACAGGAAATTCCGTCGGTGAAGGCCATCTCCCCGGAAGGAACGTATTTACTGTGGATTGACTGTCGCAGCCTCGGGTTATCTGACAACGACTTAAAAAAATTGTTGGTAGAAAAAGGAAAATTAGCTTTGGAACCGGGCGGCAAGTATGGTGTCGAGGGTGAAGGATTTGTCCGGATGAATATCGGCTGCCCGCGATCATTGCTGGAAGATGGGCTGAGACGTTTAAAAAAGGCTTTATCTTAAACTTGGTTTAAAGCGAGGTCGCCAGAAAACTTGACTGTAGAGTGGCTCGATGAACAAGCTTTTGCGAGAACTTATAGAGTGGCTCGATGCAGATTTTTATAAAATTGGTCTCGAATACTTTTTCGAAAATTCGCCTGTATTTGTCCTTTAAAATCTGATACAGCATAAATAAAAGGGGTGTCCGAAAAGTCATTTTTTCGACTTTTGGATGCCCCTTTCATGCTTTAAAAGATTGAAACATCATATGTTTATTAGGGGATTTCTACTTTCCGGACAACCCCTTCACCGTTTTCTCCCCGTTTCATCCAAATTCTGTTTAATTTGCTCTTCTAATTCCTTTGTCCGCAGTTCTTCCTTTTTTGAGTATTTAATAATCCAAAGAAAAGTGAGGATGCAAAAAATCAAAAAGATTGCAAATGAAATTAGCGCCGGAATATATTCTGATTTATCTTCCGGAAAATAGAGATAAAGCATCCTAAAACACCCCTAATATTCGTTCAATTTCTATAATTATAGCAATTTTTCAGATACGTTGTAAGGAAAACTCGGCGACTGCCAAGCCTTAAAGCGATGGCAGAGCCGTAGTTGGGCTTATGCGTTAGGAAAGTAGAAATTGAAAAATTTATACTTTCCTATTAGCTATTAGCCAAAAAAGGAAATCGGGTCGCTACCGATACAAATAGTCGACCCTTCCATATGATTATTCGGCGACAGTAATTTTCTCAATTACAACATTTTCAATTGGACGGTCTCCGGCACCGGTCGGAACGGTAGCGATTTTATCAACAATATCCATCCCTTCGATAACTTGCCCAAATACAGTATGACGGAAATCGAGCCATGGTGTCCCGCCGTTTTGTTGATAATGCTCTATAATTTCATCCGGATAACCGGCACGTTTCATTTGATCGGCAAAACCCGGATCCATATCTTGTTTTTGTACAATAAAAAATTGGCTTCCGTTCGTATTCGGCCCGGCATTCGCCATACTTAAAGCTCCACGGAAATTGAACAAGTCCGGGGAAAACTCATCTTCAAACGAATGACCGTAAATACTTTCCCCACCCATACCGGTTCCGGTCGGGTCTCCTCCTTGAATCATGAAATCTTTAATCACACGATGGAAAATAATCCCTTCATAATAACCATTTTTTGCATGGGTAACGAAATTTTCCACTGTTTTTGGCGCATATTCAGGAAATAATTTCAATTTAATTGTCCCTTGATTGGTCACCATTTCAGCGACAATTTCATTTGCTTGCACTTCCGGAGTAAATTGTGGATACATTTTTTCGCTCATTCCTTCATCTCCTTAATTAATGGGATTCAACCCGATAAGTCAAAATATTATGTAAAGTTTCCTCGCATGAATCGCCACTTTTTTCCTTTACCTTTCTGTATGGTAAAACATCTGAATCACATTATCAAGTTTTCTTAACTTTTATTTGATTTTTTAGGCTTATCTTTTGAAAAATATCTCGTTTTGATCAAATCGCAAACTTATCCAATGGTAGTTTTGTTAACAGGAAATTTTTTCCTATAGGCACATTTTTATCCCTTTAAAAATAAAATATTTTATCGTTGCAAAGAAGGGGTGTTTATCAATGTGCGGTATTACAGCTTGGATTGACTTCCGAAAAAATTTAAAAGGTGAATATGATACGGTAAGAAAGATGACGGAAACATTATCAAAACGCGGACCCGATGACACAAATATTTTTATTGATTCACATGTCGCTTTCGGTCATAAACGATTAGTTGTTGTCGACCCAATCGGAGGCCGGCAGCCGATGACAAAAATATTTGAAGGCAAAACCTATACAATGATTTATAATGGTGAGTTATATAATACTGAAGACATTCGGCGAGAGTTGATAAAAAGAGGCCATCAGTTCAAAGGCCATTCGGATACAGAAGTGTTACTTACCTCTTATATTGAATGGGAGGAAGATTGTGTCCGCCATTTGAACGGAATTTTTGCCTTTGTCATTTGGGATGAAGCAGAAGAAAAAATCTTTGCAGCGCGTGATCGGCTTGGAGTAAAACCATTTTTTTACAGTGAAAAGGGCAGTTCTTTAATTATTGGTTCGGAAATAAAAGCGATTCTTGCCCATCCGGATGTTGAGGCAAAAATTGGCTTTGACGGATTATCGGAAGTCTTAGCTTTAGGACCTTCCCATACTCCCGGACATGGCATTTTTAAAGGAGTCATGGAATTGCGCCCGGCCCATGCCCTCACTTTTACCCGGGATGGCTTGAAAGTTTGGCGTTATTGGCAGGTGAAAAGTGAGCCACACCCGGATTCTGTGGATGAGACGGTTGAAAAGGTACGTTCTCTAGTGAGAGATGCCGTTGTTCGTCAGCTTGTTTCCGATGTGCCGGTCTGTACATTTTTGTCCGGCGGTGTGGACTCCAGCGCAATTACCGCGATTGCGGCGGAGCATTTTGCCAAAGAAGGAAAAGGCCGACTTCACACGTACTCCATTGATTATGAAGGGAATGACCAGTATTTTCATGCAACTGAATTTCAACCAAACTCAGATGCTAAGTACATCCAGTTGATGTCAGATACATTTCATACGGTCCATCATAGATGTGTAATTTCCAATGATGAGCTTGTTGAATACTTAACTGAGGCAGTCCTTGTCCGTGATTTACCCGGAATGGCAGACATTGATTCTTCCTTGTTATGGTTTTGCCGGGAAATAAAAAAGGATTTTGTTGTAAGTCTTTCAGGAGAATGTGCCGATGAAATTTTTGGCGGCTATCCGTGGTTTCATAAAAAACATGAGCTTTCATCCAGCCAATTTCCGTGGATGCGATCAATTAATGCTCGTAATCATTTATTGAGTGAAGGGTGGCGTCAAAAATTAAACATCAATGAATATATCGAGGCTCGGTACTTAGAATCGGTAACAGAAACGCCGCTACTCAATGGAGAATCTGCTGATGAGGTGGGGCGCCGGCAATTATTCTATTTAAATATGATATGGTTCATGACAACCTTGCTTGAGCGGAAAGACCGGATGAGTATGGGGGCGAGCCTCGAGGTCCGCGTCCCGTTTGCCGATCACCGGCTAGTCGAGTATGTTTGGAATATTCCATGGGAAATGAAAACATTGGGCGGTCATGAAAAAGGCATATTGAGGAAGGCTTTGGAGGACATTTTACCAAATGAAATCCTTTATCGTAAAAAAAGTCCGTATCCGAAAACCCATAATCCGGGTTATACAAAAGGAGTTATCCGGTGGCTTGAAAGTATTTTAGCAGACAAAAGTTCTCCACTCCATGAATTTTTCAAGAAAGAAACGCTTTTGGAATTGGTTCAGTCCGGTGGGGAAAAATTTGACGTCCCTTGGTTCGGGCAACTAATGACCGGTCCACAGCTTCTCGCCTTCCTCGCCCAGTTCCATGTATGGTTTAAGGAATATGGGGTGACGGTGGTAGAGTAGGATGATTATATGAGATTCATGGCAATTTTTCCTTATAAAATCGGTCAAAGCCGGAAATTATGTTTGCGAGACCGTTTCGCAAATAAAATTAGAAAATTACTTATATTTTATGTTTTGATTAGCGCCCAAAAAGGTTTGATGAAAAGATTTTCAACAAATATCGTGTGGACTTTACCGAGATGCAATTTGAGCGTTCTTTTTTGAATAATGGACTGTTTCGGTTTATATAATTCCAGTCCAAAAGCATAGGCAAATCCTTCATATTAGAGGGATTTGTTTTTTTGATGTTGGTAAAAGGTTTTTCTTTTACTGTCGAAATTCCCATCCGCGCAAAAGCCTTTTATTTTGTCATTTTGCAAATACACGCTAATATGATAAATAGAAGTATCAAACTGAAGGGAGTACTAAAATGGATACCTCAATTCAAATTGGTTCAATTGTCCGTGCACATAAGAAAACGGGGACATATATCGGGGAAGTTACTGCCATAAAAGAAAACGATTATTTAGTCCGCATTCTAGCTGTTATCAAACATCCGATGCAAGGTGATCTTCATCATCCAAAACAAGCGGATGTACCGTTTTTCCATGAACGGAAAGCGTTAAGCTACCGTGAACAAACCCCTGTCCCGAAGAACATGGTTAAACTTTATGATGGCGAGGTCCCGGACTACAAGGAATCATTAAAGGCCGCATATGATAAGTTGAAAAGTGAATTAGAAGCAGATGATTCTTTGTTTACCGAAAAAAGCTTACGGTGTCTGGAGGAATTAGCGAAGGAGTATTTTTAATAACTAAATTTGCTTATGCTATTGGAACTAAAGTAAGTAATTGAGATTCCCATTCTAATTTCGTCGCTAAACTTGAGCATCTCTCGGCTTAAAATGGTGACGAGATTGAGGCTCGTCGTCAAAAAATGGGGTTTTCCGGCTCAAAATGGTGAAGAGAATAGGTTTCGTCGCCAAAAAACGGGGTTTTCTGGCTCAAAATGGTGACGAGATTTGGTTTCGTCGCCAAAAAATGGGGTTTTCTGGCTCAAAATGGTGACGAGATTTGGTTTCGTCGTCAAAAAATGGGGTTTTCCGGCTCAAAATGGTGACGAGATTTGGTTTCGTCGTCAAAAAATGGGGTTTTCCGGCTCAAAATGGTGACGAGAACGAATCTCGTCGTCAAAATTGCGCTTTTTCCAACTCAAAATGGTGACGAGAATAGGTTTCGTCGCCAAAAAATGGGGTTTTCTGGCTCAAAATGGTGACGAGATTTGGTTTCGTCGTCAAAAAATGGGGTTTTCCGCCGCAAAATGGTGACGAGATTGAGGCTCGTCGTCAAAAAATGGGGTTTTCCGGCTCAAAATGGCGACGAGAATAGGTTTCGTCGCCAAAAAACGGTGTTTTCCGGCTCAAAATGGTGACGAGAACGCGTCTCGTCGTCAAAATTGCGCTTTTTCCAGCTTAAAATGGCGACGAGATTTGGTTTCGTCGTCAAAAATGTGGATTTCTCACCCGAATTGGCGACGAGATTGAGGCTCGTCGCCAAAAAACGGTGTTTTCCGGCTCAAAATGGTGACGAGAATAGGTTTCGTCGCCAAAAAATGGGGTTTTCCGCCTCAAAATGGTGACGAGATTGAGGCTCGTCGTCAAAAATACGACTTCCTCGCCCAAAAACGGCGACGAGATTCACTCTTATCGCCAAAAAATACCACATTTAGATAAAAAACGACCAATATTTCGAAACCCGAAAGTCTTTATTTAAGATGATAAACTATGTATAATAGTTAGAGATACGAAATATTTTATGAAGGTGATCACGATGAAAGCAGAAAAGAGAAACTTATTAATTATGTGGGTCGCCAATTTTTTAGTTGCTTCCAGTACAACGATGATTATGCCGTTTCTATCCCTTTACATTAATACAATGGGGGATTTTACCACAGAATACGTCCAAAAATGGGCAGGATATGTGTTTGGTATCACGTTTTTAACTGCATTTATTTTCTCACCCATATGGGGACGGGTTGGCGATAAGTATGGATACAAGCCCGTTTTACTAATAACAGGATTTGGGATTGCCATTAGTCTTTTCTTTATGGGCTTTATGCATACTGTCCACCAACTGTTTATTCTTAGATTTATTATGGGGGCGGTCACCGGGTTTATCCCAACATCACTAGCGATGATTGCAGCTCAAACACCGAAGAAAAAAGTTGGTGAGGTTCTGGGACTCCTGCAAACAGGGAACGTAACCGGTTCTCTCTTTGGGCCACTTATCGGCGGATTGCTGGCCGATCAATTTGGCTTTAAATATACATTTATCTATACAGCCATTGCTATATCGGTAGCTTCCTTGTTTGTTATTTTTGGAGTAAAAGAGGTTCGGCAAACAGAGAAAAAAGCCAAAACAAAAGAATTTACGAGACGGGAAGTCCTTGAATTTATTTTTCAAAAGAAAGTATTGTTTACAGTCATGATTATTTCACTGCTAGTCCAAGTAGCCAACTTCACTATTCAGCCGCTCTTGGCAATCTATGTCAATGAGTTGGCACATACGGAAAGTGTAGCCTTTTTAGCCGGACTTGCTTTTTCAGCAACCGGTTTTGGGAACTTACTGGCAACACGGCGTTGGGGTAGACTTGGAGACAAAATTGGCTATGAAAAAGTAATTATGGCTTTACTGATCGGTGGGGCCATTGTATTTATCCCTCAAGGAATGGTAACAGCCTTGTGGCAACTTGTGATCTTGCGCTTTTTGTTCGGTATGGTAACAGGAGGAATTATCCCTTGTATGACCGCTTATATCCGGCAAGTGGCACCGTTACAAGTTCAAGGTGAAGTGAACGGTTATAATGTCAGCTTCCGATTTTTAGGAAATGTCATTGGACCGGTATTAGGTGGAACCATTTCGGGATTTATCGGCATCCATTCTGTGTTTTTTGTAACAAGCGGCATCCTATCCTTCGCTTTCTTCCTCTTACTTTGGAGTGTAAAAAGAGACCAAAAAGATCTAGAACAAGGCAATTTCAGTACTTTGAATTAATTTTTCACTATTTCTCAGCAAATGTTAAGAAGGAAAAACTCAACTTTAGGGCGAATATAGATATATACCAGTGAAACTTCCATCAGTGGGCTTTTGTTTGTCCCCACCTATCGTCTTTGGAAGCTCGAAAATCCTGGGTGTAGGTCTTGACTCGCCGTTCAGGTGGGATAAAAAGTTTTTTAAGGGGGGAAGTACTTGTATTCAAAAGGATTGACAGATAGTTTAGGAATTGAAATAAAAATTTTAGAAAAAGGATTTGTAACTGCGACAATGCCGGTGGATGATAGAACGAGACAGCCGCTGGGGTATCTTCACGGAGGTGCCTCGGTTGCGCTGGCTGAAACAGTTGCAAGCGTCGGAGCCTATCTGCTGATTGATCAAGAAAATGAAACATGTTTTGGTCTGGAAATTAACGCAAATCATGTTCGTTCAAAAAGAGAAGGAATCGTTACGGCAGAAGGGAAAGTCTTGCATCAAGGCCGGACCACCCAAATTTGGGAAATCCAAATCAAGGATGAAGAGGACAAACTGATTTGTATCTCAAGATGCACGATAGCAGTTGTGCCTCTAAAGCATGACTAGCTTCCTTTGCCCAAAAGTAACATGATTTATATGGGGGATTGCGGATTAGCATTTCCATTATACAAAAGTATGTTATAAAGTGAAGCTTCCATCAGTGGACCTCTCCACTGATGGTTAATTAACCCAATCGGTGATTCAGTAACATTACTTTCAACTTTCATTATTTTATAATCGCCACGTTCAATATGGGTGATGATCCCCTCAAAGTTCAGAAATTTCCCCTAACTAAGCTGAATGAACTGCATTTGAAAAATCATCTCAAGTGTGACCATGAAATAAGGGCGTGTCTTTATTATCTAAAAGGCTGATCAAGTAACCAAAATTCATTTCCTTGAGCAATGATAAATTTATCAAGCCATTCTTGAAATGTATAATTAAATTTTTTTGAACCATCCGACAGAGAAAGGTATTGTCCCCCGTTTCTAAGATCCCGAATGTTCACGACTAAATCGGCATTGTCTAATAAATGACCAATCGGATATACATCCTCGATTTTCAAGTTATTCACATAGAAATTTTTCCCTTCAAAAATTTTATCCAAAGAATATAATTCAAGTAATGCCCGGCTACCTTTATAATCATCGGTAAACAGTTCTGCTCCATTAGATATTTTTAAAAATTGAAGATAATCCACCGGTAATGGAATACTACTATATTTTTTTAGTTCTTCATCAGTACAGGCAGGGTAAAACTTTACTTTTGAGAGAACTACATTTCCAAAATAAGTGTTCCGATACAGTGCACTATTTTTATCCAACCTATTTTTTAATGAAGTTATTAATTTTTCTATATATACTTCATTTTCCATATGGATGTTCACCTTAATTCTTATAATGGAAACGCTATTTTGTTATCCTTGCGAGAAAATTACACAATAAATTATTCCTTAAAGAAAACTCGGCGATTGCCGAGCCTTTAGGCGAAAGCAGAGCCGTAGTTGCACTTATACTTAATTCTTAAAATTTCCAACTACGTCGAATTCGCTTCTTTGCTGGAAATTTATACTTTCTTAACGTACAAAAAAAGACACCAAGTCAAGCACATGCTTTCCTTAATGTCTCTTCATTTACGCTAATAATGTCCGGTCGGTTACGAGCTTTTCGCCGCGAATTCGCTGAAACTCTATTAATAAATCATCAATCGTCAGTTGATTTTTCTTCGCTTCATTAATATCCAAAATAATTTGACCGTTATCCATCATAATTAATCTGTTTCCTAAGTCTAAAGCTTGCTGCATATTATGAGTAACCATCAGCGTAGTAAGGCCATATTTTTTTACAATTTGCTTCGTAAGTTCCGTAATTAGCTGAGCTCGGTTCGGATCTAGGGCTGCGGTATGTTCGTCTAATAATAAAATATCCGGTTCTGTGAATGTTGCCATCAGTAAAGAAATTGCTTGCCGTTCCCCACCGGATAGAAGACCAATTTTGGCATTCAGACGATCTTCCAATCCTAAATTTAATGAGGCCAACGATTCGCGGAAAAATTCTCTTCGTTTTTTTGTCACCCCGAGACCAAGTGTCCGTTTTTTATTTCGCGAATAGGCCAAGGCTAAATTTTCCTCAATCGTCATGGAAGGTGCGGTTCCTGCCATCGGATCTTGAAACACGCGTCCAATCAATTTGGAACGTTTATATTCCGGGATATTCGTTACATCTTTCCCGTGAATGACTACGTTACCTAGATCAGGAGAGAGCACACCTGATATAATATTCATTAACGTTGATTTCCCAGCGCCATTACTCCCGATAATTGTGACAAAATCACCTTTTTCCAAAGATAGATTAATGTGATCGAGGGCGATTTTTTCATCCAATGTTCCTTCATTAAAAATCTTTTTAATATTTTTCAGTTCAAGCAACAGATTCACCCTCCCCGTTTGCTTTACTGTTCGATTTTCCTTGAAGCTTGTGTTTTGCTTTCCGATTTTTCTCCCGTTGTTTATCGATTAGTTTCGGCAAGACTAAGGCCAAAATAACGATAACCGCAGTAACTAATTTCTGGTCACTGGCATCCAAGATCCCTTGATTTAATGCAATCGTGATAAAGATTCGGTAAATAATTGCACCAAATACAACAGCTAAAGTTGTGCGGGCGATCGTCTTCTTCCCGAAAATAGCTTCACCAATTATAATCGATGCCAGCCCGACCACAATCATCCCAATCCCCATTCCAACATCAGAAAATTGATTGTATTGGGCAATTAAGGCACCGGAAAATGCAACAAATGCATTAGAAATACCGAGACCTAAAATGATCAAGCCGTCTGTATTTGCTGAAAAACTACGGATCATTCGTTGATTATCACCTGTTGCCCGGATGGATAAACCAATTTCCGTTTTAAGAAAATAGTCTGTTAAAAATTTAAATATCAATGTGACAATGATCATAAAAATTAAAATTCCGTAATCGCCAAGTCCGATTGAGTTAAAAAAATCCCCAACTTTTGTAAAAATAGTGTCTGAATTTAATAACGGAATATTCGGACGAGAAACACCATCTTCCAGTGTTAACCCCATAATCCGTAAGTTAATAGAATAAAGGGCCAGCATCATGAGAATTCCGGAAAGTAAATCATTGATCTTTCCTTTCGTATGAAGGAGACCGGTTATACATCCGGCAAAAAAACCGGCAATCAGTGCAGCCAATGATGCCAATATAGGTGAATAACCATTTACAATCATTACCGCAGCAACAGCCCCGCCGGTAACAAAACTGCCATCCACCGTCAAATCTGCAAAATTAAGGACACGAAACGATATATATACACCGAGTGCCATAATCGCAAAAATAATTCCCATTTCCGAAGCATCAAGTATCGCAGGTAAAGTCATCAACATCTCTCCCGTCTTTTTCTATTGTTGCTGAAGTTCAATTTTGAAAATCCCCCTTTGCGCGCCAACCACTTTACCCCTTTAAAGCAAATATTTATTATTTATATTTGACACCTTATTAAAAAAATTGTCAATAGATATTCAAGTATTTTTTTATTAAAATAACCTTAAAATAATTTCCATTGAATAATTATGTGATTAGTACCCAAAAAGGTTTTATGGAAAAATTTTAGCTAATATAGTATTATCTATATTTATCAAAACACAATGTGTTGTGATTTGAACGTTAGTTTTTTAAAAAAGGGGCTTTTTGGGCGGTAACCATTATGTTTAACCTGCTTTATTTTTTTGACAGTTCGTTTTCAAAATAATATTTTTTTAACTCATCTTCAATCGATTTTTCAGTCAGTGGTACTCCGTTACGATAGGCCGATCGAGCAATGAGATGAGCAGCAACAGGAGCTGTTAAAAACACAAAGAATATTCCCATTATGAGCCGAATACTAAAATAGCCTTCAGAAATTAAAAAGTAGAGTAATGTCCCGACTAATGTACTTAACACACCTAATGTCGAACTTTTTGATGCTGCATGTGAACGAGTATAGACATCCGGTAGGCGGATAATCCCAATAGCACTGACAAACACAATAATGGAACCGGCAAGAATAAAAAGTGCGGCAATTACTTCATCACTTCCGTGCAACAATATCACCTCTTTCAATTGATTATACTTATACTAACGGACTTATCTTCAATGCCCTTGGTATAACCACTTTTCCGAAATAACTTTACCCTTCATCTTTCTGCTTAATTACCATACCTCTTTCTGTAAATCTCGCAAAAGCAACGGTTCCGACAAAAGAAAGAATGCCAATCAACAAAATCAAATCAAAAAAGGCATGGGTGTGCAGGAGAACGGAAAAAACAGCAATACTGGCAATTAAATTAATACCGATTGCATCGAGAGCCTGGATACGGTCAGCACTTGAAGGACCCTTTACAACCCGATAAATATTGGCCAAAATCGATAATGTTAATAAACATAAAGATACAATCATAATAATTTCAAACGTCATTTTCTGGTCACATCCTTTATCGCCTTTTCAAAAACCGCCTTTGATTTGAGCACGGATGGTTTTGATTCGGGAATATGCAGTGCATGGACAAACAAAGTCTTTGCATCCGGTGTTACTTCCATCACGACCGAACCCGGTGTTAAACAAATGAGCAGAGACAATAAAGTTATTTCAAGATCTCCCGCTAAATCCGTCTCCACGCGAAAAATCCCCGGTTTGATATTTATTTTTGGTCTTACGATATGTTTAATAACAAAAAGACTTGATATTAATAATTCATATATAAAAATAAGAAACAATTTTCCTATAGCAAGAAAGGTAAAAAGATAAAATGGCTTATGAAAAAAACGTCTTAAGCAAAATAAAATGAACAAACCTACTAAATAACCACTGAAAAAAGTAAGGAAACTCGCTTCATCCTGTAAAAACATCCATAACCCGGCGATAAATAAGTTCATTAACACTTGAATCGGCAATTAAATCCCCCCTTTATCCAGTACGGCAAAAATATATTGGTTGGGATCAAGTAAACCTTTTGCAGCTATCAATACATACTCATGAATTCCTTCAGCACCGAGTCCGAGCGCAAGACTGATACCTGTCAATAAAACAATTGGTAACATTACCCCTTTTGTTGTTCCTTTTTCCTCATCTTCGCTCATTACCGTTTCTCCCCAGAAGACATCCATAAATACTTTAATTAATGAATAAAGAATGAATATACTCGCTAATAATCCGAACCCTCCTAACCAAAAATAGCTTGCTGCAAATGCTCCTTTCGTAATATATAACTTTCCAAGAAAACCGCTTAATGGAGGAATTCCTACCATAGACAATACAGCAATGAAAAACATCCAACCTAAAGCCGGGTGTGTACGAATCAGTCCACTCATATCTTTGAGCTTGCTTGTTCCGGTAAGGCCTATAATGGTCGCACCGATCAAGAATACTAAAGCTTTTATAATCATATCGTGGATTAAATAATAAATAGAGCCTAAAAGACTTTGTTCCGTAAAAGCAACTAATCCAATCAAAATAAAACCTACACTAATAATGACATTGTATGTTAATATTTTTTTCAAATCCCGATATCCGATTGCTCCCATTGCACCAAGAATCATTGTTAGAGCTGCTAAAATACCAATACCCATATGGGTGACTTGTGGCTGGTGATAAAAAATGAGGGTAAACATCCGAAAAATCGCATAAATACCAACTTTTGTCAAAAGTGCTGCAAAAATAGCAGCGATTGCGCCAGGTGGAACGCTATAAGAACCCGGCAACCAATAAAAGAGGAAAAGACCTGCTTTTAAACTAAACACAATTAAAAACAAAAATGAAATCGTCGTAATCAATCCATCTTGTCCCGCTTCAGCAACACGGATTGATAAATGGGCAAAATTCAATGTTCCCGTTACAGCGTACAAATACGCAACACCTACGAGAAAAAAAGCGGAAGAAATCACGTTGATCATGATGTACTTTAATGATTCCCGCAGCTGGTTCCGAGTGCCTCCTAAAGTGATCAGTACATAAGAGGACACAAGAAACACTTCAAAAAAAACATACAGATTAAATAAATCTCCGGTTAAAAATGCACCGTTAACCCCGGTGATTAAAAACAAAATCAGCGGATAAAAATAATATTTTTCTCTCTCTTTTCCAATCGAGTGAAAGGCATAAAGCAGACAGCAAAGAGATACAATACTTGTCACAAATAGCAGTATTGCAGCAAACATATCCGCAACAAGGCTGATTCCATAAGGAGCTTGCCAGCCGCCCAACTGCAATGTTTGAATCCCGCTGTCTTTTATTTGGTTCATCAAAATTAATGCAACCATCCCCGGGAAAATACATGCAACCGGGCTTAACAAACGGTGCAGCCAAATATTTTTTCTGAAAATAATTAACAACATACCAATGAATAACGGAAACGCAATAGGTAAAATTAATAGGTTATTCATCCGGATTTCCCCTTAGCCGTTCCATATCATCCGTCTTAAAAATTTGATAGGAACGATAACTTAGCACAAGCAACAGGGCTGTTACCGCAAAGTTAATAACGATTGCTGTTAAAATTAATGCTTGCGGCAATGGATCGGTAAATCCGGCCATTTTTTCATCAAGTAACGGGGCACTTCCGGTTTTTAAACCACCCGATGTTAAAATTAATAGATTAACAGCATGACTGATTATTGACAATCCAAAAATAATCCGTAACATTTGTCTCGATAAAACTAAATAAGTACCGATCGTAAATAACAGTCCGACAAGACAAGCCATTATCGTTTCCATAGAGAATCCCCCTCACTAATACTCAGAATGATGCTCACGGCTGTTCCAATTACTGCAAGAGCGACACCGGTATCAAAAATTAGTGCCGTAGCCAATTCCGTTTTCCCAAAAATCGGTAAATTTTTATCATTAAAATATTGAGTTAAAAACGGGTCACCCGCCAACATACCCGTAAAGCCTGTACCAATGGCAATTAAAACCCCAAGTGCGGCCAGTTTCTTAAAATCAATTTGAAAATTTTCCCGGACTTTTTCAATATCAAATGCTAAAAAAAGCAATACAATTGCCGCTGCTGTACTCAACCCGCCAATAAAGCCGCCTCCCGGATGATGGTGTCCGTTTAAAAACAAATAAACAGAAAAGGTAAAAATAATGATGACAGTCACTTTGGTTACACTTTGTAAGATGACGTCATTCGGCTTCATTGTGATCACTTCCTTTCATTCGGAACCGAGCCAATGTATACACCCCAAGCCCGGCAATACATAAAACAGAAATTTCAAGCATTGTATCAAACCCGCGAAAATCGACTAATATGGCATTAACAATATTTTTTGCACCGGCCAATTCATACGCATTTTCAAAAAAATAAGAAATCGGTTCAAACAGCTTATGACTGTTGCTTGACAAAGCAAGTATAGTAATTGTTAATCCCGTTGCAACGGACACAATCAGATTTGTTAACTTAAACTTGATCCGACCAATATTCTTTTGTAACTTTGGCAAGTGATAAAAGCAAAGTAAAAATAGTACGGTTGTCACTGTTTCTACAACCATTTGTGTAAGTGCCAGATCCGGAGCACGAAAGATAACAAAAAACATTGTCACTAAATAACCTACGACACTTAGTGCAACAATGGCCGTCATTCGATTACTTGTAAATAGAACCGTTAATGCGGCTATCATTACCCCCAAAACTAAACCCATATCATAAATACAGATGACATTGTCTTCGGAAACATCAAATTGGATACCGTGTAACAACAAAAGTGAGCCGGCTAAAACAATGACAAAAAACGAAAAAATATAGATAAAATAATGGCGGATCGAACCGGTCATATAGCGATTTGTTATTGTAAGTGAATAGCGCTCGACTTTTTCCAAAGATTTCTCAAACAAGTTATTTAACGTAAGCCATTGCGGATATTGTTTAAGCAAAGGAACCCACCGCTTGACTGTAATAAATAGGAGACTTCCCATAATTACAACACCGATAGTCATCAAAAGTTCAGTATTCCATCCATGCCAAGCACTAATTTTGATATCCACCTTATCGATCGTAAACATCGGTAGGATGGCAACGAATGCCGGTTTCAACAAGTATTTGGAAAAAACATTTGGAAAAAAGAAAATAACTACGACGAAGAAGGCGAGTATTACAGATGGAATTAACATACCAAAAGGTGCCTCATGTACATCCCGATTCAACTTTTCCTGTCGATATTTCCCGGAAAATGTCTTAAAAACGAGAATCATAGAGTAAACAAAAGTAAAAATACTGGCAATCCATGCAAGTAAGGGAAATAGCATACCAAGTGTTTCAAGATGAAATATTTCCGCCACCCTCACATCATTGACTGCTTTAAAAAACATTTCCTTACTTAAAAATCCGTTAAAAGGAGGTAATCCGGCCATAGAGAAACCACCAATTAGTGCAACAGTAAACGAAACCGGCATCAACTGCATCAATCCGCCAAGCCGTCTAATATCCCTTGTTCCGGTTTCATGATCAATAATTCCGACGACCATAAATAAACTGCCTTTGAACATGGAATGATTGAACAAATGAAAAATTGCGGCAAAAATGGCCATCGAATAGGTAACACCATGTTCACTCGGTCCAAAATAAAAAGTGAGTGAACCAATTCCTAATAAACTCATAATTAAACCTAATTGACTAATCGTCGAATAGGCCAGTAACGCCTTTAAATCAGTTTGTCGAACGGCTGTAATTGAGCCATATAATAAAGTAATGATTCCTATTCCCGATACTAGCCAAAACCAAACGGAACTTCCGCCAAAAACGGGTGTAAATCGAGCTACCAAATAAATTCCCGCCTTCACCATCGTCGCCGAATGAAGGTAGGCACTAACGGGCGTCGGCGCTTCCATTGCTCCGGGCAACCAGATACTGAACGGAAACTGGGCTGATTTTGTAAAGGCTCCGAGTAAAATGCAAATAATCACAGGGATAAATAATTTATGTGCTTGAACGAATTCCACATTAAGAATCATTTCGCGAATACTATATGTGTCGGTGATAAGAGTTAACATAATCATCCCCGCAAACATACAAAGCCCGCCAAAGACAGTGATAAGCAAAGATTTCATTGCCCCATCTCTTGATGACTTTCGTTCATACCAAAATGCGATTAATAAAAATGAGGAAATACTTGTCAGTTCCCAAAAGCCATATAGGATAAAAATATTATCAGAAAATACAAGACCCAGCATAGCGCCCATGAACATCATTAAATACATATAAAACTTATGAAGTTCTTCTCGATGCTTTGATAGATAAAAAATGGAGTAAATAATGACAAGTACACCGATACCGGAAATTAATAATCCGAACAATAACGCCAAACCATCAATATAAAAATCTAAATTCATCTCCACTGAAGGAAGCCACGCTAAGGAAGTTGTCAGATGATCACCTTTTGCAACTAAGGGAATGTATCGAAAGAGGTGTAAAAATATGACCAAAGGAATCAGTAATACAAACCAACCTAAATGAATTTTCGGATGAAACAACTTATACAAAAGCGGAATTGCCATAGCAAATACAAAAGGAATAAATATCAGCATGTGTAACGAATTCAAACGGCATCCCCCCAACAATTTCATTCAATTTCGGAAGCCACGAAAAGAGGCAAAAATTCTTGATCATATTCATTTTCACAGCATAACTTTATACTGAGAGCTTTTACCATACGCAACCTATGCATGTTGCCGATATACTTACAATTTTCAGAGGGCAACTTTTTTTACTAAGGCTTTACCATGTGACAGCCTTACATTTTTCATGTTCCTAAAATTTGTTGAAAAATGAAATATAGGCAGTTTTGGATTGACTACTCTCGTTCCATCGGTTATAGTTCTACATAGTCAAATAGGTGATTCCAACAAAAACATTTGAGGTGAATCATAGATGGAAGCAAATTTTTCAAATGAAAGAATTCTTGTTTGTGTTTACTATGGTCCAAATGGAGAAAGATTGATTCGACGTGGCTGCCAAATTGCAAATATGCTTAAAGCACCACTTTATATATTAACGGTTGATTTAGCCCCTTTTGATGAATTAGACGCCGAAAAAGTAATTTATATCGAACAGTGGAAAAAATTTGCTGAATCGCACCCTTCTGCTCAATTTATCATTAAAGATAATGAAAAACGTCCGGTGGCGAAAGTAATTGCTGAAGTGGCCAGACAGAATCACATAACCCAAATCATCCTCGGGCAGACTGCTCAAAGCCGCTGGGAACAGATTACAAAAGGTTCAATCATTCATGCGCTCTTGCATGAAATTCCTTTTGTCGATCTTCATATTATTTCTGTCTCCAGATATATTCGTGATGAAGAGGGTTTATTTGAAAAAGGAATCCGTGCATACCTTGTTAAATCCGGTACAGAATACTGTCTAACATTCAGTCATACAAAAGATATTGAATATGAAGGTATTTTTTTCAAAGAAGTCGGTACGGATTTTGATAACGGAATTTTCCGATTTATGAACGGTTGGGAAACCCGGCAAGTCCAAGTCACTGACGGGATTATTAGAGATTTAAAAAATATGGACTTGAACAAAATTGATTTAAATAACACGGATTGATGTTTAAATCTTTAATTATAAATTCACATCGACCTTAATGAGCTTTTGTTCGTTTTTATCGATTCCAATATATTTTAAAGTTTCTGCTGTGGAGTGCTGGTTAAAAATATTTTTTAAAATAGAAATGGCCACCCCTTTACGATAGGCATGATATCCGAACGTCTTTCGAAGCGTGTGGGTTCCGATTTTTTCCTGGATCCCTACTTCTTTTGCAGCATGATTGATGATTCGATAGGCTTGTTGCCTCGTAATTGGATGGTTATTTTTTTTTGATTTAAATAGAAAATCATCCGGCTGCAATTCGTTGCTTGCCAAGTAATCCCTTAATACTTCTCTTACTTTGCTGTTTAAATAATATGCTTTTACTTCCCCATTTTTTTCATCCTTTAAGTAAAGAAACTCTCTTGTTTGGGAACCGTCCCATACGTCTTTAACCGTTAAATACAATAAATCATGTACTTTAATTCCCGTATTTATCCCAATAACGAAAAGGAGTAAATCCCGAAGTGAAGATTGACGTAAAACCTTTTTCATTGCTTGTATTTTTTCAATTTTTTTAATTGGGTTCACATACTCCACAAAATCCCCCTCCAATAATGTTACACAATATTATTTTATAACTAATTATGTAACATTGTAAAGAAGTTTACTTTATTTTGTTAAAAAAACGTTTTTTTCAACTGCTTGGCTTGTGTTGTCAAAAGGTGTCCATAGGATTCGAAGCTTTCCTTGTGCAATTTTACTTAAATCATAAAATTCCCTTTGCATCTTTTTCTTTGCCGGAATTTTTTGCTTTTACCCACAAAAAAATAGGAGCTGAACAATTAAGTTATTTTAATCATTCAGGCATCCTTATTGATAATCATTTACTATTTCGCATCCCAAGACATGTGGAAGTTTCGTCGATAAAATTGAGTAGTTCTCAGAGGCCACTGAAAAACTATTTGAATAGATTTACTAACACAATATAAAACCCGGAAATACATCTAAATGGTGTTTAGCAAGATTGTTTCGCACTTTTTCAGTGTCCTCTAGTTCTCGACCAGAGTTGTCGACGAGTTTGCCTTTCGTCCTAAGGTGGGAAACTCAAGTTATTTAATAAAGTGAAGTGTCCTTACTGCACGTTAAACTAGGTCAAATTGACACTGTTCATGGTTTCTTTTAAAACACGAATAGAATGATTGAGCCGGTCTTTCTCGGTGGCGGTCAATTCCATTTTAATCACGCCACTAATTCCATTTCTTGTGACAATAGCCGGTACACCGATAAACAAATCTTTATGATCATATTCACCGTCCAAATATGTAGAAACCGTTAAAATGGAATGCTCATCTTGTAAAATTGCCTTTGTTAATCGAACCAACCCCATTGCGATCCCATAGTAAGTTGCACCCTTTTTCTCAATGATATGATAGGCAGCATCGCGGGCTTGGACAAATATATCATTTAAATCCTCCACTTTGTATTTCGGGTCCTTTCTCATCCAATCAAAAATGGGAATCACGCCAATCCCTGCATGACTCCATACCGGAAGTTCCGTATCACCATGTTCACCTATAATATATGCATGGACATTTCTAGTGTCTACATTGAAGTAATCACCCAACATGTAACGTAGACGGGCAGTATCTAATATTGTTCCGGAACCGATTACGCGTTCTTTTGGTAATCCCGAAAATTTCCATGTTGCATAAGTAAGAATATCAACCGGATTTGATGCAACGATGAAAATTCCGTTAAAACCGCTGGCCATGACTTCTTCAACAATACTTTTCGTGATTCTCGTATTTTTTTCAACAAGGTCAAGACGTGTTTCACCGGGCTTTTGAGCTGCACCAGCTGTTAAAACAACAATATCAGCATTATGACAATCTGAATAGTCACCATGACTGATAATCATTTTGGCAGGTGCAAATGGAAGGCCATGATTTAAGTCCATTGCATCCCCTTCCGTTTTCTCTTTTTTTACGTCAATCATCACGAGTTCCCCGGCAATTCCCTGATTTAATAAGGCAAAAGCGTAACTGGAACCAACAGCACCGGTTCCGACAAGTACTACTTTACTTACACGATTAGACATCAAATCCACTCCTATACAATATATTTGGAATTCCTTTAAAATTTTGCGAAACATTTATAGATCACCGCTATAGGTGAATAATTCAAAGTCCTCCTGAAGAATGTTACCAAATAACACCAATCCATTCCATTTCTTTTTTCTCTATGGATATTGTTTCCCAAGATAAAGGAAATAATTTTCATCTCTTCGTGGTTAAAAAAATCCGAGAAAATAACAGTCGTTTTTTTTATAGGATGCTATACCTCTCTTAACGTATAAAAGTATGCGCCCCGTCGTTCAGTGACCATTCACTTTATCTTTAGTCTTTTTGCCTTTTTTTTGAAGAAGCAATGTTAGGATTTTCTCCACCTTATTTATTTTTTAACGGTGTCAATAGTGTTATGAACTTATAAGGAGGTTTTTCTAAATTTGTTCCTAAGCGGAAAGGAAATTATGTGATGTTTTTCACATTCATATTATAACAAAAACTGGAAGGATTGGCGAGCCTTCCTAGTATATTTAAAGAATCAAACTATGAAACCGCATTTATTTTTTCCGTTCTTAAAATAAATATATATAAACCGATTGACATCAAGATGGAAAGGGCAGCTGCTAGATAAATACTGGCATATCCAATCCAATGACCGATTTGACCGAACAAAATTGCCCCAAATCCGACTCCGAGATCAAAAAAGGAAAAAAAAGTTGCATTAGCCATGCCACGGCGATTTTTCGGTGATCGTTCCACCGCCCATGCCTGAAGTGCCGGCTGAATGGTACCAAAACCAAAGCCGTAAAGAAATGCTGCAATAAATAATATGAAGCTATTTGGCAACCAAGCCAAAAATAACATGGCAAGAAAAATAAGAAGCGTTCCTGGAATAAAAACAGCACGGTGCCCTTTGCGATCATATAACTGACCGGCAAATGTTCTTGTTACCATTAACGCCATTGCGTAAATAAAAAAATACGTTTGAATGCCTTCTACCCCTTTTTGCACTGTATATAGAGGTAAAAAGGAGGCGATTCCTCCAAACGTAACGGTGATGAAAAAGGCAAGAACGGAAGGCTTTAACGCTGACTTTTCATAGAAATCCCATTTCCCAACAAGAGCCACTTTTTCTTTTTGTTCCACTTTTTTAAACGAAATAAATGATGAAAGGATAAATGCCAACAAACCAAATATGGCACAGATGATAAATAACGATTGAAAGGAAACATGTTCCACCAAAATTAATCCGAGTGATGGACCGAATGCCAATGCTAAATTTCCCGATAACCCGTAATAACCTAAACCTTCACCTCTCCGTTTTCCCGGAATGATATCTGTCGCAATTGTTCCTGAAGCTGTCGTTGATAATCCCCAACCTAAACCTTGAACAATTCTCATGACAAAAAGGAATAATATGCTTGCGGTAGCACTAAAAAATCCGACCGATAGGAAAAAGATCAATAATCCGGATAAATAAATGATACCTCTCCCCTTTGTTTCTAAAGCATGCCCGGCAAATGGACGAATCAATAATGCCGAGAAAGTAAAAATTCCAACCGCCAATCCAATTAATTGATCCCGCCCACCTAACGCTTCAACAAATAACGGAAGAGTTGGCAAAGTCATTTGGAATCCTAAAAAAACAAAAAAATTGGCTAAACAGATTAAAATAAAGTCCTTTGTCCAAATTTTTTCAATCCTAGTGCCGGTAACAGTATCTTTTTCTATTACTAATTTGGCCATTATTATCCCCTATCCCTTTGTATATCCAAAATGTTCATATTGTTCTATACAATTATATCAAAATTTTTTGCATTTAGAAATGATTACACTTTCAAATTTGTAAAAGGAAATTTTTAGCAGCTACGTACAGATCAGTACGGCAGAGGAAAACCGTTAAAAGCTGTTACTGAAATGCCCCATTGGTTTGGACAAATCGGG
>NZ_CCRF01000078.1 GCF_000751775.1 Caldibacillus thermoamylovorans
TCAGGACGGAAATTCAAGTCAAAGATCCACTCAATTACCATATAATTAATAAGTTGCACCCGAAAGATATCCTTCACTTCTGGCCATTAAAAAACCCCTGCACATGACAGGGGATTTACGCATACATCTTATTTTCTTCCTTATTAAAGAAACTCTTCATCGCATGAAAGACATCTGCTTTTTGTCTTAATATAAAATAACGGAATCGCTCATCATTTATATTTTTATAGGCGGACATTAACGTACTGTGACGATTGTATTGATTTACTTCTCCATAATAAAACATATTTGAAATTTCCATCAACTCATTAACCAATTTTACACAACGCATATTATCAGAAGTTAAATTATCCCCATCTGAAAAATGGAACGGATAAATATTGTATTGGCTCGGTGAATACTTACCATGAATCAACTCCAACGCCAATCGGTAAGCTGAAGAACAAATTGTCCCGCCACTTTCCCCTTTAGAGAAAAATTCATCCTCTGTTACAACTTTTGCCTCCGTATGGTGGGCGATAAATTCAATTTCCACTTTTTCGTATTTCGTACGTAAAAACCGGGTCATCCAGAAAAAGAAACTGCGTGCCATATATTTTTCCCAGATTCCCATTGAACCACTTGTGTCCATCATTGCCAAAACAACAGCCTTTGACTCATAACGGATTTTTTCATTCCATGTTTTAAATTTCAAATCTTCCGGGTAAATCGGATGGAATGAAGGCTTCCCACTTAATGCATTACGTTTAAAAGCGGTGAGCATGGTTTTCTTCTTATCAATATTTCCCATCAAACCGGTCTTTCGAATATCATTAAATTCAATATCTTCCACAATTAATTCATGATCATTTTTTCTTTGCAGATTCGGTAATTCCAGCTCACTAAACAGTGCTTCTTCCAATTCGGCAAGTGATACTTCTGCTTCGTAATAGTCTTCTCCAGGTTGGTCCCCTGCCCCTTGCCCTTTTCCGGGTCCTTTTTCCGCTGAACCGTCACGGGCAATGACATCACCAATTTGGCTGTCGCCATCGCCTTGGCCCACGTGTTTATTCTTATCATAATTGTAACGGATTTTATATTCATCAAGTGAACGTATCGGTATTTTTATGACATCTCTTCCATTTGATAAAATAATGCTTTCTTCAGATATTAGATCAGGCAAGTTTTTTTTGATTGCTTCCTGAACCTTTTCATTATGCCTTTGTTGATCTTCGTGGCCTTTTCGATGGAGGGACCAATCCTCTTGAGAAATGGTGAAATGGTGTTTATTATAATTATTCATCCTAATTCATTCCCTCCTTTAATTTTTTTGTCACATACAAAACTTCTATCGCATACAATGTACTGTATGTTTGAATGAAGTTTAGGGATCGTTCATCCGGTCATGGTGGTATGGTAAGAGGATAAAAGTTGATATTTCAATAAAAGGAATAAGTAGTATATTATTAAAAATTACAAAAGGTCCATAAATTTAAACTATATTTTCTTGTATTACTTTATACTATGCATAGTGGACAAAAAAATTTACTACCAATTTATATTTTTCATATAAAACAGCTAATGGGCATTCCATTAGCTGTTATCAGTTGTTGATATTAGTTAAACTACCTTTTCTAAGCAGTATACAAAATGTCCCGGTCGTACCTCATTTTCTGCTGGTGTTCTTCTGGGGATTGATGAGATTTTCCCAAATACCGGGCAGGATTCGTTTCCTTACTAAAACAGCTTTTGGATGATCTACTTTTGGTGCATTCGGAAATAAGAGCCATGATTTTACAAAACACCAACATAAGTACATATTTCGTAGCTTCCCTTTTAGAACTAAACAATATTTTAAGCCGTATTTTTTGACTTTGTCTGCAAAAAAAGCCGCACTTTCTGCAGTACGGCAATTAAAATTTTATTATTTTTTGCTCCTGATTAACGATTCAACAGACTTCCTACATAGCGAAGCAGTTCGTTTGCGGATGTTGAGTTATAACCGTGCTCATCAATTAGCCTGGCAACCACTTCATTAATTTTCTTCAATTGTTGTTCATCCGGTGTCTTTGTTGATGTGGTAATTTTTACGACATCTTTCAGGTCTGCGAACAACTTCTTCTGGATTGCTTCACGAAGGCGTCCGTGAGAATTATAGTCAAATCGTTTTCCTTTCCGGGCATAAGCTGAAATCCGAATTAAGATTTCTTCCCGGAATGCCTTTTTCGCATTTTCCGATATGCCAATTTGTTCCTCAATCGACCGCATGAGTTTTTCATCCGGATTAATTTCTTCTCCTGTTAACGGATCACGCAGCTTTGTTTTATTGCAATAAGCTTCAACATTATCAAGATAATTATCCATCAATGTTTTCGCAGATTCTTCATACGAATAAACAAACGCTTTTTGCACTTCTTTTTTCGCCAATTCATCATATTCTTTCCGGGCAAGAGAAATAAAGTTCAAATATTTTTCTTTTGATTCAGGCGTAATCGACGGGTGCTGTTCAAGTCCTTCTTTCAAGGAACGTAACACATCCAATGCATTAATCGATTTTACTTCTTTACGAATAATTGTTGAAGAGATCCGGTTGATGACGTATCTTGGGTCAATTCCGCTCATGCCTTCATCCGAATATTCCTTTTTCAGTTCCTCCACATCAATCGCACTGAAACCTTCAACATTTTGCCCGTCATAAAGCCGCATCTTTTTAATTAAGTCAATATCCCCTCGTTTCGGTTCTTTTAAGCGGGTTAAAATGGTGAACATAGCGGCAATTTTTAATGTGTGCGGGGCAATATGGACATCGGCTACATCACTTTCACGAATCATTTTTTCATAAATTTTTTCTTCCTCAGACACTTTTAAATTATAAGGAATCGGCATTACAATAATCCGGGAGTGGAGTGCTTCATTTTTTTTGTTGGAAATAAAGGCGCGATACTCAGTTTCGTTTGTGTGAGCCACGATTAACTCGTCAGCTGAGATAAGTGCGAACCTGCCTGCCTTAAAGTTTCCTTCTTGCGTTAGAGACAGTAAGTGCCATAAGAACTTTTCATCACATTTTAGCATTTCTTGGAATTCCATCATCCCGCGATTGGCTTTGTTCAATTCTCCATCAAACCGATATGCACGCGGATCTGATTCCGAACCGTACTCGGCAATTGTCGAAAAATCAATACTTCCTGTGAGGTCGGCAATATCTTGTGATTTCGGGTCGGACGGGCTAAATGTACCAATACCGACGCGACGGTCTTCTGAGAAAAAGATCCGTTCCACTAGCACATCCTCAATCCGTCCCCCGTATTCTTGTTCAAGCCTCATCATATTAAGCGGTGACAGATTTCCTTCGATTCGAATCCCGTATTCTTCATAAAAATCTTCACGTAAATGCGGAGGAATGAGGTGAAGCGGATCTTCATGCATCGGGCAGCCTTTAATTGCAAAAACGGCACCGCGATCCGTTCTGGAATATTGTTCAAGCCCCCGTTTTAACATAGTTACCAGTGTTGATTTTCCGCCACTGACAGGACCCATTAATAATAAAATTCGTTTCCTGACATCCAGACGTTTTGCCGCCGGATGAAAATATTCTTCAACCAACCTTTCCAGAGCCGTTTCCAACCCGTATAATTGATGGCTAAAAAATTTATATCTTTTTACACCGTCAACCTCTTCAACACCGGCATCTTTAATCATATTGTATACCCGAGAATGGGCAGATTGGGCAATCCACGGTTTTTCTTTTACCAATTCCAAATACTCAGCAAAGGTACCTTCCCACTTAAGTTTTTCCTCCTCTTCACGATATTTGGCAACTTTATCTAATATACCCATATAGTACCTCCCTATATTTCTAATGATGATGCCAAAAAGTTAAAATTGGCAGCTTTTGTAAGAGCAACTTTGACTTCACATTTAACTATATTTACCTATAAATATATGAACATGCCGTCAAAATGATGATAAATAATATGAAAAGTTTCCTTTTTAACAAAAATGAACGAACATTCTGTAGATAAAATTTATATGTCGCATTATAATAAATATGAGTAAATGAACATAAGGGGGATAAAAAATGGGAACTGTCTTAATTCTTTGTGTTTCGGCTGCATTTTTAGCTGCTATCTTTACGGCGGGGTATGAGGATCGACCGCGTACATATAAGAAATAATATGTTTGTGGAGAAATTTAATAACATTTTTTATGCCAAGTTTGTATAAAAAAGAGCGCCTAAAAGGAAAAGGTTGAAAATGAACCTTTCGAAGCGCTCTTTTTAGGTTCTTTCCGGTCACATTTCTTGTAAAAACGGCTCTACCAAAAACCACTCATTATTTATTCAAATGATGCTCTTTGATGAAATCATGCATGTACATACGATTTTTCATTGCAAATGTTGCTGAGACTTGACCAGTCCAACTGTCTTTCCGTTTTCCGTTTGTCCTTTTATTATAATAGTCTCGGATCGTCTTGTTATATGCGTTCAGTTGAGTTATGTATGCTTCCTCATTTTGTTGATATGTGTTTTCATGGTAAATATGATTTAACGGCAAGCGGGGTTTTTGTTCATTTATTTTTTCCGGATAACCAACCACCAGACCAAATAAAGGAATCACTCGTTTTGGAGTTTTTAAGATTTCACATACTTTCTCTAAATTGTTTCGCAACCCGCCGATATAACAAATCCCTAACCCTAATGATTCCGCGGCAATTGCGGCATTTTGAGCTGCCAGGGCCGTATCAATTAAAGCAACCATAAATTTTTCCGTACTGGCAATGGATTCTTCCATATTGACGTTTTCCATTTTGCTGATTATGTCGTAACGATGAAGGTCGGCACAGAAAACGAATAAGTGACCATTATCAGCAACATATTTTTGATTACCGGCAACTTGTGCAAGTTGTTGTTTTTTGCTTTGATCAGTTACCCCGATAATGGTATAAGCTTGTACAAAACTCGATGTCGAAGCAGCCTGTGCACAGCGGACAATCGTTTCAATCTGCTCCCTTGTTAATTTTTTCTCTTGAAATTGCCTTACCGACCGATGTTTTAAGATCGTTTCAATCGTTTCGTTCATGATAATCACCCTTTCTTAAAAAAATCAATACATTTCAGTTTCAGGGCACCTGTTGCAACCATTTCTCCCATTCTAATATCTATTTTATCTCAAAACAAATAATAGCAAAAAGGGTTCAAAATGAGTTGACCTTATTTTAAACCCTTACCGATTTTCACTCACTGTATTTAATTTTTAAATGGGTAAAATTTTGTTGCCTCAAAGCTTCGTATACTAAAATGGCTGCTGTATTAGACAAATTTAGCGAGCGAACATTTGTCGTCATCGGAATCCGTAAGCACCGATCTTGATTTGCCTCTAACAATTCGTTCGGCAAGCCTGTTGTTTCTCTGCCAAACATAAAATAGTAGTCTTTTTCCGGATTACTGTAATCGAAATCAGAATATGCCTTATTCCCGTATGTCTCAATATAATAAAATTCTCCCTGATTTTTCTCAAAAAATTCATCCAACGAATCATAGTAATGTATTTTTACAAACGGCCAGTAATCAAGTCCGGCTCTCTTTAACATTTTATCATCCGTTGAAAATCCAAGCGGTCGAATTAAATGAAGCTGCGAGTCTGTTGCTGCACAAGTTCTTGCAATATTACCTGTATTGGCCGGGATTTCTGGTTGATATAAAACAACATGTACTGCCACAATTTTCCACCTCAACTAATAAATCAATCATCATCTATAATTGTAAAAAATTTGTATTGGATATTATTCGTATAGGCTGAAGAATCTTCATAAGACCAATATCGCATTCGGCTATTGGTTGTATGAGCGTTTACCAGCGGCATCCCATACGCATCTTTTGCCGTAACGATTGTAGTATGATTAAAGCGGCCGTCTCCTTCAAAATCATAACATATAATATCGCCTAGTTGTAACTCCCCCGGGTCACTCACTTCTCTTGCACGCAAACCTACTTTGGAAGTACCTAAATACCATCGAAGCGAATGGGCTACTGACCAACTATAACTCCAACTGTTTCCATTATACCACCAACCGCTCGAACGATTGGAAAAACCCCGCATCGGAGCTCCACCGGCATGTAAACATTGTGAAATATAATTTGTACAATCAACATCAAATTTATGATATTGCGGGTTATAGTCATTCCACCAACGTTCGGCATACTGAACGGCTTTTCTCCGGTCATAATGGTATGAAACCCTTTCTAAATTTTCATGGCGATCAATTTTTATTTCAGGGATTTCGATTGTTGGCGTTTCAAATATTTCTTCATCCGTTAACAGTGTACTTTTATAAAAATGGGCTTTTCGTTTCTCAACTTCTTCCTCAATGTAATATCGCTTTTCTTGTTTGATTAAATATTGAAAATGGACGTTGTAATATATATCAGTGTGATCTCCATTATTAATTTTCTCAGTAATATGCCCGGTTGCCTTTGCTTTAACAATTTCGCCATGGCGATTTGCCAAACATTCTTTTTTACGCTCAATTTTTGAACATTCCGTTTGCCGATCACTTACACATTGTTGTACCCGTTGTTCTAATAACTTTTGTAATTGATCAATCATGGCAACACACACTCCTTTAATTAAGTGTATGTTCCTCCTTCGTATTCGGTGATGCAAAAATTGGGCATTTTATTTATTCGGCAAGTGCCACTTCAATTTCCCGCAATACATCTTCATCCTTTTCCTCAATTTTTGCCTTCGTAAGTATTTGTTTCGCTTTTTCTGTCCCAATTTCACCTAATGCCCAAGCAGCTGTTCCCCGAATGACCGGTCGCGGATCGTTACGAATAACATCGCTTAACTCATCAATCGCCGTTTCATCTTTAAAATGACCGAGTGCAATGATCGCATTTCGCTGAATCGGCTTTTTCCCACGCCAAGCACCGGAAACACGGCCATATTTTTCTTTAAATTCTTTGTTGCTTATCTTTAGCAGTGGTTTAAGCAATGGTTTTGCCACTTCCGGCTCCGGTTCAAATTCTTCGTGAAAATGGAAATCTTTACCTTTGTTATAAGGACAAACGATTTGACATGTATCACAGCCATATAATCGATTCCCAATCACGCTACGATATTCGTCCGGTAAAAAATCTTTCGTTTGCGTTAAATAGGAGATACAAATTTTTGCATTTATTTGCCCCGGTTGGACTAACGCACCGGTCGGACAAGCTTCTATACATTTATTGCATGTTCCGCACATATTTTCTATCGGCGTATCCGGCTCAAAAGGAATATTTGTAATCATTTCACCCAAATAAACGAATGATCCATACTCCGGCGTAATGATGGCACAATTTTTCCCGCTCCAACCGATACCTGCTCGTTCCGCAACTGCCCGGTCAGATAATTCACCGGTATCGACCATTGATTTGCATCGGGCATCAGGCATCTTACTGTAAATGAATTGTTCCAGTTTGCTTAAGCGATCACGTAATACAAGGTGATAATCTTCTCCCCAAGAAGCGCGGGCAAATAAACCTCGCCGCTCACCCTTTGTCCCGCGAACATGCTTATTCATTTTCGTTGGATAGGCCAGAGCAATGGAAATGATCGATTGGGGATTGTCAAAAAGAAGGGCAGGATTCGTTCGCTTATCAATATCTGACTCTTCAAACCCGGACTGGTAATTCAATTCTTGCTGACGGATAAGTCTTGCTTTTAATGTTGTAAAAGGGGCTGCCGTGGCAAAACCAATTTTATCAATTCCAATGGATATTGCGTAGTCGATAATTTCTTTTTTCAAAGCTTGCGTTTCCAAAACGGCCTTTCCTCCCTTCAATAAATATCCCGTATTTAATCAATAACCATTTTATCTATTTTATCATTGTTATATAGTGCACTTAAAGATAGTAAAAAACGCAATGCTTCGTTCTTTCCGAAACGAAACACTGCGTTAGTCATATGTATGGAGCGGGTGATGCGAATAAAAACCACAACACCTTCTTGATAAGAAAAAGTTGTTCAATAAATAACAACGAATAATAATATACCACCCTTTCCGTCATTTGTCTACACCATTCGTCAAAAAATGTATAGGAAAAAATTACCTGTCTACTTTCGCAACTATTACAAAAAAAATGCCCTCACCGATTATCAGAAGGATCGATAAAAAGGACAAATAGTTAAGAGCGTTCTATTCTTTTTTGCTTAATGAATATTGACTGCGAAACACTTGCATCGCTTCATTTTCGTTCAATTGTTCAAGTTCTGCTGCTGTCAGTGATCCATTCCCTCTTTTAACGACATAAACATTAACTTCTCGTTTTCCCCATTCACTATATACATCTTCTACAGTTTCAAAATATAAATCAATTTTATTCCCTCTGATGGCTCCACCTTTATCCGCCACAACGCCAAACCCGTAGCCTGGAATAAACAAAATTGTACCAATGGGGAAAACATTCAAGTCAGCCGCAATCGTGGAATATAGGTCCCTTTTTACTTTCACTCCGGAGTACGTAATTCCATAAGAAGGATCATTAGGATTTTTCCCGGTCGACTCATATCCTGCTGTATATCCGGTCGCAATGACTGAATGACTTGGATATTCTGCTTCCCAATTAAATGCTTCCTCTAAACTTGGAACTTTTCCTTGAATTTCTTCACTTGATGAAATTTTTGTTGCTGAAGTTGTAGCAACCTTCAAAGATTTTAATTGTAAATTGATAGACTTGAAAGAATGTAACATTTTATTTGTATTTCTTTTTTTGTCAGATGCTTTTTCATAATTATATTTATGGTCTGGTAATGTTTCAGCCTTTACTCCGGATACAGTCTGGAAAGTAATTAGCAGTGCAATAGTAAACAAAATGACCATGATAATCCGTTTGGACCATGTTTTTATTTTTACCATATTTTTCACTCCTCTCGTGTCTATTTCTTTCCCAAAGAAGAAAAAAATATTCACAAAGAGGAGAAATTCTTATTCTATTTTTATGAAAATATTAAAAATATACATTAATTAAAACAATTTACCGACAACTAAAACATCCGATAACCTCTTTTTCGTAACGCTTTCATTGTAAACCCGGCTAAAATTGTGCCTGCTAGACCACTTAATAATACAGTAATGTCAGCAGGAGCCAATGAACGTAAATTGGTTCCTAAGGTTTGAAAAGCTTCTTCAGGTTCACGAAAATAGGTGATAAAAGGGATATTATCTACAATAAAAATAACAACAATTGGATATATGCAAGTCATAATCCATGTCATCCGCAAAAGCATATTTAATATAAAACCAATTCCGAAAAACAAAACGAAAAATAACAGGATTGAAATCATTAATTGAATGATTGAGAATGGCAAGGTTTCCCTCCCCCCTTCTTGTTCCATATAACGGAAAACGATTGGCATGATGGTCATGGATTCACGTTAAGGTAAAAGACCATCTTGATTAACATAAAAGTCGTTTCCGTCATCTTTTTTTCTGAACTTTAACATTACCCTTTACTCAGTTTACTAAAGCAAAAAATATTTCGTCAATTATCAAAGCTTTGAAATGAACAAACGGCCTGCGCAGTTCTTTTTTTTACAAACTTTAGAAGTGAATCTTTCGGAATTGCTAAAACTTATGATAAAATATTTGTGAATGTTAATTGGAGGGATACCTTTGAAAGAAGATACACAAGTTTATGATATAACGATAATCGGTGGCGGCCCGACCGGGTTATTTACCGCTTTTTACGGTGGCATGCGAAAAGCAACCGTTAAAATAATAGAAAGTTTGCCGCAATTAGGCGGTCAATTAACGGCGCTATATCCGGAAAAATTCATTTACGATGTGGCAGGTTTTCCAAAAATCCGAGCTCGGGAGTTGGTAGATAATTTACAGGAACAAATTAAATTGTTCGAACCTACCGTCTGTCTGGATCAATCCGTTGAAAAACTGGAAAAACAAGAAGATGGCATTTTTAAGTTAACAACAAATCAGGAAATTCATTATACAAAGACGGTTATTATTACGGCAGGCAACGGGGCTTTCCAACCGCGAAAACTGGAATTAGAAAATGCCAGAGATTACGAAGGGAAAAATTTACATTATTTTATAAACGACATGAATTATTTTCAAAATAAAAAAGTAGTAATCTTTGGCGGCGGTGATTCTGCAGTAGATTGGGCACTTATGCTTGAGCCGATTGCCGAAAAAGTGACGATTGTCCATCGTCGCGATAAATTTCGAGCTCATGAACATACCGTCGAAAACATGCGTAATTCGAATGTTGAAATAAAAACGCCTTTTGTTCCGGTCGAATTGATTGGTGACGGGGAAAACATCAATCAAGTCAAAATCCAAGTCGTCAAACAGGAAGAAACCGAAATCATTGATGTCGATGATGTGATCGTCAACTATGGATTTGTTTCATCTTTGGGTCCAATCAAGGAATGGGGCTTGAATATTGAAAAAAATTCAATTGTCGTCAATTCGAAAATGGAAACCAATATCGAGGGTGTCTATGCATGCGGTGATATTTGTACGTATGACGGGAAAGTGAAATTGATTGCAACCGGATTTGGAGAAGCCCCGATAGCGGTAAGCAATGCAAAAAAATATATCGATCCAAGTGCAAGAATTCAACCTATGCACAGTACTTCCTTATTTGAGTAATGAAAAAAAACTCCTCTTCGAACATTTACCGAAGAGGAGTTTTTTTCTTTTAGTATAAGAAAG
>NZ_CCRF01000079.1 GCF_000751775.1 Caldibacillus thermoamylovorans
CCCTCGCCGTGTTTCCTTTATCTCATTGCGGGGCGCTCCAGTTTGTACGTCGCTAAGCGGGCGCTCTGCGCTTTTCTTTTCCCAACCATTTATTCGTATCCCGATTTGTCATCTTACTGTTAACAATCACCGGGTGCTCCGGCATTTGTTGCGGTACGGAAAGATGAGCCGCATCCGCAAGTGGCAATTGCGTTCGGATTATCAATCGTAAAGCCGCCTCCGAGGAGAGACTGTTTATAATCTATTTTTGTTCCTTGTAAGATGGCAGCATCTGTTTTCTCAACAAGAACTTTTATACCATGTTGTTCAAACTCAATATCCGTTTCTTTCACTGTATGTTCCAAAGTCATCCCATAGGATAAACCACTGCAGCCGCCGCCTTTAACAAAAACACGTAAATACGCATCTTGTTCATTATTTTGTTCCATCATGTCTTTTACTTGGTATGCGGCAGATTCCGATAAAAAAATCACATTTTCCATTTTGAAACCTCCTTCATGAATCAAGGATGTTTTTCCTTTTTTAACTATACTTTTAGTATAAACATTCTTGCTGTAATTCACAACGAAATGGAATTGATTATTTCACAATGTTTTTTCGTGTTCCGGGTCGGTTTCCTATCCAATTTGTTGTGAACCCGCTAAAATAGTAAATATCGGTTGTATATTTCTTATCATTCAAATATAATTTTATTGAATATGTTTTTCAGAAATGAAAGGGGATTCACTTCCAATTTTATAATATTAGAAAAATAAAAGTTTAACAAAAATTGAGGAGTAACTAGAATCAAACAAAGGGGAAAATACCATGAAAAAACTTGTCATTTTAGGCGGCGGTTACGGTGGAATGCGGATTATGCAAAAACTTTTCCAAAGCGGAGTTCCAGAAGACATTAAAATCGTGCTAGTGGATAAAGCACCTTATCACTGTTTTAAAACCGAATTTTATGCCCTGGCAGCCGGGACTATCCCGGATAACCACATTCGGGTAGCATTTCCGAATCACCCGCAACTGGAATTTATTAATGATGAAGTGAGTCATATCGATTTGCAAAACAACCGAGTTGAATTGCAAAACCATGAAGCAATTATTTACGATGATCTTATTATTGGATTAGGCTGTGAAGATAAGTACCATGATATTCCGGGGGCCGATCAGTATACGTACGGAATCCAATCCATTGAAGCAACGAGACAGACAAATAATGCGTTAAATAATTTGCCTAGAAGTTCAAGAGTGGCGATTGTCGGTGCCGGATTAAGCGGAGTAGAAATTGCCAGTGAGCTTCATGAATCAAGACCTGATTTAAAAATATTTTTGTTTGATCGTGGCAAAATGGTTCTCTCAAAGTTTCCGGAGAAGTTGAGTAAATATGTCAACGATTGGTTTCAAGACCATGGAGTCACCATTGTCAACTATGCAAATATCACAAAAGTGGAAGAAGGCATTTTATATAATCATGATGAACCAATGAAATTTGATTGTATTGTTTGGACAGCAGGGATTCGCCCAAATAAAGTTGTTCGCGAACTTGATGTTGAAAAGGACGAATCCGGGAGAGTTGTTTTGACACCTTATCATAATATTCCCGGAAATGAACATGTTTACGTAGTCGGTGACTGTGCAAGCTTGCCGTTTGCACCGAGTGCCCAACTTGCAGAAGCACAAGGCGACCAAATTGCTCAAGTATTATTAAAAAGATGGAATGGGGAAGATTTGCCGGATGAGTTGCCGGAAATAAAATTGAAAGGGATTCTTGGTTCGTTAGGGAAAAAACAAGGATTCGGTCTCGTCGCTGAGCGTCCATTGACCGGACGTGTAGCAAGACTATTAAAATCCGGGATTCTCTGGCTGTATAAATTTCACAACGGTTGAAAATATAGTAGACAATTTCCTCGATTTGAGGAAATTGTCTTAATTATTATAAACATACATTGTTTGCCGGGATAAACCTTTTTTAAAGTCCAGCTTACTTATATCCGTATTTTTCCATTTCTGCGTAAATTACCTTTAAATTTGGATTCCCTTCCGCCACGATTTGATTACCAATGACGACAACCGGGTAAAACAAATCTTCCTCAATTACCTTTTCGGCGAATTGCCGCTTTTCCTCATCATCAGGCGGATTCATAATATCGACATAATCAATCACAAATGGTTGATTCGGATATTTTCTTGAAATTGCAGCCTGCAGCCATTCATACGTATCTTTTGATGATGGCAGATTAACACAACTTGCACAAATTTGTTCCGCACCATAAATGGTAATGACAACCGGATTGAAAATTTCCATAGGTATTCTCCTTTCTCCCTTACATTTTACAATCATCTCAAACAATGACAATGAGTACAATTTTTTAACCACTAAAAGTAAAATTTCCCAGATTCTAAGTAGTTGAAAATTTTAGGACTTAAGGTTAAGCCCACAAGGAAGCTGCGAAAGATCCATTTACAGCCGATTTCACTGAACCATGCATCAAGGGTCAAAAAAATTAGACCTGGGATTCTTTACAAAACTAACAAATGGATTTTTCTCTCTATCCTTATTATAATAGGATTTAGAAAGGAGTGCGATGGAATGCCTGAATTAAAAGAACAAGTCCAAGAGGTTTTAGATAAACTGCGTCCGTTTCTTCTCCGTGACGGCGGGGATTGTGAACTTGTTGATGTGGAAGATGGCGTTGTTAAATTGCGGTTACTTGGTGCTTGTGGAACATGCCCAAGTTCGACTATTACATTGAAGGCGGGTATTGAACGGGCATTATTTGAAGAAGTCCCGGGTGTTGTAGAAGTTGAACAAGTGTTTTAAATTGATTATAGGGCGGGGGATCTTTACCCCAGCCCTTTTTTCTCAGCGTAACGCATGGAATAAATTTTCAATCATTTAGCTAAAAACATTGCTTCATTCACTATACTAATCGGCTTTTCATTTTTCAAAATCAACTCGATATTCCGGCAACAAAGCTTCATCATTGCTGTTCGTGTTTCAATTGATGCACTGCCGATATGCGGGAGAGCAACTACATTTTTCATTTTTAAAAAAGGATGTTGCGGATCAATCGGTTCTTTTTCAAATACATCAAGACCCGCTCCGGCAATTTCTCCTTCTCTAAGTGCCAACAGTAAATCTTCTTCTATCACTACCGCACCTCTGGCCACATTGATAAAAAATGCCGTTTTTTTCATTTTTCGAAATACGTCTTTGGTGAACATTCCTCTTGTTTCTTCCGTCAGCGGGGTTAAACAAACAACATAATCGGACTCAGTTACAAGATCAGGAAAAGAGCGATAGTGAACCCCTAATGCTTTTTCAACATCCATTTTCCGATGACGATTATGGTATAAAACGTTCATATCAAAGCCTAATGCCCGTTTTGCCAAAGCTTCACCGATCTTCCCCATGCCAACAATTCCAATTGTTTTATGATGGATATCCGTACCTGCCATAAATAGCGGGCTCCAACTTTTCCACTCTCCACTTTTTACCAATTCTACGGACTCAGCTAAACGTCTCCCCACCATTAATAATAAGGAAAAGGCCAAATCAGCAGTCGTATCGGTTAAAACATCGGGTGTATGGCAAACAGCGATTCCGTATTTTGTGGCAAGTTCAATATCAATATTGTCATAGCCGACCGCCAAGTTTGCAATTACTTTCAATTTTTCGCCTGCTTGAAAAATTTCTTCATCAATACGGTCAGATAACATCGTTAACAGTGCGTCCGCTTTCTTCGTTTCCTGCAATAATATTTCCCGTGGAACCGGTTCTTCTTCTTTTTCCCACATGCCAACATCGGCAAATGTACAAAGATTATTAATTATCTCTTCCGGCAGTTTTCTTGTTATGTATATATACGGTTTCGATGACATAACTAACCCTCCAAAACTTCAATCTATTCTACTGCCATTATTATATCATAAAAATAAAGTGAAATTTCCATCCGTGGGGGTTTTTCCCACGGATGGTTAGTTGAACCAATCGAGCTTTGGTAATTGAAGTGAACGATGAGGAGCTCCTGCCATATCATAAAAATGAGCTAGGAAACGTTCATAATCACCGGATTGATTGAGAATTTTCTTTATTTCTCCTGTCATGCTATTGTCAAAATTATCTGCCAAACGGGCGTAATACAATTCAATACATTGAAAGTAGTGAATTGGCAAAACTAAACGGGAATACAGTAACCGCCAAGCAAAAGGAGATAAAGACGTCTGTGTTTCGTAATCTTGAATAAATTTTTGAATTGGTTTCTGGACCATTTGCGGCTGGCTGAAATACACATGCCGAATCCATTCTGCAATATCCCGCACCGGGTGATCAACAATCCAATCAAAAGGATCTTTCAAAATGATCGGATCTGTCCAAGTATCCATGGTAAATCGTTCATGGCAAACGGTCGCAACATCAAAACCGGTCGGTTGCTCATCGATCGTCGTATCTACAAAATATTGAATGGCATTTTCAGTCATCCCGGCATAATAAGGAAAAGAGTCAATAAAAAGTCGTTCAAAGTCATTATTCGGTTGATTCATTACGTTCTGTTGCCATATTTTTTCTAGCCGATCAATGCGGCTTTCCCATAACTCTTTCCATTTACCAAGCCGATTTAGTACATCTTTTTCTGACCGAAAATATTTCCCATGGTTATGAAAGTAAGCCAACCGCCTGCCCGGAAATTGATATGGTTTATTTCGCCATTGTTCTAACTTTAAAACAATATAATAATTTTCATCCAGCTGTTTAACAAATCTCCCGTCCGTGGCAGCGAAAAAAGCAGGAACAAATTTTTCGCCATTTTGCCGAAGATAATTTGTCATTTCATAGCGAACCTGTAATTCTTCCTGCTCCTGTTCATATACTTTTATCAAAATATAAATATGATGACCATCATAATAAGCATCATATTGGCGGATTTTAAAAGATTGGCCCGGGAAAATGCCAAACTCCTGTTGCAAGAACTGAATCATGCGCTGTTCCCCTTTTTAACATTTTTTTAAAATCATTGTTATAATTAATATTATGATGGATTTACCAAATATATTTTCTTTTACCTAACTATACATATCAGGTATTGTTTCAAATTAATGAATAAGGATTGGTGAATGATATGAATGAACAATCAAATATGTTTCCACAAATAGGAGATATTGCAAAAAAAGCGTTGGAAGATCGGGGTGTAACCATTAAAAATATTGCGGAATTAGTCTATTTTCTACAAAAGGGCTATCATCCTGAATTACAATTACAAGAGTGCATTGAAAACGTTGAAGCTGTATTGAAAAAACGGGAAGTGCAAAATGCGGTGATTACCGGGGTTCAATTAGATGTTCTTGCAGAAAAGGGATTATTGGAAGAACCACTGTTGTCGATTGTTAAAACGGATGAAGGTCTTTATGGAGTGGATGAAATTTTGGCATTTTCGATTGTGAACGTCTATGGTTCAATCGGTTTTACGAATTATGGCTATATTGACAAATTAAAACCGGGAATTTTGAAGTATTTGAACGATAAATCAACAGGGAAAGTTAATACGTTTTTAGATGATCTTGTTGGGGCGATTGCTGCCGCAGCATCCAGCCGTCTTGCCCACAGAGCAGCAAATGTAGAGTAACATACGTTCCAAATTGACGGAAATATCGGCAGTTCAAAATATGTGGTAAAATGTTAAAAAATCCCTTTTTTAGGGATTTTTTAACATCTCCAATCAAAACTCCCATTCATCAAGTGAATCAATTGAATAGGTCGGTTGTTCACGGAATTCCTTCAATTTCTCTTTACTCGTTACACCGGTATGAACGATTAACGTGTCAAGACCGGTACGAATCCCTGCAGCAATATCCGTATCGTAATTGTCACCAACCATCAACGTTTCCGTCTTATCCGAACCGATTACTTTTAAAGCTTGTTCAATAATAATCGTTTCCGGCTTTCCAATGAAAATTGGTTGTACTTGCGTTGAAGTGCTAATTAAAGCCGTCAGCGCACCATTACCGGGCATAAATCCGCGTTCTGTCGGCAAAGCAAAATCACCGTTTGTCGAAATAAACTTGGCACCATTACGTATAGCCAGGCAAGCTACCGCTAATTTTTCATACGTAATTTCGCGATCAAGACCGACAACGACAACATCGGCATTTTCTCCGGCGAAACGAAATCCTTTTTCTTCCAAGGCGGTTTGAAGTCCTTCTTCTCCAATATAATAAACCGTTGCATTTTTATCTATTTCTTCTATGTAATTAGCAGTTGCCATACTTGTCGTAAATACTTGCTCTTTTGTTGCAGGAATATCAAAGGATCTCAATTTCTCGGCGACTTGTTCCGGCGTCCTTGTTGAATTATTCGTTACGAACAAATATGAAATGTTATGCTTCACTAAACGTTGAACAAATCTGCCTGCCGCTTCAATTTTTTCGGATCCCCGATACATCGTTCCATCTAAATCAATCAAATAACCTTGATACTTTTTCATTCGTTCTCCTTTCAATGTTTACGAACCTATGTTTGAAAATAAAATTCGTTTAGCAAACCGGTTTACCATGAAAATAAACCTTTTTTATTGTGTTTGGTGGAGGTATGATGTTGACCGCCATGTTTGTTATGATTTTCTAATGACCAGTTTTCAGCTTTCCTTTTTTCACTTACTTTTAAATGCAGATACCGGTCCCAGTTCTTTTGCTAAGTATGTTCTGACATGGGTTGGAAAATCTATAAATGCCTGCAAGTTTTCGTTTACAAGCCGATACAATTCTTCATGATCAATGGATGTAAAAAAGAGAACTAAACTTTTTCTAAAAGGAATTAGTTTTTTCAGCTGTTCCCCATCTTTTTCGCCAATTACCTGCTCGTCCAAAAGGATATCAATAATATCCTCATAACTTCCCGGATCACGCATAATAAAACCGTCGATAAGGCTGTTACCGACATCGATGACGGATTCTAACATCATTTGGGCCACCCGCTCCAGTGCCGCTTTTTGCACTTGGTTTTCAATCTGATCCAATTGATTAAAAATGTTGATTTGTCCTTCTAAAAAGGTAAGGGTATCTTCAATTTTTTCCCGATCGACAAAAAACATGATGGGTCATCTCCTTTTATAACAACAGCTTATTTGATTACGATCTTCTTTTATGTTGAAAGAATCAATCGTTTTAAAACTTTAATTACTTGTCCACTTTTTTTAAAACAAAATAGGGACAGCCAAAATTGCAATATTCATAAAGATATTCCGATAATGTACTAATTTTCGTATCAAAGGTTGCTTTTTGATTCTGGTCATCAAAAAAACCTTTTAGCCTTAATTGACCATATCCCCAGTCACCAACAATATAATCATAGCGACTTAGTATCTCACTGTATCGTTCACGAAAAGCTTGTTCATTAAACCCGTTTTTTCTTTCTTCCACCAATTCATAACAAAAATTGTGGATACAAACCATATGTATATCACCCTCATCTTTGACAAAGCCTATAAAATGATTATACCCCATTTTTCGTGTTCAATCACTAATATCGTTTGCTTAGAAAACACACTGTTTTTACCAAAATATATCAATCATGAATGTTCAATCGGATGCAAAAATTAGCATTATACAATTGGGAGGTGTAGTATTTGCGCAATTTTATACATATAATCACAATCTGCTTTCTCCTCACCTTATTTTATCCCGGAAATGTTTTCGCTGCCGATTCGGAAAGAGAGGAATTATATCAAAGGCGAATGGTGCTTTATAAAAAGATCGAAAGCGTTACTTTTATACCTTGGTATTATTTAGCTGCCATCGATCAATATGAAAGAAATATTCGCTCAGTCCGGAAAGATTTACCAAAGCCAACCGGATTAACGGGGATTTATATTCCGGCTGAAAAGTGGTGCGGTCTTCTCAATCCGGATCAAGAAGATACGAATCCTCTAAGTATAAAAATTTTTGGCGGGATTGGTCAGGATGGTAATGGTGACGGCAAAGCGGAAAGAACAAATGATGAAGATGTTTTATATACTATGGCCAATTATTTATTGAATTTCGGAACAGATGAAGACCATATTAAAATAGGGCTTTGGGAGTATTATAAACGAGATAAAACGGTAGGAATAATAGTCAGTTTTGCAAAAATGTATCATACCTGGCAAACGTTAAATTTGGAGGAACATCACTTTCCTCTCCCGATTCGGGCAAACTTTAGTTACCGTGATACATGGGGAGATGCTAGGGGTTGGGGCGGCCGACGGATTCATGAAGGAACAGATATTTTTGCCGATTATGGCGTTAATGTCTATTCAACCTGTTACGGTGTGATTGAAATGAAAGGTTGGAATAAATATGGAGGCTGGCGACTCGGGATTCGTGATATAAACAATACGTATCATTATTTTGCCCATTTGAACGGATTTGCAAAAGATTTAAAGTTAGGCGATATGGTAAAACCGGGGCAATTAATCGGCAGTGTCGGAAGTTCCGGATATGGACCACCGGGCACAGCAGGGAAATTCCCCCCGCATCTTCACTATGGAATGTATAAAGATAACGGAAAAACCGAATGGTCTTTTGATCCATTTCCACACTTAAAAAGATGGGAAAGAGAGACAAAAAACAAAAAATAATTATTTTTACATAATATTTATATAAAACTACAGTTATCAGATACTGTAGTTTTTTTCTATTAATGGAATATTTCCTTCCTTAAAAAATATACCCACTTCAGATAAATATTTTTATTTTTAAAAAACAACTGGACGAAATGAAGTTTATGATTTACAATATCTATATATTAATATAATTATATTTTATTCGCTCACTTCTGACAATTATCTGTTGCTAGATCTACTTGGTTTAAATCTAGTAATCTAACATCATTTGTCAGAATTATCACTGAATTATAAAAGGGGGATATGTATGAAAAGTAGTATTAAGAAAATTTTGGTGGCCTCTACATTGTTTGCCGGTGTATTGGCCGGTTGTTCCGGGGGGCACAATTCTTCCGGTGGTAATTCCGGTGGTGGTGATGCCAAAGGAGATACGATAAAAATTGGCGCAAACCTTGAGTTATCAGGAGAAGTAGCTTCCTACGGTCAATCAATTTCTGAAGGCATGGAATTAGCAATTGAAGAAATCAACGCTAGCGGTGGTGTAGACGGCAAAAAAATAAAAGTGGTTAAAGTGGATAATAAATCAGACAACGCTGAGGCTGCCAGTGCTGCTACCCGCTTAACAAGCCAAGAAAATGTACTGGCTATTATCGGTGCGGCAACCAGTGGGAATACGATTGCACAAGCACAAATCGCAAATGATACGAAAACAATCTTGTTATCACCATCCGGAACGGCTCCAAATGTTACTGAAAATGAAGATGGTTCCATTAATGAGTATGTGTTCCGTACGTCTTATATTGATCCGTTCCAAGGTACGGTAGCTGCAAACTTTGCCGCAAAGGAATTAGGTGTAAAAACGGCTGCCATTTATAGTGACAGTGCCAGTGACTATGCAAAGGGTCTGGCTGCCGCATTTAAAGAAACATTCCAGAAGGCCGGCGGAAAAATCGTTGCCGAGGAATCTTATGTAGCCGGTGATACAGATTTCCGTTCCACTTTAACTCGGATTAAATCTGCCAATCCGGAATTCGTATTTATTCCCGGCTATTATGAAGAAGTTGGATTAATTGTTAAACAAGCCCGTGAATCAGGTGTGACTGTGCCGTTAATGGGCGCTGATGGTTGGGATTCACCGACACTTGTTGATTTGGCCGGTAAAGATGCGTTAAACAATACATTTATTACCAACCACTATTCAGCTCAAGACCCGGATACAAAGATCCAGGAATTCGTAACAAAATTTAAAGAAAAATATAAAGATAAATCACCTGACGCATTTAACGCATTAGGTTATGATTCTGTTTATCTATTAGTGGATGCAATTAAACGTGCAGGAAGCTTAGATCGGGAAGCCGTTAAGGATGCGTTGGCAGAAACAAAAGACATTTCACTTGTAACCGGTGTTGTTACGATTGATAAAAAGCATAATCCGATAAAATCTGCAACCATTTTGGAATATGTGGACGGAGAGCAAAAATTTAAAGCAAAAGTTGATCCGGAATAATGGTGAGACGACTTTTCACGCACAGCAAAATGGGAGGTCTTTTCCTCCCTTTTTCCAGTTAAGCTAACAAGCACTTAAAATATAGGGAGTGCAGCTTAATAACTGCAACTTCAACTTTGACCTTTTTCCGTTTAAGCCAACATGACTTATATAGGGAGTGAACATAATGGAATGGATACAGCAGATTGTTAACGGCATATCACTCGGTAGTATTTACGCATTGATTGCTCTCGGTTATACGATGGTATATGGAATTATTAAATTAATTAACTTTGCTCATGGTGATGTATTCATGATTGGCTCATTTGTCGGCTTTTTCGCAATTACCGGCTGGAACCTCGGTTTCTTTCCCGCCTTATTATTATCGATGACGGTTTGTGCAATTCTCGGGGTTATTATCGAACGGGTTGCTTATAAACGGTTAAGAAACTCAACTAGAATTGCCGCCTTAATTACCGCAATCGGTGTATCTTTGTTGATTGAATACGTAGTCATCTACTTCCGTGGAGCCCAACCGGAAGCATATCCGAAAGAAATTTTGCCTGCTAAATCATTTGAACTGTTTGGAGCGAAAATCGACAGTCAATCGCTTTATATATTACTAATTACAATTGTCCTAATGGTTCTCCTTCAATTTATTGTTCATCGTACCAAAATCGGCAAAGCTATGCGAGCAGTGAGTCATGATCAAGATGCTGCCCAGCTTATGGGAATAAATGTAGATACAACCATTTCCGCAACATTTGCCATCGGTTCTGCCTTGGCCGGTGCCGCCGGAGTCATATTCGGACTATATTATATTAAAATTGATCCTTTAATGGGGATTATCCCGGGATTAAAAGCTTTTATCGCAGCTGTATTGGGTGGAATCGGGATTATTCCCGGCGCTATGGTCGGCGGTTTCATCCTTGGAATTGTGGAAGTTATCGTCAGTGCCTTTGGTTTTTCCTCATGGCGAGACGCCGCAGCTTTCATTATCCTAATCCTGATTCTCATTTTTAGACCATCCGGCATCTTTGGAAAAAATACGCGGGAGAAAGTGTAGGTGAAATGGATATGAAAAAGAGTAAAAGCTTTTTTCTCATGTTCGGGCTTGCGGTTGTGATCTATGCCGTTATTCAATTTTTATTATATAACGGAATATTAAACCCGTTTTATGAAAATACATTGATTACCATATTAATTAATATTATGCTGGCAGTCAGCCTCCATCTGGTCATCGGGATTACCGGTCAGTTTTCCATCGGTCATGCCGGATTTTTGGCGATTGGCGCTTATATTGCCGCTATATTTACGATGAAATTACAAATGCCGTTTATTGTGGCTCTCATTGCGGCAGGTCTTGCGGCAGCCATTGCCGGACTGATTGTCGGTATTCCCAGCCTGCGTTTACGAGGAGACTACTTGGCCATCGCCACATTAGGTTTTGCTGAAATTATTCGCATTGTCTTCTTGAACTGGGATTTTGTCGGTGGTGCCCGAGGAATGATGATCACCCGGATGACAGATTGGACCATTGCCTTTATTTGTACCATTCTCACCATACTTGTGATCGCCAATTTTACAAATTCCCGACACGGACGAGCCTGTATTTCCATCCGCGAAGATGAAATAGCCGCTGATGCAATGGGAATTAATACGACATACTATAAAGTCATTGCCTTTGTACTCGGTTCCTTTTTTGCCGGTATTGCAGGCGGATTGTATTCCCATAATTTTTATATTATCCAGCCGGGTAACTTCGGATTTCTTAAGTCCTTTGATATTTTAATTTTTGTTGTTTTAGGTGGTCTAGGCAGTATGTCCGGTGCTGTCATTTCCGCAATTTTATTAACCATTATTTCAACATTTTTACAAGAATATTCAGAAACAAGGATGATTATTTACAGCCTTGTCCTAATTATTGTTATGTTATACCGACCACAAGGGTTAATGGGGACAAAAGAAATTACCCAACTTTTTCAAAAGAAAAAGAGTTTCAAAGGGGGCAAACAATATGGTCATTTCGAAAGCTGAGCCTCTTCTCGATGTTCAAAATCTCGGTATCCGCTTTGGCGGTTTGAAAGCTGTATCTGACTTCAATATGACCATTAACCAAGGAGAATTGTTAGGTTTAATCGGTCCGAACGGTGCCGGAAAGACGACAATTTTCAACCTGTTAACAGGCGTCTATGCCCCAACAGAGGGTCAAATTATTTTTACCGGTAAAAAAATTAGTGGACTTCCGCCTTTTAAAGTAACAAGAAAAGGAATTAGTCGTACGTTCCAAAATATCCGTTTGTTTAAAGAATTATCCGTTTTGGACAATGTAAAAATTGCCTATCATCCTTTGGCGACACATAGTATTTTCAGTTCCATATTGCGCCTTCCTTCCCATTTTACAAACGAAAAGGAAATGGAAGAAAAAGCAATTGGGTTTTTAAAAATTTTCGGACTTGATCATTTAAAAGATGAAAAAGCAAAAAATCTTCCTTACGGGGGGCAGAGACGATTGGAAATTGCCCGGGCACTGGCCGCTGAACCTAAGCTGTTATTATTGGATGAACCTGCAGCCGGAATGAACCCGCAGGAAACGAAAGAATTGATGGAACTTATCGCTTTTATCCGAGAAAAATTTAATTTAACGATTCTGCTTATTGAGCACGACATGAAACTGGTTATGGGAATTTGTGAAAGAATCTTTGTACTCGACCACGGTCAATTAATTGCCCAAGGGTTACCTGAAGAAATTCGTAAACATCCAAAGGTTATTGAAGCATATTTAGGTGAAGAGGTTGGTGAAGACCATGCTTAAAGTGGAAGGGATTGATGTTTTTTACGGCAATATTCAAGCGTTAAAAAATGTTTCGTTAACCGTGGAAGAAAAAGAAATTGTAACCCTAATTGGGGCAAATGGAGCAGGAAAAACAACGCTTTTAAAAACATTATCCGGATTATTGCGACCAACTGCCGGAACAATACAATATTTAGGTGAATCCATTCGTGTAAAACCCGTTCAATCGATTGTGAAAGCCGGGATTTCCCATGTTCCCGAGGGGCGAAGAGTTTTTGCCAATATGACTGTGGAGGAAAACCTTGACCTCGGCGCTTATTTACGGAAGGATAAAAAGGGAATAAAACAAGATTTGGACAAGGTATTTTCGTTGTTTCCAATATTGCATGAACGGCGGAACCAATTATCCGGAACTTTATCCGGCGGAGAACAGCAAATGCTGGCAATCGGTCGTGCACTTATGGCAAAACCAAAATTACTGTTGCTGGATGAACCGTCCATGGGCTTGGCTCCACTTTTAGTAAAACAAATTTTCAACATTATCCAAGAAATTAATAAGGACGGAACGACAATTTTGCTTGTGGAACAGAATGCACATATGGCCCTTTCCATCGCGAACCGGGCTTATGTTATCGAAACCGGTTCCGTTGTTTTATCCGGGAATGCATCAGAAATGCAAAACAGCGAAAAAGTAAAAGAAGCCTACTTGGGCGGAATATAAATAAATGGCTTGGACCGGGGAAGTTTTTCCTCGGTCCTTTTCATCTACATTTCAAAATAAAGATGATAATGTAGCGCACATTTCTCGTTAAATAATTCTTATCGATCAAAAAATTTCTAGTCTTTCGTTATTCGAAGTGAATAACTAAAACGGCAAGATCCCTTTATTCCTTTTTATCCTTTTTTTCCTTCTCCTCAGGCAACACAATCGAAGGTGTCAGTTGTCCGCCGCCGCTATTATAAAACTGCGGGACATCACCTTTCATTTCACCTGAAGCTAATAGTACATTTCGCTCAATCATTTTCATTTCCGATGTAAATGGAACAAGCATTTGAATGCCGACTTTAATATGGAGGCGGATTTCAAACCATGTACTATTAATTTGATGTTCTTTTGTCGTTGTCTCAATATTCGATTCAATATCACCGATGGCTTTAAATTCAACCGGAATATCAGGTCCTAAATTTGCCAATAAAATATGATCTGTAATTCTACCAAAAGGAACCTTAAATTGAATCCCACCCGCAGCACTTGGTTCAACTTCTTTAATTTCCCCATCTGTCGCAACGGCCGGCGAAAATCCATCCATATGCTCCATTGAATTAATATTTTTTAAAATTTGATTTGTGATCCGGTTTGCTGTATCTTCTATTTTTCCCATATTAAAAGAAGTTAATGTTGAATTTCCGTACGGATCTACTTTAATAATGTCATTTAAATCGAGTCCGTTATCAATTTCTTGCCTGATTGATTTATTTATAATATATGTAGCCAAATTGATTGATTGTGATTCTGCGTACGCCATAAGTGTTGGCTTTAAGGCACTGTTGACTATCCATAATCCCAGTGATGTTGATAATAGAAAAAAGACAAAGGACAGTAAAACAACATAGCGAAACGGGAGTGGTTTCGGTTTTATCGGTTTATAAGGTTTATATACTTTATATGGCCTAAATGTTCGAAAAAACAGAGAACGTCGTGGATATCGGCGAAATTTTACCAATAATAAATCCCCCCTTACAAATTATACTTATGCTTGCAAAGGGGGATTTAACGCTTATTTTTAAAATATTTTACATGAATAGTAGTGCTTCCTTCCCAATCATTCCCTTTTTAATTCCCCGGCTTTCCGCTTCCTCTGTTACAGATTCCAGTGGCGCATTTAACAATTCATCAATCGTTTTAACACCAACTGCTCTGGCGGCGATGATTTTCCGATCCTTTAAACGATTATTAAGCAAGTGAACATCTAAAGCACCACACATAATATAACCTTTCTCACTTGTGACAACCAATAATGTTGTTTTTGGCAACTTTACGACAACCGCAATAAAAGTCCGATTTTCTATTGTTAAAGGTTTGATATCAATCATTTTATTCGCCCCTTTCCATATTACATTATGAAAATAGGGACGATATGTGCAGATATAACCGGTTAGTATTCGCTCTTTACCGGATAATTACACTTTAGTTTCCATCTGAGCAGGTCTCTTAAAAATTCCGGTAAGTAATATTTTTTCTCAGCCCGGGTAATTTCCGGATAAAAGCGGGCAAATGTAAACATATCCAGCGTGGCAACCGTATAATTTTGCTCCATTTGAAGGTCTTCACCATTAATTTGGATTTTTATCGCTGATCCTTGACAGCTGATTTCAATTTGATCATAAATGATTTTCCCAAAAATACTCCCGCGAAAACCAAATCCCTTGATTTCTAAAGTTGTATATTTATCATCTACCGTTTGGACGATGACTTCTTTTAATTCAGCACCGGTTAATCGCACAGTACACGGGTTAATCGGATGCGGACAGATCCGATGAATATCATAATCGGTCACTATGCCCGGACCTAAATGATCTAACAGAACACCTGCATTGAGAAAGGAACAATCTGCCTCGCACCATTCTGTTAAAGACGCACATAACAATTGATTCAATTTTGTATGATGAAACCAGTCTGTTTCCAGTTTTTTTGGCAAATAGGCAACCGGATTAGACAGAAGTTCCTTTCCTTCTTCAATCAATCTTTGGTCAAAATTTTCTTCCTGATCTTCTTTATCCAAATTTCTTGACGGGATTAGTTCAGCCCTTTTTTTGATCGTTTTCTTTTCATGATTTAGCAATAATTCTACTTTACCTAAGTTTAAGCCAAATTTACCGGTACAACATAATAAACAACCATTAACCCATTTTCCTTCAGGCAAAATATGATGAGTATGCGCACCTAAAATGACATCGACTTGTGGAAATTGTTCGGCAATCCTTTCATCATCAGACAGACCTAAATGGGATAGTATGATTAAAACATCCACTTTTTCCCGCACAATCGGAATCCACTTTTCCAACTCTGCAAATGGATTCGTTACCACCCAGTCCAGTGGTTCATAAAAATTAGTAAAGTTAATCGTCACACCAATGACACCGATTTTCGTTTTCTGCAAGGTTTCATAAATGGTATATGGTTTCGCCCAATGTGGTCTGTTTCCTTCATTATCATATAAGTTGGCGACAATGCAATCAAATTGTGCTTCATCATAAAGGTGGAGTAAATCTTGATGTGATAAGGTAATGCCTTCATTATTGCCAATGGTAACAGCATGAAAACCAACGTCATTGAGCAGGCGAACATTCCCTTTCCCTAAAGTTGCTTCTGTAAATGGGTGGAACCGGTCTAAATGGTCACCGATATCAAATAAAAACATTGATTCATGCAACTCTTTATGGATTTTCTTTTGCTTTAATAGTTTTTGGCGGATTCTTGGCCAATATTGAAAATGACTGTGTAAGTCATTCGTATGATAAATTATAATCTTTTCATTCATCTTATGTCCCTCAATGTTTAGCAATTTTTGAGGCTGAAAGAGGCCTGCTCTTACTTAAATTCTATCATTTTAGTATGTGAATATCCACCTCGTACATGTTTAGGTAATTTGTATCATACAAAAAAAGAGAAGGGTATTTCCAATTTACCGTTCGCATTCCCTTCCCTGCCGAAAACATATCCATTAAAAGCAATGATATATTTAGATTGTTATAATCTTTGTTTTTGCACCCTGCCGAAAAACCTATCCAAATTACAATTAAATAATCCTCACTTTTATCACACCATTTATTCGGCTAATATTCACCGTTAGTTCATTCCGTACTTCGCTTGGAATACCATTATCAATATCAATCATTGTATAGGCAAATGCTCCTTTACTGCCATTAACCATATTTGCAATATTGATCGAATGATTAGCAAGATAACTCGTAATTTGACCGACCATATTCGGTATGTTTTTATGAATAATCGAAAGTCTCTTATTCCCGACATACGGCATGCTGATGTTTGGGAAATTAACAGAGTTTTGAATATTGCCGGTTTCTAAATATTCCTTAATTTGGTTGGCAGCCATATAGGCACAATTTTCTTCGGCTTCCGTTGTTGAAGCACCTAAATGCGGAAGTGCGACAACATTTTTCATTTGTAAAATTCTTTCTGTCGGAAAATCGGTTATATAGCCGGCAATTTTCCTTTCTTGAAGAGCGATCTCCAAGTCGTCTTCGTTTACTAACTCACCCCGGGAAAAATTAAAAATATGCACATGATTTTGCATGATTTCGAAAGCATTTTGGTTAAGCATCCCTTTTGTTTCTGATGTCAAAGGCACATGGATGGTAATGTAGTCACATGATTGGAAAATTTCATTGACACTTTCCGCTCTCTTTATATTTCGCGATAATTGCCAAGCTGCATTAACCGAAATGAACGGGTCATAAACCATAACCTCCATTCCTAATGCATGTGCATCATTAGCAACTAGCACGCCAACTTTTCCAACACCAATCACACCAAGTTTCTTCCCGGAAATCTCCGTTCCTACAAATTGCTTTTTCCCGTTTTCAACAAGCTTTGGAACATTTTCTCCCTCACCAATTAATGATTTCGTCCAGCTAACTGCTTCCACTAAATGCCTGGAAGTTGCTATTAAACTCATAAGTAATAATTCTTTCACCGCATTGGCATTGGCACCGGGCGTATTAAAGACCACTATCCCTTCCTCTGTCAAACGATCAACAGGAATATTATTTACACCGGCACCTGCCCGGGCAATTGCCTTGACAGATTCGGGAATCACTTCTTCATGTAAGTTATAGCTACGTAATAAAATGGCATCCGGATAATCACTTGCATTTATTTCATAGTTATCGGTAAAAACATCAAGACCTCTTTTGGCAATTGAATTATATGTGCGGATGGAATACATGCTTTCAACCCCTTAAATATGTTTTCTCTCAAATTCATTCATGAAATCGACTAACGCCTTGACACCTTCAATTGGCATCGCGTTGTAGATGCTCGCACGCATTCCCCCTACGGAACGGTGACCTTTTAGTTGATGTAATCCTTCTTGTTCAGCTTCTTTTACAAATAATTTATTCAGTTCATCGGAATCCGTCATAAACGGAATATTCATTAATGAACGGTCTTCTCTTTTCACGTTTGAATAAAATAATTTGGAATCTTCTATTGCCTTATATAGAAGATTGGCTTTTTCTTTGTTTCTTTCTTCTATGGCTGCGACTCCACCTTGTTCTTTTAACCATTCCATCAAAAGCATTGTTATATAAATTGCAAAAGTTGGTGGTGTATTATATAAGGAATTATTTTTCGTATATGTTTCATAGTTGAGCATGGTTGGAATATCTGCTTTCGCATGTCCAATCAAGTCTTCACGAATGATGACAATGGTCAACCCCGATATACCTAAATTTTTCTGAGCACCGGCATAGATTAAACCGAATTTTGACACATCCCATTGTTCTGATAATATATTCGATGATGCATCAGCTACCAAAGGAACATGACCGGTATTTGGAAATTTTGTAAACCGAGTACCCTCAATTGTGTTATTTGTTGTAATATGCACATAGTCTGTTTGTTCATTAATTTGTTGTAAATCTAGCTCCGGAATGTATGTGAAATTCTGATCATCAGAGGAAGCCAAAATTTTTGCTTCTCCGATTTTTTTCGCCTCAGAAAGGGCTTTTTTTGACCATGACCCCGTATTCACATAGTAGGCATGTCCGCCGTCCTTTAATAAATTTAACGGAACCATAGAAAATTGTAATGATGCTCCCCCTTGAATAAACAGCACCCGGTATGTTTCAGGTATTTCCATTAATTCCCTGATTAGTTCTTCTGTCCGCTCAATAATTTTTTTGAAATCAGAAGAACGATGGCTCATTTCCATTACGGACATACCCTTCTCTTGATAGGACAATAATTCTTCCTGAGCCCGTTCAAGAACTGATACCGGTAGTTGTGCAGGACCCGCTGAAAAATTGTATACTCTTCCCACGTATAATTTCTCCTTTTCTCTGACAAAAATAATAATTTGATAAAATATAGTATAACATAAAAATTGATAATACAATTATAAAACCAATAATTTATTTAATTAATATATTATCATTTTAATACGAAAAAGGATATGGGAAATAAAGAATTTTTTGCGTTTTCCTGTTGACCCTAGCGAATTGACGGGAGGCACTGGTGAATCGCAAAAAAAGCATCCGGCCAAGTAAAACAATACTTAGTCGAATGCTTCTTTCATTTATAAATCCAATTACCCAATACTGCCTTCCATTTCAAACTTGATCAATCGATTCATTTCAACGGCATATTCCATTGGCAGTTCTTTGGTAAATGGTTCAATAAAGCCCATAACAATCATTTCTGTCGCTTCTTCTTCAGATATTCCTCTACTCATCAAGTAGAATAATTGTTCTTCAGACACTTTCGACACTTTTGCTTCGTGTTCCAAAGAGATGTTATCGTTTAAGATTTCGTTGTATGGAATCGTATCAGAAGTTGATTGATTATCCATAATAATTGTGTCACATTCAATATTTGCTTTGGCACCATCTGCTTTACGGCCGAAGTGCACTTGACCACGATAGGTTACATTTCCACCGAGTCTTGAAATGGATTTTGAAACAATCGTGGAAGAAGTATTTGGTGCTAAATGATACATTTTTGCCCCGGCATCTTGGCGTTGACCCTTACTTGCAAATGCAATGGAAAGTGTCATGCCTCGTGCACCTTCACCTTTTAATAACACGGAAGGATACTTCATAGTCAACTTCGAACCGATATTGCCGTCAATCCATTCCATTGTTGCCCGTTCTTCACAAACTGCCCGTTTTGTTACTAAGTTATAAACGTTATTTGCCCAGTTTTGAATCGTTGTATAACGGCAATATGCGTCTTTTTTAATAATAATTTCTACAACGGCACTATGAAGCGAGTTTGTTGTGTAAACAGGTGCTGTACATCCTTCTACGTAATGGACGGAAGCCCCTTCATCAACAATGATTAACGTACGTTCAAATTGACCCATGTTTTCCGAATTAATCCGGAAGTAGGCTTGCAGCGGTGTATCTACTTTTACACCTGGTGGAACATAAATAAACGAACCTCCCGACCAAACGGCAGAGTTTAAAGCTGCAAATTTGTTATCTGTATAAGGGACGACTGTTCCGAAATATTTACGGAAAATATCTTCGTTTTCTCTTAATGCTGAATCGGTATCTTTGAAGATAATTCCCATTTTCTCCAAATCTTCCTTCATATTATGGTACACAACTTCAGACTCATATTGGGCGGACACCCCCGCTAAATATTTTTGTTCTGCCTCAGGGATACCCAATTTATCAAAGGTCCGCTTGATTTCTTCCGGTACTTCATCCCAAGTACGACCTTGTTTTTCGGACGGTTTGACATAGTAAGTAATTTCATCAAAATTCAATTCGGATAAATCTCCACCCCATTGTGGCATTGGTCTTGCATAAAAATGTTCCAATGCTTTCAATCGGAACTCAAGCATCCATTCCGGCTCATTTTTCATTTTTGAAATCTCTTCAACGACTTTCCGTGTCAATCCTCGTTCTGTTCGGAAAACAGAAACGTCTTTATCGCGGAATCCATATTTGTAATCGCCAATCTCAGGCGCTTTTTTTGCCATTCTTCCTTCCTCCATTCGTCCGATAATTTCGTTGTGCTTCCTACGAAAATTTTTGCCTGTTATTCATTAGTCGAAAGTAATCCTTTTTCCATTGCTTTCCAGGCAAGTGTCGCACATTTAATTCGTGCCGGAAATTTGGAAACACCATGTAATGCTTCGATATCACCTAAATCCAACTGTTCATCATCATAGTCTTTTCCTTGGACCATTAATGAAAAAATACGGGATAATTTAAGGGCGGTATTGATATCTTTTCCTTTTATAAGCTGAGTCATCATTGAGGCAGAAGCCATGGAGATGGAACAACCTTCTCCTTCAAATTTTACATCTTCAATAATGCCGTCCTTTTCTTTCATTGTTAAGCGAATACGATCACCACATGTCGGATTATTCATGTCAATCGTTACATTTCCATCCGGTAAAACCCCTTTATTCCGAGGCTTTTTATAGTGATCCATAATCACACGGCGGTATAACGCGTCTAATTGTTCAAAAGACATCACTGAAAAACTCCTTTGCTTTGACGAGCCCCATAGCCAACCGATCCACATCTTCTTTTGTATTATATAAATAAAAGCTTGCCCGTGCAGTCGCCGTTACATTCAACCATTTCATTAACGGTTGAGCACAATGATGTCCCGCCCGAACGGCAATTCCTTCTGTATCAAGGACTGTCGCAACATCATGGGGATGAACACCATCAATGTTAAATGTTACAACTCCGGCACGTTTACTTATTTCTTTTGGACCATAAATCGTCAACCCGTTGATTTCGGATAATTTATCGATCGCATATTCGGCAAGTTGATGTTCGTGGTTTTGAATCTCATTCATTCCAATGGACTCTAAGTAATCAATTGCTGCCCCCAGACCAATCGCACCGGCAATAGTCGGGGTGCCGCCTTCAAATTTCCACGGTAATTCCTTCCATGTTGAATCATACAATTCAACAAAATCAATCATTTCTCCGCCGAACTCGACCGGTTCCATTTGTTCCAATAAATGTTCTTTTCCATATAATACACCGATTCCCGTCGGACCGCACATTTTATGCCCGGAAAAAGCATAAAAATCACAATCCAAATCTTGGACATCTACTTTTAAATGAGGTGTACTTTGGGCACCATCCACGACAACAACGGCTCCTTTACTATGGGCAATTTCAACAATTTCCTTAATCGGATTTATTGTACCCAAAACATTGGAGACATAAGTAATGGCGACGATTTTTGTCTTTTCCGAAATGGTATGACGAACCTCTTCTAGAGAAAGCGTACCATCTTCTTGAAGCGGAAAATATTTTAGCGTAGCTCCCGTCTTTTTGGCCACTTGCTGCCAAGGGATGAGATTGCTGTGATGTTCCATATAAGTGAGCACAATTTCATCACCTTCTTTCACAATTTCCCGTCCGAAACTAGTTGCCACAAGGTTGATGGATGTTGTCGTACCTCTCGTAAAGATGACTTCCTTCGTTGACTTCGCATTTATGAAATTTTTTACCTTTTCCCGTGCACCTTCGTAAGCATCCGTCGCTTTTGTTCCAAGTGTATGAACCCCTCTGTGAACATTGGAATTATATTCACGATAGTATTGATTTAATGTTTCAATCACCGATAACGGCTTCTGCGAAGTAGCCGCACTGTCCAGATAGACAAGGGGATGATTATTGACATTTTGGTGCAAAATCGGAAAATCTTTACGAATTCGTTCGATATCCATCATTTTACTTTCCTTTCAATAACTTCTGTTAACTGTTTTTTTACCCCTTCAACCGGCAATTGGTTGACAACAGGTGCCAAGAAGCCGTATATAATCAATCGTTCTGCTTCGGCTTTCGAAATACCACGGCTCATTAAATAATAAAGTTGAGTCGGATCAACCCTGCCTACCGAAGCAGCATGACCTGCCATAACATCATCTTCATCAATTAACAAAATCGGATTTGCGTCTCCGCGTGCTTTATCACTTAGCATAAGGACACGTGTCTCTTGTTCGGCGTTGGATTTTGAAGCGCCATGTTCAATTTTGCCAATTCCATTAAACACTGTGGTGGCATTATCTTTAACCACACCATGTTTTAAAATGAATCCTTCCGTACCTTTTCCATGATGGATAACTCTTGTTGTAAAGTTTTGAATTTGTTTCCCACGACCAACAACAACTGTTTTTGTGTCAGCAAAGGAACCGTCACCATGTAAATTGGTCGTATTATCAGAAATCGTATTCCCGTCATTCATTAATCCTAAAGCCCATTCGATTCGAGCATCCCGCCAAGCATAACCGCGTCGGTTGACATAGGTGGTGACTCCTTTTGCCAACGTATCAACTGCACCAAATTTTACATTGGCATTATCCTGTGCAATCACTTCTGTAATGATATTGGCAATGCCCTCCAATTCATCATTTAATGAAAAATAATTTTCCACATAGGTTACTGCACTATTTTTATCCGCAACAATTAACACATGGTTAATCAGTGGGGCATCCGCATTATCATGGACAAAAATGGTTTGGATCGGCTCATTGATTTGAACGTTTTGCGGAATATAAAGAAATGCTCCGCCGTTTACTAAAGCCGTATGGAAAGCAGTTAACCGATTTTCGTCAACTTTCACAGCATTCGTCATAAAATATTTCTGAACAAGATCTCCATGTTCCTTAACTGCCGTTAATAGATCAGTAAAAATAACCCCTTTTTGTTTCAATTCGTCCGATAAAGAAACAAAACCGGCCGTTTGGTTATGTTGAACATAAAGATTTTTTACACCACCTTCAACATTAATCAACGACTTCACTTGTTCAGGAAGATCATCGACATTAGTATAGACAGAGCTTGCCTGAGCGTGTTGTTGAAAGTGAGTAAAATTCCATTTATCGATTTTTGTCCGGTCCGGATTAGGCAACGGTAATACGTCAATTTTTTCCAATGCAGCGAGACGTAAATTTTTAAACCAATCAGGCTCGTTATTTTGTACAGAAAATGATTCAATCAGGGCTTGATCGAATGGATATTGTACTTGTGTAGTCATGTTTATCCTCCTAACTATGGCAATTCTTTATTATCCGACTTCTATTTCGTCCTCGATACCAAGCTCTTTTTTAATCCAGTCATAACCTTCTGCTTCCAGACGTTGAGCTAATTCAGGGCCGCCTGATTTAACAATTCTTCCTTGTATCATCACATGCACGAAGTCAGGAGTAATATAGTTCAGCAAACGTTGGTAGTGTGTAATAATTAAGCAACTAAAGTCATTGCTGCGCATCGCATTAATCCCTTTTGATACAACTTTTAGCGCGTCAATATCAAGACCGGAGTCGATTTCATCCAAGATGGCAATACTTGGTTCAAGCATCATTAATTGAAGAATTTCGTTACGCTTTTTCTCCCCGCCTGAAAACCCTTCATTTAAATAACGTTGAGCCATATTTAAATCCATTTCTAAATACTCCATTGATTTATCTAGTTTTTTTATAAATTGCATTAACGGAATTTCATTACCTTCTTCGCGTTTTGCATTAATCGCTGAACGTAAAAAGTCTGCATTTGTCACCCCGCTAATTTCACTTGGGTATTGCATTGCTAAGAATAAGCCTGCTTTTGCTCGTTCATCGACTTCCATTTCAAGAACATCTTTTCCATCCATTGTAACAGTACCGCTTGTAATTTCATATTTAGGATGGCCCATAATGGCTGAAGCTAACGTTGATTTACCTGCACCGTTCGGCCCCATGACCGCATGAAATTCACCGGGTTTTATTTCTAAATCAAGTCCTTTGATAATCTCTTTATCTTCAATTGCTACATGTAAATCTTTAATGACTAATGTTGATCCTGCCATTTTGCTAACCTCCATTTATATATAAGATGTTATTCTCAATTTATTATCATTCTAATTTTATAGCAAATTCAAATTAGAATCAACTGATTGAGTACTTATTGTATATATAAATTTATTATATACCTTTTTACAGATAATGAGAATCAATTGGGATAAATGATAAGGGGATTTTCGTGGGGATTTATTAAGAAAAGCGCAGAGCGCCCGCTTAGCGACGTACAAACTGGAGCGCCCCGCAATGAGATAAAGGAAACACGGCGAGGGACGAGCCGATGTTGACTTATCGTAGTGGAGGGGAGTGAAGTTTGCTAGTCGCTGGCGCCCGGAGCTAGACAATAAAACTGATCCCGAGTTATTTACCTGTATTTTTATACTTTCTTATACTATAAGAAAGGACCGGAAAACATTCCGACCCTCTCATTTTACACCCAATATTTTCAATTTACAAACGATGAACCAATTGCTCACTTTACATTTAGTTTCTGTCCAAATTATTTGTACTTATTCAAAAGTTTATTTGATTCCTTTTTATTCCCCGTCGACCGGAACGACTGAACCGCCCCATTTATCAAGTATGAATTGTTGAATTTCATCAGAGTGCAATACATCTACCAAAGCTTTAATTTCTTCTCTGTTTTCATCGCCTTTTCTTACTGCAATGACATTTACATAAGGAGATTCACTGTCTTCAATTGCAATACTGTCTTTAACCGGATTTAATCCAGCATCAAGCGCATAGTTGGAATTGATAACGACCAGATCACCTTCACCGTTATTATAAATTGTCGGTAGCATATCCGGTGCATAGTCATATTCGAATTTCAAGTTTTTCGGATTGCTCGCAATATCATCAAGGGTTGCTTCCGATTTATTAATTCCATCCTTTAATTTAATTAATCCTTTTGCTTCAAACAATGTAAGGATACGACCATGATCAGGAACATTGCTGCTCATTATGACAGTAGCCCCATCTTTAACCTCATCTAATGATTTATATTTTTTGGAATAGATTCCAATTGGTTCAATATGAATCCCGCCTGCATTGACGAAATCATAGTTAAATTCTTTATTTTGTGCTTCTAAGTAAGGAATATGTTGGAAAAAGTTTGCATCCAGATCTTTATCTTTTAATGCCGGATTAATTAATTCATACTTACTGAATGTTTTAATTTTCAAATCAATCCCTTGTTTAGCTAAAATCGGCTTTGCTTTTTCCAAAATTACTGCATGTGGTTCATTCGTTGCACCAATGACTAATGTTTTTGTATCCTTTCCACTGTCTCCGTCACTTTCACCCGCTGTTTTGTCGTCCTTCCCTCCGCAAGCTGCCAGAGTGAAAACAAGAATTGTACTGAACAATAATGTAAGTAATTTTTTCATTTTGGTTTCCCCCTCATTCATCTTTTATCAATTTTTTTTGTTATTATATCTCCAATAAATTGGATGATAAATACGATAATTAAGATTAATAGTGTTGCAAATAAAGTTACATCATTTTGATTACGAGAAAATCCATCTAAATAGGCATAATCACCTAAGCCGCCAGCTCCGATGACACCGGCTATCGCAGTGTAACCGACTAACGCAATCGCTGTAACTGTAATTCCGGAGATAATCGCAGGCATTGATTCCGGAAGCAATACTTTAAAAATAATGGTACTTGTCTTGGCCCCCATCGCTTTTGCAGCTTCAATGACTCCTTTATCAATTTCCCTTAAGCCAATTTCAACCATTCTTGCATAAAATGGTGCGGAACCAATGATTAAAGCCGGTAATGCCGCTTCCATACCGATCATGGTGCCTACTAATACCCTCGTGAACGGAATAAGTAAAACAATCAATATAACAAACGGAATGGACCGAAAGATGTTGACAACTGCTGAGATGATCCAATTAATGAATTTATTTTGCCATAAATTTCCTTCTGATGTTAAAAACAGTAATAATCCTAAAATAATACCGATAATGAAAATCCAAACAAGAGAGATCCCGGTCATATATAAAGTTTCAACCGTCTTTTCCCAGGCTTTTTCCCAATCAACATTCGGGAAGAGTGTTTCAATCATTTTGTACCACCTCCACCCCGACTTGATTTTTGTTTAGGAAGTCGATTGCCGCCTCAATATCACTTGGATTTCCTTCAATATGGATAAATAAAGTTCCATAGGCACCGTTTCGTGTTTGTGATACTTTTCCTTGCAAAATATTAACAGTAACCGGCAGCTCTCTTATTAATCGTGTAATTATCGCTTGTTCAGCTACATCACCGATAAACGATAATTTTGCAATTTTCCCGTCCGGATATTTCTCTAATAAATGGTCAATTGTCTCTTTCGTTTCTTCCGGTTCTGTCACCTGACCAATAAAGCGTTTTGTAATTTCTTCTTTTGGATGTCGGAATATATCAAGAACAGGTGCAATTTCAACAATTTTTCCACTGTCCATGACGGCCACACGATGACAGATTTTTCGAATGACATGCATTTCATGGGTAATTAAAATAATCGTTAAACCTAATTTCCTGTTAATATCCACAAGCAGATCAAGAATTGCGTCCGTCGTTTGCGGGTCAAGTGCTGATGTTGCTTCATCACATAATAATACTTTTGGATTATTAGCGAGTGCCCGGGCAATGCCGACCCTTTGTTTTTGACCGCCGCTTAGTTGGGATGGGTAAGCATCTTCTCTACCCTCTAAGCCGACAAGTTTAATTAAATTCTCTACCCGTTTTTCCCTTAAAGCCTTTGGAACACCTGCAATTTCCAGTGGGAATGATATATTACCGCGTACCGTTCTCGACCAGAGAAGATTGAAATGTTGGAAAATCATACCAATTTCTCGACGGGCCAAGCGTAATTCTTTCCCGCGAATATTTGTAATATCTTTATCGGCAATGGTGAGTGAACCTTCCGTAGGTGTTTCCAGTCCATTGAACATACGGATCAATGTGCTTTTCCCGGCACCGCTATAACCGATGATTCCAAAGATTTCTCCCTCATCTATCGTAAAATTCACATGATTTACAGCCGTTAATGGCCCGGATTTGGTTGTGAAAACTTTCGTGATATTTTGTACATTGATCATTTCACACCCTCCTTCAGTCTAAACTTCTCCTTTTTGTAGGAAATGATCAAAATGTGAGACGAATTATTTTATTTCTTGTTTAAAAATAAAAGCCTTCCTACACTGATAAGTAGAAAGGCACGCGAATATAATCGAATGTCCTTTCTCTTATCTCTCAAAGTCTTTAAACTTTGTGTGAATTGGCACCATTTCAATAAAAAATTGACGGTTGCCGGGCTTCATCGGGCACATCCCTCCACCTCTCTTGATAAGAGTTAGACGCTAGTATTTATTTTATTTAATATAAAATTCATATTATCATTAAAAAATAGTTGAGTCAATAAAGATTTTTTTATATACTAATGAAAAATTTCCAACTAAATTTTTTCGGTAACCCCAAAACTCGGTAATTGCGGTGTTCATTTTTTTGAAACACGGGCTTTTTCGACTATATCCACCAATTAGGATATATTTATCCAAGAACCGCACCCGCTCTAGCCGGTTATCCACCAAATAGATTCCCCCGAACCCGATCGATTCCTTATCCTTCTACCCGTTGGAGCCAGAAAAATGATTCAAGCAAAAGCATTGTTCGGTAATTACATTCAATTTGAACATGACGTAACTTTATTGCTTCTTGCAGCCGTATTTTTCCATCAAGGATAGATTGAATCATCTTTTCCTCTCCTGACAACTCACAATCTATTTCACCATTATATTCCTTTATGAATTCAACCTTGTCTTTAGAAAAAATGAGATAACAAGCGTCTTTTCGGTTCCGAATCAGAACAGTGACCGGCTCGTTCGGAACTAAAATTCGAACAACCGGTTGATGATTGATCCTCTTTAGAAAATTATCGACAGCCACCATACTGAGATACCCCCGAGCAATATTGAGCCGAGTACCGTTTTGTAGCAATGTTACGTTCATAATCAGGCTCTATTTATATTAATTCTCTATATGTTAAAATTCTCCTTTTTTAAAAAAAATAAAATAGCCGCCCTTTCAAAAGGTTATTTTGTCAATTTCACATAAACCTTTTAGGACAGCATCGGATTAAAGTTTTTTTAATTTTTCATATAAGTAAGGAACATCTTGAAAGGCATAAATTTTTTCTTTCACTTGATGTTCATTGAAGAGGACTAAACAGGGAACACTTTCGATAAAAAATGTCTCCGCAATTTCCGGTAAATAATTTATATCGGCTTTCCCAATCGGTAAGTCCGGCAATAATTTCGTGATCACTTCTAACATTTTTCCTGCTACTTGACAAGTACCACATAAAGGGGTGTATAAGTAAAAGGCACCTTTCTTCCCGCTCTTTAAATATTGGTAAAATGTTTCACCAGTCCATTGTTCCATTTGATTCATCCCTTATTTCCATATGGCTTAAGATTACAATAAATATTTTGAATGTACTTGTATATTTGCTTGTAAAAGAACAGTCGCAACATGATTTTCCGGGGCTGAAGCAACTTCCCGATAGGTACGATCAATGTATATATGTTTTGCTTCCGGAAATTCACGTTTGAATTGTTTTCTCAATTTGTCTCCTGAGTCATCAGCATCAAAAAGCACAAATACTTCTTTATCATATAACATATCAATTAGTTCATCCAATTTGCTCAGCCCAATCGTTCCATTTGTACAGATGATTTCTACAGATTCATTTATTACCTCTTGTACTTTTTTCTTATCCGATTTTCCCTCTACAATTATAACTTTCTCAACAGCTTCCTCCATTTTCGATCACCTATCCAACATGATACAAAGAAACAACAAGATAGACAACTAATATGTTCCTTTTTATATTACTATGCAACTTTGAAAAATTATTGAAGGAATAGGGAAAAAAGGAAGAACACATTAGCTTGACTCCCCCTATTTTCCTTTATCTGTATGCGAAACATATAAAAGGAACGAATCAGATTGTACATGAAATTCCAATTTTCCCCTGACAAAATTAAAAAAAGGACATCTAAACTCAGATGCCCTCCAAAATATGTATCTCATTTATTTTGCTTCATTAATCATTTGATCGTATTCGTCGGCGTTCATTAATGTTTCTAATTCAGAAAGGTCTTTCGGTTCAATGACAACCATCCAAGCTTGTTCATATGGAGATTCGTTAACTAATTCCGGACTGTCGGTTAATTGTTCATTAACTTCAACAATTGTCCCGCTGATCGGTGCATACAATTCAGAAACTGTTTTTACCGATTCCACACTTCCAAATGGCTCATTCACCTGTAATTTTTTTCCAACTTCAGGAAGTTCCACGAAAACAATATCGCCGAGTTCTGATTGAGCAAAATCACTGATACCGACCCGGACTTTATCCCCTTCTACTTTTACCCACTCATGCTCCTTGGAAAAACGAAAATCTTTTGCTGTTCCCATGCTAATCCCTCCAAAAATGATGTATAGAACAAATTTATCATACAAAAGCGATTGTTAAAAGTACAAGTAAACGACTATTTATTTACCCGTTCTTTTTGGAACTTGTTATCACTTATTGCGAATTAACTCGTACAATAAACGACTATTTATCTTAAGATTCTTATTAAAACTTGTTCACGCACACATCGCGAATTAACGCGAACAATAACTATTTATTTAACCATTCCTTTTCGAACTCTTCTTCTTTAAAACCGACAGTCACTTTCTCACCATTTGTTACAATCGGCCTTTTTAAAAGCATGCCATCAGAAGCTAAAAGATCAAGTAGCTCCCCTTCTTCTAAAGTTTTTACTTTATCTTTTAGGCCCAATTCACGATATTTTTGACCACTCGTATTAAAAAGTCTTTTCAATTCCAACCCGCTTTTTTTATATAATTGCTCAATTTCATCACGATTGGGGGGATTTTCCACAATATGGACAGCATTATAGGAAACCCCGTGTGCATCTAACCAGTTTTTGGCTTTACGACATGTCCCGCAGTTCGGATACCAATAAAATGTTATCGACATTTTAACACCACCTTATCATTTACAATCCTTCTTTTTCTATTATAGCACGTAGCGTTAGTTTGAAAAGAATCAGCCTTTTACCGATTCGTAAATCTCCTGTTTAGGAAAAATAGTTTGTGTAATAGTAGCCGGAAAGAAAAAACAGTTCATGTGAGTGGATCCTTTCAAGTAAATCTTGCAAAAATAGTTACAAGACCTGACCTTTGAATCCGTCCCACCATGAACTGTTTTACATGTAAGAGAATGAATTTTGTTAATTATGATTGTTTAATATCACATTATACAATATATTTTTCTGCTTCAATTAATTTATCTGCAGCTTCCCGTTTTTTCGGAATCACATTAATTGGTGTGTAACGGGTTAATTTGCGTAATGAAGATAATAACATCCGCTGAGTATCACCGCCGGATACAGCAATTAATGTTTCTTTTGCATCCGCTTCGATTCGGTTGAAGGCGGCTTGAGCAAAAATTTCTGTATAAAGCAGTTTTTGTTTGCTCTTTTCTAAACCGTCACGGGCAATCGCCTTTTCTGTGCGTAATACTGCAGATTCCATCGCATAGGTAAAGGAAACGATATCAGCAATATTTACAAGGATTTCTTGCTCCTCTTCCAGTTTTTCTCCAAATTTTTGAACTGCAAGACCGGCTGCCATTAATGCGATTTTCTTTGCGTTACGGACTAAATATTTTTGCAATGCTAATGGTTCATCACCCGGTTCTTCCGGCATCAGCATCATAAGTTCTTCTTGTAAGCTTTGTGCTTTTTCAAATAAAGGCAGTTCACCTTTCATTGCTTTTTTCACATAGGTGCCCGGGACGAGTAAACGGTTAATTTCATTGGTTCCTTCAAAAATACGATTGATTCGAGAATCACGGTAAGCCCGTTCGATTTCATATTCTTGCATGAATCCGTAACCGCCATGGATTTGTACCCCTTCGTCAACAACATGGTCCAATACCTCTGTGGAGAAGAATTTATTTAAGGAGCACTCAATGGCATATTCCGCAATGGAAGCGGCAATTGCTTTTCCGTCTCTTGCTTCTTCTTCACTAAAACTGCCCATTCTTTCATCAAATAGGCCGACTGTGCGATAAACAGAACTTTCTGCGGCATAAATTTCAGAAGCTAATGTCGCTAATTTTTCTTTGGTTAAGTTGAAGCTGGCAATTGTACGGTTAAATTGTTTCCGTTCTTTGGCATACTTTACTGTTAGTTCAAATGCAGATTTGGAACCGCCGACTGCCCCAACACCTAATTTATAGCGGCCAATATTCAAAATATTAAAGGCAATCACGTGACCGCGGCCAACTTCACCTAAAACATTTTCAACAGGGACCGGAACATCTTCTAAAATTAATGTACGAGTGGACGAACTCTTAATTCCCATCTTCTTTTCTTCTGCACCGGTAGATACGCCCGGGAATGTGCGTTCAACAATAAATGCAGTGAATTTTTCACCGTCGACTTTAGCATAAACGACAAATACATCAGCGAAGCCGGCATTGGTAATCCATTGTTTTTCACCGTTTAAAATATAGTGGGTACCTGCTTCATTTAATTTTGCCGTTGTTTTTGCACCTAATGCGTCCGATCCGGATCCGGGTTCTGTCAATGCATAAGCGGCAAGCAGTTCCCCGGATGCAAGTTTCGGTAAATATTTTTGTTTTTGTTCTTCATTACCGAATAGAACAATCGGCAATGATCCGATTCCGACATGGGCTCCGTGAGAAATCGAGAAACCACCGGCACGAGACATTTTTTCAGCAATCAGCGCAGAAGTAATTTTATCTAAACCAAGACCACCGTATTCTTCCGGTACGTCTGTCCCAAGTAAACCAAGTTCCCCGGCATGCTTTAACAGTTTCACAGAGTTTTCGAACTCATGATTTTCCAATTTTTCTACGACAGGCATGACTTCATTTGCAACATAGTCTTCTGTTGTTTTTGCAATCATTAAATGTTCTTCTGTAAAATCTTCCGGTGTAAATACTTGATCCGGACCGATTTCTTCAATTATAAAACTACCACCTTTTACAATTTCATCAACAGATTTTGCCATGAAAAATTCCTCCCTAAAAGTTATATTTAGTTGAAAAGAATATGAAAGGAGCAACTCTCATATTCTTATTGTTTCCAATTTCCTTACAGCAGTTCAAACACACCTGCTGCACCCATTCCGCCTCCGATACACATTGTAACGACACCAAATTGAACATCTCTTCTTCGCATTTCATGGATAAGAGAAAGCGTTAATTTTGCACCGGTGCAACCAAGTGGATGACCTAAAGCGATTGCTCCGCCATTGACATTGACAATCTCTTCATCTAAGCCTAATTCCCGAATCACTTGAATCGATTGAGAAGCAAAGGCCTCATTTAACTCAATTAATCCGATATCAGACAATTCTAACCCGGCCAGTTTCAGTGCCTTTGGAACTGCGACGACAGGACCAATTCCCATAATTTCCGGCGGCACACCTCCCACTGCAAAAGAACGGAATTTGGCAAGCGGCTTTAACCCTTCTGCCTCTGCTTTTTCCCGATCCATTAAGAGAACCGCTGCCGCACCGTCACTTGTTTGTGAAGCATTACCGGCCGTAACCGTACCTTTGACATTGAAAGCCGGGCGTAATTTCGCCAAAACTTCCAAGGTGGTATCCGGTCTAACACCTTCATCAGTCGTAAATTGAACAGTTTTTTCAACGAGTTTATTGTTTTCATCGACGGAGCGGAAAGTGACATCAACAGGGACAATTTCCTCATTGAATTTCCCTTCTGCAATCGCTTTTGCCGCTCTTTGATGGCTTCTCACGGCAAAAGCATCTTGTTCTTCCCGAGTAATGCCGTATTTTTCCGCAACTTGCTCAGCTGTATGACCCATGCCCATATAATATTCCGGTGCCGTTTCAGCTAATTTTGCATTCGGGCGAACCACATGTCCCATCATTGGCACCATGCTCATGGATTCAGCACCACCGGCTAAGACAGCTTCTGCCCCACCAAGCATGATTTTTTCCGCGCCATAGGCAATTGCTTGCAATCCCGATGAACAATAGCGATTAATGGTAATTGCCGGTACTGTATATGGGAGACCTGCCAATGCACCAATATTTCTTGCCATATTTAATCCTTGTTCGGCTTCCGGCATTGCACAGCCGATAATTAAATCATCAATCGGGCCTTCATAATGGTTTGCTCTTTTTAATGTTTCTTTTACAACCAGTGCACCTAAGTCATCCGGTCGCGTATGACGAAGTGTTCCTTTTTTTGCCCTTCCCACAGGTGTCCGCGCACCGGCGACAATTACTGCTTCTCTCACATCGTTTCCCCCTTTGTACTCGAATAAAAAAGTATAGTAATTGGATTAAACCTTTGACAAGTTTTCCTGCCTGGCTCCACTATGAAAGCTTTGACAGCAATCCTTCTTCTCTTCTATTCTATTAATTCCGTAACGGTTTTCCCTTTACCAACATGTGTTGCATCCGCATTTGCGTTTTCGGTTCTGCTATTAAACTTAAAAATGCTTCTCTTTCCAAGTCAAGAATATATTCTTCATCTACTTCTGTTCCGAACGGCACTTTACCGCCAGCCAATACGTATGCAAGCTTTTTGGCTATTTTTAAATCATGCTCGGAAATATAACCGGATAAATGCATCCCTTGTGCACCAAGGAGTAATGTTGCATAACCGGTTTCACCGACGACCGGTACTTTTTTACGCACAGGTGGCTGATAACCGCTTTCATAAAGTTCGATAACAACTTGTTTGGCATCATAAATGACATGATCCGGATTTTTGCTAATTCCGTCAAGATTATTTAAGAACCCAAATTCTCTTGCCTCTTCAGCTGAGGTGGATACTTTTGCAGTCGCAACTGTTTCAAATACTTTGTTTGCAACTTCTTGTAAGTCGAATTTGACTCCTTTAGGCATGCTGTTTAAATGTTTGATATATAACTCTTTTGTTCCGCCACCGCCCGGGATTAATCCAACACCGACTTCCACAAGGCCGATATAGCTTTCAGGTGATGCTTGAATTCGTGCAGCCGGCAGAATTACTTCAGCTCCTCCACCGAGAGCCATTTGATGTGGTGCGGCCACAACCGGTTTTTTACTGTATTTAATATTTAACATCGCTTTATGGAATTGGCGAATCACAAAATCTAGCTCAAAAATATTATCGTCTTGTGCTTCCATTAGCATCATTGCAATATTCGCACCGACACAGAAGTTTTTCCCTTGGTTTGCGATGACAAGACCTTTATAGTTTTTCTCCACTTCTTCAATGGATTTGTTAATCATTTGAATGATATCAAGTCCAATGGCGTTGTTTGGTGAGTGGAACTCAAGTAATGCTACACCATCACCGATATCGATCAAGCTGGCCCCGGAGTTTTTCATAATCTCGCCTTTTTGCTTTTTCAATAGTTTAAGATTGATAGATTTCTCGTTTTGTTTAACCGGTTTATATTCTCCACGGTCATAATACAGGATTGTACCGTTATCTTCTTTATAGAAAGAAGTTGCACCGTTTGCGATCATTTCTTTAATCCAGCTTGGAACAGTCAACCCTTCACTTTCCATACGCTGAACTGATTTTTCAAGACCAATAGCGTCCCAAGATTCAAACGGACCTTGTTCCCAGCCGAAGCCCCATTTCATTGCATTATCAACAGCAACTATATCATCGGCAATTTCATAAAGTAATTCTGCAGAGTAAACCAATGTTTTAGAGAACACACTCCATAATAGTTTTCCGGCACGGTCATCCGCATAAACCAATGCTTGGAGTTTTGCCTTTGAACCCTTTTGTTGTTTTGCCAGTTCCGTAGAAGGCGTTCTCAGTTTTTTGACCGGTTCATATTCTAACGTGTTTGGATTTAACTCATGAATTTCCTTCCCTTTTTTCAAGAAAAATCCTTGACCTGTTTTCGCACCTAACCATTTTCTTTCTAACATCTTTTCAAGTAGCGGTGGAACGGTAAATACTTCTTTCTCTTCTCCTTCTACTTGATCTTTCACATTGTTGGCAACGTGAACAAATGTATCCAGTCCGACAACATCGAGGGTACGGAATGTGGCACTTTTTGGTCTGCCAATCATCGGTCCAGTAATGGAATCGACTTCACCGATGGAATAACCATTGTTTAATACTTCCTGTAAGGTGATTAATAACCCGTATGTTCCAATGCGGTTGGCAATAAAGTTCGGTGTATCTTTGGCAATGACTACCCCTTTGCCAAGGACATCTTCACCGAATTTTTCCATGAAATGAACGACTTCCGGATCGGTATCTTTTGTCGGAATGACTTCCAATAGTTTTAAATAACGCGGCGGATTGAAAAAATGCGTGCCGAGAAAATGTTTTCTAAAATCTTCTGAGCGACCTTCCGCCATTACGTTGACGGAAATTCCGGATGTGTTTGAGCTTACAATTGTTCCCGGTTTCCGATATTGGTCAACTTTTTCAAAAACGGATTTCTTAATATCCAATCTTTCGACAACGACTTCAATTATCCAATCAACTTCACTGAGTCGCTCTAAGTCATCTTCTAAGTTTCCTGCTTCAATCAGGGATAGATTATCTTTTGTAGTCAACGGTGCCGGTTTTTGTTTAAGTAATTTTTGTTTACCTGCTTCTGCAATTCGATTACGGACGACTTTATCATTTAATGTCAGTCCTTTTGCAGCTTCTTCTTTTGTTAATTCATTTGGTACAATATCGAGCAATAATGTCGGGATCCCAACATTTGCCAAATGTGCTGCGATGCCGGAACCCATGACACCGGAACCTAGTACGGCGGCTTTTTTAATTTGTTTAACCAAAACTTCTTTCCCCCTTTGTTCAGTCTTGAATGAACACTCATTCATTTTTAGTCGAAAAAAAATTTCTAAAATAATTTTCCATCCATGTTTTTAATATACATAATTTTTCCCAACATTGCAATATATAATCATCTAGAATCACGAAATTTTATATAAATGTAGTAAATTTCAATCAGCTGAGGCAGCAATATCCCAAATAATTCTTTATTGAACTAGGTAAAGTATGTGTGCATCCCCTCTCTTGCCTGTCTTGAACAATTTAAATTTGTAGGGGGAGTTTTCCCGCCGACCGAAGTAGGATAAATAATTTTTCGGTTTAAGTGTATAAAAGCATATTTTACATAAATTAAGGAAACAGTGGAAAGATATGAGTAGTAAAAATAAAGGAGGCCACTATATGGAACAGCAACAAACACAGCAAAATCAAAGCGGGCAAATTATGCAAGAGCCGCCTAAAGTCGTAACCGTAAAAGATTCTTTATATTTAACTGACATGTTGTCTTGGAATTTGATTGCTATGAAAAAAGCTCATTTTTTTGCAAATCAATGTCAAGATCCGGAAATTAAAGCCGCTCTTCATCATGCCGGGGAAATGCATCAAAAGCATTATCAGACGATCTTAACCCACTTAAATACATCCGGCAGTCAACAAACCGGTTTCAGCGGCAGTCACTAAACATAATCGAATCTAGGGAGGTTACATAAATGAGCCAACAAAATAAAATTCAAAATCCTGCTGTCCAATTACAAAAAACTCCGGATATGAATGACCGGGATTTTATTAATGATATGCTGGCAACGGAGAAATATATGACTTGGGCCTACAGCACTGCGTTGAATGAAACAAGTTATTCCGATTTATATCAAGATGTTTTGGACATTTTTACTGAAACACAAAATTGCCAACGTGAACTGTTTGAAATCATGTTCAAAAAAGGCTGGTACGGTTTTGAGGCAGCTGATCAGCAAAAATTGCAACAATCTCACCAACAATTTCAAGGCTATAGCAACCAATTTCCTTACAACAACCAACAAATTCAATAAATTTGCTTTTAATGAGGCAATTTCTTGACGGGAAATTGCCTTTGTTGATTTTGTTAAACGGAAAAATCGCTCATTGCCATTAACTTCTTCAATAAAAAATATGTGCCGGATAAAACATTTTTCTTCCCGCCTAATCACTCTTCCCCTTTAATCAACACAATAAAATTGATCCCATTAAAATTTTCTACATGAATATTTGAAACCTATGGAAATTTCCATCCGTATTCTATAATATTAACTTATACATAAACGGAAGGAGTTTGTTCGGTTGTTTAAAACTAAATTACATTTTTGGACATTAGAGATTCTGCTTATCGTCGGAATTATTTACATATGTACCAAAATTTCGTTTCTGTTTAATCCGATTGTCGTCTTTTTATCCACTTTGTTTTTCCCGATATTAATAACGGGTTTCCTTTATTTTCTCTTTAATCCGATCGTTTCTTTATTGGAAAAAATAAAAATTCCACGAACTTTGGCCATTTTTATTTTGTATGTATTATTTATCGGGCTCGTCGTTCTTATCGTAGCATTAGTAATCCCAATTTTATCACAGCAATTTCGCGAGCTTTTTGCAAATATTCCAAAATATATCGATAAGCTTCCAGAGATCATCAATGATATATCCAAGTCAGACGCGTTCCATTGGATTCAAAATCAAGAGTATGTAGATCTTGATCAAATTCAACATAATTTAATGAGTTATCTTTCGGATATTCCAACAGCTGTCACAAATAGTCTATCCGGCTTAATTGGTGCGGTTGCGAATATTACTTTAGTCATTGTGACGGTACCATTTTTACTTTTTTATTTATTAAAAGATGGGCATAAACTGCCGAATGCAATTTTACGGTTTTTGCCGAAATCGTATCGTAAAGAAGGCTTAGTTATTTTAAAAGATACAACAAACACTTTAGCAACCTATATTCAAGGACAGATAATCGTTTCACTATGTGTAGGTACATTGTCATTTATCGGTTACATGATCATTGGCTTACCTTATGCATTATTATTAGGATTAGCAGTTGCGGTGACCAATTTTATTCCATATGTCGGACCGTTTTTAGGGGCAGCTCCTGCTTTTATCGTCGGGCTATTTATTTCCCCATGGACGGCTATATTGGTCGTTGTCGTTGCCGTAGTCGCTCAGCAGTTCGAGAGCAATTTTATCTCACCGCTAGTCATTGGGCGAGCTCTGGATACCCATCCGGCGACGATCATTATTATTTTATTGGTAGCCGGAAACATTGCGGGGATTTTGGGTATGATTTTAGGTGTTCCGGTCTATGCCGTTTCAAAAACGATTGTTTTAAACATCGTTCGACTTGTCCGGCTACACCGCGAGCATAGAAAAGAGGCTACTATCGGATTAAACAAAGAATAACAAATGCTCCCTATCCTAAAAATAGGGAGTTCTTTATTACTAAACAACCCTGACTGAAAAATAATGCCCCTCATCCATAAGTGAAACACATTCCATAAAGCATGTTGCTATTAAATTTAGTAAAACATTTGTATAATAAGGACAAAACGGAACGAATGGGGAAATCGGTTATGGGGCTTTTTAAAAAAAAGAAAAAGGTTATATTGGAGTTCTGTACCAATAATTTAAACCAATTTTATGATGATGATCTGTTTGACGAATTAGAGGAATTGGTCAATGAACAAGACTATCAAGTGAAAGAGATGGATTGCTTAAGTTATTGTGATGAATGTACATGTTCTCCCTATGTTTTAGTTAATTCGACTTTTGTTGAAGCGGAAACACCGCGGGAATTAATCATGAAGCTGAAGGAAAAGAATACATAAGCTGTGGATAATCTTTTATTTTAACAAAAAAGGACAGACCCCTATGGATCCGTCCTGTATATGCTAATCTTCATCATCTGTTGTCAATCTTTTCAAACGATCTTCTTCTTGAAGAAACTTAATAAAATTCTCCATAGCCATAACCGGTTTCTCATTAACAAGATGAATATACTGGTTTTTTCTTTCACTTGTTAAATAGCGGCTTTTTTTCATCCGTTCAATAATATAGCGAACGCCGATACGTTCTATTTCCTTTTTGGTTAGTTTTGTTTCCCGTAAAAGAGCAAATCCAAATGCACCGATGACCGCATAAATAATTACCGGTATATAAAAATCTCCGTCTCTTGTTGTAAAAAACAATAAATAGATAAGATTAATCATCGCAATACCAATAAGTGGAAATGTCCAAAACATATATTTCGAAGTTTTCCTCGCCAATGGTAAAATAAGCTTTTGAATCTGTTCTATTTCTTTCTTAATATTCTCTGGAAAACTATTCATTAAAAAGTTGTCCATATAATCACCTTTTATAATTATATTCCTAACATACCTATTCAATCACACGGTTAAACATGCAAAAGAGAAATAAAGAGACCTACCTTCATTCAATAATGGAGGTAAGGTCTCGCTAACAATCAATATTGCCAACAAAGCCGAGAGAACAAATCTCCGTAATGACGACCTCGCTGTAGAAGCTACTCCCCTTATCAAAAACAGATTAATTATTGATTACAGTTATGATACTATATAAATTACATACTGTCAAAACATACGCAAAATTAGTTCGCGCGTATTTCTTGCCGCCTGAATAAAATGTAGGCAATGACAAAACAAATCAATGTTGCGGCAATCATTCCGGTTAGCTGCGGCCAAATTAATAATAGACTAAATATTTATTTTATTACAGAAATACATTATCATAATACTAGAAATACTGTAATACTATTCATGGTTTTTTTTTAAATTTGGAGGTCTTTGTCAATGAGGAAATTTTTTGGTATTATTTTAGGTTATTTAATTGGATTCGGTGTTTTACTGCTTATTGGAATCGATATTACTTTGGATACTTTGAAAATATTTTTATTTGCAACTATTATTGGTCTTGTCATTGGTGCAGTCGTAAATAGATTATGTAAAAAAAGGTAATATACAAGTATGGTGTTAAATTATAAAAGCAAGCACCCTACAGATAGGGCTATTTATGGACACCGGCGGGATTCCGATTACTTACGGCCTCTATCCCGGGAATATGTTGGATAAGCAAACCCTGATCCCAATGCTTGGAAACATTCAGCGCAACTTTTCTCTCGGGCGCATCATTGTGGTGGCGGATAAGGGGATGACCGCGGGAGATAACATTTGGTACACCCTTTCGTCCAAAAATGGTTAAACTATTATCTGCTTGAGTATTTAGATGAGGTGCTTGTCGACATCTGCAAGGAATTGGGAATCGATTTTGGGAAGAAATACATGTCACTCGGAGAAATCAAAAAAATTTTAGGAGACGTGAAAAAGGAATAATTTTCCTTACAACACTGTGACAGACAAAACCAGCCCTAAACATTTGTTACTACTAGGTTTAGGGCTGGTTTTTTACCATATAAGGTGCAGAAGTCAGAATACTATCTAATTTACATACTGTCAAAACATACGCAAAATTAGTTCGCGCGTATTTCTTGCCGCATGAATAAAATGTAGGCAATGACAAAACAAATCATTGTTGCAGCAATCATTCCGGTTAGCTGCGGCCAAATTAATAATAGACTTTGAGATAACGGCAACGGACTCGCTACTGCCCCAACCGTTTGCTCCATGGTTAGCGGCCCCAAGCTTCTCACGGTTGGCGAGAGCAAGGTTGTCGTTGCTTCACTAAATAAATAGTTTGGCGATAGTCTGAGCAAGTTAAGTACGAATTCTTGCCTGCCGACTGCCTGTTCAACTGTTGTAATGGAATCATTGTTTAAAAGCGGCTTTGCAATCAGATTGATAATCATCGTATAAAATACACTAAAAAATAACCAAACAGCAATTGAAGAAAGAGCCGATGTTGCCGCCTGACGAAAAATGACTGAAAACAATATACTTAAGTTTAACCAAAAGGCAATATATACGATACATGAAATAAGAAAAAACACGATCCGGAAGAATTCTTCTAAAGTTGGCGGTATACCCAAAATTAACATGCCCATAGACATAACTAATAATCCTAAAGTGAAAAATAATAAACTACTTAGTAATAAGGCAGCGACAAATTTGCCGTTAATGACATAATCTCTTGGAATCGGTTGGGCCATTAACCGACTCAATGTTCCCTTATTTCGTTCTGAGTTAATCGCATCAAAACCAAGAGCAATTCCTAACAATGGGCCTAAAAATCCAACAAAAGTGATAAACGAAGGTAAAGTTCCATCACTCGTTGTAAATAATTGCAAAAATAAATACGAACTCCGCCCAATTTCCTCGGCCGATTCATTGGCGTCAATAGCATCTTGAATAGTTGTAACAGCAGTATAAAGGGAACCAACGCATGTTAAAAGAATAATCGCCAATAAAATAATAATTCGCCAGCTTGATATATAATCGCTGAATTCTTTTTGGACAATGACCCAAAATGTGTTGTTGTTCCTATGCTTTTCCGTATGTTCCTTATTCATAAGTAACGACCATTTATTTTTTAGTGAGGCCAATTCCATCCGGATTACCTCCTTCAAAATAACGATGGTAAATTTCATCAAGTCCAAAATTTTTCTTTTGTAATTGATAAAGGGAAGCGCCTGACTCGATAATCGCTCTACTTATTGCGGCAGAAACATCTTCTTTACAATAGATTTCTATACCACTAGGAACGGTTTCTACTTTATTGACATTCGGGATGGTCTGCAATCGTTCTATGAATTCCTTATGAATAGGTTGGGCTTTAATTTCAATCACAAATGTATCTTCAACAAACAATTGCTTTGCCAAGCTTTCCATATCTCCCGCAGCCAATAATTCTCCTTTGACAAAAATTCCGACTCGATCACAGATTTGTTGGACCTGATGTAAATGGTGGGAGGATAGAAGAACGGTCATTTGTTCCTCTTCGTTTAATTCCCGGATTAATTTTAAAAAATCTCGAACGCCCTCAGGATCAATCCCTAAAGTCGGCTCGTCCAAAATAATGACTTCCGGTTTTTTCATGAGTACATCGGCGAGTCCGAGTCTTTGCCTCATCCCCCGTGAATATTTTCCTGTTTTTTTATCGGCAGCATCCAGTAAATCGACTTTTTGTAATAAATGATGGGCCCTTTTTTTCGCTTCATCTAAAGGAATTCCGTTCAATTGCGCTGTATACAATAAATTTTCCAAACCGGTCATATGTTGATAAAAACCGACATCGTCCGGAAGATACCCAACTTTTTTCTTAACTGCAATCGGATTTCGGGTCGGGTTTATTCCACAGACCGTAATATTTCCTGAAGTTGGTTCACTTAATCCCAACATCATTAATATCGTTGTCGTTTTGCCTGCACCGTTTGGTCCCAGTAACCCAAAGATTTCACCTTTATGAATGGAAAGAGATAAGTTATTAACCGCAAGTTGTTCTTCATATTTTTTCGTGAGTTTGTCCAATTGGATAATTGGGGTTGTCACAGCTATCTCCTCCCATATTTTTTAACAATGTAGTATAATCCCGCTACTACTCCTGCAATGATGAGGACAGCAACAATTCCCCAAAGTGTTGATGTTTTAACCGAAATTCTGAAGGTGGCATCCGCCGATTTTTCTGCCGCTGTAGCAGTAAATGTTGTTACATAGTCACCGGCAATCGCATCATCAGAGGCTTTTATTTTTGCCTTTACAGTTGCCGATTTTCCGGGTTCGATTTCGGGAATCGTGCTTCTGTCAAATTCCGACTCCCAGTTTGGAGGAGTTTTCGCTGTAATACTGACATCTGTCAATGGTGCAGTACCGGTATTTTTAATAACTAAATCAACTATTTTTTCTTTACCGGCAGTTATATCTGTACTCAATTTTCCTGAAGGTGTGGTTAATTCTAATTCGTAAGTACCGGTAATAACTGCCTCCAGTTCAAGTTCTGCTGACGTATTACCACTCGTTGCCTTGATTGGGATTTTATAGGTTCCGGCTTTCACTTTTTCCGGCGGTGTCACCTCGACAGTAATATCTTGTGTATTATTCGGCTCTAATTTTACAGATGTAACTGAATCACTGCCTGTTTTAAAGCTTACCCCCCATCCTTTCTCGGCAGAAGAACTTAATGCATAATTTTGAGTATCGGCTGTTCGGTTTCGCAATGTGACCGTATAGGTGAATTTAGAATCAGCATTCCCTTGTAAATTTGCCTGGTCGCTTGTCAATGCTGATGCCAGTGCTCCTTGTTCACTGATTGAGATTAAAAATGGTAGTTTTGAATTGCTGTTTCCGTCCGATGCAACTAACGAAAAACGATAATCTGCTTTTTGGACATCGAGCGGTGAAGTAATGTCCAAAGATATTTTTTCTTCACTGTTTCCCCGGACGGACAGCTCCTTAATTTCTCTACCGTCTGCTGTTATTTTATACTGCCAGCCGTCGGGTAAGCCTTCAACGGAAAAAGACATATTTTTTATACTCGGGCTACTGTTGATAACGGTAATAGAGTAATTGATTGTTTCACCTGGCGTTGCAGATAATCCTGTATACGGTGTAAATAATGATACACCTTCTACAGCCAAAACTTGTCCGGGCTTGATAAAAGTAAGAAGGATGAAGCCAACTGCGATAATCGAAATCATCTTTTTCAATTTACCTGTCATTTTCATTCCCTCCTTTTAGATTTTCATATTTAATACGCAAAAATATCAATTTTAGATTTGTCATTTTAAAAATTTGGTGATAAATTTTTTATGAAAGTTGTGATCGAATTAGCAAGAGCATTTTTTTGAATGGACTTACTTTGAAACACAGCAAAATATGGTTAAACCTTTTAGGGCTAATTAGCAAATGAACCTTTCAACAACGTTTTAGCTTTTAAGGGGGGCGTTTCTGATGAGTAATGATCAGGAAAATATCCAATTATTAAAGGATATTGCAGCCGGCTCCCGACAAGCTTTTGATATTTTTTATGAAAAATATATTTCCTTTGTTTACCAAATTGCTTTTTCCATCGTTCATAATCACGCAGAGGCTGAAGATATTTGTCACGATGTATTTTTGGAAGTTTATCAAAAAGCAAGGCAGTATTCAGAGGAAAAAGGAAGTATCAAAGCTTGGCTTGCCGTAAAAACAAAGAGCCGTTCACTGGATCGGTTACGGAAAAATAAACCTCTTCTTATTCATCGTCTTGAAAATTTATCGGGGAGCAAAAAAATGGAACCGGGAGCAGATTTACAATTTTTACATTCATTAGAAAAGCATTTAATTGTTGAAGCATTAAAGGCAATCCCGATTGAACAGCGGGAAGCAATTATTCGCTCCTATTATAATGGGGAAACACATAATGAGATTGCAATGACTATGAAAAAACCGTTAGGCTCAGTAAAATCACTCATCCGATATGGACTGAATAATTTACGAAAGCAAAAAGCACTGATGCAATGGGTAGGTATTGATCGAGGTGAGAAAAAATGATGAAATCTAAGCACATCCCTGAAGAACAACTGGTTGACTATCTATTGGGAAACATTGGGGAATGGGATGCGAAACAAATAAAAGCTCATCTGTACCATTGTAAAAAATGTCAATATTTATTGAGCGATTGGCAGTTTTTATTAAGTCAAGATCATAAGAAATTTCAACCTTCTCAGTCAATGAAAGATCGTATTCAACATAGTATCAATCAGATGGAAGGAAAATCATTTAAACGAAGAACCGTGATTGGGAAACCCGGTCTCCTTTTTGCAACAATTGCATGTGTATTCCTAATTTTTTATAGTGTTCACAGTTATTATCAAGATATCAACACGAGGAATTATGAAATTGCCGAAAATGATGAAATACCACCGGAAACAATTCAAAGCGCACCTCATACCCAACAAATAAAAGTCACTCCGGTATCTGAATTTAATCAAATAAACGGTTATGTCTGGGTAAATCGTAATCGAAATGAAATGTTGTTGGAGGTAGACGGGCTTGAAGAGTTAATCAATCAGGATTATCAATTATGGATCATTTACATGGATAACTCGATCGATCATGAAATCCTACCGACTCAAAACGGAATGACAAGAATGTTATTTAGAGATATTGATGTAGATGAATTTAAAAAATTGAAAGCAAGTGTCGAACCTAGAGGCGGAAGCATTGAACAGACAGGGCCCGATACGTTCATTGTTGAATTTCAATAAACAGGCCTTCTTTTTGCAAATCAAAATAAGCATTATGCCCCGATACATTCATTGTTGAATTTCCATAAGGTGTCAGATTTCGTTTCCGGGTTCTGACACCGATTTATTTAAGAAGACTAACCCATTTAATACTAATCGCCCGCTCTGAAACTGATTTATTCAAGCAGACCTAAGAACGCTTTTGTCCGTTCATTTTTCGGGTTTTTAAAAATTTGAGCAGGAGAATCGGATTCAATAATTTCCCCTTTATCCATAAAAATAACCCGGTCGGCAACTTCTTTAGCAAAGGCCATCTCATGGGTTACGACGACCATGGTCATTTGTTCATCGGCCAAATCTTTCATAACCTTTAATACTTCACCGGTTAATTCAGGATCAAGTGCTGACGTCGGTTCATCGAAAAGCAAAATTTCCGGGTTCATCATTAATGCCCGGGCAATGGCAACCCGCTGTTTTTGACCGCCGGATAGCTTTGCCGGAAATGCGTCTGCCCGATCAGCTAAATCGACTTTTTCCAACAATGCGCTACTTCTTTTTTCCAAGTCACCGCTTGCTTCCTTTCTCACAAGTTTCGGAGCCAATTCTAAATTTTGTTTTACCGTTAAATGAGGAAACAGGTTAAAATGTTGAAAAACCATTCCCATTTTCGCAGTTATTTCTTTAATTTCTTTTGGCTTTGCATACACACCATTCTTTACTAAGCTGCTGCCATCTACCGTAATGGTTCCGTTATCGATAGTTTCTAAATGAACGAGACTTCTTAATAATGTACTTTTTCCCGAACCCGATGGACCGATAATCGCAACAACCTCATTCCGTTCAACGGTAAAACTAATCTGTTTCAATACATCCAGTCGATCGTATGACTTTATCAAATTAGTAACTTCTATAAGCGCCACAATATCACACTCTCTTATTCAAATTGATATTTTCTCTCGATTCTCTTTAAAATCATTGTCAAAAGCAAGGTGATGACCAGATAAATAACTGCTGCGACAAAATACGGGACGATTGTAAAATCCCGGTTAACAGCCGTTTGTGCATAATGGAGCAATTCCGGTACTGCAACAGCATACAATAAAGAGGTGTCTTTAACTAGCGTAATCGATTCATTAGCCACGGTTGGTAAAGCAACACGAAACATTTGCGGCAAAATGATTCGGGTCATCGTTTGCCATTTATTAAAACCAAGCACCTGGGCAGCTTCATATTGACCTCGATCGATTGCGAGTAACCCGCCGCGGAAAATTTCCGCAAAATAAGCCGCATAGTTTAATACGAAACCAAGACATGCCGCAACAAACCGGTCAAGAACTAAATAATCACCGATCACCGGTAACAGAGGCAGTCCAAAAACAATAAACAATAATTGCAACAATAGTGGAGTCCCGCGCATGACATAAATATAGGCATGGACAATTAATGATAATGGTTTGAACCTACTTCGAACAGCTAATGTCAATAAAAAACCAAGAGGAATGGAAAAAATGATAACGATCAAAAAAAGCAAAAGCGTTACCTTCGTTCCATCAAGCATCGGTTTCAAAACCATATTGATGTAATCAAATGACATAAGGTCCTCCTAAGTTTGGAATGTTTATTTATATTGTAGAAGAAAGCAAGGGAAAAATGCATATGAAATCGGTTATTGCTCTTCCGCTTTGATAGGGTACATACATGGAAGAGCAATCAGCCGAAACGTATTACTGCAACTATTAAACTTTTTTTATTTTAATACTTTATCTTCACCAAACCATTTTTCCGAGATTTTAGCTGCGGTCCCGTCAGCAATCAGTTCATCCAGTGCCTTTTGAACTTCTTTTAATAAGGCGTCATTCCCTTTTTTCACACCAACCGCATATTCTTCAGGTGCAAGGGATTCTTTTAAAATTTTATACGTATCCGGTTCTTTCGTCATGTAATAATCGATAACAACTTCATCAATCACAACCGCATTGACACGACCATTTTTTAAATCACTTAAAGCAAGGACATTATCTTTATATTCTGTAACCTGCTTGATATCTGAAGCAATTGGAGCGGATTTCAGTGCATCGCTTGCGGAAGATTGTGCTTGAAGACCGACATTTTTCCCTTTTAAATCATCCAGTTTTTCAATTGTGGAATCTTTCAATGTGACAATCACTTGGGCATTAGCCAAATATGGTTTCGTGAATAATACCTTTTCTTTTCTTTCATCTGTAACCGTATAACCGTTCCAAATTAAGTCAATGCGACCGCTGTTCAATTCCGATTCTTTCGCACTCCAGTCAATCGGTTGAATAACGACATCCTTCCCCATTTTTTCACCTGCCGCTTTTGCTAAATCAATATCAAAACCGACTATCTCATTGTTTTCATCACGGAATCCCATTGGGGCAAATGCATCATCAATCCCGATCACTAATTGATTATCTTCTTTACTTGTATTTTTAGATGAGGCATCGGATGAGCATGCAGCTAATAGAGATACGAATAACATAAAGAATATTATTTTTCCCAGACGTTTCATAAAAGCCCTCTCCCATTCAAATTTATTTATCTTATTAGCAATTTAATTCTTTAATATACTAAAATATGAATTCGATAAACATATCATATCATCGGAAAGAAGAGTTGTCAATAAAAACATTTTATTTCATTAGCAGACTAAAGAATTCTTCAAAAAAAACGACCTCTCCTTTATGTCAGGGAAAGATCGTTTTTCATTCTTATTCTTCACATTTTTTCTATCCGTTTCCAATAAAAAAGCAATAGCGAATTGCACCACTACCACTTACCCAAAATTGATATTATCTGTCAAAAAATTTCTTGGCTTTTTCAAAATAAACTTGTTCTTCAGGTGTTAAGTCCTCTTCATAAAAGATTGCCTCCACCGGGCAAACAGCTTGACATGCTCCGCAATCAATACAAATGGACGGATCAATATAAAATTGATCTTCTCCTTCTTCTATACAATCAACAGGACAAACCTCCACACATTCGGCAGCTTTTTCGTCCTTACATGGTGCTGTTATAACAAAAGCCATCAAAACCCCTCCATTTATCTTATTAAATATTCACCCAATCATAACCTTTTGATTAAATCAATTATATCCTTTCTTTCTATATCAAATTTAATTCTAAATTCAATAAAAGTCAATTTTCATTTTTCTTTTTTTCAGTCAGCTTTGAGTTAAATTCCTCTTGGATCCAGCCACTTTATCCCTACTCGATTCACTTCACTAAAATCTGATGAAATAAGTGTCCACATTTATCCTGAAAAATTTGTTCCAAAGAAGAATCATAAGCAACTAGACAACAGGTAGCCGGTCCCGAAGATTTATCCAAATCGACGTCACAATTGATTTGATGATTAGGGAATTCATAGTTAAGCAGGACTCGAAGTTCATGCAAAATTCCTTTTGATCCGACAGGTAAAAGAACGACATCCTGCAATTGGCATAGTTCCTGAAATAACGAAAGAGACAGTACTTCATGTTCCCGCTCCAAAACTTCATTTCCGACTAAAGGAGAGCCGATTACCGCCAATTTCATATTGTCTACAGAAAGAATGGTGTCATGAGCTAATCGGTCTTTTTTCCCCATCACAATAATACCAATTGCTGATTGAACGAGAGAAAAATTACTCTCTGTACTACCTGTAATGGGAATATCTGCTAAACCGAGTTCTTCCAAGCCCCTCTCTATACCTTTCATGAGCGACGGCCAGACATCATCCCCGGAAAAATTATGAAGCACGACAGCTAACGGTGTTCCTCCAGCTGCCATACATTCCATCACAGCTACACGGAACCCGTAATAAGAAACAACTTCATAGGGTGTCTGAACGATATCATGCGCCTTTAATCCGATGCCTCCGCTATTATCAGCAGCAATCACAAGAGACTTCTTGTCATTTAACGGAATTTCTGTAATATCTCTTTTCATCGCTGTTCTCCTTTATACATGCAATCGTTTTGCAAAATACGTTGATAAACTTGGTGTCAGAAGTATGGCTAAGATTGTATTTAATAGGGAACCGATACACAATGACGGAATCATCCCGACGTAAAATCCGGTGCCAATGATAAAAAGGAATGGGAGGCTGGCTAAAAAAGTATTTCCCACAACAAATAACACACCGCCCAACACCCGTTTTCCCTTTTGATAAAAATAACCAAATACCCAAACAAGAACAGCCATTTCAACAGCGATTAACACATGAAACGGACCCAGTGGCATCCCGCCAATCAATGCCGATAACAGATGACCAAAAAAAGCAATACATCCCCCGGCACGCCCGCCTAAAACGACTGCCCCGATAAGCGCGGGAACCATATCCAATGCAACACTGGCAATGACGGCCGGAATTTTGATGGAAGCACCGACAACAGCCAATGCTAAAAAGATACCGAACAAACTGATTTTCTTCGCATTCATTCCGTCTGCTCCTTCCTCTTTCCATTTCGAAAAACACGGGCGCTCCGAACATATTCAACATCATTTACTTCGAGCCGAAAATTGACTAATCTTGCGGCTACGAAAAAATAATCAGACAATCGATTTAAAAATTTCAATGGGTAAGGTGTTATTACTGAGTGTTCCTTCATTAATTTGACGACGAATCTTTCTGCTCTTCTTGTCACCGTCCGGGCAATATGTAATGTTGCTGCTGCACTCGTTCCTCCGGGCAAAATAAACCGTTCAATTTCAGGCAATTCTTCATTGATTTGATCAATCCGGTTTTCTAAATAGATTATCGCTTCTTCGGTTAATTTCGGTTCCCGTTTCTTTGTTACATTTGCCAAATCCCCACCACAATCAAATAACTCATGTTGAATTTTTTCCAAATCTTCCAGTAGATCCTGAAATAAAACCGGATCCAGTTCTGTCATTGCTTTGCCGACAAAACAATTCGCCTCATCAACCGTTCCGTAAGCTTCCACCCGAATATTATCTTTATCTACTCGACCGCCAATGATACTGGTTTGTCCTTGATCCCCCGTACGTGTATAAATTCGCACTTCACCCATCTCCTCTTTATTTGATTTGGATATTTATGCCATACCAAATGACATCAACCCGGTCACAAATTTTTGCCGTATCTTGAAAAATTCTTCCTGTGACATCCCGCCATAGTCGTTCTTCATGACTTGCCGGAACAATCCCTTTTGAAATATCGGAACCAATGAGAATCATCGTTTGATCCCCATCTAAGCAGCTCCATTCCGTTAATTTACCCAGCCATTTTTCCCGAACAGCTTTTTCATCACAAGCAATGAGCCAGTCCTTAACATATTGCTCAATTCCGCTCACAATCCAATATTCAGTTGCAGGCAGGAGGGAATCCGGTATCTGTTCGCCGGCATAACCGGAAACCCAAGTACTATTTTGATCATTGATAGGATAAGTTTTCCTTACCCAATTCGATTTTCCGTTAAAAGCACCACCCGTAACAAAGTGCATTGGTCCTCCCTCCTATATCAATCACGTTCTGTGAAATGATTTTATCGCCACTATTCCAATCGCAAACTTCCTTTAAGTTGGGAAATTCCACTTTAACTAACGGCTTCAGGCCAAACCAACATAGGGTAACAACCACAGGATTAGCCATAATAACGTTTCCCCTCCTTCAACAGCTGCCCCCAGCACGTCACCGGTTATCCCGCCAAACCAGCGAATTATCTTCTTTCTTGCAATCAGTATGAATAAACTCGACCCTATAATGAATGAAGCCAGCCCCCAAAAGGATTCAGGCCAAATGAACAAAATCATTCCGAGCAATACGATAAGATAAACGGGATACAGCCAAAGAGTCCCTTTTGATGCAGCCTGTTGAAACATGGCCCCAAGACCATCCGCTTTTGCTGATTTGACTTTAATCAACAAGACGCCCATCATTATTTTTCCAAAAAGTGGTATCAATAAAATAAGCGGGTAAGTCCAAAGTGACATCCGGGAAATCGTTTCATAGATAAATAGAAATCGGGCACTTAATAAGACAAGCACTGAGAGAACGCCAAAAGCACCGATTCGTGAATCTTTCATAATCTCTAATCGTTTTTCCGGGTTACGAAACGAGAAATAACTGTCACTGACATCCATCCAGCCATCAAGATGCAAACCACCGGTCACAATGATCCAGGATAACCAGAGAAAAAATGCTACGGCAACAGTTGATAACGGCGTCCATTCCAGAAGAGCAAATGTAATAAACATATAGATAATCCCTTGTAAAATGCCTAATATCGGGAAAACGCGAATCGCTCGTTCCATATGCTCCCGATCCATCGGTACTTCATAAGGAACCGGAATACTTGTAAAAAATTGAATACACATGATCAGTGCCTTAATCGTCTTCATGGTGGTTCTCCCATGTTAAGACAATGTTTTTCACCTTTTCCCAATCAAGGATGTTCATGACACCCTTCATCTTTCCTCGCCTTCTTTCATAAAAATCGGAATCCCGGCTTCTATAAGAATAGCTTGATATGCATTTGTCACAATTTGCCGGTGCAAAAGACCGAGTATCCTGCTGTAAGCAAGCACAAGTTCATTATTGGCTAACGGTTCATGTAACACTTCATTACTGACAATAATTAATTTATTGACATGGGAACGGATTCTGTCAATCCCATACCACATCTTATCAAACAAGTCATCATGAAATTGAGCGGCTTTCCAGTCGTCCGAAGCAAAGAAAAACTCATTATTAAGCCAAGTCGTCAAACAATCAAGTAAAACAATATCCTCTTGACGAAAATGGTAGGCTAAATCACCGACAGATACCGGTTTCTCCCATGTCCGCCAAGGCAAGCCTCCTTTGGTCCGATCCTTTTTGTGACGGTCAATCCTTTTTTCCATTTCTGAATCTGTTGCCTGCATCGTGGCAATATAATGCAGTGTCCCGGTTGGTGATTGTTGCCAACATGTTGCAGCGGTTTTTTCGGCAAAACGGCTTTTTCCGCTCCGAACTCCGCCTGTTATAAAGATGATTGATGAATCGCTCGCCATTTTTCCATCACCTCAAGCAGGATATCGTTCTCTTTTTCACTGCGTATGGCAAAACGCAACCACTTGCCTTCTATTCCCGGGAAATTATATGTATGTCTCGGAACAATTCCCTCTTTTAATAAAAATTGGAAGAAAGTAGATTGATCCTCCATGCTTGGATCTCTTAGCAAATAAAAATTGACCGCCGATGGAAGAAAATCAAACCGGTGTTTTCGAAAATTACGAAACAGTCTTTCCCGCTCTTTTCTTACAAATAGTCTTGTTTGTTCAACATAATGTTTTTCATCAAGGCATCGTTCGCCCGCTTTTAAGGCTATCCCGTTCACGCTCCAATGGGATTGCTGATTTTGGAGGGATTGAACGATTTCCGCATCAGCCATCATATAACCTAATCTTACCCCCGGTATGGCATACATCTTTGTCATTGACCGAATCAAGATCAAATTCGGAAACTGATTTAACAAAGGAACGAGTGATTGATATGCATCAACAAAATCATAAAAGGCTTCATCAACAATCAAATAACATTTCTTCTCGGAACAGATCGTCAATATCTGTTCAATCACTTGTTTTTCAAAATAAATTCCGGTTGGATTATTCGGGTTACAAAGAAATAAAGCGTCTTGATCAGTCAGTGCTTCAGATAGATGAGGCACATCAATTTTTCCGTTATGATCGATAAAAAAATAAGAAATCGAACATTCATTTACCCGGCATGTCTGTTCATATTCCGAAAAGGATGGTTCAATAATCATAACTCGTTTTCCTGTAAGCCATTTTCCAATCAGCGAAATGATTTCCGCCCCACCATTGCCTATGATTACTTGGTCTTTATGCAGCCCTTCCTGTTCAGCAAGCCTTGTTCTTAAAGATGTTGCTTTTGGATCAGGATAGTAAATAATTTCTTGAAAAAAATCATCCCAATCTTCCCGAAGCGACTTCGGTGGACCAAGGGGATTAATATTTGCACTAAAATCATATATCTGTGCCGGTTGCCGGATTCCTGCCGCTTTATATAAATAATGCGGATTGGAACCATGTGTTGGCCAATTCAATGAAAACACCTCCAACCCATAATAGTATTAAAAACGCAAGGGAAGTTCTTTTTAAAATTTTTATCGTTTCAATAATATCGTTACTTGTTAGTGGACGAAGCGGGTTCCCTATGAGCGCACGCCGGGAAACAACACCTTTATATGTATTCCGTCCGCCGAGTTGCACGCCAAGAAGTGCCGCAGCCGCTGCTTCACACCATCCACTATTCGGACTTGGATGGTTTCCGGCATCCCGAAATAAAAGTTGCCATGCTTCTTTTTTACTCCCTTGCAAAGTTTTATTGACCAATATCATAAGCATTCCGGTTAATCGGGCCGGAATCCAATTCATCAGATCATCAAGTTTGGCTGAAGCAAACCCAAACTCATGGTAGCGATCATTTTTATACCCAACCATTGAATCACATGTATTAACAGCACGATAAACAAAAGCAAGCGGGGCACCCCCAACAAAAGCCCAAAACATCGGTGCTGTTACCCCATCACTAGTATTTTCTGCGACCGTTTCCACCGCACCCCGGGTAATTTCACGTTCATCCAACTGATTCGTATCCCGGCCGACAATATAGGAAAGTTTTTTCCGTGCTTCATCCAATTGATGATCTTGTAACGGCCGGTACACTTCTAAAGCCGCATCTTGTAATCCTTTTTGAGCAATTGTTGTTGAGATTAAAACAGCTTCCATCAAAACTCCCGCCACGATATGGATGCGGTAGGCAATAAAGGTAATACAGGATGTAACAAGAAGCACAAGAAATAGAATAAGAACCACCATTGCGAAACCTTTCCATTTCCGGGCCTTACCTCGGTTCCAATGTTTATCCAACAAGGAAATGAGCGAGCCCATCCATTTGACCGGATGCGGCCAGCTAGGTGGATCACCGACGATACGATCAATAATATAAGCGAGTGTGATTGCAGATACATGCTGGATAATCATAGGTCGGGACTCCGTTTTAAGCTCTTTTGGATTGCTTCAAGTGTACACTCATATACACCTTTTCCAATCAACTTTCCGAGGGGGGTAATCGTCCCGGCAAACTCTTGGTATTTTCCCTTTTGTGTCGCGGCAATTAAAATACTGTCGGTTGAGGTCCCGGTCGCAATGGTTCCTGTCTCTTGGTCGGGAATTTGCAATTCAGCCAGCGCCTTTACCTTTGCTTCTGTTGCCGTTATGATGGATTGGATAAATGCCTCTTCAGATAATCTGCCATTGACAATGATCCACGTATTGATTGTTCCCGGTCGATAAACAAAAGGATGTTCGACACTTCTCGATACATCCACTGCATTGCCGACCCCGGCTGTGACAACCACTAGTATGGAAAAGTCCTTGTCGAGGTATTGTTTGTATTGAACATTTTCCATCTTCACCGCCGTCATCATCCCAACCGTATTTGACGGGTCCAAACCTTCTTCCACAACAAAACGTTTTAATTCTTCACGATAGTTTCTTGAATGATATGATTTATCAACATACCGATTGATAAAAGTATTGTACCATCCAATACCGGAGCCAATAACGCCGGAGGACATTGTTTTTAACATCATAGGGGATTGGAGCAAAATGTAGTCATCGAAAACACCGACATGATTCTCCGTTACTTCTTCCGTCCCACCATTTTCTAAAGCATCATCCGGCAGTAAAACCATCAACGGGGCCGGCACTTTAGGATGCTGGTGCATTTCAATTTTCGTTTTAAACACTTGTTGAATCGTATTTTCCGTCAAAACATCTTTTGGTGTATCGTTTTTGATGACCTTTCCGTCTTCCAAGAGCAATATACGGTCACAATACAGGCCGGCTAAATTAATATCGTGAAAAATCGAAATAATCGTCAACCCTTTTTCCCTCGTCCACTTGTGCAATAAATCCAATAAATCCTTTTGGTAGGATAAATCCAAATGATTTGTCGGTTCATCCAACAGCAAAATTTCCGGTTCTTGAGCAAGTGCTTGTGCCAAAAAAACCCGCTGTTTTTCTCCGCCAGATAAAAACTCAAGTGATTGCTCTTGAAATTTTTCAATACCGGTCCATTGCATCACTTCCTGAACCACTTCTTCATCTTTTTGACTCCATGTTTGAAATAAGCCTTTTTTATGCGCATATCTGCCAAGTGCGACCGTCTCCTTGACCGTATAAGAAAAAGCCTGTGAAGAATGTTGCGACAGAACAGCAATAACTTGGGCAAGCTCTTTTGCTGAAAATGATTGGATAGATCGGTCCCCAACAAAAATACTTCCTTTTAAAAATGGCAAAACTCCACTGATCATTTTTAATAATGTCGTTTTCCCACTGCCATTTGGACCTAATATCCCGAAAAATTCTCCCTGTTCAACAGTAAATGAAACATCTGTTAAAACAGGTTCGCCACTATACCCGCCGAATAGATTTTCAACCTTTATGGACGTCATCTTTCCCCTCCTTTCCTTTTGTTTCGGATTAAAATGGCAGCAAATACCGGAGCGCCGATTAAAGATGTAATCACACCAATGGGAAGCTCTGTCGGTGAAATGACGGTTCTTGCCGTAAGATCCGCTAATATTAAAAAAGCACTTCCGGTTAACATCGATAATGGTAATAAATGCTTATGATCAGGTCCCCACAGTAATCTTGTTAAATGGGGGATGACTAAACCAACAAAACCAATTGTTCCCGATACCGCAACAGCTGCCCCGGTTAAAATTGAGCCCGCTGTTAATACAAGCATTTTCCGCCTTTTTACATTTACCCCTAAATGCTGCGCCCTCTCTTCACCAAAGGACATCGCATTTAGTTCATTTCCATTCATAAGTAATAGAAACGAGCCGATAAGAAAAAACGGTAAAATAATCTGAATATATTCCCAACCTCTCATCGAAACGCTTCCCATTAGCCAGCTGACAATTTGCCGAAGTTCATCCCCTGTCAAAGCAATCATCAAGGATATAAAAGCACTTAAAAAGGAGCTAAAAATCACACCTGTTAAAATAATCGTTTCGACTTTCATTGAGCGATCAATTCTTTTTGCAAAAATAAGGACAGCAATAATGGTTATTAGGGCAAATAAAATACTTAGAAACGGCAGCGTATATGAACCGATGACAGGGATAGTGATATGCAAAAAGATAGTCAAAACAGCACCAACCGAAGCCCCGGATGAAACACCGAGCGTGTAAGGATCAGCTAACGGGTTTTTTAATAACCCTTGAAAGGCGGCTCCTGCAATGGCCAAGGACGCACCAACCAATCCCGCTAAAACGACACGGGGAAAGCGAATATTCCAAACGATTGTTGTATACATCGGATCGACATTTACATGCGATATATTAAAAAGACGTGATCCGATAATTTTGACAATATCACCAATCGGAACCGTTACAGTACCGATTGAAATACCGATGAGAATGGCAGCAACCAAAAGGATGGATGCTGCCATATACGCAAAAGGTTTCTTATTGGAAAATTTCCGGATAAACTGCTTTTGCAATTTCCTCTACCCCTTCAGCGAGACGTGGACCTGAACGAGTGACCATATCGGAATTAACATCGACTACTTGGGAATTTTTTACAGCTTTCACTTGTTCCCATCCTTCTCGACTGAGCACTTGTTCAACTGCCCCTTCCGTATAGGATCCGTAAGTAGTTATGATGACATCCGGATTGGCGGCAATGATCGCTTCCGGTTCAATTTTTGGCCATCCTTCTTCAGTCACCACATTTTCTGCTTGAATGATCTGCAGCATTTCATCCATAAATGTATTTTTCCCTGCGGCGTAAATATCAGGGGCAGATATTTCAATATATACTTTCTTCTTATCTTGAATCTTTGCAGTTTTTTCACGAATTTTTTCAATTTTCGTCTTCATGTCATCAATAAGTGATTGTGCTTTAGCTTGTTCCCCTGTCGCTTTCCCAATCATTTTAATAGAATCATAGACGTCTTCAAAGTTTTCCGCATCATTCACAACAAGAACGGTTATGCCCGCATCTCGCAACTGTTGTAATCCGGCTTCAGAATTGTGAGCACCTGATGCATGTGCAAGCACTAAATCAGGTTTTAAGGAAATAATCTTTTCTACATTGAAATCCATAGAGCCAATTTTTTCTTTTTCTAATGCTTCTTCGGGATAATTATCAAAATCGGATACGCCGACAATTTCATCACCAAGTCCCAACGCAAAGGCAATCTCTGTATTGCTCGGAATTAAGGAAACAATTCTCTCCGGTTTTTTATCAATGACCACTTCCTGATCGACGGCATCTTTAATCTTAACCGGGAAGGCGGCTGTTGTACTTTCTGCTTGTTCTGTTTTAGTATTATCTCCGTTTTGATTTGTTTTCGAGTCATCCTTTGCCCCGCACCCGGCAAGTAATCCGAATGTAAGCAACAGGATTAGAAATATGTATCTTTTTTTCAAGGTGAATCTCTCCTCTATTTTGATAAACTAACTATCGATAAAATTCGATTGGTTTCGGCTTAAAAATGACCCTCATTAAAAGACAAAAAAACATCCTATCAATTCGAGGATGCAATGAACAACTATATTGCACACCTCCCTATCCGCGTAGGTTTTTTGGTGCAAAAGAATAGGCAGGTCTCCTGGCTCATGTTCATCACTCTCTTATGCCGCCTTCCCATTCCGATGACAGTGGCTTGTATATAAGAGAGCTCCCATTTACAGTGGCGGGACCGCGTTGGATTTTCACCAACTTCCCTATTAAGTCTTTAAAAAAGACACCTAATCCTTTTGGATATGAAATTTTTTCTTATGCAAGAATTATAACATGTAGAATTGCTTAGTCCAAGTAAATATATTATCTATTTTTTAGACCTTTTTTCAGGGTAATTCAATAAGTTTTTTGTTATACTAATGAAAACGTATTTATTAAATAAAGTGAGAACTAGGAGGCGGTTTAAGATGGCAGAAATAAAAGCAGGTACCAATCAATTTTACATGGAAGAAGACGGGGAAGTCATTGCAAGAATTGAGTACATTCCTTCCGATCTCGACGGTAAACAACAAATCACTATAACCCATACGATTGTGAATGAAGGACATAATGGAAAAGGTTTAGGTAAACAGTTGGTAAATCAAGTGGCGGAATATGCAATAGCAAACCAACTGCATATTATCGCTGAATGTTCTTATGCCAAAAAAGTATTGGAAAACAGTGAGGAATATAAAGATTTACTTCTCTAAATCATTCGAGGGCAGTCGGTGTCCTCTTTTTTTATGGAATTATAGAAAAGAGGAAATATTTTTATTATGATAGTGGTATGACGATTTAAAGGGCAGGAGTACATTATGAACACGTATTCAAGAAAATTAGGGTTATTGCTTGTCATCCTCGGCGCGATATTTTGGGGAATCGGCGGCACTGTCTCACAAAAACTGTTTCAACAATTTGGTATCTCTGTTAATTGGCTAGTCACCATCCGATTATTACTTGCCGGAATTGCGTTATTGGCTATCCAATTTTTTAAAAAAGAACGCAGCCAAATCCTTCGTGTATGGAAAAACAAACAGACTTCCATACAATTAATTATCTTTGGGTTGCTCGGTATGCTGGCAGTCCAATATACATATATGGCATCCATCAGCCATGGTAATGCTGCAGTGGCTACACTTTTACAATATTTGGCACCTGTCATGATTATTATTTATACCGTTTTCCGCAGGCAGGCCGTTCTTACCGGGCAAGACGTTATCACGGTTTGCTTAGCCCTTATCGGAAGTTTTTTATTATTGACAAACGGTTCGATATCTAAACTCTCTGTACCAATGCCGGCCATTATTTGGGGCGTTTTATCCGGTGTGGCACTCGCCTTTTATACATTGTATGCCGTCCCGCTTATCAAGCAATTCGGTTCCCTAGTTATCGTTGGTTGGGCCATGATCATCGGCGGTGTTGCTCTCAGTTTTATCCATCCGCCTTGGAGAATACATATAGCAACTTTCAACTTTGAAATCGTAATGTATCTCAGTTTTGTCATACAGTTTGGAACAATGTTAGCCTTCTGGTTTTATATTGAGAGTTTGCAAAGCTTAGAACCAAAGGAAACTAGTTTACTAGGTAGCCTTGAACCATTAGCCGCCGTGTTGACCACCGTCTTCTGGTTGAAAGTACCGTTTGGATTTTTTCAATGGCTCGGTTCTCTGTGCATAATCGGCATGATTTTATTATTAGCATTAGTGAAAAAACCAGTTTTAAAAGAAAACAGCTCAAACTATGATGAAAAAGCATTCCACAATTAATAGTTTACATCGTGGAGGACTTTTTTCCGTGCATATAATGAAAAGACAAGTGGAGAATGTTGTTGTAGGCGTGAACCAAATCGTTTAACAAGCTAATTTCATAGGTGAACTCTGATGTATTATAGTCCTTAAACAAGGCAGAATCATCGAACGCGGCAACCATGAGAAGCTGATTGAGGAAAAAGGCAAGTACTATCAGCTTTATACCGGGGCGTTTGAGTTGGAATAGAGAAATTTTATGAATTTGACAAAAAACCATCGGAGGTCCGGTGGTTTTTTTGTCACGCGAGCTATTTGATTCATCTTAACCATTTTCTATTTCACTAGAATGATCGCTCATTGGCCCCACATCCTCATCACTAGTTACTTGAAAATCACACCAATGATAAAACGCCCCTCTACAACTGATAATGTGGAGGGTTTGCTTCACCTTTTATTTGAATATGGAATCTACATATCGGCGCAAATTTATTATACCCTGTACTTCTAAACTATTTTAATACTTATTTCTTAAATTGTATAAATTAATGTTCAGCATTATATTTGTCGATACCTTTTTGAATTTGAGCTTGATCCCTAGGGTCATCAAAGAAAGAATCAAAATACTTGACGCTTGATGTTCCGCTTATTATTTGGTACATTCCAGCAGCACTTTTTAAGGTTATAGCACTAAAAACACTTCTTCCAACATATCCGTAATGGAAATTACCAATAGCTTCTCCAGTCATATTTGAATTTAAATCAGAGACATAATAGTAAGTATTGGTGCCTAATTGTACTTTATAATCCCAAGCTCCACCAGATTGAACTCTTACTGCAAATTATAGACCAGCAGTCAGATGCTTTGTGTGAAAAGCAGCATTATTATATACAGATTTTAGTGTTTTCGCATGATTTCGGGTTGTTCCCATTATTGCAATGGAATTTGCCATTGGTCTCATCACAAATGTAGGCTTAACATTAGTAACAAACCTAAACAAAAGATTTTCATTTATTGAAATTGCTTGATTGTTAACTAACGAGTTAATCCTATCAACAAAATTCTTTAAAAAAATTCAATCACTGGCTGATAAATTTTCTCTATTAGCAATTTTATCAAAGTCGACTTTTAACGTGTTATTCTCAGCAAGTAAAACGAACTCCCTATTTTGAAGTAAAGCTGCATATGCTTCTTCATCAGACTGAATACTATTTATAACCAAATCTTTTGCATAGTTGTAAGTTCTTAGGAAATAAGCATTCAAATCTTCAATTTCACTATTTATAGATTCTGCATCCACCCCTTCAACTTTTCTATTAATAGATTCGTTATTTGATTCTGCAGCAAAAGCAAAGTTAGGAGTAAGAATAGTCAAAGATAAAACTAATATGAAAAATTTTGCAAAACTACTTGTAGGACTCATATAATATTTCCCCTTTTTTAGTCATATAAAGGCAAAAAAGCATACAAAATAAATAAAGTGTAAAACATAAAAACAATAGAAATGATATATCCTATAAACACAGCATAATTTAAAGGTTTAAATTTTTTTAATATAATACAATTTTTTGTAAATAATATAAATGCTATTATACAAGAAATTAATGTGATTAAATTCACAATACCTATAGGATAATATCCTAAATAAACTCGGCTGGTAATATAAATGAAAAATATGGCCAGATAAAAAAAGTCAATTATGCCTAACCAAATAATCCCTTTTTTACATTCATAGCATTCCCCTTCCTTTATTCGGTTAAAAACAAATTATTAAAAATAATTAAGGTATTTAGCACCCTATACTGATATTATAAACATAGGTTATGAAAAGTAAATTTAACAATTAGTGAGTAAAATGATTCCTAAAATACATCAAATGCTGTCAACTTACACAAACGGAATGAATTTTCGGACCAATAAAAGTTATTAAAGGAATCGTAGTATTACATAATAATTCCTGATGATATGATTGTTTTAGGGAAAACGTAATTCTATACTTTAGCCAGTCTTTAGTTATATGCTTTTTTCCAATATACGTGAAATAATGACTATTAATCTGATTAAATCCTTCAACAGAATGCAAAATCCACTTGATTTACATCTATCTTCACTATTTTCAATCACTTCTAATATCTCATTCGCCCTCAAAAAAACTTTAAACAAATCCGGATTATCGAACTTGCCAAACACGAAAAAGTAATCTAGGAAAAAGGCAAGGATTATCTGCTTAAATCGCACCTTAACAGACAGTAAGTTCCCCTCCTCAAGATTTTCGAGTATACAATAAAGATAGTTGGGGAATAAACTGCCAGTAAAGGCCTGATTGGTTCAACATAAAGGACTTCCACTGATGAAAGTTTCACTTTATATACCAGGGGGTATGAACTTAACTAGATCGCGTGTGGCCAAAAAACCATCAAACTTCAGATTGTTCGACGGTTTTCGTAACTTTGGACTAATTATTAATCAAAACGATAAACGATGATTTTCTTATAACTTAACCTCTTCTCCTTTAACGCTCATTGGTCCGATGTCTAAATCATCTGCTACATGAATTCCACCAGACACGAAGAAATTAACTCCCAATAATAGTAATACGATAATTAATAACTTTTTCATTCCCTTATTCCCTCCTGTTTTGATTTGTTTGTAAGGCTAACTTATATAATAAATTAGCTTGTTTATAATGACTATAAGATTCATAAATATTGGCAAACAATTCACTATATCTGACTGTAAGTTTCCAGTCTTTTATCGATAAAAAATAATTGATGCTTGACTTTTGTATATTTATAATGTTATCAATCGTAAGGTTATCATCGGTAATTGTTTCAAATATTTTTAATTGGATCTGATATTTTTCAGACAACCGACTATCTTCCTCTGCCTGCTTCGACTTCAACCAAAGTCTGGCAGATTCAATATCCCCTTTCAAATAATAAGTTCGAATTAAATTTAACTGGATTTTGCTTTTGTTATCGTCATTTACATATTTTATCGCTTCTAAATAATAATTGATTGCTTCATTGTACTTCCCTTGATATTCATAACAATTGCCCAAGTTATTACTAATTATATATAAATATTTATTCTGATCTTCCTTTGGCAGATAAATGAGGATTCGTTCCGCTAAGCGATATGTTGCAATGGCATCGTCCCATTTTCTTGAATTATTGTAGCAGGTACCAAGAATAATATGGCATGCCAAGGCTCTTTCCAATAAATACTCGTCTTTAAAAATTTTCAATGCTTTTTCTATGTAAATGAGCGCCTCTTCGTAACAGTAAATATTTTTCAGACTAAGAGAAAAATTATAGTAAAAGATTCCTAATTCAAATCGATTTGCCAAATTTTCGTAACCGACAAGTTGTAATAATTCCACCCCTGCTTCTACAGCTTCAGAAAATTTATTAGTTTTAATATAATATAGTAATAATACATTGGTATATAGGAAAAAGGTTCGGTTATTTGCAACTTTGATAATTTGTTTTAAATTTTTAAGAACTTTACTGACTTCAGTTAAATCATCATGTTCCAAAAGATAACGGCAATAAACGATTTCAAATTTGATTGAAGTACTACCACCGCCTATGATAGATAGACCCTTAAGTTCTTCAATATTTACTTCATACTCTTCTTTATTCAGTAAACTATCATACCATTTTTCAATTTTTTCATCGATGTGCTCAATACTTTCGAGTAGCTGATCATAAGCAATGCCTAATCTTTCAAATAGTAATATGTAAATTTCTTCATCGGCAACCACATGATTATTCTCGATTCTACTTAAATAAGAAGGAGTGCAAATTCCGCGGCATAAATCGTCTTGCCTAATATTTTTTTCTATTCGCTTTAATTTTAAAAAACTACCCAAATTATTATTCATATGGATCACCTGAACCTAATTTACCAAAATTTCAAACATGCATATCTCAAAATGATTATATCATATTGTTTCATATAAATTAATTGTGTAAGTTGATAGTTTTTATTGTTATTATTGACAATTTTTACCCGCTAATTGTTAAATTTACTCTTTATAAAATTCCACTTATAATTAATGTAAGGGCTGCTGAATGTTTATACGGGTTTGTTCGTTAGGCGAAGGAATGGCAACGACTAAATTCACTAGAGTATCAGTAATGAATATTAGTCTATCAAACCCATCGATTTTTATATTTCTTCTCTCAATAAAATTAGTCAATTTTCAAATGCATTTCATTTACAGACTTAATTAAAATCCTGTATATAGTGTTCGTTCAATAATCTTAATACTTTATCCAAATTCCATCCAAAAAATAGAATTCTAATACTTCAGCAGCTCTTAACTTTTTTATTTTGTCAGAAGAAAAAGTATCTGCCATATGAACGATTTACACGTAAAAACTGGCAACTATTTCTTTTGCAAGCACCGATAATCCTTCATATGAACATCAAGAGATAATTGTATTAACGGTTCACCAACAATCTATCAGTTTAGACTTCAACCAAATAAGGTTAATCCCCCCCTGCTCATATTTATGAAAAGAAACTCTTTCAAGAATAACATGTAATCGATTAAGGTGATCGATATTTAATACATCCATACACTCATATGCACAAATTTTTAAAACCGTTAAGTCTCATTTTCCAAACTATTTGTCATCTATTGTTTTTTTTCTTATAATAGGAAAAAATTTGGATAATGAATAATGCTAGTATTATCCAGAAACCGCCCTGAGAAGTAGACAAACCATTTTTTGATTTACCAAAAATTATCGTTAATAAGACTAATAAAATAATTAGGTATCCAGAAAATATTATTTGACTTAATTCATTATGGGAATTGGAACTGCTACTAATGGTAACAAACACACCCAATATTATTAACATTAGCCAATAAAGCCATCCATTAAAATCGAAAAATAAATTTGGGATAAAATCCAGTATTAAAATAATTGTAATTAAAATGATGCTAATGATTTCAAATAATCTTCTTTTCATTTTGTGTTCTCCTTATATATCCTTAGTTTGGTGATCATTCTAATATGACGTACGCCATAGATTTGCTTGTAAACCTCCCGACCCTTTCAAATAATTAGGAACTCAGGGAAATTATACCTAATTTTTATTAATTTGTATATTTAACAATTACATTAAATTTTTTGACTTATTTGTTTTTAGATACCTAACTTTAAAAAAATAAAAGCGGCTTTGTTTGCAATCTTTGAATTTGTTCATTGAGTTCGCAAGAAAGTTACTATAAAAAAATTATTTCTATTTACCTTTATCACAGTCTTTTTTAATACATGGGTATGGGAAGTTGGCATGCTACTGGCTTTATCCAAGATTAGTTCTGCAAGTGAACAACTCTATAGTATTTTACAAGGGTTGTTTGGGGGTATAGTTATTGTTACCAATATCATCATCCCATATTTTATAAAAAAAATGACACTGCGCCATTACTTCATTGGTTCGATTATCTGGGCTACCGGAATTACCTACTATGGTCTCCTTTATGATATTCCGCATTTTTTCATCGGGGCCGCCATTGTTGGTATTGGAATGCCGCTCGCCAGTTTAACACGGGTGTATATTGTTCAATCACTGGTACCGGAAGATAAAATGGGCAGAGCATTTAGCTTTAATGCTGTTTTATTATATTTTTCGAACACCATCTCACTTGCACTTTATGGTATTTTCTCCCTACATGTGTCCATCCAATTTTTAATGTGTGTGAGTGGTATCTTCATGTTGCTTGTCAGCTTGATAGGACTACTTTCTTCTATATATTTTACGAAATTCGGTCGGCGTTTTCCGATACATTTTCATAAATAGACGATTATAGGAAGAAATATTTTTAAACCCGTGTTCTAGTGCAATTGATAAAATGGATTCATCTGTATTGATTAATGAGTGCTGACTTTTAAACAAACGATATAATTGCAGCCAAGAGTATGGAGAAATCCCCTTCTCTTCCTTGAACTGATGGGCAAATTGATATTTATTTAATCCCGAAATGTTGGCCATCTGATCGAGTGACCAATCTTCTGTATAGTTTTCTTTTAGGGCATTGATTACTATATCAATATTTGTTTTAGTTTGAATCGTTGGCAGTTCCTTTTGATGAGATCCTAAGCCAAATTGTAAGAGCAAGATAGTAAGCTGTGCTACACTATTATCCAAAAACAAATCATTCGCCGGTAGTTCTTCGGCTTCTTGTTGAATGAAATAATTATGGATAAAGGACGCCCACTGGCTAATCAGCGGGTGTCTAAATGCCTGTGCAGAAAACTCCGGCTCCGGTTGTTCAATACCTAATTGAACAGCTGCCTCCTTCACTACTTCCGGCTCAATTTCAATAAGAAACTTTTCCTGTGTAACTTTTAGTTGTTTATGTGGTTCATTTGGGTTAAAAATAAAAAACTCTCCAGCATGAATGGTAAGATCCTCATAATGGGTCTGATATACACTTTTTCCAAAGAATGAAAAAATAAATTTATAACTTGTATCATCTCGCCAATTACGTTCTTCTAAATGATTGCGTCGAATTAAGATTAAACCATTATTATTTGCTATGATCATCATCGATACTTCCAATCACGTTAATTTTATCTAGTACGACTGCCTTAAATTTTCTGTTTTATCTACTGCCCTAGCTCGATTCAGAAAATGGATTAATCACTTTCCATCCAATTCCTTCAAATAATTTCCTTAGCATCCACAAATGGACTCCGCCTATCAAGAGGAGCATGCGCTCATTCGTTTTACTTTCCACTTGCAGGATGTTTTTAAAAAATGAAAAGACCCTACCAGTATAATCTCTTTAATGTTACTCATCTTCTTCCCACATAAACTTTAATGACTTTCTTGAAAATACACTTCTTCATACGGTTGGACAATGACAAAGCCGTCCCCTTGGAAGCGCATTTGGATGGACTCGCCGCTTCCTCTCCCAATAAAGGTTTTAAAGGAAACATCCGTTTGAAACTCCGGCTGCAGATTTCCTGACCAGGCAACTGTAGCATTTGGGTCAGTTATAATCGGTTTGCCCGGTGTGACACGCAATGTTAACGGCTCATAATGGCTGGTAATCGCAATTAACCCTGTACCGGAACAACGGATATTAAACAATCCGCCGGCCAACATGCCGCTAACCCGCTTCATGAGCTTAATATCGTGTTTAATTGTTGTTTCCAATGCGAGTAAATCATTGCCATTCACATAGATGGACTCATTTTGTAAGTCCAGGATAATAATCTTTTTTCCGTCATCCGCCAAATACAATGTTCCTTGACCATTCGCCTTCATTAAAGAGGCTCCTTCTCCTGAAATCGCCTTTTTAAACATGCTACCTAGGCCTTGTTCCAATATTCCTTCACGTTCAAATTTAATTTTTCCGTGATAGGCAACCATGGAACCTGCTTTTGCCCAAATCTGTCCATTCAAATTAACTTCAAGAAGATGCGGAGTTTCCAGTTCAAATAATCCTTCCCCTTTATCCTCTTGTTCTGTTTGGCTCAAAAATTCGTCTAGTGAGTATTTACTCATGGCAAACACATCCTTTCATCATACATATATTTACGGATAACGGTTCGGATGTGTTTCAGATTTTTTTGCTAAGCGAAAAAATGATGAAGAACCGACCGTTTATCGAACTTGGAGCAGTCAATCTCCACCACCGCCTCCTCCATCTCCACCGCTATCCCCTCCGTCAGAGGAATCCCAACCGCCAAAACTAAAGAAACCCCCTGAATCATAGGAAGAGGAAGATTTGGATTTACTTGATTTCTTTCTTTGAGAGGAAGTTTTATATTTGCTCCGTCTTCTTTTTCTTGATAAAAGCAACCGAAAGAAAAGAAAATAGAGAATCACAGCACATCCTAAGCTAAATAAGGCCGCGTCTACATCATCTGTCCGTAAAAAGTCGATTATTAGAAAAAACCAAAAAAAGATAAAAAGATATAAAAATATTATTCTAAAAAAATGATATATTTTTCTCATGACTGCCCCTTTCGATATGTTCATAATTTTAATGCAATTTTTTCACCGGCACATGTTCCTCCAATTCTTCAAACCAATCATGAAAACGGCAGGTGGTATAAATCGTTAGTAACGGGAAAAAGATTAAATTTAACAGCAACTGTCCGAAAAAAATAGATAAATAGTCTGAAGATACACCTGAAATGCCAAGCAATAATATTGAGCTGAATAAATTGTCGATAAGTCCCATGGCAAGTATAATCAATAGGATTTTAAAAAAGTGCTTTTTAGCTAACCTGAAAGCCGTGCCCAGAGAGCGAAACGGATTTTGTTTTTTATAAATCATAACGTAAGGAGTAAAATAAAACAATATAAGAACAATTATTCCGGGTAGCACAAATAAAGTTATCCCAATAACAATAAGTGAAATATACAGGATGGCAAATAAAAACGCCATAAATCCATATTTGAAAAATGTATGGTAACTCGAACTGAGCTGATTTTCCTCCCCGTTCAACTCCATCTGTATGAACTTGATCAACGGAATTTGAACAAGTACAAAAAAGACCATACTCAAAAATAAATTCGTATAATCCCCAAAAATTTCAGCAGGTGTATAACTTACATAATAATAAACGACATTCGAAGTAAAACCATGTACAAGCAAAAAAGGCAAGCATATCGTTAATGCTAATAACGTGATTTTCCAAAAATTATTCACATACAGACTAAAGGTCTCTTTTACATATTCCATCCTCTTCACTCCAATACATTGACATAATTAAGGATTCCGGCAATCTCTTAATAAGTTTCTTTTATAATCGTTTTCAGCCATTTGATGAATAAACTGAACGTACTCATCTGTACTAAGTTCTCCTCTCGTTTTCATGAAAAAGTTTCCTTGAAAATCTTTTTCAAATCCTTCAAGGGATTTTATTAAATTTGCCTTTGCTTCCTTACCAAATATTTTTTCAAGCTTTTTCGCCATTCTTTTGGCTTTAAACCTTTCAAATAATATATAATTCCCTTCATCATTTAGATAAGTGATTATTTTTTCCGCATGATGCAAGTTATTAAAAACGTAATTAAATTCACTATATATTAATCCATCATATTTTTTGATTAAACTTCTTCCCCTTAACCACAGTTCTTTTGTTAATGTCTTTGATCGGTCATAGATTTCGTTATCAATTTCCAAAATAGATTGGTATATATCATTGAAAAGAATCGTATTTTTTGCCTGTATTGTTAATGTATTTATTATAATGTTTACTGAACTTTGTACAGGAAATAACATACTTTTATTTTGCTGAAGGAGCTGAATTAGTTCTTCAACATATTTTTTGCTTCTTTTCATCACTTTTTTTATCACGTTTGTAGCAGCAATTGCAGTTCCATTATGTGTCAAAAAGAAATAAGCAATTTCCACACCTTCCTGTTTATTTAAGAGACCTCGGTTTGAGGACAAGACAAGCATTCCTTTCCCCTCTTGATACTTTTTATATAAAATATAGTAATAAAATTCTTCATCTGTTTCGGTATATTTAAAAACGTAAGGGTAAACCTCATATTTTTCATTTTCCCGTTTATATTTTTCGGCTATTTCTTGAAATTGCTGATTTAATTGCATTTACTGACACCTTCTTCTCTTAAGACCGAGCAATGATTTAAGTCACTCGCCTATTTCTCTAAACTGCGTCAACATCAATTAAAAATAGAAAGGCATTACATAAAAATTCCCATTACTTTTCGGATTTTACATTTAGCGTCCGTATTCACTTTATTAACATTGAATATCTTATTCAAGGATTTCGGCAAATTTCTAATAAATTTTTCTTATATTCATATTCAGCCATTTGATGAATAAATTGAACGTATTCATCAGTACTAAGTTCACCTCTTGTTTTCGTGAAAAAGTTTCCTTGAAAATCTTTTTCAAATCCTTCCAAAGAATTTTGTAAATCTTGTTTGGCCTCTGCACCATAAAGCTTTTCCATTTTTCCTGCTATTTTTCTAGCTTTGAATCTGTCAATGAATGAAAAGTGTCTTCTCTCATTTAAATATGACATAATTTTTTCTGCCTCGGGAATATTGTTAATTACTTCCTTCACTTCACTGTACACTAAAGCATCAAAATCCTTTATTAAATTCCTTCCCTTTTGCCATAATTTTTCCGTTAATACTTTTGTACCCGTGTGAATTCTTTGATCTAATTCCAGTAAATCTTGATAAATTTGATTTATACGTTCTGTATTTTTTGCTTGTAATGTTAATATATCAATAACGATATCTATTGAACTCTGTAACGGCTTTAGCAAATGTCTGTTTTTCAAAAGTAGTTCCATAAGTTCTTCCACATACTCTTTACTTCTTTTTCTATTTTTATTTATTACATGATTTGCCGCATTTGCAGTTCCGTTATGTGTTAAAAAAAAGTAAGCTATTTTCACTGCCTCTTGTTTATCAATAAGTCCACGTATAGAAGAAAGGACCATATTTCCTTTTCCCTGTCGGTATTTCTTATAAAGGATATAATAATAAAATTCTTCATCTGTTTCGACATATTTAAAAACGTAAGAATATACCTCGAATTTTTCATTGTCTTGTTTATATTTCTCGACTATTTCTAGAAATTGCAGGTTTAGTTGCAATTACGGACACCTTCTTCTCTGAAAATCCAAACAAATTTAAGTCCACAGCCTATTTTACTGCCAAACTTTTTTCATCTTTTGTTGACCTTTTTTATTGTTTCAACTTCTCTTTAATCATCTTTGCCTGTTTTACCAACTTTGAGTAGAGCTCGAGAAATTAAGAATTTCGGCAATCCCGTAATAAATTTCTTTTATAATCTTCTTTCATCATTCGATTAGTGACTTGAATATATTCCTCAGTGTTCAGTTCTCCTCTTTGATCGGTAAAAAAATTACCTTGGAAATCTTTTTCAAAGTCTTCTAATGATTTATTTACCTTTTCCTTTGCTTGTTCATTAAACATTATTTGAAGTTGTTTTACTACATTTCTTGCCTTATATTTTTCAGGGAAACCTAGATTCAATCGGTTTAGATAATCTATTATTTTTTCGGCACTCTCCCAACTTTTCAATAGGGTTTTCAATTCTTCATACATTGTTACATTATATTCATGAAGTAAATTTCTTCCTTTTTGCCAAGCCTCTTTCGTTAACACATGTGTTTTTCTCTGAATATGTAAGTCGAGTTCTTTAATTTGATTATAAATATCATTTACTTTTCTCGTATTCCCTATTTGCAATTCTAACGTATTATTAATCATGTGATAGGAATCAGCTAAGTGTCTATTTGTTAAAATTAAATCCTCTCCTTCTAATAATTTTGATTTGATTTTTTGAACGGTTTCAACCTTCCTTTTCCGAACCTCTGACATTGGCCCCAGAGCAGCAGAAACTGTACCATTATGGGTTAAAAAGTAGTAAGCAATTTCCACTGCCTCATTTTTTGGAATCAATTTTCGGGAAGAGGATAGGACGATATGCCCCCTCCCCTCTTGGTAATATTTATAAACAATATAATAAAAAAATTCGCTATCTGACTCATGAAATTTAAATACGTGATGATAAATTTCATATTTCTCGTTTTCTTTTTGTCTATCTTCTATTAGCTTCGATAATTCATGACTAATTTTCATCTGCATTTCCACCTTAATCATAAATAAGTAGGTATTACATGAAAATCCCCATTTGTTTTCGGCTCATTAATCTGAATTTCTTAATCATGTGCTTGTTTTCTTACTTAAAATCCGAACAATGATTTAAGTCCATCGCCTATTTTACTACCAAGATCACTTACTTTTTTACCAACCTTTTTAAATGTTTCAACAGTTCCTTTTATGATTTTTCTACCTGTTTTTGACTTATTAAGCCATTGTAAACCGGCTCCTGCAGCCTACAGGACGGCACCTGTCACCAATAAAACTCCACCAACTACTTCTGTTGCCGGTGTCGGTATCGATGCACTTATAACCCCTGCGCCCATTAACGTCTCACCAAAACTGGAAAAAGTTTTTCCAGCTAAATCGGTTTTCATTTCAAAATTTGTTTCATTTTGCCATGCATGGAGATTTGCACCTGTTTCATATGCAGAAAAACCTAGGCCTACGGTAGCTGTTGCAATATTAAATTTGGAAAGGGTGGTCATGGGGCCAGTGGCTGTAAATAATTGTTTCGTTTTTGCTAATAATCCAAATTGACTTTGGGCACCAGCAATGGATTGATAACCTTGAATCGCGGTTTTAACATTTTGAAAACCTTGGGTGGCATCTATCCCTTTCAATACCCCATCAAACGCATCACCGGATAGCTGAACGTAGCCATTTCCCGTTCCTTGCCCAACCAATTTATACCCGGAGACTAGGAAGCTTTTCCATGTACCTGATTTTCCAAACTGATAATTTCCATTTGAATCCAAAACTTCTCCAACTAAATTAACTTGTTGTCCAATTGCATCATTGACAACGTATTTTATTCCTTCATAAAAACCCGGATCTTCAGCATTTGGATTATATCCGTAATTCTGGTTATTCTTTCCAGATTGTGTAGATATGCTATTCTTATATTTAGTATACTGATTAATTATCGATTGGCTATCCTTTGAGTGTGGCGAAATTTCTGAATAAGTTCCATCTTTATCAGGTTTATAGATTAAATAAGTCCCATCCTCATTGGACACAACAATCGTTCCATCCGGGATCATAACGGGAGCGGCAGTACCGTCAATTGGTGCGCCATTTTGTTTATTATTTCCGTTGATACCTTGATTTCCATCACTCCACTGATTATCTCCAGTATTTGGGTTCCCCGGTTCAATGGGGTCTCCCGGCTGAAGTGGATCGCCCGGCAGAATAGGCTTCCCAGAATCAATAGGCTGACCCGGGGAAAGCGGAGTTCCCGGAGTGATTGGTTTCCCCGCTGTAAACGCCATTGTAGAAAAAGGTGTAGTGAAAAACATTGTGGACAGCACAATTACAACAAATAAAAATTTTCTAACAAATCTCCCCATAATTTCTCTCCCCTTTTAGTTTCCATCTCTTCCGGCTAAATAATGAAGGCTGACATGGCCGACAACCCACCCCGATCCATATTTCGTCTAATTTCTTCCTTAGGAAACTCCCTTTCTATACTAAGAAAAAAGGCTTCCATTAAAATTTAGAACGTGAAACATACAATTCTAGCTTTTAGGTATGGCGGTAACAGATTAAGAACCGCCTACTTCCATTTCATTTAAAGGGAATCCATCTCTTCCGGCTTGATGAGAAAAGCCGGCAACATAAACAAACAGAAAAGAGAAATAATATAAGCAACTGCCCCCATTGCCATAAATTCAATGTACTGTTCTGCTATTGTCGTCCCCTCTTGACTAGTAAATATCATAATGAAGGGAAGAAGGATTATAACAATAAGAAATAATATATGGAAAATCCTCCCACCCTTGGAATCAAATGGATCTTTAAACATTTTGCCAATTTTCCATTTTGATAGGTGGGTGACAATAAATAATAATAACCATGTGACCACAAAAAGAATCCATAAATGACTTTCCCCAATCCAAAGTAATCGAATAATCGGTTGTGCACCTACAAATGCCATCATAAAAATCATACCGTAGCTCATTATCGAGAAATATCTTTTACTGTCAGTCATTGTCAGCCAAGCATAAACGGTCTGAATGATAAAGAACATGGCAACAGTTATGTTTATTAGCCAAAACTTTGTACTCCACTCCGGTAATGCGCTAGAAATAGAGGCAAAAAATAAATTAAATCCAATTGCCGAAAGTAATTTACTTTCTTTAAATGTCAGACGATTATTATCCAAAGATACCACCTATTTTCTAAATACAGATTTAAAATTTAGACCCTAGAATTACCCGGTTCATATACTTTGCCTGGAATAATAAAGGTACCTTCCTGAATCGGCGTACCCGGGGTAATTGGTTTCCCCGGGACAATGACAATGGGTGTTCCCGGAGTAATATATGCGAAGGCACTTACAGCCGGAAACACCGTCCAAAAGATTAGCATAGAGGCTAGCATTAAATATAAAATTCTTTCAAGTTTCCTTCCTCTCAAATAATCTCACCCCAACCTATTGGGTATTGGCATTGTATTTCTCCTGTAACTGGTTAATTGCTTCATTATAGTTCTGTTCATTTAATTCTTTAAGTTCTTCATTAAATTTAGATATTTCATTATCAATCCATTCATGGTACTCACGGTTTACTTTTGTTAAGTACTCATATGCTTCTCTATTAAAGAATTTTGCATCGTTCAGTGTGCCTAAAATTAAATAAATGTTAGATGATTCATCTTCACATTTTACATACTCTTCAGTTATATAGTTAAAAATCTCTAGATCATTACTTATTAATTCACCTTCATAATGTTGTTTACCCCGTTCCAACCACTCTTGCCATTGATCGGCTAAATTATTTAGTTGGTCTAATTCTTTTTGTAGTTCACTTTCATTTGTCACCGTATTATAAATACCCTCAGTTGCTGCTGCAATTTGTTTTAATTGATTTTGTCCTTCACTATCTACATCAAATCCAATAACATTTATGATTGGTGATATATTTGATGAATACAAATCCTTTGCCGCTTCAATCGGCTGATCTTCACATGTATCAATTCCATCACTGACTAAATAAACAATATTTGTATTATTGGCTCCATCAAAGGATGCTAAGTCATTTTTCGCTTCCCGCAAGGCCAATCCAATCGGCGTCCAGCCGCTAGGTGAAAATTTATTGAGTGCGGCTTGGAACTCTCCTTCATTATAATTGGATATCGGATAGACAAGTTCGCTACTGCTACAAGATAATGCTTTGTCAGAGTCAGAACCTGTTCCTTTATGGCCATAAACCCTGATTCCAACTTTCGCATCTTTTGGTAGTTTACTTACAAATTTAAGAATTGATTCTTTCGCAGAAGCCATTTTCTCTCTTCCGTCAATTTTTTGGGCCATACTACCCGATGAATCAATGATAAATATAACATTTAGATTTTCTTTGAATTGATATCGTGAATTATCGGAATCCGGGGCACCGAAGAACTCAAATTTTAAACGATTAATTAGATTTTCCGGTCCCTCATAATCTTTTTGCAGTTTTCTTAATAGTTCACGATAAAAATAGTCTAATTCCTTCTTACTTGGATTTCCGGATATATCCGGTAAATTACTTATAATCTTCTTTCGTTCATTATCAGATTCAATTTGTTCAATTGTAATATTTGCATATTCTCCAATAGGTAATTTAGCAAGGTCCGTATACGTAGAAGGCAATGGCTCTACTTGAATATTTTCTGTTGTTTTTTTCACTTCTTTGTTTTCATTTTTGGTTTGCTGAGTACTATCTGCATTAGTTTCTGTTGCTTCCTCCAGTTTTTCTTCTGCCTTTTCCTTATGATTAGAATTGCATCCATATAAAACAAAAAATAATATGGCGAGTAGTGTAAGATATTTGATAATTAACTTCAAAATATACTCATCCTTTTCTGTCTAATTTTAGAATGACAAAAAGTTCGTAAGGCATTTCTAAATTCTTTATACAAAAATATTAGCTTATCAATTCTGTAATCCTGTTGGAATGTTTTTGAAATAGGAACACCTAACTTTACCCTTAAATTAAAGAGTGATTGAGCAACTAAAATTTCTATTGATTTTACGTACAAGCGGTGTTTGTTAAGCAGTGGATCATGGTTCATCTCTTAAAAAAATGCCCGTATTCATCCTAAGTTTCGTCCTCTATATGCGGACAAATAAATACTTATTGCTTTCATTAAAAATTTAGAACGTGAAACATACAATTCTAGCTTTTAGGTATGGCGGTAACAGATTAAGAACCGCCTACTTTCATTTCATTAAAGGGAATCCATCTCTTCCGGCTTGATGAGAAAAGCCGGCAACATAAACAAACAGAAAAGAGAAATAATGTATAGCACTGCCCCCATTGCCATAAATTCAATGTACTGGTCTGTTATGGTCGTCCCCTCTTGACTAGTAAATATCATAATGAAGGGAAGAATGATGATAACAATAAGAAATAATATATGGAAAATCCTCCCACCCTTGGAATCAAATGGATCTTTAAACATTTTGCCAATTTTCCATTTAGATAGGTGGGTGACAATAAATAATAATAACCAAGTGACCACAAAAAGAATCCATAAATGACTTTCACCAATCCAAAGTAATCGGATAATCGGTTGTGGGCATACAAATGCCATCATAAAAATCATACCGTAGCTCCCAATCGAAAAATATCTTTTACTGTCAGTCATTGTCAACCAAGCATAAACAGTCCGAATGATAAAAAACATAGCAACAGTTGTATTAATTAGCCAAAACTTTGTACTCCACTCCGGTACTGCGCTAGCAGCCGAGGCAAAAAATAAATTAAATCCAAAAGCCGAAAGTAATTTACTTTCTTTAAATGTAAGTCGATTATTATCCAAAGATACCACCTATTTTTTTAAACCCTGATTTAAATTTTGAACCTATCCAATTACCTGCTTTTCCAATACCATCGTAAGCTTTTTTAAATCCTGTTCGAATGCCTCTTTTTACCGATTTACCAATATCCGAGTTCATTATGAAATAAGTTAAAATGCCTGTCGCTAAGCCTGCCGCTGCCCCTGCAGCTGTACCTAATCCAGGAACTACAGAACCGCCAACCATCCCGACTGCAGCACTGGATGCAACGGAAGATATAAATGTTGTCCCAATTCCAATTGTTGCATCTGTAGAGAGATCCGCAAAGAATTCTGAAGTAAATAATTTTGACTTTTTAGGGCCAAGTGTATAATCATTCAAGGTTTGACCAAATGTGAAAATAGTGTTTACGAATCCATTCCCTTTTAATAACTTAGAAGGTTTAATAAAATCTTTATTAAATGTCCATTTTGATTCAATCTTTGGAACTTTATGCCCCTTCATTTTGACCTGCTTTTCTTGCTTAAAAAAAGGAAACCATTTATCTCTAATACTCTTTTTAAATGTCTCTTTGAATCCCAGTAATCCCTTATCCCTAAGGTATTGTTTTCTTTCAAAAGAGTTATAATTTCGTTTATTGTCTTTTATGTCTGAGGAAAATTTATCAAGTAGTTTTTGTTTAAATTTCCCTTCTACTTTTCGGTTTCCTAAATATTTATACTTATGACCGCTTTTATATTTTTCATTTTTAACAAACTTATATCCTGCCCCATGAGCAACTATGCCTTGTGCAATTGAATCTCCAGCAAAATAAAAATCCAGCCCCCACCTTTTGACTGTTTTTGCCAAATTTAATCCCGAATCAATTGTCTTGTACAACCAAGATGTTTCATTTTCTGAATCACTTGTATTTGGACCGTTACCGGGCAAAGATGTATTTCCATTACTAGGTCCTTGGCCTCGACCTGTAGCTGTTCCACCATTTGGGCCTTGACCACTATTAGTTGCTTTCCCGCCATTCAGTCCTTGACCACCGTTAACTGCCGTGCCGCCATTTGGGCCCTGGCCATCATTGATTGCGGTGCCACCATTCGGACCTTGACCACCATTGATTGCCGTGCCGCCATTCGAGCTCTGACCGCCATTGATTGCCGTGCCACCATTCGGACCTTGACCTCCATTGATTGCCGTGCCACCATTCGGGCCTTGACCTCCATTGATTGCCGTGCCGCTATTCGGGCCTTGACCTCCATTGATTGCCGTGCCGCCATTTGGACCTTGACCGCCTTGTATCGCAGTTCCCCCAAGCACCGGATGTCCCAATACCGGTGGCGCATTTGGTATGATAAAGATTCCATATGTTAATGGTGTAGATGGAACAATCGGCTGCCCGGATATTAATCCGGAAGAACCACTGACACTATCTCCGCCCTTTACAGCTTTACCCGGTTCATACACTTTGCCTGGTATAATAAAGGTTCCCCCCTGAATCGGTGTACCCGGGGTAATTGGTTTCCCCGGGACAATGGGTGTTCCCGGAGTAATATATGCAAAGGCACTTACAGCCGGAAACACCGTCCAAAAGATAAGCATGGAGGCTAGCAATAAATATAAAATTCTTTCAAGTTTCCTTCCTTTCAAATAATCTCACCCCAACCTATTGGGTATTGGAAATATATTTATCTTCCAATGCTTTAATAGCTTCAGAATAACTTGCTTCATTTAACGCTTTTAATTCTTTTTCGAATTGATCGACTTCCTCTTGTATCCATTGATGGTATTCATTATTTATTTTGTTAAGATATTCATAGGCTTCATCATTAAAGCGGTTAGCATCATGCAATCTATAAAGTATTAATTCAACCTTTACTTTTTCTTTTGTCTTTTTTGCTTCTTCACGTGTAATATAGGTAAATATAGCTAGCTCATTACTTACCTTTTTATAGTCTAATTGTTGTTTCCCTTGCTCTAGCCACTCTTTCCACTGTTCTACCAAATTGCTTAAATTGTCTAATTCCTTTTGCAATTCCCCTTCATTTGTAACGGTACCGTAAATTCCTTCAGTTGCAGCGGCAATTTCTCTCAATTGGTTCTGCCCCTCGTTATCCACATCAAATCCGATAACATTTATGATTGGGGATATATTGGATGAATATAAATCTTTAGCCGCTTCAATTGGCTGATCTTCACATGTATCAATTCCATCACTGACTAAATAAACGATATTTGTATTATTGGCTCCATCAAAGGATGCTAAGTCATTTTTCGCCTCCCGCAAGGCTAAACCAATCGGCGTCCAGCCGCTTGGTGAAAATTTGTTAAGTGCCGCTTGGAACTCACCCTCATTATAATTGGATATCGGATAGACGAGTTCACTACTGCTACAAGATAATGCTTTGTCAGCGTCTGAACCTGTTCCCTTATGACCATAAACCCTGATTCCAACTTTGGCGTCTTTCGGAAGTTTATTTACAAAATTGAGAATCGAATCCTTCGCCGATGCCATTTTTTCTTTTCCATTAATTTTTTGTGCCATACTACCAGATGCGTCAATAATAAATACAACATTTAAATTTTCTTTAAATTGATATCGACTATCCGTATTTTCCGGACTTCCTAGTGACTCAAATTTTAATCTGTTAATGAGATTTTCCGGACCTTCATAGTCCTGTTGCATTCTTTTTAGCAATTCCCTATAAAAATAATCCAGCTGTTTTTTAGTCGGTTTCCCAGAAACATCTGGTAAATCACTAAAAACCTTTAAAATATTTTCAACATTGTCATCACCTGAAACTTCCATATTATAATGTTCTCCAACAGGAAGTTTTGCTAATTCTTCATATGTTGTAGGTAATGGTTCAACTTCAATATTCGTATGATTATCAGATGTATCACTCATTTTATTTTTATCTTTATCATCTAATTGTTGTGATGTCGGAATATCTTTTTCCTCATTCTCATCCTTACTTTTATTTAAGTCTTTGTTACAAGCTGTTAAAAAGATTATTAAAACAAATACTATAAAAAAACTTTTTTTTGTATCTATTTTCAATTTAATTCCTCATCCTTTTTTATAAATATCCAAATAACTTAAAACAAGCAAGTTACATTATCATTGATATTTATTAGGTCCAAAGAATTGGACCGTAGTCTTATTTAATCTGAATGAACAAATGTGATATTTCATAGTAAGACTCCTTCCACTTTATCTTTCTGAACTTCAACTTTTAAAGTAGGTAAGATCACTAATACGAATGTGATAGAATTATCCTACCATCTCAGTAATCTTTTTAATAATATTTGTTATAATTTCACCAATTGAGTTTTCCTCTTTACTTACAGCCTGCGAAATAATCCCCAACACAAGGATTAGCAATGCTGCCAGACCCAACCATTCCAGTGATTGTGCCCCTTTTTCATTTTTCACCGGATGCATCATTTTAATGTACAGACCTAATAATTTTTTCTTCATCATTCACTCTCTCCTTTTCTTTTTTACTCAAAAAATGTAAATAAATTTTTGTTTTGTGAAAACATATTCATGATCATCAATCCCCCGATAAATATGAGGGCTGATGGCATCACCAGAAATGTAGTAACAAGCGTAATCTTTGGCGAAGCTTTTGCCGCCTTTTCTTTGATTTGCTCTTTTTTCATTTTGCGCATTTCCTCTGAAATCTGCTTAAACGTTTTAGATATTGGGACACCTAACCTTTCCCCCTGAATCAATGAACGAATGAGCAATTGAAATTCCCTGCTATCATTGCGTTCAAGCAGCGCCTGATATGCATCCGACCTTGGAACACCAACATCCATTTCTTGAATGAAACGGCCGAATTCTTCCTTGATAGGTCCCTCAAAATACGGGACAATTTCCCTTAATGCTTGATCTAACCCAACTCCGGCTTGCAAGGTTACGCTCATTGTATCCATAAAATCCGGAAGCTGGTACGATAATTCCTCCTGCCTTTTCTTTGCCTTGTTTTTTAACCAAAGGATGGCCCCCATATAGCCGAAAACAGGATAAAGAATAACCGTAAATTGGGAAAATGGAAATCTGAGTACAAGTGAGACAGCCCCGATAAAGAAGCCTAATATTAATAAAAATATCTTTAAGCCCTGGAATCTTGCCAAGGTCAATCGATATGGAAAACCAGCTTGAGTAAGTAGTTTTCGAACGTCATCATTCTCACTGAAAAAATTTATTCGTTGACCAAGGTCAGAAAAGTCATCCGCAAATTCAAACATTTTTGCAATCAATTTTTCTTTTCTTGTCACTCTTCTTTCAAATGTGTACGGGATAAAGGTTTTTTCTTTTATGTCTTCTTTGAGTTCATGTTTTTTCATTAAATACAAATAGAAGTTTCTCAGTGCAAGTGCGAAAAATCCAAGTGCCAAAATAATAAAGATAACAATTAATCCATCCATAATTTTATTTTCACACCTTTATATTGGTAATCTTTCTAACAAGAAGAAAGGTTCCAACCGTTCCTAAAAGAAACAATGCAAACAAGACTAAACCTACTCCTGAAAATAGCGGGTCTAAAAATCCGTCAACCACATTATTCATCATTAGCACCAAGAAAATAGGGATAATTGGAACGATATACGCGACATAGCGCTGTTCCGCTGTCATTGTTTTGATTTCCTGTTGGAGGAGATTCCTTTCCTCTAATGTTTCACTCATTTCATCTAATACCGCATACAGATTACCACCTGCCTTTTTTTGAATAAGTAATGTAGCAACAAAAAGTTGAAATTCTCGAACATTAATTCTTTTCTCCATTTGCCGTAATGCTGTATGAAAGTCGACACCAAGAGATAGTTCATATGCTAATCGTTTAAATTCTGCCTTTGCCGGCATCGAAATTTCCTGGGCAACTAGTTGAATCCCCTGATTTAAGGTCATCCCTGAACGAGTCGTGTTCGCTAATGTACGACAAATTTCCGGTAACTGTTGAATAATTTTATGCTTCAGCTTTCCTTTTCTCATGAAAAAGATTAGTCTTCTTGCTCCTTCAAGAAGGAGTGCGGAAATAAACAGGGCTAATGGAAATTCAACATTAAACATATTATGAAGTAAAAAATTAATACCAAAGTAAGAAACGATAATTGCTCCAATGTATTCCGACGGTGTAAAAGGAATGTTTGCAACTTCCAATTTTTCATATATTGGTTTGGCTATCTCAGTTTTATCAAAGCGGTCCCCTAAAACGACAATAAAACTTTTCCGCTTTTTACCATCATTGTAAAAATGGTCAACGTTTTTCTTCCAATCCCGCTTTTCTTTTCGGTAATCCAAATAAAAGTAACAAGCGATAATAAATACAAATACAGCCATTGTTGAGACGAGCCAATAGGTCATGATACCACCTCCTTTTCTATTGGTGTAAATGCGGCTTTCGGTATGGTAACGCCAAAAACTTTCAATCTATCTAAACATTGCGGCACATAGCCGGTTGGTGTGAAATAACCCTCGATGCTCCCATCGCTCCGAATACCAACTCTTTTAAACTGAAAAATTTCTTCAACGGAGTAAGAGCCATCTGCATTTTTTCTTACTTCCGATATCGAAACAATTTTCCTTGTTCCATCTGTTAATCGGGTTGCTTGAACAATAATATCAAGAGCTCCGACAATATATTCCCGAATAATATGACTGGGGAGCTCCATCCCCGCCATGACGACCATCGCTTCAACCCTCCGCAATGCATCATCCGGAGAATTCGCATGAACGGTTGTAAGGGAGCCTTCATGACCGGTGTTCATAGCTTGAAGCATGTCAAACGCTTCCCCGCCCCGAACCTCACCGACAATAATTCGATCCGGCCGCATCCGTAGGGCGTTTTTCACCAGTTGCCGAATGGTTATCTCCCCACGTCCCTCCACATTGGACGGTCTTGCTTCTAAGCCGACAACATTTGGTCGGTCTAATCTAAGTTCCGCTGAATCTTCAATGGTAATTACCCGCTCGCCATGCGGTATGGAATCAGCGAGGACATTTAACAAAGTTGTTTTTCCGCTACCTGTTCCGCCGGAGATGAGTGTATTCATTTTCGACCGGACAATTCCATCCAGAAACTGTGCCATCGCAGAATTCAATGTGTAAAAGTTTAACAAGTCAGCCATTTTGAAAGGTTCTTTTCTAAACTTTCGGATTGACACCAGTGTTCCATTTAAACTGATTGGTGATATAACCGCATTAACACGGCTTCCATCCGGTAATCGCGCATCAACCATTGGAGAACTTTCATCAATTCTCCTACCTAAAGGTGAAATGATTCGGTCAACAATATGGCGAACATGTTCATCATTACGAAACTTGACTTCCGTTAATTCAAGTTTTCCTAGTCGTTCGACATACACTTCATTATAGCCATTGATTAGTATTTCTGTTATTGTCGGATCATTGATTAGCGGCTCCAAAGGTCCAAACCCGACTGATTCATCTAAAATTCGCGTAATCAGTATTTCTTTATCTTTTCTTGATATAATGACTTTTTCTTCAGACATGAATTGACTGACAATCTGCTCAATTCGAAGGCGCATTTCCCCCTGTGATAATTCAGTAAGGGATTCAAGATTCGTGTCCCTCAGTAATCGTGCCTTGTAATGCTCTACTAACTCATCGACGAAACGATTTTCGTATTGATATGATTGAATATTGGGTTTGGCATTCAGTTTTTGCCTGCGATTTTCAAATAATGATGACATTTTTTAAACCCCCTATTTTAACACCGAATGCGCCCATTTTCTAATATCCTTTGCAAAGGGAATCAGCCTTCTTTCTTTCGCCATTTTCCGTACAGGTTCCCCTTTATTAACAAAAGGTTGTAACCCCTTTATATCTCTTCTTATTTTGGCTTCGATAGGAAAACGGACGATATCCTTCAAATCTTTTTCTTGAACTTCATTTTCCTTCCCAACATGGTTTAAAATGATGCTCATCCTCGATTTTAATTCAATTCCTAATCGGATTGAGAGTTCCTCAAATTGTTTTAGTACTTTTAATGATGGTGTGTCCGGTACTAACACATAATAAATTTTATCGGATTCCTCCAAAGCAGTTACGACTTGGTTATTGATAAAAGATGGAAGATCAATGATAACAAAATCGAAACTTCTTCTACAGGTTCTCAGAAGCTTCGTTATAAAATCTTCTGATAAAGTTTCGGCCACTTCCGCATCGCATGGACTGATTAATACATCCATTTTTGAAAAACTCTCCGTTTGGGAAACATTGCGAATATGACCTTCATTCAATTCTCTGATTACCGGGGCTAAATCGGCAATCGATCGGTTAGAATTTATTGATATGACCGTCTCAATTCCGCCAAATTGCAAATTCAGATCAATTAAAATCACCTCAGCCGTCGATTCCAACTTCAATGTTTGTGCGAATGTTGATGCCAATACGGTTTTCCCCGTTCCCCCGCTACCACTGAAAAAAGAAATGATTTGACCGCTCCCTCTTACAAAAGTGGAAAAGGTTGTGTCCTGATTGTCCTTGTTCAATTCATAGTTTTTTATAATCGTAGGAAGTTTAGCGGCAAATACTCCTTGCTCTTCCGGGAAAACAAAAAACTCTGTTGCTCCGGCTTTTGTAATGCTCCTTAGCAAGGTAAAGTCGGAAGTTTTTGCAATAAAAATAACTAAAGTTGATGGGCTTGCCGTTTTTATAAATTGAATGTTCTCCACCGCTATATCATTTGTTGGCTGAATAAATATGACGATATCCTTCGCTTCCCGGTTTATTTCGCGGACAACGTCAACCGGGTTCACAATTTGGGTTTGGATATGTTCCCCAATTATATTCAGTATTTGATTTTGTATAATTTCATCATCACTTACTAATAAGAGCTTTACGTTATCTTCCACGTTTCATTCCTCTCCACCTTCAAAACAAGATTTATAGAAAATTATGATCAGCAATTCTTATAGATTATGGCTTTATGGATTTTCCTGTTGTGACGGATTTTCATTCAATTGTTGCTCAGTTCCGTTTGGCTCAGTTCCGGCTTGTATCTCTTGCCCTTGGGTTTGTTGTTGCTCTGTTTCTGTCGGTTGACTTTCTATTTGAGTTTCTTCTTTTCCAACATTCGCCTTTAGCACTCGAATATGATCAGCATAATTTTGTATATTAATTAATTTAGGTGCATCATCTAAAGGCACCTCTAATGCGACACCGACAAAACCTTTCCCTTTCCCCTGAGCCCATGCTACCGGGACATCTTTCATAAATAATTCTGTTTTCTTTTCTCCGTTTTCCTCTTTGGAAATAATAATATCAACGCGGTCATTCGTTGTGACAACTTGGTCAAATTGAACCTTATCCGATCGATACATTGCCACTAACCGATGATTTGCTTCCCTTAGTTCTGTTGCAGGCTTAAGCATGTTACCGGTAATGATATCATCCTCTTCTAAAGGGACAACGGTTACCATGTTGATGAGTTTTTTCTTATCCGTGATGTAGGAATCTAATACATATCGATTGGGGATTTCCATCGTTTTTATTTGACCTTCCGTTATTAATGTTCGCGATGGAATACTCCCTGCTGCTACATAAATCTTCGTCATCCCGCCAAGCTCTGCATTTAATGTTCGAACTTTGTCATACACTAAATATCCTGCAATTGCAGCCAGAACGAATGCCAAGAGTAAAAATATCGTTGCTCGCCTCTTTGACTCTAACATGCTACTACCTCATTTCTACGCCTTAAGTAAAACGGTTGATGATTTTTACACTTTCCCCGGTAAAGTGAAACTTCCATCCGTGGGGGGGGTTACTCCCCATGGTTGGTTAGTTGAACCAATCGGGCACTTACGGGCACTTATCTTCCTCCCTTACATCTTGGATTTCTCTTAAAGCATAGAGGAAGATTTAGTGACCGTTTGTGCGGGATAAAGTGAAAATTCCAACAGTGCGGATTTGCTTCATTCCCCCTGTTAGTTAGTTAGTTAAAGCAATCAGACCTTTACGAGTAGTTCATCTCCACCTATTTTCATTGTAACTTGAGGCTGGTGTCCTACTACCCGTTAAGATGGGACAAGTAAAATATATAAATTTTAAAAAATTATTATTACTTGTTTTAATAAATACCAATTAATTTAAAGTTCGTCAATATCTCAAAAAATATGTCGAATTTTGTCTCGTTCTTTTATCCTATATTTATTGTGAAATCGAGATAATTTTAGGAATAAAGTCTTAGGTCATTTTATTCTCACTTTTGACAATCCTTACCATATTTTGTAAAAACAATATTGTTTTTTTACAAATATTACAATTCGTGGGGCTTTATTCCTCTTTTTTTAATGCCTTTGTTATTTAAACAAATGACAGTTTTCGACAAAAACTTTTTGTGCAAAAGTAAAATAAAGAAAACTCGGCGATTGCCGATCCTTTAGGCGAAAGCAG
>NZ_CCRF01000080.1 GCF_000751775.1 Caldibacillus thermoamylovorans
AGCCGTAGTCAGCGAAAATACATTTTCGCTTGCGAGGTAATGCTACCGAAGCTTCTCTAGTTCACTGAAAAAATATAAAATTTTTTCGGCTGCGATGTATTCCAGTGAAGCTTTCCTTATGCACTTATACTTAATTCTTAAAATTTCCAACTACGTCGAATTCGCTTCTTTGCTGGAAATTTATACTTTTTTAACGTATAAAAAAAGCGACTGTTCAAAAACAATCGCTTGATGATGATTCTCCTTTAATCCAGAAAAGGGAATGAATGTGTTTGCATATTTTCCATTGTTCATATTCATTTAAATTTGGCTTCAACTTTTTGAAAACAACCTTTGAAAATTAAATCAGCCCCATCATTTTCAAACCGTGTTGTATCCCGTCATGATCCACTGACTTGGTTACGTATTTCGCTACAGATTTTACTTTTTCTTCTGCATTCCCCATTGCAACACTATTATGAATGGTAGAGAGCATTTGCATATCATTGAGACCGTCGCCAAATGCATATTGCCGTTCTTCCGGAAAGCCTAATTTTTCAATAATTTTTTCAATGCCCTTCGCTTTTGACCCGCCTTTGGGGAGGACATCAACTGAAACCGGATGCCATCTGACAAAATCAAATTCCGGAAAAGCCATCTCGTATTGTTTTTCCTCTCCCTCTGGACAAAACAATAACGCTTGGTACAATTCCCGTCCCACATAATATTCCGGATCAAGCGAAGGATAGCGATCAATTTTCAAAGTGTTGATACTTTCTTTCACATACGGATGTTCCGGAATGTTGGTTTTCATATCTTTATGATCCATATATGCCACGGGATAATGATGACTCAGTGCTGCTTCTGTTAATTTTTCTACAGCATCCGTCCTCAACGGATTTTTGTACAGTACTTTACCATTTAATACAACATATTGTCCATTGTAACTAACATATGTATCAATCCCCAACTCTCTCCGCAAATTTTCAAACATAAAGGGTGCTCTTCCGGTAGCGATAGCAACTACATGCCCTTGTTCCTTCAATTTAAAAACGGCTTCTTTCGTTGAATTGGGTAGTTTTTTGTTAGAATCAAGTAACGTTCCATCAATATCAAAAAAAATTACACTGCGATTTTTTGTCAATGCACTCACCTTCAAAATATGTTTTTCTCTTAGTTTAAACGTTGAAAAGGATTTCATGTCAACAATTATTAAGAAATTGAATAAAAAAAGAAAAGCTCAGGGCGTCCGAGCTTTCATTTTCTGCCTGTTTTTAGTGAGAGAAGGAGAAAACTGTTTAATTTTTATCTATGAAACTTTCTACTTCATTCATCGCCTGCTCATCATCCATATAAGCGATGATTTTCTCGATAATCTTTTTATTTTCCAGCATTGCTTTACGAAAATCTGATTCGACTTTATGATCATCAGTTTCACTGATATCATCAATAATCAATTTTGCCAAAATTACACGCATTACATGGATGTCGTCAATCTCTACAACCCGCTGCCAAGCTTCTTCTGTCAGAACAAGATTTTGTTTTTCATAAACATATCCGGCAAAAACACGTTTTAAGTACTCAATCGGTTGCATATAGAGTACCTTTTTAAACAAATCTGCATTGACATCAGTGAAAAATCTGTTTATGGCATAGGCAACCATTTTTATCTTCAATTCCTGTGCTTCCGTTAGTGCGACTGAATCACCGTCATAGTACAAAAACGCCTCTTCATCTGCCATATACGTTTTCCCATCCGTATTTTGCTCAGCTAACTGTAGAACATGAGCAATTCGAAAATGAAACAGCGATAACTTTTGTTCAATTCTTTCCAGTTCACCCTGCAAAAGCGTGTCAATATTACTTGACAATTCCGGAAAATGAGTTTTAAATTTTTTAGCAACTTCTTCCACTGGAATATATGTTTTTATTTCGCGACCAGTAAACATCATATCAAGCATTGCAGTTCCCAGTTGCCTCTCAACAATGTGCGGATGCCCGGGAACTTTGCCGAAAACGTCCATGAAAGAAAATTTTTCAGGTGGCAAACAAATCCACGTGCCTGCAATTGCCCGAATCAAATCGGAAGCCAAATATTTTGGTCCGGTTTCAGTTTTACAAGCCATGTTTATCAACCCATCTATATCATTTGTTAAATTCAGATAATAAGTAAATAATTTTACGGCACCAACCATATTCGGTGATGAATAAGTCTTTATTGGTATAGATAAGTTTTTTTGCACTTTTTTATAGAAAAAAAGGGAGGATAGACATCGCCCCCTTTTTTACATTAAATCGCCCAATCCCCGTTACGGAAAACGGGTACGACTGTGCCGTCTTTTTTAATGCCATCGATATTCATTTCACCGGAACCGATCATGAAATCAACATGAACATGAGATGTGTTAATTCCTTTTGCTTTTAACTCTTCTTCACTCATTTTCGTACCGCCTTCTATATTCGTTGGATAGGCAGAACCAATTGCCAAATGGTTAGAGGCATTTTCGTCAAATAAAGTATTAAAGAAGGTTATTCCTGACTGAGAAATTGGTGACGGATCCGGAACAAGCGCAACTTCCCCTAAACCTGTCGCACCTTCATTTTCAAAAACGAGTTTCTTAATAACTGCATCTCCTTTTTCCGCTGAGATATCAACTATTTTGCCATCTTTAAAATGAACTTCAATTCCTTCAATTAATGTTCCTGCATAGCTAAGTGGTTTGGTGCTACGAACAACACCATCCATCCGACGGGTATCAGGCGCGGTAAACACTTCTTCCGTCGGCATATTGGCGATGAAGATTTCTCCTTTAGGATTGTGGCTTCCGGCACTTGCCCAAATATGATTTTCCGGCAATCCTAACGTCAAATCCGTTCCCGGTGCTGTATAGTGGAGGGCACTAAACTGAATTTCATTTAGTTTATCTGCTTTTTTCTTCAATGTCTCTACATGTTGGTCCCAAGCAGTAATCGGATCATCTTCATAAACACGACAAGTTTTGAAAATTTGGTCCCATAACGCATCAACTTGTTCTTCTGTTGTGGCTAAATCCGGAAATACTTTTGCAGCCCAACCGGCACCGGCCGCAGCAGCAACTGTCCATTTAACTTCATCATTTTGGGTTGCTGTCAGTTGTGTCTTAAATGCTTTTGATGCTACTTTTTGATATGCTGTTATTTTTTCCGGATCAATATCATTTAATAATCCCGGATCACTTGAAACAATGGAAAGCCGACTAACCCGATGATTTAAGATATGATCTTCAACTTCTTCAATTTCATATTTTGGAATATCCGTTAGTACTTCTGTCGGTTGGTGTTGATAATGCATTTTACCAATGGCATCATCACCCCATTTTACGATCACTTTTTCGGCTCCTAATTTATAAGCTTCTTCTGTAATTAAGCGAGCGAGTGGGGCTTGATCCACAGTAATCGTCATTTTTACCCAGTCACCCGGTTGCACATTAATTCCTTTTACAGCAAGTAGTTTCGCATATTTCTGTAAATTCTTTTCAAAGTTTGGCAAAACCATTTGTCATTCCTCCATTCAAATATGTACATATTCTATATCAACATAGTTTTCCATTTTCTGCAAGTATTGGACAATGTATTAATTTTGTTTTGTTGAACGCCAATTAATACATATATAATAGTAGAAACTGGAAAAAACCATTCCTAAAATGGTAAATTTTCATTTTTTATTTGTTTTATCTGTTTGATTGTTTGAATTTTTTAGAAGAGGTTGTTTATGAAATTTGGTCAGCTCATCATTTGTTTGTAAAACAGATGAACCTAAATTATTATTCAATGCACCTTCTTCGTTTAGTCTTTCTTTTTTTGCCATAAAATTACCTCCCAATCTGTATAATGATTTCCTTATTTTATCCGTTTATTTTAAATGCAATACATGATCAAGAGGAAACTAGATTTTTCATAGTAAACAATTATTTTTTCACAAGCAAATCTTTCAATGCTTTTTCAACGGTGGGAAATTCGAATTCAAATCCTTCGTCCAGTAACACGCTCGGTAAAACCTTTTGACCTTCAAGGACAAGCTTACTTTTTTCTCCAAGAACAAGTTTTAATAAAAATGAAGGGGCCGGGAACCAATGAGGTCGCCTTAATACAAAGCTGATAGTCCGACCCAATTCCTCCATTCTAACAGGATTTGGTGCGACGACATTTACTGGCCCGCGAACACGATCATTTTCCATAACAAACACGATGGCCCGAACGGCATCTATTACATGAATCCAAGATACCCATTGTTTACCTGAACCAACTGTCCCGCCGGCAAACAATTTATAAGGTAAAGTCATCAGGGGTAATGCACCACCGTCATTGCCAAGTACGACACCAAATCGCATAAAAACCGTTCTGATGCCGAATTGTTCTGCTTCTTTTGCCTTCTTCTCCCAATCAATAACGGTCTTAGCCAGAAAGTCATTCGATTTGTCCGATGATTTTTCGGTATATATTGCATCGAATGAAGACGGGTAAATACCAACTGCACTTGCATTAATTAAGATCGCCGGTTTCTGAGGCAAAAGCTTAATAATTCGTAATAATTCTTCCGTTGCTTCCATCCGACTTTGGTAAATTTCCTTCTGATGTTTTTTTGTCCATCTTCCGTCATTAATAGATACACCGGCTAAATTGATATAGACATCCGTATTTTCTAACTTTTCCTCAAGATTTGATGATCCGTTTAGCCATGTCACATATTCCACATTTGAACATAAACTATTTCCACTTCTTGTTAACACAATAATTTCATGCCCTTGTTGTATAAGAAAATTCGTTAACTTATTCCCAATAAAGCCGCGCCCTCCGGCAATAACAATTTTCATGCCCCTCACCCCAACCGCTAAAATGATTTACAGACTTTTGAAAAACTATTCTGGCTAAATCAACGACAATTGATACAAAAAACCGGTTTATCCGCCATTCTTCGGTCTTCGTTCAAAACATCTCAATAGATTATATTTTTCAAAGCATAATTTTTATGAATGATGTAATTATTTTGAATTGTTAGAAGGGGTTTGACTGCAGTGAGTGCCCTTCCTTTTTTTAATATAAAGTGGAAACTATATACCTTTATACAAGTAGTGGAATATGCTTAAATTCGCTAACATCAAACAGCCCTTGATCGGTAAGTTTTAATTTCGGAATGACCGGTAAGCTTAAAAATGCAAGTGTGATAAACAGATGTGGCAGCCGACCATTCGTTACAAGGTCTAAGGAGGCGTGCAAATTTTCGATCTCCTTCAGCACTTCCGGGTAAGGTTTATTCGACATAAGTCCTGATATAGCTAATTCTAGAGTGGCTAACACTTTCCCGTTTTGAACAACAACTAATCCGCCTTGAATGGCTTGGATTACTTCCACTGCTTTCAAGATATCCCCGTCATTCGTTCCGGCAACTATCAAATTATGCGAATCATGTCCGACCGTTGAAGCAACCGCGCCTGATGTCAATCCAAGCCCCTTCACAATACCTAAACCAATATTTCCCGTCAAATGGTGCCGTTCAATTACAGCTAATTTAGCTAAATCTTTTTCTGCGTCAGGTGAAAAAATGCCATTTTGTACCGGAACTTCTTCAATTAATTTATTCGTCACAATTTGATCCGGGATAACTTCAATGATATGGGCCTTTTGATGAACACCCATGGCAAGTTGTAAGTCTTCTTCTTTTATCTTATTTACTCGAACCGATTTCATTAATTTTTCCCTCGAAGGAATTGGCTGAGCACCATCAATTTTCCCTGTAAATGTTCCCGCTTCTGCAACCAACTTTCCGGCTTTGAAAACTTTTGCGATTTCAAGAGTCTTCAAATCTTCCAAAAAGACAAGATCTGCTTCAAATCCCGGAGCAACTGCACCTTTCGTATTCAAGGAAAAACATTCAGCAGCGTTTAATGTAGCAAGTTGAATTGCCTGAATCGGGTCCATGCCATATTGAATAGCCAAACGAATGTTATGATCAACACTGCCTTCAATAAGCAAATCATCTAAATGTTTATCATCCGTGCAAAATAAAAATCTTCTGGCATTAGAAGGGGTAACCATTTTGATTAGTTGTTTCAGGTTTTTTGCCGTTGTTCCTTCACGAATCATCACATACATTCCTCTGGCGATCCGCATTTCTACTTCATTGCTGTTAACACATTCATGATCCGTTGTGATTCCGGCTGTCCGGTAAATATTTATCCCGTTCTCATCAAAACCGGAGCCGTGTCCATCAATTTGATTCCGATGTATTTTTGCTGATACAATTTTTTTAAACATTTCTTTATCATGATTTTTTACACTGGGAAAATCCATCACTTCTGCAAGTCCTAACACACGCGGATGAGCATAAAAGGGTTCCAGTTGTTCATTTTGCAGAACTGCTCCTGAGTTTTCAAAAGAGGTTGCAGGTACACACGAGGGCAACATGACAAATACATCTAAATCCAGTCCTTCCGAATCATGTAGCATAAAGGAAATTCCTTCTGTTCCTGAGACATTGGCAATTTCATGCGGATCGGTAATAACAGTCGTAACACCGTGGGGCAAAACAACTTTGGCAAATTCTTTCGGGGTAACCATCGATGACTCAATATGAACGTGGGCATCAATAAATGATGGAGCAATATATTGACCTATTGCATCAATGACATGTTTCCCCTCATATTCCCCGATGCCAACAATGATTCCATCTGTTATCGCAATATCCGCCTGTTTAATTGTCAAATTAAATACATCGACAATTTTTCCGCCTTTAATTACGACATCAGCAGGCACACGTTTGCTCGCTGCATCTATCCTTCTCTTTAATGATTCCATTTCATTTTTCATCTGTGTTCCCTCCGTTTTTAACTAATTATTTTACCATTTTTATAAAAGATTACAAGTTATGTTGACAAAGTTGCCATTTTGTCTATAATTCAGAGGAATTCTTAATCTGTGTTAGAAAAGCGGAAGAAAAACTAACCTAATTGGGTTAGCAAATTGCTTGTTGTTTGAGAAAAGATTGTCGTAAAAATATGGGTCAATTAAAAAAAAGATTTGCAAACTCTGATTGCATGGCAGTCCTTTACTAGAAAAAAACTGGATCAGAAACTTCTTCCACCAGTAACAAGTGCAACAACATTTATTATGTTTGATTTTTTATACATTCAGATTTTATAAATTTCCAGCCATGTTGAATTGGTATCTTTGCCGGAGATTTATAATTTCCTAAGTGTAACAAAAAATCAGTTTCTGACAACTCTGGGACAGAAACTGATTTTGATATTGTTATCCGAACAAAGTGAATTGTTACTCAAAACGATTTTCTTTCCTATTTACGAAAAATAAATAGATTAGTATCCCTAATAAAGAAATTAAATGGGAAATAACCATTTGCAGATCTTCCTTAAGCGGTGTAAACATTAAAACATACTCCGGTAAATAAAGAAATATTGGAATGACAATCAGTACCAACGATTTACTCCAAATGGAACCACCAATAAAAATCAGAGCTGAAAGGCAGAACAGAACAATATTTCCCGTAGAATTAAAATGAATGACTGTTTCTCCATAGCGGTTATCCAACCAAATTAATAAGACAAAACCACCAATTTGAATAGCTGATATCAATAATAAAACGATCCAACCAACGGACTTTTTACGGACACCCGCTAAAAATTTCATCACCTTCATGAACAGCAGTAGGAAACAAACAGTTAGTAAAGGATAACCAATGAGTTCAAACCATGAATAGTCAGTGTCCCGGTTGATTACGTCCCCCATTAACACAAAAGCAAAGACACCGAGAATCATCATTGCCCCATACCCTGTCCATTGCTTGATATCAAACTTCATTTCGTTTGCAAACTGTTCCATATATTCTTTTGGAGAATTGCCGATAATATCTATAATGGATTTTCCCCTTTTTTCTGCTTCCCATAAATGATCTTCAAGTTCAGCCACAATATCTTCAATTTCGTTATCAGATTTTCCGGTTGAAAAAAGATATAGACGTAAATCTTCAATAAACTTTCTACTTTCTGGAGATAACTTCACTTTTCAATCTCCCCTTTTGTTTCTTGATCTAATAGCATATTTACACTGGTGGAAATGTCCATCCAGATTTCTTTAAATTTTTCCAACTCCTCCAGTCCTTTATTTGTAATGTAATAATACTTCCGTTGAGGTCCTCCCGATGGAACCGGCTTAGTTTTTACTTCAACTAATTTTTCCTTTCTCATTCGTAACAGTAATGGATAAATACTCCCTTCTCTAACCATGATAAAACCGTATTTTCCAAGTTTTTCAATCATTTCATATCCATACGTTTCACCTTTTGAAATAATTGCCAATAAGCATCCTTCTAAAATTCCCTTTAATATCTGACTGGATTCCAACGCATTCCCCCCTTTCATTGATAAAACTATCTTGCTATACAATATAGTAAGTAAAAAATAAATATGTTTCCCAAACAGCAGACTAATTTGCATTGCAATATAGTTAAAATGTAATTCAGAATCATGCGTTTGTCAAGCATATTTTACAAAAAAAAACAATTAATTTTTCCTCAAGCATTCGTTTAGAGCACAGTTAACAGATAGACAAAGGTTGAAGGAAAGTGATTGCTGTTGAATAATGGGACAGAGTTGTTGAATTTTGCTTCTTCACTGTTGAATAAGGGGACAGGGCTGTTGAATTCCGGGGTATATTTCCCTAGTGTTTCATTCAGTTTCTCCATCCCCCAACTGATGGTTAGACGGGCAATACATCCCGCACCCGTCTTCGTTTGTAAACTAAAAAAACATGAGGAGGACCAAAGGAATTTATATCATTAAAATGTCCCGAATATCCTCCTCTGTCAAGGTGGATGTGGTTTTTTCATCAGCATCAAGAATATCTGCAATGAGCTTCCGTTTCTTTGCCTGCAGTTCATTCATTTTTTCTTCAATTGTACCGCGTGCAACTAGCTTAATGACCTGTACCGTATGTTTCTGACCAATTCGGTGCGCCCGGTCGGCAGCTTGTTCCTCTACTGCCGGGTTCCACCATAAGTCATATAAAATCACAGTATCCGCTCCTGTCAAATTAAGACCGGTACCTCCAGCTTTTAGGGAAATCAAAAACAAGTCCCGTTCACCTTCATTAAATCGCCGGCAAAGTTCTATACGTTCCTCTGAAGGTGTACTGCCATCCAGATAAAAGTAGGCTTGACCGCGGCTGGTCAATTCCCTTCCAATCATTCCCAGCATCTGCGTGAACTGCGAAAAAATCAACAACCTTCTACCGGATCGTCTTGCTTCCTCTAAAATTTGAAAAAGCTGTTGGAATTTTACTGAACTGCCCTGATAGCCCTCAACAAACAAGCCCGGGTGACAAAAAATTGGCGCAATCGCGTTAAGCCTGCCAATATACGAATTTTATTTTTATCGAACGTCTCTTTATCTAAGTGCTTTAAAGTCTCCTCTCTAAGTTTTGCCAAAAATCCTGCATATAGTTTCTTTTGTTCCGGCAGCAATTCAGATACAGCAAGCGACTCCTCTTTTTCCGGAAGTTCAACCAACACATCTGTTTTTTCCCGCCGGAGCATAAACGGGCGGACTCTCTTTGCAATGTCTTGCGTTCTTAGATGGCTATATGCCTCCAGCCCTTGAAACAGTTGAGGGAAAACAACATGATAAATCGACCAAAGTTCTTCTATAGAATTTTCAAGTGGTGTTCCGGTCAAACCAAAGCGGTTATCTGCTTGGATTTTCTTTACTGACCGGGCCGTTTGCGTAAAAGGGTTTTTAAACGCTTGTGCTTCATCAAAAAAACACGGTATGAAAGACTTGCTTCTCAAACCAAGTGAAATCTCTACACAGTATCGGATACGATGTAATGAGAACATCGATATCTTGTAGATTTTTCCGAAGCTCTTTTCGTTCGATTTGATTCCCATCCATCACAATTGCTTGAATTTCAGGGGCAAAAGTGATCAGTTCATTGAGCCAGTTATATGTTAATGAAGACGGACACACGATTAGAACCGGACACTTTCGGCTCCTTATATTTGCGAGTTCAGATACAATAAAGGTAATGCTTTGCAATGTTTTTCCCAATCCCATATCATCGGCAAGTACCCCGCCAAATCCGTATTGAGCAAGTGCCTTCATCCATTTGAAACCCGCCTTTTGATAATCTCGTAAAATTGACTCCAAACTTTTTGGCACCTCAAATTCCAAGCTTTCCGGATGAAGCAATTGATCTAAAAAGGCCAAAAACGATTCTTCCGGAGAAAAAACAGGACTATCCTGAATGAAGTCAAGAAACTTCAAACTTTCTAAGATAGGTTTCTCTAAAGTTAACTGATACCCGTCGTCTTGTGCCGGTTCAGCCGCTAAAAGTTTACGGATCACTTCCATTTCCTTCGCCTCCAAGGATAGAAGAGACCCATTCGGAAGCCGGTAATATTTCTGTTTCAATTCCAAGGCAGCTAAAATCCCGCGAATATCTTTGTCGCTAATCCCGTCCATTTCAAACTTGAATTCCAGCCAATGGGTGCGTTCTTGATGCATTTTCACTCGAATTTTCGGATGAACCTCTCGTACAATACGATTGCGGACGGCCGTTGTCGCATAAATTTGAGCAAGCTTTTGCAGTTTCGGCAAGATATGTACTAAAAAATCATACTCTAATTCTTCATTTTGCATAAAATAGCCGCCTTCTGTTTTTGTAAACCCGCTCGTTTCCATCAGTCCCAAAATTTCATCTTCCCTCTTAATATTTCTAACGACATAAGGACCGGTTATGTTTTCTCGACTTTCTAACGGTTGAATGACCACATGTTCATAATGGAATTCCAAGCCGGCCAACAGGCGATTTCTCACCCGATCCAAGTAAAGTTTTGCCACAAGCGGTGTTTTCATCATCCGTTCCAAAAGCGGTTTCGACAGCCGAACTTCCCCGATTCTTTTTAAGCCCGGTACGATCTTTTTTAAAAAAAGATCCAGCTGCTTCTCCGGAATGGGTAGGTGTTCAGTCCCGGACTTAGCCAGCAATTCTATTAGTCCCGTTAATCGCGCAAAATCATCTTTTAACTGAAACAGTTTTCCTTTCCATAACACGGACCTGTAACCATCCATCAAAATCCAAGGGAAACCGCCCCTTCCTTTCATTTCTTTTTTTCCGTTCCTATGATTATTGTCCATTTTATCATGAATTCTTTATACATTCGAGCCACTCCTAATCTATCTAGCACCTTTTTGAATCAATATGATCTCTTGATTTATTTAACTATGAAAGATCATTTGACTTGTTATCCCGCTAAGCATAAAAATATATTACTTATTATATTTTTATAGTCGTGAATGCAGCGTAAAACCTTGGAGCTAATTATTACTTAAATCTTGGGAAAAATAAAATTATATATAGACAAACTAATGTTCCGTATGTTAAAATAACTCTATCAATTACAACTTTTGACATGCTTGTATTTGTCCGAAATTTACTTATAATATCAGTAGGAGGGAATGCCGGTGGAAAATGAACTGTTAAAACAAATACTCGCAAAATTAAACGAAATTGATGACATCAAAACAGGTTTAAACGAAATGAACAACAGATTAAATCGAATGGAATCCGACATTAGTGAAGTTAAACAAGACATTATCGGCATGAAAGAAGAAATAAAAGAAATCAAATTAGAACAACAACTAATGAAACAAGATATAACAGATATCAAACAAGAACAACTACTA
>NZ_CCRF01000081.1 GCF_000751775.1 Caldibacillus thermoamylovorans
ATGAAACAAGATATAACAGAAATGAAACAGGAGCAGCAACAAATTAAATTAGCCGTTCTTGAAACGAATGAACGGACAAAGGAAATTGCAGCGAAACAAGATGAACATGAGCAACTCATTCATTTATTAGGAATGAGATCCCTTAAACAGGAAGCAGAATTAAATCGGATGAAGTAATCGTCATTTGACGGTTTTTTTTGTAGTTTTTATAGAGTTAATTATAAACCCATATACAAAATCTCCCCTGGTAGGCCATCAATTTCACATAACTTTTCTGATTGGAAGCCGCTGTTAATTAATATTTTTCTAGAAGGAATATTTTTCGGATCGATTATGGCGGTTAACCTTTCTATGAAGTTATTTTTCGCTTTTTCGATTAATATTTTGGCAATCTCAGATCCGTAGCCTTTCCCCCAATGTTCCGGAAGCAGCATATAGCCGAGTTCCGCTTCAGAGGTTTTTTCTTCATTTAAAATTAAACTTCCCAGCCCGATGAATTCATTTACATTGTTACTTGAATGGTAAACTTTAAAAGTACCAAATTGGTCAAATTTCTCATTTCTCCGTAATACCTTTGCAAAATTAACATATGCTTCTTCCAATGGAATCGATCGTTCCGTAATCATCGCCATCACTGCTTCATTTGACACAAGCCTAAAATAATCATGAAAATCTGTCGCCATGAACTTTCTCAAAATTAGGTTATACACTCCGGGCCCCCCTTATATTTTTACAACCATAATCATACCATTTAAAATAGACCTTATCAAAATGTTAGAGCATCTGCTTTCTTTTTAATAAAAATTTAGCCAATAAGACCTTTTATCAGTTCCGATAATCGGATCATTCCCTTTTCAAGATCTGCCAATGAGGCATAGGAATAAGACAACCGAAGATGCACTTGATCATTTTTGTCATAGATACTTCCGGGATTAATTAAAATGCCTTCCTGAAGGGCTAAATCAAATAGTTTTCTTGTGGATATACCGTCCCGCAATTCAAGCCAAATATAAAATCCGCCGGCAGGGATATTCCATGATGCAATGTCAGAAAAATACTTCGCTAATAATGCCAGTGCAAGATCCATGGTTCCTACTTATTCAGTTTTTTCAGCAGCTCAATTATTTCTTCGTTTTGCTTGACCTGAATCTCACTGTTGATTTTAATTTCGCGAATCCAAATTAACATAAAAGCAATGACGACCGGTATTACGATATACTTAATCACAAATGCAAAAGTCCCAAAAATACTTATCATCATATTCCACCCTTTCATTTATTTTTACACAACTTCAACCTTTTGAAAATTAACGCCCAATCCTTTTCAGCATTCTAGTATAGAACCTTATCATTGATGGAACCAAACAAAACTCCTACCTTATATGAAAAATACGAATGACCAATAACAAAGTTTCACAACATGTTTAAAAAGTTTGTTATAACATTTTGAAAAAGAGCTTTTAGGTACAAACCATTTTTTATTAAATTTATTGACAGAAAATTATTTTCCATATATACTTATATACATAGGTATATAACTATATTAGCAGTAAACTAATCATGGCATTGAAAAATCCCGGCAATTTAAGGTGGTGAAATGGGTGAATAACTTAGATAACAATAAGCCGATTTATTTACAAATACGGGAAAAAATTGAAGATCAAATCGTAACCGGCTTGCTGAAAGAAGGAGATCAAGCACCTTCTACAAATCAGCTTGTGAATTTTTATAAAGTCAATCATGTTACGGTAGCAAAAGGTGTTAACCAGTTAGTGGATGAAGGAATCCTTTTTAAAAAGAGGGGTGTAGGGATGTTTGTTGCTGAAGGAGCGAAAGAAAAATTGATTCAACAACGGAAGGAAAAATTTATCGAAGACCATTTAATTAAATTAGTTGAAGAAGCTAATATTTTAGGAATTACCGAAGATGAGTTAATTGATTTAATAAAAAGAGTGAAGGGAAGGGGAATGAAGTGAACAAATTTATAGAGGTTAATAACCTATGCCTTTCATACAAAAACCAGCAAGTCATAAAAAATATCTCATTTTCATTAGAACAAGGGAAAATATATGGGTTAATAGGACGGAATGGAGCGGGAAAAACCTCGCTTTTATCACTGCTTGCCTCTTTTAACCAACCGACAGCCGGGACAATTAAAATTGATGGCGAGGTTCCGTTTGAAAATGCACGGATTATGCAAGAGGTTGCCTTTATTTATGATCGTGACTTTAAAGATGAGAGCAGTCCAGTAAAAGAAATGTTTGATACATTAAAACGTTATCGACCAAATTTTGATGAAGAATATGCAAAATATTTATTGGACCGTTTTGAACTACCGTTAAAAAAACCGGTTAATAAATTATCAAAAGGAAAGAAAGCGGCCTTAAATGTGACAATAGGGCTTTCCAGTCGGGCGCCAATTACGATATTTGACGAAGCTTATTTAGGAATGGATGCGCCAACAAGGACATTTTTTTACAAAGAATTATTAGAAGACCAAGCAAGGTATCCGAGAACGTTTATTTTATCTACTCATCTTGTGTCGGAAATGGATTATTTATTTGAAGAAGTCCTCATTATTCATCGTGGTGAGCTTGTTTTTCATGATGATTTTGAAACTTTAATATCAAGGGGAGCTGCCATTACGGGGGATTTTTCTAAAGTAGATCAATTTGTCCAAGGAAAGAAGAAATTAAGTGAACAAACTTTAGGGCGGACAAAATCTGTTATGATATACGGAAATTTAACGGAAGAGGAAAAGGAAAAAGCTCGTTCCATTGGTTTGGATATCGGACCGGTAAATTTACAAGATTTATTTATTTATCTAACGGAGGAGGGGAAATAAATGAAGAAAAAATCAATTCGAACGAAACTTGCTATCGATTTATTTACACTGCAAGGAAAATGGACAGTATGGTTTCTTAAAATCATGTTTGTCGTTTATATCGCTCATATTCTTTATCCATTAATACATAATGGGGAATCGGTAAGAGCGGTAGATGATTTTTATGCGAGAAGTTACATTTTCGGTAATATTTATATGTTAGTTATCGGGATTATCACGTCAATCAGTTGTCTTCCCTATTACGTTCAAAATGGGATTACGAGAAGGGACTATTTTTTCGGTGCAACGATAGGTACATTAGGATTAGCCATTATTATTCCACTCGTTGCATTAATCATTCATTTTCTTACAAAGGGAATGATTGATTGGACAAACTTGCCGATTGACTTAAAAGGACTAACGGAAGCCAGCGCTGCAGAAGAAGATCCATTCATTGCTCAAATGATTTTGGCAGTGATTTATGCACCATCTGTGGTAGAAATAAGTGGTTTATCAATTCTAGTATTTACGGTAAATCTATTCTTTTATTATGTAATCGGTTGGATGATTGGGGCAGGGTTTTATCGATTTGGTGGCATAAAAGGTATGATGTTTATTGTCCTTGCCCTTGCGATTTTCTTAATAAATTCCGGTATTTGGGGAAACCCTGTACCCGCTTGGCTGCCAATTCCGGATTTAACCCTGTCCTTCTATGCAATCATTGGTACAGTTTCACTAATTTTCATTGTACTTGGAATTATTAGGCTGGTAACAAGAAATATGCGAATCAAATTATAAGTGATATTGCTTGAAGGTACGTACCTGTTTCCCATGATTCAAAAGATGTCCCTTTCCCTTTAGTCGCTTAGAACCGCTAGCATTTTCGCCATTTTTGGCGTTAACGCTAGCGGTTCTTTCCATCAATTTATGATCATAGAACTTTCTATCCTATCTCAAAGACACTTTTAAAAAATTCAACAGCAAAATAAACGGCAAAACCAATTAACAGAAACCCAGCGGTAACAGAAATCCACTTTATGATCGTCCGATTTAAGAAGACTCGTGTTTTTGCGATAATCGTCATTAAGATTAAATCATGCATTAAGATACCTGCCAAAATTCCAGCTGCGACCACAAAAAACCGGAATTTCCAGTTGACTTAAAAGAGTTTGCCAATACGGTTCCAAAAACTCCAAGCCAAAATACGACACTTCCCGGTGAGATGGCAACAACAAATCCGTTTAAATAGGATGACTTTAATGATTTCTCCGGTTTCTCATGTCCCAAGTGAATGTCTTTTTCAGCATTTTTTATACTGTCCCACCCGATAAAAAATAAAAAGAGACTTCCTATTAGCCACATCAAGCTTTGGACAACAGGCAAGGATAAAATTGGTGCAAGCCCAAAATACAGTAACATAATTAATATAAAATCGACCGTCATCCCGCCCAAACCGACAAACCAACCATGCAAAAAGCCATTTTTTAACCCCTGCTTTGTCATTTCAATCGTAATCGCTCCAACGGGCAAAGCAATGGATAACCCTAAAAATACATATGTAAAGAAAAGAGAAACCATGATTTTCCTCCTTGTTAGTGGATTTCAAATGATATTAAGAAAGCTGTGAAGAAGGGGTTCCCCTTGCTAATTGATGTCATACTGCTTCCATTTCAATTGTTTGGCCCCCATTTTATAAAAAAACCTTTGTGCGACATATCTATATCAAGGCAAAATAATGTCATAAAGCCACAAGCTTTCTCATTTCATCCACCCCTTTATCATGTTATAATCTATCATAATCACAAATTGACCCTAGTAAAAGGGACAATTTTTTATAATTATATAGGGACAGATATTTTGGAGGGATCAAAATGTTTGAAATAACCCCGAATTTGAATCCAAATGACCAAACACCACTTTACATACAGCTTTACCAATACTTATTAAAAGAAATTGAAACAGGAAGAATCCCTCAAGGAACACGATTGCCGTCCATCCGCAAATTGGCCGACCATTTGGGAATTGGCAAAAATACGGTTGACGCCGCTTACCAACAACTGATTGCAGAAGGGTTTATCCTTAGTAAACCGAAAAGTGGGTTGTACGTCGCCGAATTTGATGAACAATTTTTTACGCCATCCCAAGATTCCGGCTCCCAATTTTCTTGTTTGGAAGCAGTTCAACCTTTGGAATCAAATTACCCCTTTGATTTTCGACACGGACACATCGACAAAGATCATTTTCCAGTTACCATTTGGAGGAAATTAACCAATCAAGTCTTGTATGATCAAGCAATTTTTTCATATGGAGACAGACAAGGCGAACCTGAACTGCGGGTGGAATTAGCAAAATATTTGTACCAATCAAGGGGTGTTTCCTGTTTACCGGAGCAAATTATTATTGGCGGCGGCATCCAGCAACTACTCAGCTTACTTTGTTTCATAATCAAATTAGAGAATCCGGAATGTGATGGTAAGAAGTCCGGTCAACAGCAATTAAACCATTATGGAAATGTTGCAGTTGAAAATCCGGGATATGATGGTGCAAGAGAAGTTTTTCGTCAGCACGGTTTTTCAATCATACCAATAGAACTAAATACTGGTGGAATAGATTTAAAAAAATTAGCTAAAAGCAATGCCCGTATCGTTTATGTTACGCCATCCCATCAATTTCCAATGGGAATGATTATGCCGATTGCGAATCGAATGAAACTAATCCAATGGGCCGACCGCGTAGACGGATACATCATTGAAGATGATTATGACAGTGAGTTTCGATATAAAGGTAAACCCATTCCTACTTTGCAAGGAATTGACTCGTTTGGTAAGGTCATTTATTTGGGAACTTTTTCTAAAGCATTATTACCTTCCATTCGATTGGCATATATGGTTTTACCGGAGCAACTTCTCAAAAGCTTTCAAACAAATTTTCAATCCTATGAGCAACCTGTTTCGAAAATTTTGCAAAAAACGGTTGCCTTATTTATGCAAGAAGGTTATTGGCAAAAACATTTGCGAAGAATGAGGCATATTTACCAGAAAAAGCATGAAACCTTGCACCAGTCCATTCGCAAATTTATGGGCGAAAATGTAAAGATCATTGGCGAGGAATCCGGCCTACATTTACTCATAGAAGTGAAAAATGGGGATACCGAGGATACGTTAATTGAAAAAGCAAAATCCTCGGGGGTAAAGATATATCCGACAGCTAAGTACTGGATGAATCAAAATCAGGCAAAAGACCCTCTATTATTGGTCGGGTTCGGCGGTTTAAGTGAAACAGAAATTACCGAGGGAATCAGGCGATTGAGTGAGTCTTGGTTTTAGGAAGAAAATTGCATGGAACCCACTTAAGTGGCGAAAAAAACCGGTCGTCAAAAAGAAGGTGTTCTGTTGCAAAGCCGCCATGACCACGTTCATTAGTCCAAGCGCCTGCCAAAAAATGAACCGACAGTTTTTTTACCGTGTTTTATTTACTGTTATGTCGGTTTTATGACAAGTTTTATAGATGATATGTAAAGTTTTATATTCTTTTTGACAAGTTTTATTTGCATTTTTTTAATTTTATGTAGTATACTTTATTCATAAAAGAAAGGTGGAGTTGTCATGGAAAAAGAAGAAATTTTAGAAAAAAGCCGACGAGAAAATCGTGATATGGATGAAAGAGAACAGAAAATTGATGATGATTCTGTCTATCATGGAATGTTGGGGATTTTTGTATTAGTATTTTTCTACCTTTTCTTTAAAATGTTCACGAATCAACCCGTAACAGATATGCTCTCAATTTTGACAGCCAATCTAACAATTACTTCTTATTACAAGTATAAAAAAATACCAGACAAAAAGTTTTTTCTAATTAATACAATAATCGGAGCTATCTTAACAGTCGGATTCATCATCACTTATGTAATTGGGGTGATTTAAAAGAAATGAATGAACATTTGGTTTTAAAGAATAGGTTAAGAGTTGCAAGAGCAGAAAAAAAATTATCGCAAGGAGATTTGGCTAAGATGGTCGGTGTATCTCGGCAAACCATTAGTGCAATCGAAACCGGTCAATTTAATCCCACAGCAAAATTAGCGCTAATCTTATGTATTGCACTGGATAAAAAATTTGAAGACCTGTTTTATTTTGATTAGTAATATAAAAGACGATTGGCACTTAAAAGATTATTTTTCTAAAAAACTCACAAAACGGGCATTTTATTGGACAGTTTTGAATGATTGACTTTATATTTTGTCCATTAGGGCCGGTCTATTGGACAGTTTTTGCTTGTTGACTTCAAGTTTTGTCCATTAGGGCCGGTCTATTGGACAGTTTTTGCTGGTTGACTTCAAGTTTTGTCCATTAGGGCCGGTCTATTGGACAGTTTTTGCTGGTTGACTTCAAGTTTTGTCCATTAGAGCCCGTCTATTGGACAGTTTTTGCTGGTTGACTTCAAGTTTTGTCCATTAGAACCGGTATATTAGACAGTTTTTGCTGGTTAACCTTGCATTTTGTCCATTAGAACCAGTTTATTGGACAATTTTGAATGCTTGACTTTATTTTTTGTCCATTAGAGCCGGTTTTTTGGACAGTTTTAACTGGTTGGCTTCTTATTTTGTCCATTAGAGCCCGTCTATTGGACAGTTTTATCTGCTTGACCTCATATTTTGTCCATTAGAGCCGGTTTAGACGAGAGCTGAGCCGTAGTCAGCGAAAATACATTTTCGCTTGCGAGGTAATGCTACCGAAGCTTCTCTAGTTCACCGGAAAAATATAAAATTTTTTCGGCTGCGATGTATTCCCGCGAAGATTTCCTTGTGCACTTATGCGTTGGGAAAGTAGAAATTGAAAAATTTATACTTTCCTGCTATTAGCTAACAAAAAATTCGAATTTTCCTTTATAATAAAATGTATATTATCGGAATGGTTAGCCCAAATAGTTTCGATTGCTAAAAAACTTTAGCAAAGAGCACAACATTATGTTTCTAGCAAATAATTAATGCCATCTTTTTTGGTGCTAATCTTGTCTTTAGATGAACCGGGGGTGATTTCGAATGTATTGTACTCCATTATTTGAAAATGACGTACCAAAAGGACCCTTCTGCTCTTAATGGGGGAAGGTGACTGTTCTCTCCGTTAGGGGCATTCGACCTAAAGAAAAAACGGAGGGTACAATAAATGAAAAATACTTTATTAGGTTCATTATATTTAATACTCGCATCAAGTATATGGGGCGGTATGTACGTTGTTGTTAAAGTTGTCGTATCGGTTATACCGCCACTGGAACTTGTGTGGATGCGCTATGTTGTGGCGATTTTCGCATTACTCGTGATTGGTTTCATCACTCGACAAAACTGGCGTATTGAGAAACGTTATGTTTTCATCATTATAGCCATTGGAATCATTGGTAATGCCATTTCCATCGTTACGCAGGAAACGGGTACAATGTTATCTTCAGCACAAATGGGAGCGATTATTACTTCATCAACGCCGGCATTTATGGTTGTATTTGCTCGTTTCATCCTAAAAGAAAAGTTAACGTTAAAAAAGGGACTTTCTGTTTGTTTAGCGACCATTGGAGTTTTTCTCATTGTTGGAATTGGAAATATGGATTTGTCCAGCAAACTTGGCGGCCTTTCCTTGGTTACTGCTGCTTTAACATGGGCATTGATGTCTGTACTGGTAAAACTTTTACCGAGTGCTTATTCTCAAATTGTCGTAACGACCTATTCCATCATGGTAGCGCTAACCGTATTGACCCCTTTTGTTTTGCCACGGTTACACAAGATTCCTTTTTCTGAGTTGACTCAACCGACAATTTGGGGCGGAGTCTTGTATTTGGGTATTATCTCAACGGCATGTGGATTTCTTTTTTGGAATCGTGGATTACAAATGCTTAACGCCTCAAGCGGGGGAATCTTTTTCTTTTTTCAGCCCGTGGTAGGAGCATTACTTGGATGGCTGATTCTTGGAGAAAGCTTAGGTATCATGTTTTGGATCGGATCCATCCTCATTTTCATTGGTGTTTTATTCGTCATCTTTGAGAAAAATTAGCATGCAAAAACCCCTTCGCCCGCTTCTGAAGGGGTTTTTTAGTCAGCATTTTAAATTCAGCGTTTTGAGGGTTTTTAATCAGTATGTTAAAAATAAATCCGTCATACTTAAACAAATACGTATGATTAAAAAACAAGAATGCTAAGTCATTGTATTCATTTAAATATTTTCTTGTTTGAGATCATCAATAATGTTTTCCTTTTTCACCTTACTGCTGGAATAAAGCATGGTCACTCCAACGATGATAAATACTCCCAAAACCGTTACGAGAAGACTGACCCAGGGCAAATTAAATCGATACGCAAAACTGTTACTAAACGATCTATACATGAGATACATAATTACCAAACTAATGGGTAATCCATATAATAAAGCCTTCATCCCATAAAAGATGCTCTCATAATTTAACATCTTATTAAATCCTTTTGGTGTCATACCTACCGATTTCAACATGGCAAATTCTCGTTTTCTTAATGCTATGCTGGTAGAGATTGTATTAAAAATATTTGCTACGGAAACTGCCGAGATTAGTAATACAAAACCATATACAAATACCTGAATGATTCTACTCATCTGTTCATCCTGAATACGAGAATGATACACATTATATATACTTGGCTGAATGGAAAGATTCATTTCATCAACTTGTTCTTCTGTTTTTATTGGATCTTTACTGTTTAAATATAGATAGTAGTAAGATTCATCAATAATATTTTGGTGTTCAGCAAGTAATTTGTTTAAAGTATCCTCTGAAACAACGACATGAATTTCTCCGGGGGATATCATTTTTCTTAACCCCATTGGTTGTTTATCCGTCAATGCAACAATTTCAACTTTATTTACATCCTTTATCTTCCCGGTATCCAAATCCTCGTATTGCAAATCTAATAAATCACCGACTTCAACATTTACGGCTTTCTCTTTCACATACTGCTTTTTTTCGATATCCTGATAATTATTTTTATTAATAACAATCGCCGGCAATTTATTTTCTTGATTCAACAAATCATCATTAACACCAATTTGCTCAGCATAAGCTTGTAAACTCGATTGATCCAAAGCATGAAGGATTACTTGAAACTTTATTTTTCCATTTTCTGAATGAATGACATAATTGCGAACACTATCTGGAACTTTTGCTTCGTCAATTTGCGAAACAAAGGTAAAATCTTGCATTATGATACGTTCTGTAACGCCATCCAGTTCTGTTATTTTTTCGAAGGCTTGTTTTGCTTCACTGCCATAATGTCCATTGAACAGTACACTCATATCATAATCCGGACCATCTTGAGTCATTGAAAAAGATTCTTGCATCGTTTTTGTAAAATACGAGACCGATAAAAACAGAACAATACTAATCACTAATGAAATGACTGTAGCTTAAATCAAACTGTTCTAAATTCAGTTCAATCAGTGTTTCTGCAGATTGGAAATCACTGCATATTATTGTCTCATATTGTTCTTGTTGCAAGGTATACTCAAGCCCGGCAGCAATTGTATGATCATCTTCAACGATAAGAATTTTCATCTGAACATCTTCCTTATTCATTCTCTAATTTCATAATCTCACTTTTCCAATATTAAACATTCAATCTTTAATTAGCGAAGAACGAAGAACCTAATTTCTTAGTGCCTCTTTGTTAAAAATATCTCATTAACAGTATTTCTAATCAATCAAAATAAACAGGTTCCTGAGGATTATTAACTTGCCGGAATAGCATCTCAATTTGGGATCTTGTGTTTCGACCTTCAGACAATTTTGGTAACTCATTCTCGGCAAAAAAGCCAACAGCAGTTGTTTCAATTCCCGTTTGAGGTCCGCCCCCAATAATTTCACATTGGATAAATATTTTGTAAACATGATAGGGGGACGGGGGATGGGGATGACACTTTTTATCAAGTACCCCTAACAGCTTGACCGGTTTTACATCAAACCCCGATTCTTCCTTCACTTCTTTTATAGCAACTTCACTTGGTGTTAATCCAATATCTGCCCAGCCCCCGGGCAAAGACCAACTATCATCACTGTTTTCCTTAACTAGCAAAATTTTATTATCCTCGAAAATTACTGCTCGTATATCCACTTTAGGCGTTGGATAACCCGTTTCATTTGCAAAGAGATTTTTCAATACGGACTGGTCCACTTTCGTATATTGTGACATAATTTCCATACTGATTTCTCGGATTTGTTCAAATCTTTCTAAGTCATATACATCTCTTGAATAGGTTAATCCTGCCTGTGCAATTGATTGCAGTTCTTTCGCCCATTCGAGCCATTTCGGTTCCATAGAACATTTTCCCTTCTTTTTGTTTTATCGATGAAACGTGATACTATCAGCGAACAAAGTCCTTTAATATAAGCTATTATTTTTCATAAATTACCTTGCCGTCACGTTCAATTTGTTGCTTAATTTCCGTATTTAAAGAATCGCAAAAAAGCACATCACAGGAATAAATACCTACAAGATCATCAATATCACGAATCACCTTTCCCTTTTTCGTTCCTGAATAATCAATGCATAAGTCAATATCAGAATTGAATTTTGCCGTATTTTTAGCACGTGAGCCAAATAAAATGACCTTTCGAATTTCAGTGTCACTTTGAAAATAGGTCATAAGACGCTCAAATACTCGTTCACTAATTCCATACATCATTGTCAATCACTTCTTCTTTAATTTTTTGAAGCAATGCTTCGAGTTGATAAACGTATTCATTGACAATTTTCTGCATAATTTTTTCGTAGTCATCTTCATTATAGACATGTGCAGTTGCATTTCGTGAACTTAAGATATCATCCCATATATCAATTTGTTCAATCCATCCCTCAATAAACGCTTGTCGATAGCACGCTCTCGGACTATTCAACTCCAAACCGGATGCCTTAAAAATTTTAGACAACAGTTTCCAAAGCTGATCTTCAAGAATTTCATATTTTTTTACAATCGAATCTCTGTACACTTCTTTCAATAATTCATTCCCGGGTGGAATTATTTGTTGGGAGGCTGAAATCACATTTTTTAAATGTAATAATAATCGAAATGCATATTGGTACGACAACGTGATGGACTCCTTATATTTAGCAAATAAGTCATTCATGAGAACCCTCTCCTTAACCATTTGTTTATTTCCATTTCCTCAACTTAGGTAAAAAATAGCAATAGTCATATGTATTATTATACATGTTTATCATACGTTTACATATACAGGCTGATTGATGGTTATTAATATAAAAACTTACCAAAATGAATTGTCGATAGCCAATAAGTCTTTCTACATGCTCATGTCAATTATCATAAATTCTCTATCTCACATTCCTTCAAATGCTGCCATTGAATTCCGATATGACCGATTCCAAGAATAATAATAGAGATAATAAGCCAAATCACCTTCCAATAAATCCCCAGCAGCAGAAATGCCAATACCGGTAAAAGGGCTCCTGGAACCGGGATTCCAAAGAGGCTTCCATAAAAATCTTTTAGCGTATGTTTACTTTTAAAATACCGTATCCAGAAAACTCCATAAATTATCATCAAAATAAAAGATATAATTAGCCATAAACTCCAATGGGAAAATGGTTTCAGATTAAAGTCATTGAAAATTAAAACCACGCAGGAAACAGCCACCTGTCCAACACGTTCCAGCCACAATAATATCTTATTTTCATTCGAGACGATATTCTGGTAATTTACAGGTTTAAACTTTGTCCAGAGAATATTCGGAATGAACAGCATCAATAGATAAATAAAACCCACATATGAAAATCCAAAGTGTCCGAACACGGTAGCGTCCTCCAATAATTCTTTTTAAATTGAGTTCACATTCTTGTATACCACTTTGATAAACATTTTTTATCAAAATTAACAAGAAATCTTATCTATTAATGAAAAAATCTCGCCAATTCTTCCACTTTCTCGGTTATATCTTTTTCTATGTCATCATGAATGGGTAACTGTTCCTCTGCAAACGGCTTAAGCTTGGAATGGTCTCCAATCATCACCGAATGTTTTGCATGTTGAAACATGGATACATCATTAGCATCATTACCAAATGCAATATATTCTCCTTCGATAACGCCTAACTGCTGTAATCCTGACCATTTATTAATTCCTTTTGGACTGATGTCTAGCACCCCTTCATTGCCATGGACGTTAACGACCACATCCAGTTTGGCAAGGTCCTGTTCTAATAGACCAATATTTTTGGAAGTAAGCATGAGTATTTTTACAATTGGGTTTAGTTCAGTTAATGGTCTATTAATTGCAAGTTTTTGCGGATCAAGATTATGTAAAATGGGATGATCTGCCGGTCCTGTATAGGCATAATCCCAAGAACTATCGATTAAATAGGTAACCTCATATAACTCTATTAATCTTTTAATTTTTAAAAGCGTTTTGGTGTCGAAATGTACGGTTGAAATAATTTCACCATGATTTGCAACAATTGCCCCGTTTCCACCAATCATTGGATAAGTATGAAACCTTTTATCAAGCACGGGAAGTAAATCACGAATCGGCCTTGCAGAAGCGAAAATCACTTGATGTCCTTGTGTTTCCAATTTTTCTAGCGATTTCAGGATTCTTTCTGAAACGGGTTGACCTTTAAAACAAATCGTACCATCCAAATCAAATACAAATTTCAAGAAGACCACTCCTAGTAAGTTTTCCTTGGCTAATAGGAAAGTAAAAATTTTTCAATTTCTACTTTCCTAACGCATAAGTGCTCTTGCGGCTCTGTCGTCGCCTAAAGGATCGGCAATTGCCGAGTTTTCTTTATCATTATTATAGTACTTTATTATGGGACATTTCAAATGGTTTTGTTTCATACACGGCTTATCGATCGTTTCTATAGGGCAACTCTCCTCCTTACTGGACATTTATACATAAACGAACAAAAAACCCAGCCATTTTAAGACTGGGCTTTGCAAATCATTTTTTATATTATACAGGTACAGTGTTTAGTTCCTTTAAGGAATAATGATTTAATATAATCCCTTTTGTTATTAAGAAACGTTCGAATAGTTCATCCATATAGTTATTAAAGGCTTCTTTTTGAGCATGATTAGAGTGAATCATTAATTCCATATGGTAAGGTTTATAACTGGTTATCCCCCCATCTTGTCCAGTTTCAACCATATATTTCAAAATGTTATAGCCATCCTGTTCAAGTTGGGAATTCAGTTTATTCATATATTCTTTAAAAGCGATAAGATTTTGGTCCTTTGCTTGAAAGTCAAGAACTAAAGCATAGTCTTCTTCAGCGTTTGGATTAAGCTGTTTCTCATGATAGTCGGTTTCTGCGTTGTTCCCCTCAAACCATAAATCACAACTGGGACAATAATAAGCATCATCGATAAAACGATAATACATTTCGTGTTTACAGACAGAACATTTCATACCGGCACATCCCTTTTCTTTTAGATATCACCCCTATTATAAAGGAGAAAGCGTAGTATGAATCTTACAATTCTGTTACGGTTTTCACAAACATAAATTTTAAGCAGTTCACTACAATACAGCCCAATTTATATGTTAATATCCTAAGAACAAAGTATCACTTTAAACATTAATCAAACAAATATGAATCCAGTTAGAAGGAAGGTTTTTCACTCCGATAATCGTTAGTTAAACCAGTTACTTTTTTCGGATAACTGCATCCTCCCTCAACAAAACAGAATGGTAATTTCCTATTTGCCTACTTATGACAGACTATTATAAGATAAAATTAACTAGTAAAGGTAGTGAGCATATTTTTGACAGAGCAATACATACACAAATTGATTGTAGACAACGTTTGTTTCAATAATATAATTGTCAAAATTTTTGCACACAACAACATAATGAACGAATGGAGCATGTATCATGTACAAAATATTAATTGTTGAAGATGATATGGTGATTGCGAAAACGGTAAAAACGCATCTTGAATCATGGGGTTATGAGGTTGAGTATATTACTGATTTTCAAAATGTCATGTCTCATTTTGTTTCGTATGATCCGCAGTTGGTTTTATTGGATATCTCCCTCCCTTTTGTGAATGGGTTCACCTTATGTAATGAAATTCGGAAATTGTCCAAAGTTCCGATTATTTTTATCTCTTCCGCTTCCGATAATATGAATATTGTCATGGCGATTAGTATGGGAGGGGATGATTTTATTGCCAAACCATTCGACCTGACCATTCTCACATCAAAAGTACAGGCATTGCTTCGGCGTACGTATGATTTTACCGGACAAACAAATTTATTAGAGCATCGTGGGGCGATTGTAAACACAAATGACGCCACATTAACCTATAATGGCCAAAAAATTGATTTAACGAAAAACGACCAAAAAATTTTGCATGTTCTTCTTGAAAATAAAGGGAAAACCGTTTCAAGAGATGTCTTGATGACTCGGCTATGGGAAACGGACAGCTTCATCGATGACAATACATTAACAGTAAATATTAATCGGCTTCGTAAAAAATTAGAAGCGATCGGGCTCCATGATTTTATAAAAACAAAGAAAGGACTCGGCTATTTGGTGGACTGATATGAAGAATCATAGAGAAAATCTGCTGCTGCTATATTTACATAAAAATTGGAGACCGCTCGTATTGTCCACCCTTTTTGTCTTATGCTTTACCATTGTTTTTTCGCTTAGTCATCTGCCCCTTGCCCCGATTCTTTACGCCGTCCTTTTATGTCTATATATCGGTCTCATCTTTTTTATTGTTGATTTTTTAAAATTTATCAAGCGGTACAAAATGCTAAAAATTGCACACAAAACGATAACGGTGCAAATCAACCAATTACCTGTTCCTCAAAATGCGATTGAACGTCAATATCAAGAACTACTTCAAATTTTATATAAACATAAAAATGAATTAACCATTCAAGCCGACAATAAGCAAAAAGATTTAGTTGACTATTTTACCCAATGGACCCATCAAATCAAAACACCCATTGCGGCGATGCGGCTGCTTCTCCAATCGGACCAAACCGAGCAAAATTCCGAGTTGGAAATGGAATTGATGAAAATTGAGCAATATGTTGAATTTGTTCTGCAATATCTTCGTTTAGAAAATATGTCCAATGATCTTGTTTTAAAAAAATATGATTTGGATGGGATTATTAAGCAAGCGATCCGGAAAAATGCCAAATTATTCATTCGCAAAAAAATTAGCCTCAACTATGCCGGCGTTAATTTTACAGTGTTAACGGATGAGAAATGGCTGCTCTTCGTCATTGAACAAATTCTCTCCAACGCATTAAAGTATACAAAGGAAGGTTCGATTTCGATTTATACGAAGGGAAAAAGGCTGATTATTGAAGATACCGGCATTGGTATACGAGCGGAAGATTTGCCGCGAGTTTTTGAGAAAGGCTTTACCGGATACAACGGACGAGCCTTTAAACAATCGACCGGGATCGGCTTGTATCTTTGCAAACAAATTCTAGCAAAGTTGTCACATGATATATCCATCCAATCCGAAGTTGGAAAAGGAACTAAGGTCATTATTGATTTAGAGATGAAGGAAATCGGGGTGGAATAAGTCCTCCCTATGAGTCTGTCCGATGAAGGCCACAACCGGTATAGCATGTATCAATCGTCCGATTAGCGATACATTTATTCAAGTCTATGCGGTGGTTCATGGACAGTCTTCGTTTTTTTCACCTTACAAAAATGTAAGAATGAAGGCGAATCTGTAAGCAAAAGTTATGTCTGAACTGGTGGAATCATTGCTATACTGAACATGTTAATTTCGATAGAGACGGAGGAATTTGCATGACATTACTTGAGGTAAAAAATCTTAAAAAAATATACACAACCCGGTTCGGCGGCAATCAAGTTCAGGCACTCACAGATGTCAGTTTTTCAATAGAGGAAGGCGAATATGTTGCCATTATGGGCGAATCCGGTTCCGGAAAAACGACACTGTTAAATATTTTGGCCGCACTTGATAAGCCGACAAGCGGAGAAGTTTTACTTGAAGGAAATAATATTGTTTTGATAAATGAAAAGGAAATATCCGCTTTTCGTCGGCAAAATCTCGGCTTTGTTTTCCAAGACTTTAACTTACTCGATACGTTTTCATTACAAGATAATATCTTTTTACCCCTAGTTTTATCCGGAAAAGCGTATCAAGAAATGAACAGTCGATTACAGCCGCTCGCTGAAAAGTTGCGAATTAAAGACATTTTAACAAAATATCCTTATGAAGTTTCCGGCGGTCAAAAACAACGGGCGGCAGTTGCGAGAGCCCTGATTACCAATCCAAAGCTTGTGCTTGCCGATGAACCGACCGGTGCGTTGGATTCGCGCTCGTCTGATGATTTGCTGCAAATTTTTTCGCAAATTAACCAAGAAGGACAAACGATTCTTATGGTTACCCATAGTACAAAAGCCGCCAGCCATGCCAGTCGCGTCCTGTTTATCAAAGATGGGGTGGTATTCCATCAAATCTATAAAGGATCTTTATCTACTGAGGAGATGTATCAGAAAATTTCCGATACGTTAAATATCATTGCAACGGGCGGTGCGAGAAATGAGTAAATTTTTCTACGCAAAGCTGGCCATGACGAATATTAACAAAAATCGAAAAACCTATATACCATATATTCTCACGTGCATCAGTACCATCGCCATGTTTTATATGATGCATTTTATTTCCGGAAACCCGGGTCTGAAAAAAATGTCCGGTGGGGAATCTCTGATTATGATGTTAAATCTGGGTAACTATGTCATCGGGATTTTTTCAGTTATTTTCCTATTTTATACAAACAGCTTTTTAATCAAACGGCGAAAAAAGGAATTTGGACTATTTAACATTCTTGGAATGGAAAAGAAGCACATCATCACAATTATTGTTTGGGAAACCTTCTTTGTCACTGTTATTAGTCTTTTTATTGGATTAATAAGTGGAGCCGTCATAGGTAAATTAATGTTTTTACTCTTAAATAATATTTTACATTTTGCAGTGCCGTTCACATATTTTGTTTCGATAAAATCAATGGGAATGACTGCTGTTCTTTTTATTGGTATCTTTGTCCTTACACTGTTGAACAATTTACGACAAATTCATTTGGCCAAACCGATTGAATTGTTGCGCGGCGGACAAGTCGGTGAACGAGAGCCAAAGACGAAATGGTTTCTTGTCTTAATCGGCGTGGCAACACTTGCTTATGGCTACTATATCGCACTTGTTACCGAATCACCATTAGCTGCGATCAATAAATTTTTCTTAGCCGTCCTGCTCGTTATTGTCGGGACATATGCCTTGTTTACAGCCGGGACTATTGCTCTGTTAAAATTATTGCGGAAAAATAAAGGGTTCTATTATCAAACAAAGCATTTCATCAGTGTTTCCGGTATGATTTATCGAATGAAGCAAAATGCAGTTGGTCTGGCTAATATTTGTATTTTATCCACAATGGTATTGGTCATGTTATCGACAACCGTATCTCTTTACATTGGAATGGAAGATGTATTGAAGACCCGGTATCCGAAAGAAATTGATGTAACAGCCAATAATCTTTCAAAAGAAGCGTCACAATCCGTGGAAAAAATGATCAAGGAGGAAGCGGAAAAATACCAAGTCAAATTAAAAGATCCGGTGTCTTATCGCTCGGCGTCATTTCCTGCAATCAGAAAAGGAAATACGTTTACAACAAACGAAGATACCTTGAAATCATTTACAGATATTTCCATGATTGAACTAATCCCGCTTGATGAGTTCAACCAATTGGAGAAGCAATCCGTTACCTTGGAAGATAATGAAGTACTACTTTACACGCTTAAAGGTAAGCCAATTAAACATTCAATTATAATCGCAGGACAAAATTTTCAAATTAAGCAACAGTTGAAAGACTTAACAATTATTGGCGATGCTTCTGCCATGATGACAGATAGTTATTTTGTCGTTGTAAAAGACGAAGATACCATTAAATCTTTGTATCCTACTGAAGAACTGGATGCTGTTGAATGGAAAGATTTATCCTATTTTTACGGCTTTGATGTAGATGGGAACGTAAATGAGGAAATTGCTTTGACAAAGGCATTGGCTAAAAAATTGAATGAAGCTTCCATCGACGGTCAGGCAGAAGGTCGCGAAGAAGCGAAAGAATCTTTTTACTCCATTTATGGCGGCCTGTTTTTCCTTGGTCTATTCCTCGGTACATTGTTCATCATGGCAACCGTCTTGATCATGTACTATAAACAAATATCAGAAGGCTACGATGACAAAGAACGATTTGCAATTATGCAGAAAGTTGGCTTAAGTAAAGAAGAAATTAAAAAATCGATCAAGAGTCAAGTACTGATTGTCTTCTTCCTGCCGCTTGTCGCAGCTGTTATTCACATTGCTTTTGCCTTTAAAGTCATCACCAAATTATTGGCGCTGTTTAACTTAACAAATATTGGGCTGTTTGCCATCTGTACAGCCGCAACCATTCTCGTCTTTGCCATGTTTTATGCTTTGGTTTATTCATTAACGGCAAGGGAATATTATAAGATTGTCAGTTAACAATGGATTTTCATTAAAAAAACTCGGTGATTGCCGAGTTTTTTTATTCTATGAAAAAGATATTTACAGCAAGTACCGGGTTCTCTTTTAAGAGTATAAAGCAGTACAAAGCTTATCCATGATTTTCAATAGCACTCTACGGTAAAAAAAAAATACGATACCAAAAATTAGTGTTTTTTAATTGTTTTTCTACTTCAATAATATACGTCGATGTCGATATTAATTATATGGAAAAAATATGTTATTCGTATCTCAATATATACAGTTACAATAACCCGACTTCCGGTTATTAGTTTACTCCGCCTAGCCAACCTATATTTGTGATATATTTAACAAACTAACGTTTAAAAATAATAATTGAGGTGTAAATTAAGTGAAGAACAGCATATCCTTTAAAATCATGTTAATTATCGTACTTATTGTTGCCTTAACAGGTATGACAGTTGGTGGAACGGGATACTTCATCGCAAAAAAACAATTAACCAATGAAGGTAGAAACCAGTTGAAACAAATTGTCGACAATTCAATTGTCCTGTTAAATGAGTTAAATTCACAGGTGGAGAATAATGAGCTAACACTGGATGAAGCAAAAGAAAAGGCACGTGTTTTATTATTAGGGCCAAAGTTACCTAACAATAAGGGCTACGATATCTCGAAATCCTCCTTCTCTTATAATAATTCGGGCTATTTATCTGCCTATGGTCCAGACTATTCTTCTCAATTACATCCGACCAATCCGGTAGGTTTAATTCCTGATGATACAACGAATCGAAAAGGAATGGTAAAAGCCGCAAAATCTAATAACCCTGAAAAACATTACTTTGTTTTTCAAGATGTAATAGATGAGAAAACAGGTAAGAAGGGAAATAAAGTTTCCTATATGGAAAATTTTGAACCTTGGGATTGGAGCATAGGGATTATTGTTGTAGAGAGAGAATTTTACAAAGACCTCTATGTCGTCCGTACATATATTATATTAATTACAGTTTCAATTGCTTTATTAAGTATTTTTCTGTTTTACTTTGCTAGCAGGAAAAAACTTCATCTACTAAAAGCTATTACTAACGCTTCATTAAATATTTCTGAAGGTAATCTGGCAATTGCCCGTCTTCCTGAGTCAAATGATGAAATCGGTCAATTAGGATACGCCTATAACAAGATGGCCAATCAATTAAAACAACTCATTAGTCGTTTACAAAATACAAGTAATCAACTTCTTGAATCTGCTAGTGACCTCTCCGCAGTCTCTGAGGAAACAACAGCAACGAGCCAGGAAATTGGGTCTACCATTTCTGAAATTTCTTCCGGAGCAACTGCGCAATCAAACGATCTCAACGGTATTGATAAAAGTGTTGTTTTACTTAATCAATCGATTTCAAAGATTCATGAACATAATAACTCAATTAATGAGATGGCAAATAATTCGGAAACAGCAACATTACGAGGGAACAAAATCGTTAAAAAGTTAAAAGAAACAAATTCAATTGCTGTTCATGCTTCCGCCGAGGCAAGTAAAGGCGTGACAAATCTCTCACACAAAATACAAGATATTTCTCATATTACCGATACCATTGAAGACATCGCATCAAAAACAAACTTGCTTGCCCTTAATGCAAGTATTGAAGCAGCAAGAGCAGGAGATAATGGTAAAGGCTTTGCCGTCGTTGCAAATGAAGTAAGAAAATTAGCCGAACAATCAAATCAAGCAACAAAACAAATTCAAGAGATGATTTCATTGATTGAAGTAGAAACAGAAAAAACGGTGTTATTAATGGGAGAGTCAATTAACCAATCACAGGAATTGAGTAATTCCGTCAATGCAACCGAAAAGGAATTCTTCCAAATTTCTACCGCCATTTTACAAACAAAACAAGCTGTCGATTCACTAAGTCAAGAGCTTGAAAGTCTAACGAATCAAAGCGAAAACATTACCGATTCCATAAATAATGCAACAAGTGTAGCGGAACAGTCTGCCGCATCAGTAGAAGCAATTTCCACAGCTGTCGATGAACAAATCGTGGCCATTTCTAACATTGCCACATCAGCTGAAAAACTAAATAATTTAAGCTATGAAATGACTGAAATGATTCAACAATATTCCGTTAAACAAGAGATCGAATAAAATTTAGGGGTCTGTCTCTCAACTATGACTACTTTTATGCAGAGAGGAGCAGACCCCGTTATTCCTGAATTATGCCATTCATTCAACTATAATTTTTTTTACTCCTATACTCCCGATATTATGTTTCAATCCACACACTCACGAGGAGTGTGACCAAGGAGGAATAAACCATGGAAATCAATCATGGAGTTTCGCATCTGGTAAGCGTCAGAAGTGGCACTGAAGTAAAGACCTGTATCCAAAAACAACAACTCAGTTGACAACTTTGGTATCTTTAAAGAAATTCACAATTTTATGCAGAGTTACTCCATCCGGCATTTTTTCATCAAAAACAATGACATAGTCTTTATATGATCTTGCAACCTTACTTCGATCACTTCTATGGATTTCAATCTTCTCAAATAACTGATTAGATGGCGCATTGCCCAAATAACTTTCATGCGAAAACACATATAATCCACGGCATGCCATCCGGCCGCGTGATGCCGAATGATCTATGTCCCACATGTTAATAAGCGACTCCCATAGTCCTTTTAAATCCTCTTCTTTTACTCCTGTCTGGACCCCAAATGAGGGCATATAAAACCCATAGGCGATATATAAACCGTATGGGACATAGGCTTTTCTACCCATTTGGCCTGAACGTGCCTCCTCATCAGCAACTTTGCCGTTTTTAATATCATCGGCATTGGTTAATGCAACACGAGTAATGCTTGATTCCGCAGGGAAAATTGGATCCACCGAGCGTGCAAATGTCAGTTGGACGGCTCCCCGTACTTGACCTGCATTAAATTTTTTGGTGGACATGACAGCGCCAAACATACGTGTATCAAAATAATGTTCGCACATCCATTGCCGCGCATCTTTCACTGTTTTAGGACTAGTGTCATCTTCTGGTTTTCCTAATTGCTCATAAGCTTTTTTCTGCTCATTTGTAAGAATCCCACGATGCTTGACATAAATATCAAAACCTTCCAGATTTCCTCTAGTGAAATAAATATAGTCCCTTATTTTCCTTTTAATTGCAACATCCGTTACAATACCTTGCATTGTTTCCGGATCAATTCTCGGCAGATTGCCTGCATCCGGATCGCCGTTTGGATTTCCATCCGTCACATCAAAAACGAGCACAAAATCATAGCGTTTGTTTGGATCAATAATTGAACTTATGTTCATGTATTACTCCCCCTCAACAACAGTTTTATTTAAATCACTTATATTGGCAGCATCAGCAGACATATTTTCTTTTTTCTTGTATATATCTTGTCTTTCATGATAGTAGCCTAGTGCAAACTCAGCCTGTCCTTGCAAATCAAGGACAGCCGGGAATTCTTTCAATTGGCCGGTTATTAATTGAATCCTTTGCTGATAACGAACTTCATATCCTTTGTTTTCTTTACTAATTTTACTTAAATGCCATTTGCTATTTCTCATTAAAAGCCCGAAAATTGTCCTTGGAGTAGATGAAGCTGCCGCATAGAACCTTGAAGCAATCGTATCGTTTCCCTTTACTGCTTCGTATTGTACCGCTTCCAATACCGCAAACAACCTGCCGCACAAATAAGGCGGCGTGATTCTGGCTTGATCCAAATCCACTGTCCATTCCTCCTTTTTTTGACTAATCAGCCAGCTTTTTATTGCTGCTGCATGTATCCATGCCATACCGCCTCTTGCCTGAATTCTTTTTACCATTTTTGCTATAATCCGCCCGGAGAGCCTTTTCCCGTAAATGGCCCAATTCATCCAATCTTGGACATCTTCCTTCTGCATCTCTTTTCTTCCATCACGGTACATGCACGCCGCCAATAAATAAATGCTGGCCGGTTTTGGCGCTCCCACAATTTGTTGTGCATCAAAAAATTGCCGGATTTGGTTTTTCACCTTCCATACAGGCGGCTCTGCATAGTCGCGGACAACCATTCTGGCCTTGTTTGCTGAAAGTGCTAAAATACATATACGATCTAAAGAACCGTGATTTTCGGCCCTTTTGAATGGGGAAGATAAAATGCTCCGGACTGCATCAGGATCCGGGTCGGATAGAAACGTAAACATGCTGGTCGTTTCCGGATCGTTTTGCCTTGTCCAATACACGTATGTTACATTGCTGATTTCCATCATATGCGGGCCACCGTGCTGCTTTTTGTTTGTATATTTTCTCAATAAGTACGAGAGCGCTTGCCCGTATTTTTGCTCACATTCAAAACAAGTAGGTGCAATCTCCGAGTTTTCCAGTCCGTATGAAAAATAGGCACTTTCATTGGCCGAAATAAGCTTTGTCCTCTCTTTCCCCAAAGAAAATTCAATGGTATGGCGTTTTACTGCCGGTGCAGAACGTCCGCAAATGAAGCAAACACTATTGTTCTCTTTCTTCGAGCTGCTATTAAACAGAAAATCTCCCCAAAACTTTTTTACTTTATTATCTTCGTGGGGGAACTCACCTGCTTCCGTCCGAAACAAGATCACGTCAGTTGACTTCATACCGTCTGGAAGCTGCCAGTTTTTCTTTTCCAATATCTGCACGATCTTTTGAACAACTTCATTGCGTGTGGCCTCACAGCATTCTTTCAATAATTTCAGATATGCTAGGTGGCATTCCGCTGCTCTTTTTGCATTGGTGGGATTTTTAGGCAGTTGAAATACATACTCCGCCTTGTCAGTAAGCAAAATAGGCGACACACCCGATGCACGGCTGCGATTCGGGATAACACGCTGTTCACCTCGCTCAGCCTGAATAAACTCAAAACGGTCATCATGTGTAATTACAACAAACCATTGATAGCTTCTCCGGGCATATCCGACCGGCGGCAAATCATTGGCATGCTGTTCGGCAAACTCCACCAGTCTGTGCATATACATCTAGCCATCCACCTCCTTATACAGATATTCGGGCACATGCAATACACCCCGGTCCAATTTGGCATCAAAGAAATAGGGAATGGCACGCGCATTTTTTTGTCCGGGATCTGCGGGATATTTTAAGTCGAATAACATTGGGCCAATATCCATTGTATCGGGTATTGCCTGATCATCGTCTTCAGGCAGAGAAAAGTGAAGCGAACATTCCCTTGTCCCGAGATAAGGGCGATGAAAGCATTGCCCTTTGTTCACTCTCCGCAAAAACATAGATGAGTACTTTATTTGATTTTCCATCGTCGGGTTTACTAGCCGCATTTCTGCCGTTATAATATAGGCAACGTCACGCAACATGATTGAATGGCGTAACTGCCGGTCATCATCTGTGAAATAGTCCCGCTTGCTTGTGGCAATATTACTGGGTACAATTGAAGCAACTTCATTCCGCAAAATGGAATAATACTGAATGGGCTTTAACACGTGAATGCTTTTTATTCGCCACTTGAATTCTGGTTTCCAGAAAATTCCTTCTAAAATACCCCTTGCTGCAGACGGAGTCATTACTGGATAAGATACCCTTTCCACTTTCGCTTCCACCCTAGTAAACAGCGCATACTCGCCCCAGACTTTCAGCCGAAAAATTTGCCCCATCAATCAATCTCCTCCCTCGTCCATATCCTTAATCCCGGTTTTCATGTCATAATCCCCGTGCCAAATATACCAACCTTGCGATATCTTTTCCAACTGATTTTGATTCTCTCTAAAAAAACTGCTGTCCACATATTCATCTACAGCAAATAACTGTGCTTCACGATACCATTCCTTTGTTAAATATGGAGCTTCTTTGTACATCCGAATTAATCTTTCAATCTGTCCATCTTCATCTTGGTAATTTTTGCAAAGGATGGATACCGTATTCTGATCAATCATTTGAAACAAGCGGCTCGCTTTCTCAAATGAAAAAGGTTTAAGGCTTGTTATTCCATATGAATCCAGCAAGTCGTCTCCACCGAGGGTATATAAACTTCGATAATATTTTTCGAAAATCCAAGGCTCATGCAATACAACGGTGCCGTGATGATTCAATAAAATCCTCGTTTGCTCCGTTCCTTTGCGGTACATTCCGCCAGGCATCCCCCCTCCAATCAATTCGAAAATAAACACTTTCCCTTTGTCCAGTTTGCCTTCTCTGTTGCTCCTTCCTGCAGCCTGAACAATTGAGTCAATCGGGGCCATTGCGCGAAACACTGTCGGAAAATCCAAATCAACTCCTGCTTCTACTACTGTTGTTGTAATTACAAGAATTGGCTTTTCTTTTTGTAAATCCTCTTTGATTTGTTTGATCACCTTTTTCCGGTGGTCAGGACACATCCGATTCGATAAATGATATAATTTCTGTCCGTTCGCCTTTTGGCGGATTGCTTCACGGTATACATAGAAAGCATCTTTCCTCGTATTTAGGATACAAAGTGCTGCAGGGTGTTCCTTCATTCTGGCGACAAGCTCTGAAACAGTAAGCGGCTTTTCAATCTGGCTATATTCAACTCGTTTCATGCTTGCAAACAGTTGATTGCGGTTTTCATAGATCTCTACTGGCGTACCCATATTTCCAACCAATTCAGTATTTTTGAAAGACAACGGTGTTGCGCTGCATAAAACGACAGTGACATTAAAATGTTCCATTAATATGTGCAGAGCTTGAAAAATAGGTGCAAGAACATGGATGGGCAGTTTTTGAAACTCATCCAAAATGATGACGCTGTTTGCTAAACGGTGAAGCTTTCTCACTTTGCTTGTGCGGTTTGAAAATAAACTCTCAAACAATTCCACTGTCGTTGTTACAATAATCGGAAATGAATCCCAGTTCTCTGCTGCCAACCTTGCTCGCTCCATTGACTCACCTTTATCATCCGTATAACTTAGCTGTGAATGCTGTTCCAAAACGGATGCTTTCCCGAAAACCTTTTGATACTGTCTGGCTGTTTGATCAATGATGTTCACGAGCGGCAATGCCACAATCACCCGTTTTTTGTTATATCTTTTTGCGTGCTCAAGTGCAAAAGCTATTGAAGCCAGCGTTTTCCCCAGCCCGGTCGGCACCACCAGCGCCCGGAAAAACAAAGGTTGTTTCGCCGCTTCTCTGCAAGCCATATATACTTCATTTCTGTATCTATTTATCTCTTTATCCTGGGCTTCCCTGCGCAACTCAAGCATATAGTTCTGTAATTGTTCATCCAGTTGTTGTATACTGAATGCTTTTCCCTGCCGTTTTATACTCTTTCCATAATCAAAATAACGTTCTGTATCCAGAAAATCAGAATCGACAAGGGCCGAAAAACACATTCTCATCAGCATTTCTTTATAGGCAAATGAAGATTTGCTATCAGATTTCCCTCCGAGCGGCAATCCCGGAAACCGTTTCAATATGTCTTTAATCATTTGCATTTCCGTTTGCGACAACTCCGGAATCGCTTTCAAATATGGCGGAGCGTCAGGGATCTTTTCATCAAACACTGTATTCAGATCCGGCATTCCTGTATGATGCCCCGCTACGATTGCAGCCGCCATAATAATACGTTCATCCTGCACCTCTTGTAGAATGTCACGAAGCGCAATCACACCACCAATAGCATGTTGGACTGACCCGCGAATTTTTTTGTCTGCTTTTAAGTATTGTACAAACGCACATGACTTTTTCCCCAAGTCATGTGCAATAGCAGCAATGGACGTAATTCCATATCGATCAAACGTATGGCTAAAACGCCTTGCTTGAAAATACGTCCCTTTCATATGTTCATCCAAATAATGAGGCTCTTGTTTCTCAGATGCAGAAAAATGGGCAATGTATCTAATTTTTACCACCTTCTGTGAATTGGATATTTAACTATAGATTAATTATAGTAAAAATTTTCTTGTTCTGCAACATAAAAATTTGAACATTTAATATTTTGTAAAGCCCGCATAATAAGTGACAAGTTCACTAAAAAAGTATATTTATTCCTTCACATTTGTTTCAGTTTTTTAATTAAGCTTAAACACGGCTTTTTTAAAAAGAATTATCTCACATCAATGGTAACCATTCGTTCTACTAATAACAGTGAAACGAATAAAAGCCAAACTATCAGGTAATACCCTAGTAGTTTGGCCTACGCCATAAAAATCAAGAATAGCGTAAATTTCCAAGTCACAATTTCAATCCACGCACTTTCATTGAGTATAGCAAGATTTAAACAACACATCAAACCATCAAACGTGTTACTGTTTAAACCTTAATTCACTCAAATAAAATGCGAATACACTATATGAGGAGTTTATCAAAGATAATTAAAAAATTCAAAACATCTGTGTTCAATTTATAAGGCTCAAGCCTCTCAAGAATACTCGTTATCAAACTGTTATCCAGAAGCTAACCAAGTTGTTGCATTACGTCCGGACTTATTTATACCGCTTCATCTAATCCCTCCAAGTCGTTTACACGTCGGACAGACGTATAGGCTCTGACCCTCAGTACGTTAAGACTTTAATGTAGTGTGGGTCAGAGCCTGATGTAATGATAAGAGTGACACTTCATTTTAGGAGTTCGTACATTGGTAACAGGTCGATTACTTTAATAACTCGATTAACTCATCAACTGATTTACTTTTGATGATTTTTTGCACAACAGATCGATTTTCAATAATGGAAATTAGCTTCTTATACATACCATCTAAATCCGTTTGCGTGTCTTCTTTAATATTTAGCAAACAAACAAATTGAACCATTTGCTGTTCATGCCAATGAATAGGGTTTTTTAACGTACATACTGTCCAAAAAGTCTCTTTCGTTACCGGTACCATTGGATGAGGAATTGCTACTAGATTTCCAAAACTGGTTGGTGTAATCGACTCCCTTTCTAAAACAAGATTCACGTAATCCTTTGGTACAAGCTTTTGTTTATATAATTCACTACATAAAAATCGAATAACACTTTCCTTATCTTGTAAATCCTGTTGGAGGAAAATTCTTGATGGGTGTAAATATTTTGCTATCTCATTTTGCGTCGTAGATAAAATACGCTTAATTAAGTTAATGTCCTTATCTTCCAAAAAAGTATTAACAACTTGGACCGGTATTCCTAAATCTTCTTTTATGGGGATTGTGCTAATGACGAGATCGATGATAGATAAGTCATAGGATGATAAATTGTAATAATTAATCGTATCAATAATTTCAAGTTCTTGACTAAACAAATTTTGTAATCTGTAAGAAAGTAATTTTGCACTACCAACACCAGACGCACAAACGATTAATACTTTTTTTATTTTTTTCTTGTTTAATTTCATTCGTTCAAGGGCAACACCAATATGTAAAGCAATGTAGGCGATTTCGTCCTCAACCACTTCCATTTGCAAATAATTTTCTATACATTTACTGGCAATAATCGCCCCTTCAAAAGCAGCCGGGTATTTTTTCTTTATATCATTTAATAATGGATTTCGAATGTTCATTTTATATCGTAACCGATTCATTGCAGGGCGAATGTGCAAAGTTAATGCTTGAATAAACTCACGGTCTTGACTAAAGTCCCAATTTAATTCAGACTTTAATCTTTCTATCATACAGTTTATAATTGTCCCGGCTTCATCAAACTTACTAAACTCGACAAGCTCTTTTTTGTGTAAAAGTTTGGTTCCAAGTAAATGAACAATAATATAGTCAATTTCTGTATCAGGAAAGGTTAATCCGGTGAAATCTTCAACCTCTTTCGTTATTTCGTTGGCTACAATTTTTTCAAATGGATAATCATCGACTAGAAGATCAGACAGCTCTTCAATAACAAAGCCTTCCTGAATTCTTCCACAAGCAATGGCAATGTGTGTTGCTAGATTTTCTAGAGATATATCAGAAATTTCAATTTTATATTTATTGACCTTTTGAATAATTATTTTTTTAATCTTTTTAAATAATTTTGGATCAATGAGTTGTAAAGAATCCTCCTTAAGAAATGCCTCTTGATTCCGCTCTAATAACAAATTTGATAAACATAAACGTTTCATATACTCGTCACCTACGACTCTTGAACCATAATGCGGACGGTTTATTAACTTTAAGTTATATTTATCGAGAATTTCCTTCACCATTTTTAAGTCATTTTGCAATGTGGACAGTGAGACGAACATCTCCTCTGTAAAGCTTTCAAGTTTAATGAAACCTGTTTCTAACAATAGACGTCTTAAAATATAAAGAACTCTCGTGTCTTTATCAGCAAAGTCGCCCGCCAAATTATTCTCTTCGGTAGAAATCTCATTAAGAATATTGGAAAATAGTTCAGCATCTATTATTTTTATGGTGTACCCTAACCCTCTTGTCGATTTAATTTGAAACCCAACTGACTCCGGATTTTGTTGCATTAACTTAATTTCATTTCGGATTGTTCGATCACTGACGCCTAATTCTTTTGCTATCCAACTTGAAGTAACGGGTTCTTTTGACTTAGATAAAAGGATCAATATATCTTTCTGACGTTTTGATCGTATAGTAGTCACTGTCAACAACTCCCCTTTTCGTTATTTCAAAAGTAAGCAGCCATTATTCACCCCTACAGTTATGCATCTGCGAAGAAACAAATTTTTTACAGTCATACTTACTTATAGACTATGAATGTCAATGATATGAAAAAATGGAGTTTTATTCCAACCCCATTTTTTCCGCAATCATATGCATTTCATTTTTCTACGTGAGGAAAAATCGTGTTTTTGTCCAACGAAAATTAAAGTTCTTCTCCATTTGTTTCAATGACATGCTTATACCATTCAAACGATTTTTTCTTTCTTCTTTCTAATGTCCCATTCCCTGCATTATCTTTGTCTACATAAATAAAGCCATAACGTTTTTCCATTTCCCCGGTTCCGGCACTCACCAAGTCAATACAGCCCCATGGTGTGTAGCCCATTAAATCAACGCCATCCAGTTCCACCGCTTTTTTCATTTCAGTAATATGATCACGGAAATATTGAATACGGTAATCATCATTTATCGTACCATCTTCTTCAACGACGTCCCTAGCACCGAGGCCATTTTCAACAATAAATAAAGGAATATTATACCGTTCATATAAAACATTTAACGAATAACGAAGACCGACCGGATCAATTTGCCAACCCCAATCACTGGCTTGTACGTATGGATTGCGAATGGTATGACCAAATTCTCCATCAGGTTGGCTGCCTTCTACTTCACGCGCGCTGACCACTTTAGACATATAGTAGCTAAATCCAATATAATCTACGGTCCCTTCTTTAAGAATTTGTTCGTCTTCCTTTGTATATTCAATTTCAAATCCATTTCTTTCCCAGTATTTTTTTGTATAGTGAGGAATTGTACCTCGAACATGTACATCACCAAAGAACCAACGATTATGCATCGCTTCTGTGGCAAACATCACATCATCCGGGTGACAAGAATATGGATATACAGGTACAAAAGCAAGCATACACCCAATCTTAAAATCAGGATTAATTTCGTGACCTAATTTAACAACTTTTGCACTGGCAATTAATTCATAAAGAGCTGCCTGATACATGGTTTGTTCTCGATTTTCACCTTCCTCATATTTTATACCTGAATTTGTAAAACTGGCGAAATCCATGCTTGTATCTGCTTGATTATTGATTTCATTAAAGGTCATCCAATATTTCACTTTATCTTTATAACGTTTCATCACTGTCTCAGAAAATTTAACGAAGAAATCAATACACTTCCGATTTCTAAAACCACCGTACTTTTTCACAAGATGATAAGGTAATTCAAAATGAGAAAGGGTGATAACAGGTTCGATATGATATTTTAATAATTCATCAAATAAATCATCGTAAAATTGCAGGCCTTCTTCATTTGGCTCCTGATCGTCCCCGTTCGGAAAAATTCTTGTCCAGGCAATCGAAGTTCGGAAACATTTAAACCCCATTTCAGCGAACAGTTTAATATCTTCTTTATAACGGGAATAGAAGTCGATTGCTTCATGGTTGGGATAATAGTAACCTTCTAATACACCATCCGTAATTTGCCGTGGAACACCGTGTCTTCCTGCTGTCATCACATCCGCAACACTTACACCTTTTCCGCCTTTATTCCAACCACCTTCCAGCTGGTGAGCTGCTACTGCCCCACCCCATAAAAAGTTTTCTGGTAAAACACTTTTTAACATTGTAAGTAAACCTCCATTTTAAAATTCTTGTCAATCATATTGGTTCATTATTAACAAGTGAAATAAGAAGACGATTTTTCTATGAAGAACCGTCTTCTTATACTTACCTTAGCGCAAAGTCATTATCATGGAACATTATCCGAGCCTAGTATCAAAGTACGGATTCTCCACCTTTTTCTTGCTCAACTAACTTCTTATCATATATTCGAATGAACGGAAGATATATGAGAAATGCTACTACACCACAAATTAATGATACAACTACTGCCATGATGTCTCCACCTGTTCCAATGAAAGCTCCGATCCCTATTGGAGTTGGCCATGGTACTTGTGCAATAAGCGGTGCAACAATGTGCAATTTGATTGCAAAATAACCAATTGTTGCTGTGGCCATAGGTGCCAAGAAGAACGGAATAGCCAAGTATGGATTATAAACAATCGGTAATCCAAACAATATTGGTTCATTAATATTAAAGATACCGGGAGCAAGGGATGCTTTTCCTAATATTCTTAATTGCTGTGACCTAGCTAAAAATGCAATGAAGATACATAATCCTAAAGTCGAACCAGAGCCACCCATAATGACAAATGAATTTTGGAACTCACCTGCGAATGGAATATTTGCTCCATTAATGTTTGCTTCCAAATTTGCCAAAGTAATTGGCGTTAGGAATGCTCCGATAATATTTGCTCCGTGGATACCTACGATCCAGAGAGCATGGATTAAGAAGTAAATAACCATTAATCCTAGCCAACTGCTTGCAATATGCGTAACAAAACTAAATGGTATAGCAACTACTTTAAATATATCCGTACCTAAAGCTACAAAAATACCATTGATGATTAAGATCACAAAAGCAACTAAAAATGCTGGGATTAATGCTGTGAACGATCTGGATACGCCTTCCGGAACGGCTTCCGGCATTTTAATAATCCAATTTCGTTTTACACACATCCGATATAATTGGACAGCAATAACAGAAACAATAATGGCCGTAAATATACCTGAAGAACCTAAACGGCTTACACCACTATCCCCCATTTCCCAACCGAAAATAATATTAGTAGCATCATCAATTTTGTGTACAAGTGAAAATTTTCCATCGCCTGAAACTAATTGAGGGATCGTCATAAAGAAAGCAAACATTGATAGTAAAGCACCATTTAAAGGGTTTACATTTATTCCTTCTTCTTCAGCATATATTTTTGTATACTCATAACCAATAACAAGGTTGAAATATAATGCTAAAATTCCCATTGTTGCTTTATTCGCCAACATATACAAGTCACTAATTCTAAAGAAAGTGTTATCGAAAAAGCCTTGTAAAAATGTTAAAGTCTGCGGTAATACATTCAACACTAAGAACATTGACCCTACGATTGTAAATGGAATCGATGCCATCCCAGCAGCCATTACTGCCCGGACAAAACGAAAAGATGCAACTTTCCCCATTGGACCCATTAGATACTTTTCAAGAAAAGTAAATGCCCTATTTTGTTCCGACATAAAAACTCCTCTTTTCCGTTATTAATTAATAGCTTTTTCATATTCCTTGATACGTTGATAATGCTTATCTTCGTCATGCTTAATTTTGTTTAATCGATAAATTATGAAGGCGCTTAATAATATCCCGGTAATCAAAATAACTAAAATCAATATTTTTGACTTATTTTGATTTACTAAAAAAGGATATAATTGAGCAAAGGACGCAGAAAAACAAGTTAATAATAGTAAAATAACATTTGTAAAGAGCAAAGTTATAAAACAAAATTTTGTGTATATCGCATTATTTGTTGGGCTGCTATAGATCTTTACTTGTTCCGCAACACTCAATATTAAAATGATGATTAGCGCCAATGGTATAAAATATAGTGATGAATCACTAATTACCAATGAAATTAGCCAATATATATTTGTAAAAAAGAATATTGCGGTAACATATCTGACAAGTAAATACCGATTATAGTACATAGCTTTAAGACTTTGTTCTTTTTTGTTTTTTTCTAACAACACTCTTTCTTCGTAATTCATACAAATCCCTCATTTATTCATCTGGCTCTTCGTTACTTGTAGAACTTTTGCAACTGGCTAATTAAAAATTGAAAAAGGGAAATACGATGAAAATCATGAGTAACCAATGCTTGTTCTCACCACTAACCTAATAACCACTTTCAATGTATAAAAGGTTAATAGAAATGACTTCCTTTAAAAAACTCTCTAAATCCATAAGCTTGTTGAATGACCACCCCCTTGCCTCAATATAATAAATTTTAATATTGTCGGGTTAATTCACTGTAATAGTGAAGAACCATTTTTTAATGACTACTCACTTAAGTTTCGGCCAAATTTTTTCTTACAGAAACATGAACCTTAGCAGATTACTCTTTTGGAAGTTCTTGTAAGATTAAGTTTCCTAATTTTTCAACACCCATTGGAATTGGGATATATGCTTGCGGTGGGATGTTCACAACTGGCTTTCCTACCCGTTCACCGGCTTCCTTAAACTTTTGAAAATACATCTTTGTTTGAGGGCTAATTAAAAATAAATCAAATTCATTCTTCTCAATCATCTTATTACCTTCATTAGCTGAAACGGCATCCACTTCAATTTCAAGACCTTTTGTTTTTAAAAATTCCGTTGTCTTCTTTGCCATTAAAGAAGATGACATACCAGCTGCACAAATAATTAATGCTTTTTTCATAATAAATTCCTCCATTTTATTAAAGTTATTTAAACTTGCCTATAAATGTATTTTTAGAAAAATGGATTTTTGGGGTGTTAAGCATACCATGTTCTCCATAATTCCATTCATAGGACTTGATCATACATTTTTAAACAGAATAAAAATTGAAGCTTGATAATTTTTTAACTCTTTCGTAGTTCTCGTAGTTCCAGTTCATTCGTTTTTTTATAAAGTTCTATTATTTCTTTTGCAAGGTCGATAACTGTCATTGCATTCATTAAATGATCCTGTGCGTGAATGAGGATTAAACGAATCTCTACTTTTTCCCCACGAGCTTCCCCCTGAATAAGATCTGTTTGAAAACGGTGAGCGATTATCATCGCTTCATTGGCCTCTTCAATTTTTTGCTCAGCTATGTCAAACTCACCTGCTTTAGCATAGTTTATTGCCTCCGCAGCTAAACTTCGAGCGTTTCCTCCATTTAGTATAATTTGAAAACTAATTTCTTCTATGTTCATCAAAATCACCCTTAAGTTAAAATATTATGAAACACTAACTTCTACTGGTGGAGCTTAGTTTTCTATTTGAATTTTGTAGGGTATGCCTACCATTTTTTGCTCCACGGAAATATATTATATACCGCACTAGTTTCAAAACTTTGTTAAAATTTCCTGTTCCTAATAAAGCTCAAGTTTGAAGTCTTCTGTGTTTCGGGAACCTGTATGCACTTCAGCTTATATTTTTTTGGTTCGTCCCTACTGTATTGAACTTTATTAACTGTTTGGTGCTTCTCTTTATCAACTACCTGTCTTTATCTTAATATGAAAACGATTTCATGTTAATCCAAACTCTTTCCTAAGCGCAACGGAAAACATTACTACTAAAAATAAAACAACGGAAACTACCAAGTTGGTAATATAAGAGATAATATAAAAAAACTAATTGAGATTATTGTTAGATGTACATGGACAATTTGATTATTTTAAAAACGGTGCTTTTTATGGCTGAAATGAAGATGTTTAAAGTTTGAAGACCTAATATATTAGGCGCCTTCCAGAGATACGTCGGTTTATTTCTTCCGATCCCCATGAAGGCGCCTTAAAGCATTTTGCAGGTTACTTTTATTTTCTACAAGGAACGTAATTGTTCACATATGCACATTCTAAGACCTAACAATTTCCCATCCTGTATTCAAAAACTTGAGGATATACTGAGGATCCAAGTTTGAACAATGATGCAACTTTATGAGGTCCACTTTAGTTTTTTCACACTCATTCGCATATCTTGCCTTGATTGCCAACCGTTTAATTTCAATACTCAACCCTTAAGCTTTTGCCAATTCATAGATGGCTTGAGCGTAAATGGCAGTTGCTTTAAGCAAATCGTCCACATAGGCGTATTCGTCTTTTTGGTGCATTACATCTTCACGTCCCGGGAACATGGCACCGAAAGCTACACCATGTTTTAATGCTCTGGCATATGTACCACCGCCAATAGCGAGGAGTTCTGCTTTTTCACCGGTTTGTTCTTTATAAACTTTTTGCAACGTTAGGATTAACGGGTCGTCTGCTTTGACATAAGTCGGCTTAGAATCAGTGAATTCCGCCAATTGAAACCCTATTTCTTTTACCAATGCTTCAATTTTTGCTTTTCCTTTTTCAATATCAAAGGTGACCGGATAGCGCATAGTGCACCCAATCTTTCCACCGGTTTCTTTTTGGTAACTCATGATCCCCACATTGATAGTCAAGTCACCCGAAACGTCATCCGTATATTGAATATCGAATACTTCTCCACGGCTTTGGTCAAAAAATTGGGAAACAGTTGCGACAAATTTTGCTCCGGATTCATCCAATTGAAATTCATTCAAAAATTTTGCCATAAAAATTCCCGCATTTTTGCCGTTTCGTGGTTCGGCACCATGGGCACTGACACCAATCAAGGTCAGGATCCGTTCCTTACCGTTTGTAGAAATATTCCCTTCTAAGTTCGCTTCATTAAGAAATGCTTGGTAACTATGTTCGAGGTCAACCGTTTCATCTTGGACATGTACATGCACTTCCGCAAAATCAGGGACCATATTGTATCTGCGTCCGGATTGAAAAGATAATAATTCAATTTGTCCGGTGGCTTGTCCTTCCTGTGCCGGTTGAACGATATCAAAATTGGAAATTCCCTTTTCTGCATAAATAATTGGAAAATCCGCATCCGGGACAAATCCGATTGTCGGCATTTCTTCATGTTTAAAGTAGTGATCAACACAACGCCAGCCGCTTTCTTCATCAGTTCCAATAATCAACCGCACTCTTTTATTTAGTGGCAGACCTAATTCTTTTACAATTTTCATCCCATAATACGCAGCCATTGTCGGTCCTTTATCATCACTGGAACCGCGAGCATAAATTTTCCCGTCTTTAATCACCGCACCATACGGGTCAACACTCCAACCATCTCCCTCCGGTACCACATCGATATGACCTAAGATACCAAGAAGTTCTTCTCCTTGACCCATTTCCAGATGGCCGGCCAAATTACCGACATTCTTACTTTTGAATCCATCTTTCTCTCCCAAATCAAGAATATATTCCAGAGCTTTCTTAATTCCCGGTCCGAGGGGAGCATCTGCTGTTGCATGCTCTTCATCGAGTACACTTTTGATTTGTAAAAAACCTTGTAAATCTTTAATCAAGTCATCCTTTCTTTTTAGGACTTCATCCAGCCATTGAATCTCACTCATGATGTCATTCCACTCCTTTTTAATCCCGATTAATACTATACTATTTTACTCCTTTATTAGAGAATTTAAAATGAAGGGATTAAATATTTGAAGCAAATTAATAGGATGCCGATTTTATATTGCCCTTTTTTTTTCTTATGATAATGAGGCTAATACCATAAAAGCAGCAACCATCAAATGATTGAGTAGTCTTGTCGGCAAAATATGGTGTTTGTCGCCTTAAAATGGTGACAAGATCGGGTTCCGTCGTCAAAATTGAGCTTTTTTCACTTCAAAGTGGCGACGAGAATAGGGCTCGTCGTCAAAAAATTGAGTTTTTCGCCCAAAAAAGGTGACGAGATTGAGGCTCGTCGCCAAAAAATTGAGTTTTTCACCCAAAAAAGGTGACGAGATTCGGTCTCGTCGCCAAAATAGGGCATTTTTCACTCCAAAATGGTGACGAGATTCGGTCTCGTCGTCAAAATTGAGCTTTTTTCACTTCAAAGTGGCGACGAGAATTAGTCTCGTCGCCAAAAAATTGAGTTTTTCGCTCAAAAAAGGTGACGAGATTGAGGCTCGTCGCCAAAAACAAGCATTTTTCACTTAAAAACGGTGACGAGATTGAGGCTCGTCGTCAAAAAATGGAGTTTCTCACCCCAAAATGGTGACGAGAACGGGTCTCGCCGCCAAAATTGAGCTTTTTCCACTTCAAAGTGGCGACGAGGTTGGCTTTCGTCGCCAAAAACAAGCATTTTTCACTTAAAAAAGGTGACGAGATTGAGGCTCGTCGTCAAAATAGAGCATTTCCCACCTCAAAATGGTGACGAGAACGGGTCTCGTCGTCAAAATTGAGCTTTTTTCACTTCAAAGTGGCGACGAGATTGAGGCTCGTCGCCAAAAAATTGAGTTTTTCGCTCAAAAAAGGTGACGAGATTGAGGCTCGTCGCCAAAAACAAGCATTTTTCACTTAAAAACGGTGACGAGATTGAGGCTCGTCGTCAAAAAATGGAGTTTCTCACCCCAAAATGGTGACGAGAACGGGTCTCGCCGCCAAAATTGAGCTTTTTCCAACCCAAAATGGTGACGAAAACGGGTCTCGTCGCCAAAACAGAGCATTTTTCACTTCAAAGTGGCGACGAGAATAGGGCTCGTCGTCAAAATTGGGCTTTTTTCACTTAAAAACGGTGACGAGATTGAGGCTCGTCGTCAAAAAAGAAAGTTTTTCACCCAAATACGACGACGAGAATTGATCTCGTCGCCAAAAACAAGCATTTTTCATTTAAAAACGGTGACGAGATTGAGGCTCGTCGTCAAAATAGAGCATTTCCCACCTCAAAATGGTGACGAGAACGGGTCTCGCCGCCAAAATTGAGCTTTTTCCAACCCAAAATGGTGACGAAAACGGGTCTCGTCGCCAAAACAGAGCATTTTTCACCCCAAAATGGCGACGAAAACGAGTTCACCAATTTATTGGTTTTCCATGGTACAATACCTAAGTGTCCTTTTTCGCTCTTTGGGTGTTTCTTACTATGTCATCATTACATTTCAAATTTTTTTCAGATTCGTATAAAATAATTATATAAACCAAATTCCGTACAGCGTCTCATAATTTGTTCTGAAAGCTAAAATCATAGTAAATTGATGAACAGACTTCACAATGTTTCAGTTTTACGTTAAGGCGAATACGCAAAAGATTGTTGACAATACTTTAAACAGCTACATTTATATCACGTGCGGAATATGGGATAGAAAGGAGAGCGTATGATGAATCAAGTACCGGAGATTACTTTAAATGACGGACTTACTTTACCGGTTATTGGTCTGGGTACATACAAATTAAAAGGTAGTATGGGTGTCAATGCCATCACGAGCGCAATCAACATCGGTTATCGCTTAATTGACAGTGCCTATAACTATGAAAACGAAGGGACGGTTGGTGAGGCTGTTCGACGTAGTTCTGTTCCAAGGCAGGATCTTCTCATTACATCCAAATTGCCTGGTCGCTATCAATCCTATGAACTAGCTATTACAGCCATCCAAGAATCTTTATATCGTGCTCATCTCGATTATTATGATTTATATTTAATTCATTGGCCAAATCCAAAACAAGACAAATATGTTGAGGCGTGGCAGGCATTAATTGATGCAAAAAAATGGGGATTCATTCGGTCCATCGGTGTTTGTAATTTTTTACCGGAACATCTTGAACGTTTAGAGAAAGAAACCGGTGTCAAACCAAGTATTAATCAAATTGAATTACATCCATTTTTTAATCAGGAACAACAAAGAAAATATCATCAAGAACATCATATTATAACCGAATCATGGAGCCCTCTAGGGAGAGCCAATGCTGTTCTCGAAAATGAAACCATAAAACAAATTGCAAACCGCCACCAAAAGACCGTATCTCAAATTATTTTACGTTGGCATTATCAATTAGGGGCAATTTCCATACCAAAATCTGCTTCACCAGAGCGGCAATTGGAAAATTTCTCTATTTTTGATTTTTCCCTAGATGAATCAGAAATGCAAATGATTAATGGACTAACAAGGCCTGATGGCAGGTTACAAAACCAAGACCCGGCCATTTATGAAGAATTTTAATCATCTCGATAAATAATTGTTAACTATATCCATAAAACTTTAAAAACTTAGTTATGCCGATATCCAAAAGATGCATGGAAAAAGCAAGTCCATGCACTTTTAATATTTAGAGTGCGATTTATTAATGTTTTATTCATTGCCGTTCTCTAATCCCTGTAAACAAAAACAACTAATTTTTCCCATAATATATAAATTTCATTCGATGATTAGCACCAAAATGTTATTTTGAAAGATTTAAGACTAATAACACATTACCTAATTTTACCATGAAAAAATCTGAAATTTTCGGGTTTTAACTTAGCAGCGAGACCAGTCTCGTCAACAAAAATATAGAGTTTCTCACTTCAAAGTGTTGACAAGATTGGATCTCGCAGATAAAATATGCAATTTTCAGAGGCTACGAAAAAACCGCTCGAAATAAGTCTAAGAACACAATATAAGTACGATTAACCACAATGATACGTCTATATATGGATGTAATTGAATATTTTGCTCTTTTTCATTGGATTATAATCTTCACTCAGAACTGGACGATTTTCGGCTTGGTCGACAAAAATAAGAATTTCCCTCGCAAGAAACAAGATTGCTTACTTACCTTTCTTTAGAAAATCCAATAATTTAGGATTACCTGCCCATAAGGTCCAATGATTATCAGCGTAAATAATGGCTTCTGATTCACTACCTAATTGATAGTGGCTAGGCAGATACATCGGTATATCCTTTTTCCCCAATAAATAATCGAGCACATATGGATTTTGCTGTTTTGCTTTTTTCAGAAGTTGTTTTGCCTTATTCGTCACACCATTTTGTAAAAGTTCAATCAACACTAAATTATAGGCTCCGTTTGCTGTTGTTGTTTCGTTATATTTCTTTAAGAGAGCCTCTGCTTTTTTAAATAATCCCGATTCCACATAGACAATAAATAACTCGTAGCGAGCACCTTGATTATCATTTGGATTTAATTCTAAGAGGTCTTCATACTGGCGAATCGCCTCTTCAAACCGTTCATTTTCATGTAAGAAATCAGCATAATTGAATTTCGCTCTCATATAAGGTCTAGTACTAACAATTCCCCAGAAGTATCCCTTATTTTCTTTAATAAAATCTTTTCCTAGTTCTTTTTCTCCAACCTCTATAGCCTTTAGTAGTAGTTGCTCTTCCTTAAGCGGATTTAGTTCCAATTCAGCTAAAATATTATAAGCATCCGGAATGTTCGGATATAATTTTAAAGCTTTTTTTGCCAATTCTATTCGCTTTTTACCGGTTGAATCGTAAGCATCATATATTAAATCCTGTGCTTTTTCCTTATTGGATAAAGGTTTCTTGACACTTTGTTGATTTACTTGTTGATTTAAAAATGTTTGGATATCATCCATTGTTTCAAAATCTCGATTGCTCGTTTCATTTTCCAATCTCAGAAGTTCTCGCTCCATGCTAAATCTCGAATTGATGAAGGAATCCTCTTCCTCGGCAAAGTTCTCCACCAAAAATTCATCATCGCCCTCATGTTGAAAATCGTCATACATTTCATCAGCACTATTAGCAAGTTTTTCCTCCAGTTCATCCAATTCTTCTTTGAGTACCTTTTCCATATCTCGGTACTTGGCAGATAAACTACTGCTGGAAATTTCAAACTCCTCAGCTAATTCATTTTGCGTAACCCATTCTCCATAAGGAATGAATTGATCGATTAAATATCTTAATGTCGCAACATAGACACTTGGTTTCATAACTTTCGGATTTTTCTTCAAACAATATTGGTGCCAGAGGTAGACACCCAACTTTATAATGACTTCATCATATATATCTTCCATATAATCCTGAAATTCTTGGGCAACTTCTAAATGTTTTGGGGATAACCATTCTAAATCTTCTGCAGCTGGATTTGGACCAAATATAAAGAAATGAAGGATTTCAGGATAAAAAGTAGATAAAAATTCGTTTGGATTCCCTTCGTCACTTTTTTCAAATAGTTGATATACCCCTTTCTTGACTTTTTCTGTTAAACCAGCCGGTAAATCAATAAATGAAGTAAAGAAAATAAATATTTCACCTGCAGGCAAGAGAATACCAACCACAATTCCACCCGTTTCTACCGGATGGTCCTCCAGTACCTTCACTTTTTTTATTTCATTAGTAAAAATATCTTTTAGCGTTAACAGCTGATTTTCATCTTGCTCTTCAATGATGGCAACGGAAGGTTTTGCTTGACTCCATGTTGGTAAAATATTCCTTATCCTTAGACGATTCCATTTCGAACCTTTTTTATCAATAAAATGTTCAAGTATTGTTTTTCCATATATTTCAAAATCGGTAATCGCCCATACTAATGTAAAAAAGTAAAACATCTCAAGAGCTTCCTCGGGAATATCCAAGTCTTCTATCCAATCTGCAATGAATTCATTCACTTCTTCTTCATAATTTTCAAGTGCAAACTTAAGAAGATCCACCTGTACATTCATTAATTCCTTCTCTATTAAAGATTCCATCGTAATAACATTACTCTTTCCACAGCAGTTCTTATATTTCTTTCCACTGCCACACGGACATAAGTCGTTCCTACCTATTTTTTTCATTGCACTTCATCCTTTAATTGTTACTGAGTTTACTTTAAATTTAGTATACAATTATATACATTTGATTTAAAGGTATGTAATCCATTTTAATTAAACAAATACGCCTCTTTTTAATCAATAAACCGTTAGCAACCAACGAAACAAATATGATAGTTTACATTTTGTCTAGTTTTGTTATTCTTTGTAGATAACTTTATTTTTTATCCTTTTTTTAAAAGTAACTTCATTCTAACATATGGTAATAGTTTTTTTAAATAGAAACAAATAAGCTATTTAACAATTATGTAAACTAATTTTAAAAGTAAAACTATAGTTCTCGACATACTAGAACAAAAAAACCTTTTCTAAAAGTAAACCAAAAGTGCTTAAGATCCTGGTTTATACTCAATCACTATGAATCAGTTACTCCCAGAAACGGGAAGTATGATTCGAACCAGTTGAGAAATAAGCTTCTCTTTGAAGAAAAATTTTTTCAAATAAAATAGACCAGCCGCTATGACTGGTCTGTCATTGTTTATTCGGTTATCCAAATTTCAATCCTCATATTGGTTGTGACACCCTTATCATTTAAATTCAGAAATACCCTTTACAGAAGTAAATAAACAAAAAGCTAAAAAAACAAAAATGTGACAGAACCCATATAATTTCCAAAGTGTTACCCATATAATTTCCAATCTTACAGCCGCAAGGGATTAAGATGTTTTAAGGGTTTTTTTTATTTTTATAGAGCTTGTTCAAAATGAAATTGAGGAGTTGTCCTCTATAATTTTGTACTTTAGGAAGCTTTATGAGTTATTTTTTTACTTTAGGAAATTTTATGGGTATTATTAGGATTATTTAATTTTTTTCCAAAAAAATTAATCTAATCCCTCGTTTTTCCGTATTATTTATTCATTCAGAATAATTTAGCAAAGTCACATATTAGTATCCTAGTGACTCAATGATTTCTCTCCATTTATCTCTATACACACCTTTAATAAATATATTGGGATCTGAAATTTCCTTTTGAATTCTCTTAATACTTGGATATACGCCTTTACGATGTAGCGCAATTGCAATGTCTTTAATCTCAGTAATGTTTTTTTCTATTCTCTCTCTTTTTTGTTCCGCTACATAACTTTTATACCTATCAACCAACTGTTTACATAATTCTGGTGCATACCTTTTAGCAGTAGCTACTGGAACACCATATACTTTTGAAAATTCAGAAAGGCTTATAGGAATAACTTTTTTAAAGGCGTCTATTAACTTGTTTTCTATATCTACTTGTTTCTTTTTTATTTGTTCCTTTTTGTATGAAGAATAATTTCCAGTTATTATTTTACAAAGCTCAGGAAAATGTTTTTTTGCCGTCATATAGTTAAAATTATACTCTCTTGAAATTTGATATATACTCTTGGATACTTCTGATTTAATTTCCTTTTTTAGAATGTATTCTATTTCTTCTTTTGACTTTATCTTATTTTCACCTTGAATATCAACAGTCTTCACTGCATTCTTCTTTATATTAAGGCTCTCTTTATAAAAATATTCATAAATGGTTATATCAAGTTTTTTTACAATTTGAAGTAATGATTTACGGGATGGGATGTGTTTGTTACTCATCCACATACTTAAACCTGAACTATCCACTTCTAAAAACTTTGCAAACTTACTTATACTATCAAAACCTAACATCTCCATTATTCTTCTTAAAATTATACTACTGGAATTTTTTGTAGGAAATGAAAGTAAACTCGGTGCCATTTTAATTAATTGTTGATAATTAACGTGAATAAATTTTTCTTCTTCATTCAATGGTTCCTTTTTACTTTTACAATCCCCTAACCATGTTGAACAATATGGACAGTGACCTGCTGTAAAGTTACTATACATAAAATCTAATCGTCTCTTACAATTAGGACACTTATCTTCTAATAATGTGTCATGTACATCACATTTATTTATATCAGCTAGATACCAAATTAAAGGTTCATACACCTCTTTAGATTCAAAAATCATTTTATTCAAACAAACAGGACACCATTTTCTATAATTTCCAATAATATTTTGTGAAAAAATATCTGTCCAACTAACCATTGTAAGGTAACAGATATCATTTCTACCTGTTAATATTTCAAATACTTTTACATAATCTTGACTAACTTGACTGTTTCCATTTATATATTTAGGTGTACTTCCAAATACACCTTCACTAAGATTATTTTTTAAATATTTCTTATCAGCCATAGGAACAACCGTACCTTTAAGAAGTGAAGATACAGTAACATTATGGGTAAATGCTAATCTTGAAATATAACTTGTTAGACTCTCCACATACGGTGTTCCTATTCCAACTGGTTCCAAATTATATAATACACTTCTTGTGGATAAAAGGTGTTCCAAAAAATCTGTATATTCCCCATTTTCTAGTAATCTATCTAAAATAGCATTCATTGCAGTATTCCCCTCTCTTTATTTAAAATAAAAACTGAGTAGTAAAACCACTCAGTTTTTGATTAATAATATTCTTTTATATGATTCCGATTTAAAAGTTAGCCAACGGCATCTCTTTCAGGTTTTCTCTTTCCGGGTGTAGCAGTTCCCTTTCTCGTTTGTTTTGTTGTTTTGATTTCTTTTGTTCCTAATAACGCTTTTAATTCCTCTCTATCTTCTTTACTTTCTATAAAATCTAATTCACCACTATTAGCTTCCTTAGCCAAAGTGAGCAATTTTTTAGTATTCATTGCATTTCTTTCTAGATTTTTAATTGTAATTGACTCTTCATTATTATCAATTGCTTCTGAAAGACATCTTTGCAACCAATTTTTTACGATTCCTGCACATCCTATAGAGTTTTCATAAATATACTCATGAAGTTTAACAAGATTTGGTTCTTCTTTTATAGGTAATGCTCTTTGGAAAGAATATAGCATATTTTTAAACATTTTAATTTCTTCAGCTTTACTATAATCGTATCTTGGAAAGTGAATTTCATGAACCCTTCTAGACAATTGCCCATCTAGATTTATTACTGCATTAAGTTCATACGTACCAAATAGGACAATTTTTGTATTTGCCATATTTGATAATGATTTTATTGAATTAAACTGCCTTTGCATTTTAACTGCTGTACCAACATCAAAAAAATGTTGTGCTTCATCAATTAGTAAAGCTTTAGTTTTTCTATTTAGAAACGCTTTTTCTATAGATCTACGTAATTCAGGTGCGGTTTCAGCCTTTTGAGTATCTACTTTTTTCTTATTTTTATTTCCTACATTTTTATGAACATCTATTTTACAATCAATAAGTGGTTCTTTTAAAGATGAAAGAACACGATAATAAAAATCTTTCCAATTAAATTTTCCCAAGTCTGGATTCGGTAACTCAATCCCAGTTATTGGAATGATACTTCTATCTTGTTCCATTTCTTCTGCCATATCTTTTGAAACTGATATTAATGTTTGCTCAAATAATCTTGATTTTCCAACTCCTGAAGGACCAACAATCATAATTACGTTAAAATTTTCAGGTGAATATATGGATTTTTTTAATTCTATTAGTGCTTTTTCTAATTTTGGATGTGAAACTGTATAGTTATTAAAGAAATCAAGTCTTTTTTCCTTCGACTCTAATAACAGCCCTTCATTAAATTTTCTATTACCTTTTGTCATATCGATAACTCCCCATAATCCACTAATTCATCTTCATCTATGTCCTCATCTACATTAATTTCCTTTTTACTATAATCCTTGTCAACATCATTTTGTACTTCAACGACCTTAAAGTCTCTTTTTACTTCAGCTACTTTATTTTTTTCTTCATTTAATTTTTCTTCTATTGACTCAGATTCTATAATGAATCTAGCAATCATTTTAGCAGTTATTGAATTGGATCTTGATTGTACGCTCTTTTTCTTTCTAATTTCTTCTGCGATTAATTTAATTTCCTTTTCAGTTTTTCCATGTAAATATTTATATTCCTCTGATAAACATTTGACCCATTCATTGTTTATGAATGCATAGGCAATACCGATATTAAACGGATCATACTTAACTTCTACCTTTGTATTTTCGATTTTCGGATCTCGGAATTCATTACACCAATAATACGAATACAATAATTTTATACCTTGTCCCGGATGAACCTTACGCACTTTTCCACTTGGAGAAGGTAATGTCATTAAAATAAATGTGTCATTATATGGAATATAGGTATTTGGTCGACTACCTGAAATCGCAATTGATTCTTCAAAAGCTTCTTTTGGCGTTTGACCAAGTGTTGGGTTTTCCATGTTGTCATGTACATTTTTTATCCAACTATCTATTCTTTCATGTAATAATTCAAGTGTCCATACAGCATGATTTTTTGGATTAACAGATTTAGTAACTTGTCTTACATTTTTTGATATTTGAGTATTACCTTGTAAGTTATGAATAAAGAACTTGTTTGTTATCCCAAATACCCTTTCGACAACATTTCCAAATCTTGCTTTTGCTGCAGGCCTTTCTTTTTTATGAACTTTATGAAATGCAAGCAAGGATTCAAAATATACACTATTAAATTCTTTTCCTCCGTCAACCACAATATAATTTGGCAATCGATTATAATTTTTTACACATTCTCGAATAACCATCATGCAGGAGCGATAAGACGGTGCCTCGAACGTTAAATAAAAAGCAAGAATACGGCGAGAAAAAGCATCAATCATTAATGTGAGCCACGGTCGTGCTGACTCCTTACCATTAATGTCTAATTCGATGTCTAATTCTGTATGATCAATATGTGCTATATTGAAAACTCGTTCTCCATGTTTTGGAGTAGTAAATTCTAATTCAAAATAAAATTCTTCATATTTATAAGAAGCTCTTCGGCCCTTTCTAGCTCTTTCTATATCATATTTAGAACGACGCTTAATCGCTTTCCAAAATGCTTTATATGATGCATCGGGTATTTTTAAGTCCTCACATTTCACTAAAAATTCACGATAAACCGCTCTTGCAGATTTAGACTTGATAGTTGCATAATTTTCAGTGATCATTTGTTCCATTAAATCTTTCGTTTCTTTAGGAAGTTTATCTTCTCGGTTACCTCTATATTTTGTTTTAGGTAAGAGGCCTACAAAACCATTTCCATGTAATTCCTCTGCATCTTTATATTTTTTTACCCAATTTCGTACAGTTCTTTGTGTTACATTTTCCGGCTTTACCTTTTCCCCATTTAAAACTTTAATTACGACTTCATATCTTTTATTTGCAGTTTCTAAATCTTTTTCATTTGCTTGAGTAATTAATTCTGTAACCTTATCATTATTAGAAACGTTATTATTAATCCCCTCAATATAACCATCGGAAATTAATGATTCAAATACTTCGAGAGGCATTTCTTTATGCTCTTTTTCTCCATCTTGAAGTAAAAAGATAATATTGTTACTTTGATCATAGTGTAGAATTTCCCAGACCGTATCTCCCCACAAAATCTTTTGCCCGCTCTTTAAATCAATCTTACTTGAACTTTTACTTTTTCTGCTTGACTTTTCTACTATTGAGAATCCTTTAAACTGTTCTTTATTTAAATACACAGTTACATTTTCAGGTTCGGAAATTAAGTCATTATATAAGTCAATATAGATAGTATTATTTGCAATTAAGGCGTATATATCATCAGCAGTAAATTGTTCCTCTCCAAGTTGAATAAGTTCTAGTAATGTTAAACCCGGTGCTGATAATATTGACTCCTTAATTTTCAGGATAGTTGAATTTTCAAGTATATGCTCATTGATAATATAATCCTCCAGAAATTCAAGATTTCGTTGAAGTATCCAATTAATCTCTGAATTCGAGCGTACCAGAAAATCTAAGTCAAACTGTGTAGCATAACTTTTTCCGGGTGCAAATTCCCATCGACCATCTTTTCTATAATATCTATCTGGTTTTTCTTGTGACTTTTTAACAAGCTCTTCTTCTGTTTTCCACTCTACCCAGTAGGCTCTTTCCTTTTCAATCACAAAAAAATCTGCTGTGTACCAATAAGCCATTTTTCTATTTTTATGTTTTTTACTTTGAAAATAATTAACTTTTATTTGGGGAGGCTGATCATAGTATTCTAGAACATCATCATTGAATTCCATCATATAGATGGCTGGTAATTCAACCTTATGACTTTCAAATTGAATGGTCACACCCATCTTTTTACTACTGTATCTTCCACTAACATTATATCTTCCTCCCCCGACACGTCTTGCAGGAGGGGACTGTCTAATCCGTTGAATTTCCAATTTTGCCTCCTCCGATAATTTCAATCTTTCAGCCCATTCATCAAACTCACTTTGATTCATCAATGTTATATTTCCTCCTTTTCTTCTCCTCAAAACCACTTTGTCTTAAAAGAACTTTCCAATAATCTTGCAATACTTTTTCTCTTAAAACTCCATTCATACCAAGCCTTTTTTCAATTTTCCTACGGCTCGGATATATCCCTTCATTTGTTAATTCATTGAATGCTTGCATAATTTGTTCTTCTAACCGCATAATCCTTCGCTCTGACATTTCTTTTACATAATCGTTATATCTTTTCGATATTCCTTTACAAAGCTCTGGGAAATTTCGGTACAACACCCTTCTATCTCTTCCAATAATTTTTGCAGCATAATTCATAGATATAGGTGTTTCCGTAGTAGAAAGTTCTATTAGTTTTTTCTTGATCACATCGTAATTAAGTGGCTTCCGAGTGTGCTTCTTTTTATTATTAATGACCTGCTTGTCATTAATTTGAAATATATTACCATTCAATTCTTGAGATTCTAAGAGAAAATCTAAAATTTTTTTGTTTAATTTAAAACAAATTCTAAGTATATTATCTAAACAAGGGAAGTTTTGACCATTTAGCCAATATCGGAGAGTACTCTTTGGAGTATTTAGGTATCTTGAAAAACTAGCAACATTATTTTCAAAATATTCCTCATTAATTAAGTTTAATTTAATTAAAAATGAATATTTAAATCTCTGTGTATCAATTTTATTTGGATTTATTTTTATGAGATCCTCCAAATTTTCATAAACAAAGATTTCCCAATCCATTTCTACTAGATTTAATCTTTGGTTAATATCATTGGATAATGTAGAAGAACAATTGGGGCAACAGCCGGGAATCATCTCTCTACGGAGAATATCTATTGTTCTATTACAAACAGGACATCTATCAATTAAAAAGCGATTATGTTCTTTGCAAATCCTTACTGGTTTTAAATGCCAAATCAGAGGATAGTAAATCACCTTTTCATTCTTTTCCCAAATACTAATGCAGTCAGGACACCAAACTAGCGAATCATTCAATAAATTTCTTAGTGGTATAAAGTCCTTTAGTTTATATAAAGTAAGATTATATAGGTCATCTCTGGAAGTTAACCCTTCCATTATCCTCGATAGTTCAATTGCATTTTCCATAAATCCATTTATTGTTTTTGATCCTTCGTAAAAGCGATTGCCGCCATAAGTAGAACTTCTTACTAAATAATTCTTATTCATTTGTGGAAATATCATCTTATTAAATAAATCCCCCACTAAGATGTTATGTTCATATGCTACTCTAATCAAATAGCTGCTAAGACTTTCAACCAAGCCTGTGCCTAAACCAATAGGTTCTAAGTTGTATAAAACACTTCTTGAATTAAAACTTGTTTCATACATCGACTATCACCTCATTTCATTTATTACCCACCTCCATTATTGACAGTATTAGTAACGATACATTCAGTTTATCCATATCAGGTCGATTTAGGGTCATGAATGGTAGATTTGAGGGTTTATTTAAATTTTTTGATTGGAAATAAATGACAATATAAAAAAGGCTTAAATATTACGGGAGCAGGTATATTTAAACCTATATGTATGAATTATAAATTTTCTGGATAGTATAGTATCGTTGTTAGTGCAACTTGTAAATCAGACAAAAAGGAGGAAGTGTTATCTTCCTCCTTTTTTACCGCTCCCATTCTTGTAGGCAATCTGGGCATTGCCAACGTACAACCATATCCTTTTCCAAACTTGAAATTCCTATTTTTCTAGAAAAATGAGTAGCTCCATAATCAATTTGTTGTTCCTTTGGTATTGGATTACCTTGAAGATTACTATTACAATATGGACAATACTCCAAATTATCATTTAAAAGCTTTTTTCTACTAAAAATCTATATTCCCCCTTTTGTCTAACCTTTTTATCAATTTGTGAATTTCAGAAAAAACATTCCAAAATATATAAGTTTATGTATAAAAAAATCAATTCCAATCAAAAATGTTAATTAACAGTAGTACCCAAATTCTTCTTACTTTCATATAATTCTTCCCAAAACATTGACGGTTTGTAGTTAAATGTTTTATATCCAAACCTAGTTTTTCGAGTGTATTTTTTTGAACGAAGCAAATAACATACCCGCTTTGCTCGTGAAATACTTACAAAGAATACCCTTCTCTCCTCAGCCAACTTTTCTGGGTCATTTTCATTTTTATAATAAGGAAAGTTACCTTGTTCCATACCTAATAATATTACTACTTCAAATTCCAGACCTTTTGAACTATGCCTAGTTGATAATGTTATTTGGTTTATTGGCTTACCTAAGTTGGCAAATCTTGTAATATCAAAATCTCGAAAACTTCCATCTTTTGCAACCTTAATTAACGCATTTAAATTATCTACTTCATCAGGATATATATCAGAATCATATAAAATCGAATGAAGTTTTAAATTTTTGATTAAAAATTCTAACCATTTATACAAAGATTTAAAGTGCTTAATACTTTCTTTTAATATTGAATATAATCTTTTTCTTTCCAATATATTTCTTTCCGCGGTTATTGTTTGATTATGTTTTTGTAATAGATTATTCCAATAATCAAACAAACTAGAAAATGATACATTAGAATTTGATATAACCCATAAAGCACATTGCTCAAGCCAAATTACTATATCACTTCTTTTAAATTCTAATTTAGAAATATAATATGGTATATTAGCTTCATCCAAAATTTTCCTCATTGACTGGATTTGTTTTTCACTATGAACTAGAACACAGATTTCCTCTAATGGAATACCTTTTTGTTGACAACTGGGAATAATACTGTATGCCACTTCCTTATACTGGTCATCCATTTCTTCCTCACAAGTTATAAAATGAAACTCTGCATCTTTATCAAACCTTTTACCTGAAACATAGTTGCGATTTTGCTGGTTTAATCCAATTATTGATGCATTAATAATATCCTGATGACTTCTATAATTTGTTTTTAATTCTATAGCTTCAATATTTGGACTTGAGTATAGCTCATTTAAATAGTCAGGAATCGCACCATTAAATCCATAAATCGATTGATCTGGGTCGCCCACTGCAAATATTTTTATATTTGTTTTATGAAATAATGAAAGAACCATCTCATGTAAAGGCTTACCTAAATCTTGATATTCATCAATTAATATCCAAGGAAATTTGGCTTCTAAGCATTTTCTTACATATTCCTCTTTTTGGATGAGTAAAGTGGCATATTTTACAATATCAATAAAGTCAACCATTCCCATTGCGTGAAGTCGATTTTCATATTCTTTAGCAACTTTTAAGCCAATATCATAAGGTTCAACTGAAACACAACTAATCCCTTCGATACCTAAGGTTCTTTCTTTGTCCATATCAATTATCTTAATTTGATTAGGATCATAATTAAGTTGTATAACCGTATCTTTAAAAAGTTTATTTTTTTCTTTTTCTGATACAATTTTTAATGGCAAAGGAATATCATAATCATAAAGGTGAGCAAACGGGCTGATTACCTCCGCAATACAAAAAGCATGAACTGTTCCTAAAAAGACATTGTTTCTTTTTACATATCCTAATTCATATAATCTATTCGTAAACTCCTTAACCGCTTCCCTATTATAAGTTAAGCAAGCAAGACCTCTTGGATATTTAATTTTATCATTTAATAGTTTCATGATTTTTAAAGTTAAAACCGTCGTTTTACCGCTACCCGGCCCAGCCTTAACAACTGTACTACAATTGGAATTAAAAGCTGCAAATTGATCTTTATCTTTCTTAATCTGTTCTAGCTTTTCTAGATATGTACTATTCATACTTTCCTACCTCTTCTATCTTGCTATATATATAATCAATTGCATTTTCAATATATTTAGGAATATGATCTTTTATACACATCAATGATAGTCTTTGAGCAAATCTCCCTTTTCCTACTTCGTTTTCACAGTTTTCAATTTTTCTTAGACAAGACCAATAATCTCCAGAGTTTAATTCCCTTTTAAAATTTTCCTTTTGACGTTCTCCACCAGTTGTTAGTTCATTGAAAATATTACAAATTATATCTTTTCCCTGATTAGATTCGGAACAAGCATCCATTATATCTACTTCCATTGTGTAATATCCAATAAAAAATCCGTTCTTTGCAAAAAGTTCTTCCTGTTCATCCAAATCTTTAGGTAAACTAGAATTATTGATTTTTTGCAATTTTACAAGCAAATCTCCTATTCTTTCTAATCCTAAATACCCATTTGAAATGTGTGAATCGTCAACCACAATATGATATTTTCTTTTTGGTTCTTCTTTTTCTTTTACCCAAGCATAATAATCTCCATCAGTAATACATACATATGGGATGCCTAGCATATCTAAGAATTTAACATATGGATCGAAATTAGTAGAATTAATGTTGCAACAAATAATACCTTTTAAATCTAACGGTTTTCCAAGTATTTCTGCAAAAGCTGGAATCAAGTATTCTTCTGCTATGCCTTCTACTAGAATTACACCCTTACCAAAGTAAATTTCTCCCCGCTTAACATCAATATAACGTTCAAGATCTTGTTTTTCTTTATCTGATAAATTTAAGTCTGCAGTTGTATTAATTATCGTTCCTTCTTGAGTTGTCCGTAAATGAACAATAGAGTTCAATGGGGCAACAGATGTTATGTATGGAGAATGGGTTGTCATTAATACTGATGTATTATTTTTCATTACGTCCTTATAAATAATTCTTTGAAAAGATGGATGTAAATGGGCTTCTGGTTCTTCAATTGCGAGTATTGTAAAACCCTCTTTAGAAAGGGAATAATTATCCATAAAAGAATATAGCTTCAACATTAATCCATCATCTAAGTTATCTTTCAAAAAATAATTACCTTTTGAACTTTTCACATAGCATTCCTCTAGTATTTCACTATCGCTTTCCTCTGATAGTTCAATATAATTTTCTTTTTTTAATAAAGTAGGAATGGTTTTATCCTCTAATGATATAAGAATTAATGAAATATATAAGATGTTATTGATTCCTAGACTTGTATCACTTGTTGGCCTTTGCTTTTCTTCACCAATCATTAATTTTAATGTATTTAAAATTCTATTAGGATCTACATCTATCGTTTCTAAAGAAATTTTTGAAAAAGATTGATTACCCATTGTATTTATAAATCTATTATTAATTTTCTTTTCAAGGTCGATTAATTCGTCAATTGATAATATCTCATTACTTTGTTCTTTTAATTTGGCACCAATGTCTTCGAGTTCATCCTTATCAAATTCATAATCCCTTAACAAATTTTTAATAGGTGATTTACGTGAATTCCTCATTTCACTTTCAACATCGCGGATTGCATTGATAACCTTAATATTTAAAAATTTTCTATGAAAATGTGTAAACTGTACTTCTGGCCTATCCCCTTGAAAAATAGTGTATGTATACTCATTTGTATCTTGTGATGGAAAGAATTTATAGGTTAGACGTAAGGTAGGCGGATTTTCTGATATTGTTGCATCAGATAGCATTGATAAAACGGTTTTATTGTGTTCATATCCCCGTATCTCAATGATAATTTCAATTATTTCACCATTTTTCATTGGTTCCACTAAACCATCATAAAAATCTGATTCATTCAAAAAACGATCTTCATCTGAAAATTTCGGGTCTAAAATAATTTGGATAGCCTTTAAAAAATTTGTTTTCCCCACATTATTCTCACCTATAATAACTTGCTTATGACTTAAATTTACATCTATATCTTTGAAGTTTCTGAAATTTTTAATTTTCACTCTTGATATATATGGGGATTTAATTTTAGTCATAAATTCACCCTCTTTCAATTCTTTATTATATCAATATTATATACTCTTATTTAAATATTTCGTTAACAAATGTACGCTAGTAGGCGAATACATTTAGAAAGAGGTCTTCCTATGGATATTATATCAATAATTGCTAGATTATTAAAGGATACAAAAAGTCTTATTGAATTTGAAGAACAAGTGAAAATTCTGATCCAGAATGCCTTTACGCAATGGGTTGGAGAAATATTTGAGACGTTAGATAAAACAATTAAGCAAAAAAAGCTGGAGGATGGCTGGGAGTACTGCCGGAGTGATAACAGAAGCATTCAGTTTCTATTTGGAAATGTGACCTTTAAACGCTCACTT
>NZ_CCRF01000082.1 GCF_000751775.1 Caldibacillus thermoamylovorans
AAGCGAGGAGGCTCGCCGGCCGCCCGCGGAAAGCGAATAAATTTCGCACGCATCAACATTCCTGTTATCTCTATACAGACATATTAAGGCAATTTCAGAACAGCCTCACTGAGCCAAGAAAACAAGCAAGTAAGGTGGCCGAAAGTGTACAAAAAGAGTGTCTTGGAATACCCGATATTTAAACCCTATCGAGAAAAACTTGACACATACTTCTTATTTTATTGAATTTAAAATAATACACGACTACGATATAATAATATTATATGTAACTTATTACCTAAACAAAATAAAAATTAATGTAGGAGAATCCAAATGCACAATGATTTGACCTTTTTTACTAATGAAGAAGGTAGAAATTTATATGATAGGTTTAATAAAATATTAAGCAAAAACACCAAATTTTTTGACGTGCTAGTTGGTTATTTTCGAACTAGTGGATTCTACTTAATGTATCCCGCCCTAGAGGAAGTAGAAAAAATAAGAATTCTAGTTGGAATCAATACAGATAAAAAAACTGTTCAAATTATCGAAAAATCAAAGGAAGAGCAAATCGTTTTTGATATGTCACATAAAGATGTAAAACAAACATATCAAGATGAAATCATCAATGAAATGAAAAAGTCTGAAGACAGTTACCAAGTTGAAAAAGGTGTAAAAACATTTATTAAATGGTTACAAAGTGGAAAAATAGAGATTAGAGTATACCCTAAAGCTCCTATCCACGCAAAAGTTTATATAATGAGAAAGGACTTAGATAAAGTACCTGATCAATATGGAAGTGTAATCACTGGTTCTAGTAATTTTTCAAAAGCTGGTTTAATAGATAATCTTGAATTTAATGTCGAATTGAAAGATAGCAGGGATGTTCAATACGCCTTAGAAAAGTTTGAGGAATTATGGGATGAGGGTATTGATATTTCTACTGAATATATTGAAACAATCAAAGAAAAAACATGGATTAAGGATGACATTACTCCATATGAATTATTTCTTAAAACTCTTTATGAATATTTTAAAGAGGAGATTAATGAAGATAAAAACGAACAATGGAATGAATTACTTCCAGAAGGATTTTTAAGATTACAATATCAAATTGATGCTGTTGTTCAAGCTAAAAAAACATTGGATGCATATGGTGGTGTATTTATTTCTGATGTTGTTGGTTTAGGGAAAACGTATATAACAGCTATGTTAGCTCGTCAATTAAAAGGAAGAAAATTAATTATTTGCCCCCCTGTTTTAATAGACTATTGGGAAAAAGTTTTGTGGGAATTTGATGTGTCAGCAAGAGTAGAATCATTAGGAAAGTTAGATAAAATTTTAGATTCAGATCTTGATAAATATAAATATGTGTTTATCGATGAAGCGCATAGATTTAGAAACCAAAAAACAGAGAGTTACGAAAAACTTCATCAAATTTGTTATAACAAAAAGGTGATTTTAATTACGGCTACACCTCAAAATAATTACTCAACAGATATAGCAAACCAAATTTATTTATTCCAGCCAAAAAACAACAGTACTATTATACCTAATAATAAAAACTTGGAAAAGTTCTTTCAAAGTCTTGAAAGTAACTTAAAAAAACTAGAAAAAGGTTCCGATGAATACAATCAGACTTTGAAAAATAATTCAGAACAAATTCGGGATCAAGTTTTACGGCACATTATGATTCGTAGAACGAGAAGTGAAGTAAAAGAAGTGTATGCTGAAGATCTTGAAAAGCAAGGACTAAAGTTTCCGGAATTGTCAGATCCTGAAAAAATTATATACGAATTTAACGATCATATAGAAAAAGTATTTAACCACACAATTTCCATTATTAAAAAGTTAGAATATGCTCGTTATAAACCATTAACATATTTAAAAGTCATCGATAAAAACGTAGCTTCAATGATGGTTTCACAAAGGAATATGGGTGGTTTTATGAAATCCATTCTCGTTAAGCGTCTAGAAAGTAGTTTTGAAGCATTTAAAAAGACACTTCACCGTTTTATTATCTCTTATGAAAAGTTTATTACTATGTGTGAATCCGGGAAGGTCTTTATTAGTAAAAAAATTGATGTTTATGATTTAATGGATAATGGAGACGACGAGACTTTAATGGAACTCGTTGAAGAAGATAAGGTGCAATTTTATAAAATTGAGGACTTCAATGATGAATTTATGCCTGCTCTTAAAAGGGATTTAACTAGACTAAGATTATTGGAAGAAGAATGGGAAGAAATAATTGAGGATCCAAAAAAGGATAAATTTCTATATGAATTAAAAAACAATCCAGTACTAAAAAATAAAAAGATTATAATCTTTACTGAATCAAAAGAAACTGCCGAATACGTAGGACTGTACCTTGAGGAACTCTTTCCGTCTCAGGTAATAGTGTTTAGTGGGCAAAGTTCAGAAAAGGTAAGAAAAGAAATAGAAGCAAATTTTGATCCTAAATTCGATGGTCAACATAAAGATGATATTCAATTTCTTGTAACTACAGATGTACTGGCAGAAGGTATTAACTTACATCGTTCTAACGTAATCGTGAATTATGATTTACCTTGGAACCCTACAAAAGTTATGCAAAGGGTTGGTAGAATAAATCGTGTAGGTACAAAACACGATAAAATATATGTTTTTAACTTTTTCCCAACTGCCCAAGCCAATGCAGAGCTACCACTAGAAGAAAATATTATTTCCAAAATCCAAGCATTTCACGATACATTAGGCGAAGATTCAAAGTACTTATCTGATAATGAAGAAGTAAGTTCTCACCAATTGTATTCTATTCTAAATAGTAAGGACAGTTTAGAAGGTGATGAAGAAGGTGATGCTTCACCACAGTTATATTTAAAATTAATTAGAGAGATAAGAGATCAACAACCAGATTTATTCGTCAAAATCAAAAATCTCCCATTAAAATCCAAAACAGGCAGGAAATCTCTTCTAGTTGAAAAGGATTCTACCATTTCGTTCGTGAGAAAAGGAGCATTAAAAAAATTTTTTATTACCGATGGTGAAGTAATTACTGAAAAACCTTTTTTGAGTGCAATTAAATATTTTGAATGCAAAGAGGATGAAAAAAGGATATTAACACCGAAGGTATTTTTTGATCATCTAAATAAGAATAAGAAAAACTTCGAACAAAGTTTTGTTGAGGTTAATGAAATTATCACTGAAGCTCATAAAAAAACTGGTAGAGATTCTCAAGTGATAAAGTTATTGAAAGCTTTGTCCAAAGTAAAAACTTTTACAGAAAAAGAAGAAAAGATGATAAGACATCTAAGAAAACTGTGGGAAGATGGCAACATTCCATCAACAGTAACAAATGAAGTAGTTAAGAAGACAAAAGGTATAAAGGATCCAATTAAAATTTACTACGAAATTATAAATATTGTTCCTGATAGATATATTGAAAATAACAGAATCTTAAATAAAAAAGTAAATGTTTCTGGAGATATTGAAGTAATATTATCCTCATATTTAAAGAAAGGAGTAAATGAATGAATACTGTAAAAACCAAAATATTAGAAGAAACATTTAATCAGAGCTTTGATTTGGATAGATTTAAAAGGTTTGTTTTAGAATTTTTTAATGAACCAGAAATGTTTCCTTATAAAAGAAGTATTGGAATATGGAAGGAATATTCAGAACATGTAGCAGCCTACTATAAGATTGGGACTTATAAAGATGTAGATGAGAATAACTTGTTAATCTTAGCTGTTGAAATAAAAAAAGATAAAAGCGTAGAACGTGCAAGAACAATGCAACGGAATTTCATTTCAAAGATTCTTGATCAAAATGATTATGAAGCCGCAATAGTAGCCTTTTATTCACCAAATGAAACCAACTGGCGTTTATCTTTTGTAAGACTTGATTATACATTTTCTGAAAAAGGTTTAGAACTCGATTTAACACCAGCCAGACGTTATTCTTATCTTGTCGGAAAAGGTGAGCCAAGTCATACTGCAAAAGCTCAACTTCTACCGATTTTTGAAAACGATCAAGATAATCCTACATTAGATGAGATAGAAGAGGCATTTAGCGTAGAGAAAGTAACCAAGGAGTTTTTCGAACAATATAAAGAGAAATATCTTCAGTTAAAGGAATACCTTGAACAAGATCAAGCCTTTATTAACGAAACTAAAAAACTAGGACTTGAAGTTCCTAAATTCGCTGAGCAATTTTCAAAAAAATTATTAGGTCAATTAGCTTTTCTATATTTTATTCAAAAAAAAGGTTGGTTAGGTGTTAGAATTTTACCTGAGAATCATACCTTGTTAGAAAGTGAATACCAAAAAATTTATTATGAAAATGATGATATTCACAGGAATATTCTTGAAAGAGTTTTTAAAAAAGTTGGTACTGGAAAAAGAAAAATTTCGTCGATTGAATTATTTAATTTAACCGATCATGAAGCTGAATTATTTTCAGATTGTTTTGTAGGAACGAAATTCGATCAGCCTTGGGGGAGTGGAGAAAGAAAGTTTATAAGTAGAATTTTTAATCATTGTATAAATAAAACAAATAAAAACTTCTTTGATGAATATTTACAACCACTATTTTATGAAGCCTTAAACAAGAAAAGGAAAAATCATTATTTTAATAAATTCAACTGTAAAATTCCGTTTTTAAATGGTGGATTATTCGAACCATTAGAAGGCTACCATTGGCGAGATGTGAAATTTAGTATTCCAAACAGCCTTTTTTCTAATGAAAATGAAAAGGGAAGAGAAGCAGATGGTATTATAGATATCTTTGAACGTTATAATTTTACAATGAATGAAGATGAACCGTTAGAAAAAGAAGTTGCTGTCGATCCAGAAATGCTAGGTAAAATTTTCGAAAACTTACTAGATGTTACGGATCGAAAATCAAAAGGAGCATTCTACACTCCGCGTGAAATAGTACATTATATGTGTCAAGAAAGTCTAATTAATTTCCTCGTTAATGAAGTAGATGTACCTTACGAGGATATGAAAGAATTTATCTTATATGGAGAATTAATTAGAGATACTGATAGTCGTTCAGGTGTAGGATATACGAAAAAATATACCATAAAACCTAGTATCTTAAAAAATATAGTAAAAATTGATAAAGCATTAGAAAATATTAAAGTGGCTGATCCGGCTGTAGGATCTGGTGCATTTCCATTGGGAATGCTAAGTGAAATTGTTAAGGCACGGAATAATATTACAGATTATCTTGTTAGAGTAGATAAAGAAGGAAAACTTGGAAGAACAATTGGTGAGAAAACGATTAGGAAGAACCGGTCACCATACAAATTAAAAAGAGATACTATTAAAAACTCAATATTTGCTGTAGATATTGAACCTAGTGCAGTTGATATAGCTAAACTTAGATTATGGTTGTCTGTAATTGTCGATCAAGAAATAAATGAGGAAACCCCCGAACCGAGACCTCTTCCTAATCTAGATATGAATATTATGGTGGGAGATAGTCTCGTTGATGAATACGAGGGTATTAAATTATTTGATGAAAGTATTTTAAAAAGAAAAAAGGCAATATTAAAGGAATCAAGTGGTATAGAAGATTATACACAGCAGCTGAGTTTCCTAATTGATTATTCTGAAGAAATGTTAAATGAAATGTTTAAACTTCAAGATCGGTATTTTGATGAAATAAATGAAGAACGTAAAAATGAACTAAAGGAAAGAATTGATAAATTAAGAGATGATTTAATAGAATATAAATTAAGTCAAGATGATAATCAAACTGGTTTAAAGAAATACGATGAATTAAAGAAAAAGAAACAAAAACCTTATTTACTATGGTATTTGGAATTTGCAAAAGTTTTTCAAGAAAACGGAGGATTTGATGTTATTATAGGTAATCCACCATATATTGGATTTCATAAAGTTCCAAACAAAGAGTATTTTAAACAAAAGTACTTTTCTGCAAATGGTAAGTATGATTTTTATGTTCTATTTATTGAAAGAGGCATTAAATTACTTAAAGAAAATGGCATCCTATCTTATATATGCCCTTCTTACTTTTACAAAAGGGATTACGGAAAAAACATCAGAAAATTAGTACTAAATGAAACTAAATTAAATTATATATGTGATTTTAAGGATTTCCAAATCTTTGATTCAGCTTTAACTTATACTTGCATATTCTCATTGGAAAAAAACTCAGCAAATAAAGATCATAAAGTTAGAATTATAGAACAAGAATTATACGGATCTGAACACATAATAAGACAGGACAGTTTAAAAGAACCAGTATGGTCCCTTGAAAAAGATAACTATAGAGAAATTTTAGAAAAAATTACATCTAAGTGCAATTATAAACTTGGAGATATAACCAAATCTATTTCCCAAGGTATAGTAACAGGAAATAATGATGTATTTATTTTGGATAAAAATTTTATATTAGAAAATAATATTAATTTTAATTTTCTAGTAGAAGTATATAAAGGAAAAGATATTAGAAATGGAGAACTGATTGAAAATGATAATTATTTATTTTACCCATATTTAGTAGACAAAAAAGGAAAAAATATTTTAATTAGTGAAAGTGAGATAAAAGGGAAAAATCCAAATCTTTATGAATATTTATTATCAAAAAAAGATTTGCTTCTTAGCAGAGGCTATTTTGTGAAAAGTAACAAACAATGGTATGAATTATGGAATCCAAGAAAAAGAACACATTTTGAAAATAGAAAATTCGTATTTTCAGAAGTAAATGATCATAATGATTTTGTTCTTGTTGATGAATGTTTTTATACTGATAGTGCTTGTGGTATGGAAATAAAGGATGAGTTCAAAAAATTCGAATCCTTTTTACTAAAATATTTAAACTCTACTATAATTACATCAATTTATAGAAAAATTTCAGTTCCTAAAGCAAATGGATATTTAATTTATAAAAATGCATTTTTAAAAGACTTACCTATTATATTATTGGATGACTTCGCAAATATAAATTTTGATTTAATTGATATTGATGATTTTTTAGGCGATATTTTTAAATTAAATGAACAAGAAAAAACAATATTATTAGAAGAGGGAACTAAAAATGACTGAAATAAAATATGAAATTATTGAGCAAATTGCTATTTTATCTAAAACAACTAAAGGATGGCAAAAGGAATTTAACCTTATTAGTTGGAACGGTCGATCTCCAAAATATGATATTAGGGATTGGGCGCCAAATCGTGAAAAAATGGGGAAAGGTATTACTTTAAATGAAGAAGAAATTGGTAAATTAAAAGAAGCACTAGAAAAATTATGATACAAATTTCTAACTAAATTCAAAAGTTCCTAATGGCATTTGGTCATAAGGCTCTGATTATTATATAGTGAATTTTATCTTGAAACCATTTGGAACCATATAATTTCCTAAAATAAAAGGAACCATAAAGTTTCCAAACGGAAATTTTATGGTTCCTGTCACAAAAAAACTCTAGAATATCCACCAAATATGTATGGTGGAGACGGTGGGAGTCGAACCCACGTCCAGAAATATCGGCACTTAAGCGTCTACGAGTGTAGTCGATATATTGGCATTTCGCGATTCACTCGGCCTATCGACAGGCTCTGTGAACGCTAGTCTGATTGTTCTCTTCCTTCGCCTTCAGACGGCAGGCAACCGGCGTATCCCACTCAGATGAGCCCCTGACCCTACCACGTGGGCGATGGAGGGAGGAGCAGCTTTGCGCTTATTAGGCAGCTAAAGCTAAGTTATTGTTAGATTTGCCAGTTATTATTGGCGTGGCGTTATTTACGAGCTCGCCGACTCGACTCGCAGCTTAAGCTCGACCTATCCCTGTCGAATCCTTAACGTCCCCATGTTGTATAGGTTAGTTATGGAATAGTTTTTACTTAGCTACTATTCAATTGTTTTTTGTCGCTGGTCTTTCCTTGCGACATCTTTATTATAGCAAAAACAACTAAAAAAACAAATGGAATGTTTTGTTTCAGTTTACATCTTTTGTCTTTCCCGGAATGCTCGTTCAATATCCCGTTTTGCTTCTTTCTTCTTCAAGTCTTCTCGTTTATCGTATTTTTTCTTACCTTTAGCCAAAGCAAGCTCGACTTTAGCAAAACCGTCCTTCAAATAAATTTTTAACGGAACAAGGGAATATCCGGATTCTTTCGTTTCACCAATTAATTTATTAATTTCTTTTCTATGCAAAAGCAATTTCCTTGTTCGCAGCGGGTCATGATTATAGCGGTTCCCCTGCTCATATGGGCTAATGTGCATATTGTGTAAGAACACCTCGCCCTTTTCAATCCGGGCATATGCATCTTTTAAATTGGCACGACCTGCACGAATGGATTTAATCTCTGTTCCTTGCAAGACGATTCCGGCCTCATAGGTTTCCTCAATAAAATAATCATGAAAAGCTTTTTTGTTTTGGGCAACGATTTTTCCTCTTCCTTTTGGCATAATGCATTCCCCCAGTAACCATTTATTTTAGCAAAAAACGGTGAGAAAAGCAATTTGTGATGGAAGCAAATTTTCTTTGAGAACATTTAAGCATTTTCAAACGGGTTTATCTTTAACTTTATAAGAAATATGCAATTTTGTAACCAATCAAATTTTAAATAGGCACAGCCCCTCTCCTTTGGACCGTACCTAAAATGATTCCTACGAGATTTGGTGAAATATAAGCTAAAATGTCCAACATCGCCATACTTGGACCGCACACACAATGATTCCTACCTTGTTTTTTTCTTTTTCCGTTTTGCACTAGGAGCATTCTCATAAAATTTCTTTTTCTTCTTCGGTTTCTTATCTGAGCGACTGTCTCCGTTTTTGCTACCGTTCCGCGGTTTTTTATTCGGATTGGCAACAACGATTTTTGGCGCTTCTTTTCGCTCCGAACGTCTCGTGGACTTCATGCCGACAACTTCAAAATCAATCGAACGTTCATCTTTATTAACATTAATCACGCGAACAGTAATCTCATCGCCAATTCGGAAAACATTACCGGTTCGCTCGCCAATCATCGCATATTGCCGTTCATCATAATGATAATAGTCATCGGTTAAGTAGCTAACGTGGACGAGTCCTTCAATCGTATTCGGCAGTTCAACAAATAGACCAAAGTTTGTTACGGAACTAATAATGCCATCGAACTCCTCACCGATTTTATCCAACATAAATTCGGTTTTCTTCAATTCATCGGTTTCGCGTTCAGCATCGACTGCACGCCGCTCCATTTTTGATGTATGCTCGGCGATTTCCGGTAACATCGCATCCCATCTTGCCTGAGTGGCCGGGTCAATTTTTCCATCAATTAAATACGTCCGAATCAAGCGATGAACAATTAAATCAGGATACCGGCGAATCGGTGAAGTAAAATGGGTATAAAACTCGGTTGATAATCCAAAATGGCCCAAATTTTCCGGGTAATATTTCGCCTGTTGCATCGAACGGAGCATTACCGTATTAACGACCATTTCTTCCGGTTTGCCACGGACTTCATCGAGAATTTCTTGTAACGCACGAGGATGAACGGAATTGGCTTTTCCCCTTACAATCAAGCCGAAATTCGTGATAAACTCAAAAAACCGCTGTAATTTATCCTCTTTCGGGTCTTCGTGAATTCGGTAAATAAAAGGGACCTCGAGCCAATGGAAATGTTCGGCAATCGTTTCATTGGCGGCTAACATAAACTCCTCAATTAACCGTTCAGCAACCGACCGTTCCCTTGTGACGACATCAGTCGGGTGTCCTTCTTCATCAACCAACACTTTTGCTTCTTTAAAATCAAAATCAATCGCTCCCCGGTTCATCCGTTTATGACGTAAAATGGAAGCCAATTCTTCCATTAATTCGAACATAGGGACAATGGGCTCGTATTTTTTCCGAATTTCTTCATCTTTATCGACTAAAATTTTATTAACGTCCGCATAAGTCATCCGCTCCGTTGTCTTAATCACACTTTGAAAAATTTCGTGACTGACAACTGTGCCATGTTCATCAATCTCCATTTCACAAGATAATGTCAGGCGGTCAACATGCGGATTCAAAGAACAAATGCCGTTCGACAGACGATGGGGAATCATCGGAATGACCCTGTCAACCAAATACACGCTTGTTCCTCGTTCAAACGCTTCACGGTCAATCGGGCTTCCTTCCGTTACATAATGGCTGACATCGGCAATATGGACGCCTAATTTGTAATTACCATTTTCCAATTTCGTTACAGTAACCGCATCATCCAAATCTTTTGCATCGGCACCGTCAATCGTTACAATCACTTGGTCGCGGAGATCACGGCGGTTTGCCAGCTCACTTTCGGTAATGATATCCGGCGTCTTTTGAGCTTGCTCCATCACCTCATCCGGAAATTCCATAGGCAATCCATGTTTATAAATGATCGATAAAATATCAACCCCCGGGTCATTTTTATGCCCAAGAATTTGGACGACTTCCCCTTCCGCACTCATTCGGCCTTCCGGGTAAACGGTAATGTTGACAACAACCTTATGTCCTTCCACCGCCCCCATCGAAGCTTCTTTCGGGATAAAAATATCTCCGTTAAATTTTTTATCATCAGGAATGACAAAACCGAAATTCGCACTTTGTGTATAAGTACCGACAATTTGTTTCGTTCCTCGTTCTAAAATACGAATAATGGTTCCTTCTCTTCTCGCTCCGGAACTCTGTTTTGTAACCCTTGCAAGCACCAAGTCACCATTTAAAGCGGTATTTGTTTCACCGGGAGGAATAAAAATATCATCCATGCCGGGTTCTTCCGGAATAACAAAAGCAAAACCTTTCGCATGTCCGGAAACTCGTCCGCGAATCAGGCTCATTTTTTCCGGAAGTCCGTAGCGGTTGCTTCGTGTCCGAACAACGAGACCCTTTTCTTCCATGTATACCAGTGTTTTGACAAAATCTTTAAATTCACTGGAGTCATTAATTCCGAGAGCAGCTTCCAACTCACTTACCGTCAGCGGTTTATAAGCTTCTTCTTTCATATAATCAAGTAATTTTTCAACTAAGGCTAGCTGTTCCAAAGTAAATACCTCCTTTCGATTTTTTTATTCTTTCCAATCCAAGCTATTTAAAAACTGAAGGACATCTTCATGCAATTGTTCTCTTTCCTTATCCAATGTAATCACATGACCCGACTCTTCATACATCTTTATTGATTTCTCCGTTGATTCCACTTCATTATAAATAATTTTTGCACTATCGATATTCACCATTTGGTCATTTTTTGCCTGTACGATAAATATCGGGGCATAGATCATATCGATATTTTTTTTCACCTCATCGACTAACTGCTCATTTTCCTTCAATAATTGCTGCAGCTCTTTAGAATCGAATGCACTCATTTCTTTTTCAATTTGGTCTTTCGTTTTTCCTTCTTTTTCCTTAAATTCTCTGGCAAATTGTAAAACGCCTTGATAGAGTACATCTTTATTTTTAAAATACATCGGGGCACACATGGGAACAATCCCTTTTACCGGTTTCGAGTATCCAAGTTTTAAAGAAAAAAGTCCGCCAAGGGAAAGACCGGCAACCGCTATTTCATCATGGCCCATATTTTTTAAATCATCGTACGCTTGGACGACATCTTCCCACCAATCATCCGGAGTATATTTCAATAATTCTTCCGGTGTTTTCCCGTGCCCGCGATAAATCGGTGCGTGGCAAGTATATCCATGTTTCTCAAGTGCTCTTCCCAGCATTCGAACATCGGCGCTATTCCCGGTAAATCCGTGCAATAGTAAAACAGCTCTTGGACCTCTATGAAACGTAAAAGGCTTTGGTGCAACGATTTTCAATTCCATTCTTCCTCTCTATGTACAAACAACTACTAGTATTTTTTACGAAAAAAGATAAAGTTAAACTTTGTAAAATGAAACTTCCGCTTAAACGGGGAAATAATTTCCTGAATTCAGCTTACAAAATCTTAAGGCAAAAGTAAAACAAAGTGCAAAGCCTCTCTCCAAAAGAAAAAATCCTGACCAATTGCGGCCAGGAATCGATTTATTCATTAATAACCAAAATATGCAAGTAAAATGGTCAATACGAAAAAGATGATTGAAAGGACAATTGTAATCCGTTGAAGAACTAAATCCATTCCACGGGCTTTTTGTTTACCGAATAATTGCTCAGCACCACCGGAAATGGCACCTGATAAACCCTCACTTTTCCCTGATTGCAACAGGACAACAGCAATTAAAGCAAGGCAATCAATAACTAGTAATACGATTAAAAAAGTATGCACACGTCTACCTCCTAAAGGAACATAACTATTATTAATGTAGCATAAATGTGTGATAAAAACAATTGCAACATGAA
>NZ_CCRF01000083.1 GCF_000751775.1 Caldibacillus thermoamylovorans
TGTGTCTGTACATTTAGGTAAAGACACATTCGGTTACACTTAAAAATTTTTAAGGAAAATTATAACATGTCACAAAAAGATACAACTATGAACCTGTCTGTACAATATAAGATTGTTTCATTTTTCACTTAAAATTTTATATTTGTCACTAGAAAGAACAGAAAAGGAGAGAGAACTAGAACGGTTCTCCCTTCGTTTTCATCCAATAATATCTCTCTTATTATAGCCGATTACACCCATTATTGAGACAATAACTGATCCAATCGTGATTGCAATGGTTGATGACCAGACGAAATCATCCAGCGGCATATATGGTACGAAATGGAAAACAGATAATTTTTTCACCCATTCCGGTAAGTCAAACAAATCCCCAACATAGATAATTAAGAAGCAATAAACGACATAAAACCAAGTTAGTCCCGTTATTTTTGGCTTTAATCCGATTAATAGTGTTGTTAACGCTACTAAAAACCAAATTGCCGGTAGATAGACATAAGCTGACAGGAAGATCGTGCCTGTATCCAACTCATCCGTTAACACCCAAGAACCAACCGACCATAAACCAGTGGCAATAAATGTCTGCATCAAAAAACTTGTTATAATTGCTAAACCTAAATAACTGCCCAATAATTTATTTCTGGATACTGCTCGGCTATAGATAAGTTCTGTTTGATTTTTGCTTTCTTCACTCTTTACTTTTACAATCGTCATAACAACCGAGATAGAGGCAATCATGGACATAATCCCCATAAGTAAAGAAATAAAAGAATCCCTCATCGATGTTCCCGAGTCTCCCTGTAAATAGACCTGTAAAATTTCCATATCGGCAAAATATGTTTCTAGTTCCCCTAATATCGATCCAAATGAAGCACTAAGAACAAAGACACCAATGCCCCAAGCAATAATATTTGTTCTCTGCAATCGAAAAGCAAGACCAACTGGTGTTTGCAGAAAGGTTGAAGCATGTATTTTCCCTTTTCGTTCCGGTAAAAAACCTGCCCCCATATCTCGAATCGAATTTAAGTAAAAAGTGAGACCAATTAGTACAACTAGTAAAAGCAGTAATAACAGCACCGGCCACCAATGATTTTCTACAAAAACATCGGTACGAACAGCCCAGCCAAGTGGAGAGACAAGAGACAAGCCTTCCTGCCCGGTATCACCGATGGCTCGAATCAAATAAAAAGTAATCATGGCAGCAAATGAAAAACCAGTTGCTCCACGTGACGTTTCTGAAAGCTGGGCAAACAAAGCTGTAAACCCTGCAAAGGTAAGACCGGTCACCCCAAGAATTGCGCCATATAAAAATGTCCCTTCCAAATCCATCCCTTCCAAATTTAATAAAGATAAGCTTGCACCTACAAGAACTGTGAGGATACCGTTAAGCATCACTGCCATAATGAGACTCGAAGATAAATAGGATAGTTTTCCAACCGACAAGGCACGTACTAACTCCATTTGCCCATCCTCTTCATCCGCTCTCGTTGCCCGGCTAACAAGCAAAATATTCATGACCGCCACCGCAATTAAAGTGAAAATCAACATTTCATTGGCAAAAATGGATGCTGTATTGTAGTCCGCTGCATCATATCCGGGACCAAGCATGGCAATCATCGCCGGGTTATCCATCGTAAGAGCATAGGCCATTATATCTTGCTCAGATTTATATACACCCGGATATGCGGACGCAACTGCCAATGTCACAATAACAAGACTCAATAACCAAGCAACGATTTTAAAACGGTTTTGTTTTAAAATTAATTTTGTAATTGGTCCGGTCCCTTTAAAAAGATTTTCAAGCATGGCCAGCACCCCCAGCTTGCTTAGTTTCCTTATAGTGGCGCATAAACAAGTCCTCTAATGTTGGTGGCATACTTTCAAATTTTACTATGCTGAAGGAACTAAGATACCGGATCACTTCACCAAGTTTTTCCGTATCTACTTGAAAATTCCATTCCTGATTATGGTTTGTGACTTGATGAACACCCGATATTTTTTCTAAATTTGTAATCGGTTCTTTTGTCACAACAGTGATTTTCGTTCGAGTAAGATGCCGCAATTCTGTTAATGTACCGGTTTCAATAATTTTACCTTGACGAATGATTCCTACCTTATCACAAACCTTTTCCACTTCTGATAAAATATGACTTGATAAGAAAACTGTTTTGCCATTTGCTTGCACTTCTTTTATACACTCCTGAAAAGTATGTTCCATCAATGGATCAAGTCCTGAAGTTGGTTCATCTAAAATATATAAATCCGCATCACGACTGAAGGATGCCACAAGAGCTACTTTCTGCCGGTTCCCCTTTGAATAAGAGCGGCATTTTTTCTTCGGATCCAGTTGAAACCTATCGATAAAAACATCCCGCCGTTTCTTATCCACCTGTCCATTCATTTTCAAGAGAATGTCAATTACCTCTCCTCCCGTCAAGTTTGGCCAAAGATTTACATCTCCGGGTACATAGGCAATTCGCTTATGAATTTCCACCGCATCCTTCCAAGTATCTTTCCCAAAAATCTTTGCCGTTCCCGATGTCGGTTTTAACATACCGAGAAGTGTCCGAATTGTCGTTGATTTTCCTGCTCCGTTCGGCCCAATAAACCCGTAAATTTCCCCTTCGTTTACTTGTAAGTTAATCTGATCCAAGGCAGTAAACTTCCCAAATTTTTTCGTTAAATCAATGGTCTGCAGAATGGTCATTATAATCCTCTCCTTTAAAATGGAAGGTGAATTCTAGCGCTAAGAAAATTACATTACAAAATTTTCGTCCCGTAGGTTTTGAAATATTTTAATCTATATATTTCATAATATATCTAAAACCAATAAATTGCAACCAATTTATGAAATATTTTTATTGTTTAATTTCAAATTTATGTTTACACTAATATTGAGGTGAAAATGGATGGACGGATTCGAAAGACGTCGGGAATTAAAAAAAAGAAACATACTGGATGCAGCATTAAACTTGTTCCTGACAAATGGCGTTCAAAAAGTATCTATTGCGGAAATTGCTAGTAAGGCAGCTGTTTCCCAAGTGACGATTTATAACTACTTTGAAAGTAAAGATAATTTGGTCCATGAAGTCATTATTTATTATGTCAATCAAGTATGGAAAGATTATGAACAATTATTCAACAGCTCCCTTCCGTTTTACGAGAAGGTAAAACAAATCATTTTCAATAAAAAAGAAATTGCCGCCCACATTCATGAAGATTTTTACCAATACATTATGAAGGAATATGCTAAAGAAAAGAACGATATCGAAAAACTATTCAATGAAAAAGTACTTCCACGGTTGATTGAATTATTTAATGAAGGAAAAAAGCAAGGCTATGTTGACCCAAGTTTATCCAATGAAGTCATTCTCCTTTATATTCAAATGTTCAAGGAATTTTTTCAACGGAAAGATGTATATCAAGTCGCTCTACCCCTAACGGAAGAATTAACGACTCTTTTCTTTTATGGAATGTATGGAAAAAGAAATGGGAAGGTAAATGAAAAACTGTAAGAGATTATAAAAAGCCCGCGATATTCACGGGCTTTTTAGCTTTTATTTTGAATCCAAACCAAATTTCCGTCTCCGGTAGGCAAGCAATCTATTTTTTAAAAACTAACCGAAAATAGTGGTCAATTGATGGTACAATTTCTTGATTTGTAACCATCACATCATATTCCTTCTGATTGACCCATTTGGCATCGGAAACTTCCTCCGCTTGCAATGCTAAATCGTGGATATTAGCGTTTTGCTGGAAATACCATAAATCGTAATGGGAGCAATCCCTTGTCTCTTGGTGAATGATTTTACCATTATCCGGGTTGAGGTCCATCCCAATTTCTTCTTTTATTTCACGGAGGATTCCTTGCAAACTCGTTTCACCTGCAAGGACCGATCCTCCATTACATTCCCAGAGATTCCCATATGGTTTTGTAGGGTGCCGTTTCGAGATAAGTACTTCACCCCGCTCATTTTCAATAATCGCATGAACAACTAAATGATAACTTCCCTCTGGTAACGGTACACTTCTCAGATGAGTTTTCCCCGTTTTCTTCCGGTTGATGTCATAAACATCCCATAATTCCATTTCTGGTCACTCCAAATTATTTTCTTTTCACTATCATATCACATATTGTTATCCATTGAAAACTTACTAAGGGCTTCTGTATTAGAATGGGTATCAATTGGTTTCAAATTCCGTGAAGCTAAATTGGCAAAATCTCAAAACATCATGATGGGGATAGGCGAAAAAATTGATTCATTGCGTTATGGATAAAACTGCATGACGGGATTATATAAAAACACCGAAATGTAGATTAAATAAGAGAAACTGCTTTCCAATTGTTAATTGGTCTCTAACAATCGGGAAAGCAGTTTCTTCTCGCAATGTCTTCCTAACAACTAAACATTGTTACAAATTATGAATTTCTACTAAATTGAATACCCAATTTAATAGCCCATAACATAGATTCCTCCTTAGCGATCCCCTTACCTGCTATATCAAAAGCAGTTCCATGATCAACCGAGGTCCGAATAATTGGTAAGCCCAATGTAACATTTACGCCACTATCAAATGCCAATAATTTCATTGGAATATGTCCTTGATCGTGATACATGGCAACAACAATATCATATTTACCCTGTGAAGCTTTTAAAAATACAGTATCTGGAGGAACCGGGCCTTCTACATTATAACCTTGAGCTTTCTTTTCGTTTACAGCTGGAACAATTTCATCCATATCCTCATTTCCAAATAATCCAGCCTCTCCACTATGGGGATTTAGTCCCGCTACTGCTATTTTAGGGTTCGTAACTCCTAGTTTTATTAAGGCATCGTGTGCTAGTTCAATACACTCCATCACTCTATCCTTTTTGACACGATTACATGCCTCCCTCAAGGCTACGTGGGTGGAAACGTGTACTACTGATAGCCTCTCGCTCCAAAGCATCATTGTATATTTTTTTGTATTTGTTAATGTTGCAAAAATTTCTGTATGTCCATCAAAATTATAACCACCTAAATGTAATGCTTCTTTGTTTAAAGGGGCTGTTACAACTGGTCCAATTTCTCTATTTAGCGAAAATTGAATTGCTGATTCCACATATTTATATGCCGCAGCCCCTGCAGTCGGACTCACTTCACCAATCTTTATATCATCAAAGGATAAATCCATAACGTTTAATACATTTATATATCCTGATTTGAACTCTGAAGGCTTCGTGATTGAATTAACTTTATAATCGAGATTTAATAAATTTACATAGAAATTAATAATCGATGTACTACCGAAAATAATAGCGTTATTTAAGTAGTCCACATTACTAGCTAATGCCTTAACAGAAATCTCAGGTCCAACACCTGCAGGATCACCCATTGTAATTCCAATCTTTTCCATTTTTCATTTCTCCTTTAATTTTCCAATACAGTATAGTAAATCTTCTTCTTTTCCAAATGCACCGGCCTTAGTAATCAAATTGGTTCCGTCATATTTTCCACCAATTAATTTTGACTTAATAATTCCGGTTAATACCTCAGCTTCAATTGTACACCCAGTTCCCTCCAATTTATCGATGACAGCAATTGCGGTGTCTCCACCCGTTAAAAATAATCCCGAGACATCTACACTTTCCAGTACTCCTTTTGTAATGCTTGATAAACTGTTTTGAACAAATGTGCTACTATCAATTTTTGACAATCCTTTTTGTTTTTCTGCATAAGCTATAGTAGCTGCGTATTCTTCTCTCGTTCTGCACGCAGTTAATATAACATCCTTTTTACTGTTTAAAGCATCAACGATTTTCTCTGTATAATCAGGATATCTTTTTTTATCAAATATTGACTCAATATCAATTTGAATAACTTCAACTCCATTTTTTTCTGCATAATTCATTTGATTACGACTAGCTTCACTTATACTGCCTACAACAGATAATACCGGTGCAACAGGATAGATATTCTCAAATATTCCTTCTGTTAATCCTGCAGAACCAACATATAATATTCTCTCATTGGTATTAATTAATATACTAGCCAATTTTAAGATGTCAGCTGTTGTTAGAATATCAAAAGTATGGAATACACCACCGTTTAATATATCAACATCTTCATATAAACTTTTTTGGCTATGATGAATGACTTTTACTTTCAGCTCATTTTCAAGTAATTCGACTATATTATCCGTTTTAATTGGACTAAGAGGATCATTAGCAACCTCGGTTTGCATTAATGGAGTCCCAGACAGCATATGAATTTTATTTTGCGTCGTTCTTCCAATCTTTGGGTAGGCAGGCGCAAAAACCACCTTTGTTGGCTTATATATATCACATACTGCTTTTACCTCAACTGCGATATTCCCACGAAGGGTAGAGTCTACCTTTTTATATACAATATCAAATTGATTATATTCAAGAACCTCACTTGTTAGTCTCTTTACTTTTTGAAATGCATCTTCTTTAGGCAAATTACGAGATTCTGTATCCAAAACGATAGAATTATCAATACTTCCTTTTTTGGGAAATAGTAAAACATCGACAGGAATTCCTCTTTTTTTCATTTGTACACCTGAGTCATTTGAACCCGTCAAATCATCAGCTATAATTAAATATTTTTTTTTCATTTCATCCAACCTCGTTAGCAAGGATTCTTTTCTTCTTTTTTTCATATTTATTCAAGAGACTAACAAGGATAGGACATAGAATTGCTGTGACAATGATTGCTGCAGCAACTTGGGCAGTAGCTTCAGCTGATATAGCAGAAAAACCATCATCAATTGTTGCAATGATTGCTGGTGTTCCGACTGCGTTACCAGCTGTTGAACCAATTGCCGCTCCAACTACAGGATGTTCAAATTTTAGTAGTTTATATACAAAGTATCCAGCAAATCCTGTAATTAAAGTACATGCAATACCTAAAATGATTCCAGAAGCTCCTGCAGTAATTAATTGACTAAAGTTTAAAGCTGCTCCTAAAGGAAATGCAAAGAAAGGAATTAATAAGGTAGTACCTGGTGCCAAAAAATCCCGAATGTCTTCATCTAAATTACCTAAAATAAAACCAAGTAGAATAGGAATGAGTGCAGCTATAAGTGCTGAAAATGGAACTTCTGCAAGTCCAGTTGCTCCAAAAGCTAGTAATGTAAAGAACGGACCGTCACTTAGCGCAATAATGGAGGTTGCGCCAACGTCTGTTGAATCTCCATATTCTCCTGCAAGAGCAGCATATAGCCCCCCATTCTTATTGGTCATCGCAGCAACAATAGCTAAAGGTGTAATTCCTAAAACTCCTTCCATACCAAAATAATAGTTGACAACAATCCCGATTAATGCTCCTATACCTACCTTCGTAACAAGTAAAATGACTCCCTTTAAGATTGGTGTTCCAGCTTGCTTTATGTTAATTTGGGCTCCATTACATAATAAAAATGCTCCTAATAATGTAGCTGCCCCTGTTTTAAATAATGCTTCGGTAAATCCACCAACAGCAAAAAACTGTGGGAAAAATGTGTTTGTTAAAGCTCCCAGAATTAATGGTACTACCATCATACCACCCGGAATTTTTTTAACTGTTTGTAATATCTTCATAATATCCTCCTTTTAATTTACTGATTCTAACATTTCCCCAATTAATTAGAGACATTATTAAAATCATTTACTGACTACATTTTCAATCATAAAGCGATTACATTATTTTTACTATACTAATTCTCTTTAATTTGTTTCATTTTCAAACATATTTACTCCACAGGAAAAATATTATATTATATTAATATAAAAGTGTTTCAATTTGAAACAAAGGAGATATTTCCATGAATAAGATTCGAGTCCTAGGTATAGCACCCTTTGAATATTTACTGCTTACTATGAAGCAAATTGCTTCTAAATTTGAAGATTTATATTTTGAAGGTTTTGTAGGGGACCTATATGAAGGTGTTGCACTTGCAAAGGAAAAAGAAGAAGATTTTGATATTATTATTTCCCGGGGTGGAACTGCTCAACTATTAAGAAAGGAAGTGAACATTCCCACTATTGAGATTGAGGTTTCAGTTTTTGATATTTTACATGCAATAAAACTTGCAGAAAACTTTAGAGAAAAGTATGCAATAATTGGGTTTTCCAATATTACTAAACCTGCTCACACAATTGCAGAGTTACTTGGTATTGACCTAGATATAATTACGATTAATGATCAAAATGAAGTTGGTGATGTCATAAGAAATTTAAAAAAGAATAACTTTGACCTCATTATCGGTGATCAAATTACATCTAGAATTGCTGCCGAATATGAACTTAATTCCATTCTTATCCTATCGGGAGAAGAGAGCACCATGGATGCTTTTAATAATGCAATTGTTATTGCAAGATATTCATATGAACTTAAGGAAAAAATAGATTTCCATTCTAAATTTCAAAAGGCACTTGAATACTACACTTTTATTTTTAACAAAAATTATGAATTGGTATTTCAAAGTGGAGGAAAAAACTCACCTACTTTATTAAATCACCTTATTCTTAATCTTAAGAGTCGACATCTTCAGGAAAATAATAAACAAATTTCTTATGAAAAATATTATGGAAAGCTATATGAGGTTGAATGTATTTTAAAAAATTCTTTTATATATATTTCTCTAAAACCAGTAAATACCAATATTCCTTCTCGAAGTATAACATTGACTAATGATAATGGAGAAAAAGAAAATTCATTTGAAGAATTAATAAACAGCTCTTATCTAGTTGGAAATAATAAAAATATTGTAACAATGTTATCAAGATCAAAAAAGCCAATCTTATTAATCGGTGAAGTTGGGACGGGAAAAGAGAAAACAGCAAGGATGCTTCATAGGAAATTTAAGAATAAACGGTTATGGAAGATTAACGTTGGTGAACTAAGTCCCGAAGAATTTGATATTTTATTCTTCTCAGACCAATCAATCTTTTTAGATTCAAACTCAACTTTTTATATTAGTCACATTGAATTACTTTCAAATAAAAATCTAAATCTAGTTTTAGATTATATTACACATTCTCAACCTTTTAACAACAATTGGATTCTATCCTATACAAAAAACCTTAACAATCAGCCTAAAAAGAATTCACCATTACAAACATTTGACTGCAACATTATTAACCTATACAGTCTTAGAGAACGAAAACAAGATATAGGTCCAATAATAAGCATATATATTAATTCCTTAAATTATAAATATGGTAAGCAAATTATCGGTTTAGAGCCTAGTGCTCTACAGATATTGATTGAATATGATTGGCCACAAAACTTACTGCAATTAAAGAGAGTTTTAGAAGAGCTATTTGTTATTACGAAAACTTCCTATATCAATCAAAAAAGCGTAAGAATGGTTTTGGAAAATGAAGGTGCCTTATCTAGTATTACATCTCCGGCTCAAAATACATCAAGATATGATAACCTATCACTTAAAGAAATCACACATGAAATTGTAAAAGAAGCTTTAAAGAAAAACGATGGTAATCAAACTAAAACGGCAAAGGAATTGAAAATTAGTCGGAGTACTTTATGGAGAATTCTTAGAGATGATCTTTAGTAATATTAGTTAGCATTTAATTAGAAAGTGGAAAATAATAGAATTATATTAAAACGGAGGGGTATATTATAACTTTAACATAAGTTCGTTAGTTATTAGGTAAACAAAAACCCGCAAATAGAGAATAACTGCAGTATTTTAGCGGGTTTTTGTTATACATAAGTGAATTTATTACTTCTTACTTTAACTCCAAGATTTAAAAAGTCTGTGGTTATGATATTTACAAACATGAAAAGTCACAAACTGATTTAGCAGTTTGTGCCCTTGTTCTTTTCACTAATGTGCTCATTAGGTAAGTTGTTACAATTTAAATTGGTTAACTATCTCTTGTAACTCCTCAGCAATTGCTGTTAGGGATGCAGCAGAATGAGCAATTTCTTCCATAGATGCAAGTTGTTCCTCCGTCGATGCAGAAACGTTTTGAGCTTCAGATGTCGTTGCTTCTGCAGTTGATGTGACTTGTTGGAATGTTTGAATAAACTGTTTCGCTCCTGCAGAAATTCCTTCAATATTCGTTGCAACAACCTTTACTTGATCAGTAATTTTATCCGTGAACCCTTTTATTGTTGAAAAAGATGAACCTGCATTGTTTGCCACGGAAATTCCTTTTTCTACTTGTTCGGTTGCTGCTTCCATGGACTGTACTGTGGTTGATGTTTCATCTTGAATTTTTTCAATCATTTGTTTAATTTTTTCTGCCGATTGAGTGGACTCTTCCGCCAATTTACGTACCTCATCAGCAACAACAGCAAACCCCTTTCCATGTTCGCCCGCTCTTGCCGCCTCTATTGCAGCATTTAATGCAAGTAAATTTGTTTGACCGGCAATATCTGTAATTACATCGATAATTTTATTAATTTCAGAAGACAGATTACCTAAGCCTTGAATGTTTGTTGCTAATTCAAGGGTGTTTTGCTTAATTGATTCCATTTGGTTAATTGTTTTTTCTATTGATTTATTTCCTTCATCAACAGCTTGCTTCGTACTTTGAGCTGTTTGTGTCACATCATTCGCCATTACCGACATTTCATGAATAGAATTTACCATGCCCTCTGCTACTTTTTGACTCTCTAAAATATTGTTCGATTGGTCATCCATACTAGATGCAATCTCTTGAATTGATGACGAAATTAACTCTGTTGCTGCTGTATTTTGTTCCGCCCCTAAGTTTAATTGCTCAGAAGCAGATGTAAGACTGCCAGCTTTGTCACGAACTTCCGTAATAACAAAATGAAGATGTTTTCGCATATTGTTGAAGGCTTTTGCTAATTTTCCAAGCTCATCATTTCTTTCCAAATCAATATGAACAGTTAAATCACCCTGACTAATTTTCCCACTTGCATCGGCTAATAATTTGATTGGCTTGGAGATCGAGCGCGTAATAAACAAGACAATCGTTGTTCCGATAATTAGCGATAAGATGATTACATATAAAGTAGTCATTAAAATGTGTCTCACTTCTTGATTTACCTCATTATTCAACATTGTACCGACAATTTTCCAACCTGTAACGTCGTTTGTCACATACGTCAATTTTTTAGCTTCCTTCTTGAAAACATAATCAAAATGACCTGTTTTAGAATCATACATCTTTTTGGTAAAATTTCCCGTTAATTCTTTCCCAGGGTCAAAATTCGGGTGGCTAATGACCTTTCCAGTTTTATCTAGTACAAATAAATAACCATCATTACCAATTTTAATACTACTAATAATATTCGTTAAACTATCCAGCTTTAAGTTAACTGCAACAACCCCCTGGCCATCTGCTGTTGCTTTCGCCAATGTTACCACAACTTCATTTGAAGATTTTGAAATATACGGGTCCGTGATAATCACTTTATCTGGTTGATCCATCGCTTGCTGGTACCATGGTCTTTCCCTCGGGTCATAGTCTGGCGGGTTTTTAAAGGATGTTGGAGAATTCATAAATTCCCCGTTCTCATTTCCAACATAGGTCTGTTCAACGACATCTTCCTTTGCGTTTTGAATATTGTCTAAAACTTCCCTCGTTTTCGCATCCTCACCATTAACGATATTACCGGCTATAATTTCATTAGACAGATAATCGATATTTTCCATCTGTGCTTTCATAAATTGACTGATAGTATTACCAACAATCGATACATCTTTCTTAGCCATTTTCATTATTTGGTCCTCAGTTTTATCATTTGCACTTATATATGAGGTTAATCCTATTACAATACTCGGAATTAATAATGTGCATAAAAAGGAGATAATCAGCTTGTTCCTTATATTTAATGCAAATTTTTTCCTGTCCCCATTTTCTTTCAACTAAAATTCCTCCTTTATGTTTTTGAGTGTAAATCATATTTACTTTTTTAAGAACATGCGCCATTTCATTGTCTAGTCAATATGGAACAAATGAATACCGGTCAGTTTGAAACTAAACCTATTTTAGGGTAGATGGTGGGGGTATGATTTTGGAAGCCTATGTTGGTTTCTAAAAAAGCCCTTATTTTACTAAAATAATATAACCCAAAAAGTGACTCCTTTATTTTATCGACTTTTCGTGCTGATGTTTTATGCATAAGGACATTGTTGTTATATTTTTATTTGTCTAAATGTTTCGGGTACTATGATTAAATTTATGTACCAAAAAAGTTTTTTTGGGATAGTTTTTTACTAAAACCTGTAATAAATGGAAGGGAGCTAAATATTATGCTTTCGTAAATTTATAGATGTATTAGATTTATAGAGATAACTGAATGAGAAAAACGAATGGGAGCTATTCAAGTCTTCGAGGAGAACACCGGGGTACTTTCCGAGTAAAAAAAGCAGAGCGAATTACTCTGCTTTTAGGTGTCCATAAAAATGCAGTTTCTAAAAAAACTAACGAGTCAATTTTACCTGTTATGAACGAATGGTATCAAACTTGGCTTGATTTTTTTATAGCTATTTCTTTCTCTTTCTATAAATAAACATAATAATCAACATATGAAGTGACAATTTTCCAACCTCCTAACAAAAATGACTAGGTGGTATCTTTCTCCACCCATAAAATTGAAAATCTCTTTTGCATGATATAAATCATCATGATAACCACCTTTCCTTCATATTTTCGTACAAATTATAAATTGCGGATATATTTTGCCGCACGGTCTTTATTTTCCTCATATAATTTTTCCACCCTCTGGTCGTTCAGTGCTTCTTCAAGGGTGATCTTCCTTTTGCTGATTGTAATTGTAAAAAACAAAATATTGATGGTCATGCTCTTTTCACCTCCTTATCCGGTTATTCAGCATCCGACCTCCAGTACAACTCATAAATCGCCTATATCGTAAAATCATTTGTCCTCACACCTTTCCTAAGTTTTTTTCACTAAATTAATGGTTCCCCATAAAAGTGGAAATTCGCATTTGGTTCTGTTCATAAAGTTTTTCAACTTGTTGATTATGAAGTTCCTCTTCAAGAGAAATTTCCCGCTGTTTTATTGTAATGCTGACAAACAAAATATTGATGGTCATATTCTTTTCACCTCCATTTCTATATCAAAAAAATGTAAAAAGCCGCAAAGAGACTGCTCCCTGCGGCTTTAAAAAGGCACAAAAATACCGCAGGGCACGATTCTCCCTACGGCATGGATATACTTAATTGCAAATAAATCCTAAGCGATCCATTTAGATTCGGTCGAATGCGTGTTATTTCGATTCATGATTGTTTTGCCAAAGAAATTTTTAATAATCATCATTGCACTCGACCTCCTTAAGATTTTTTCTTACATTGGTAATTATATCCACTTTATGGTAATTTGTAAACTAATTTTTTGCCTAATTTGTAATTGTTTTTGTATTTCCATAAAACTATACTAGAATAAAATGAATGTTTTTATAACAAATATATGATCCCATCGCTCTCTTTATGAGCCAATACAGAAAAAATTTTTATTGACCCGAAATCCGATTATATAAGGGTGACTTTACTATCGTTGAATTATTTATCATTGTGGACGGAATCTTCTGATGAACTCCTGACACTGTTTTAAGGAAGTTTTGTTCAAAAAATAAGGCTACCCCGGAAAAATAGAGGGTAGCCTTTTAAAACATTCATACAATTATTTTTTCAAATTGTAGAATGTGTTTTTACCAAGGTATTGTGCTGTTTCAGCCAATTGGTCTTCAATACGAAGCAGTTGGTTGTATTTTGCAACACGATCGGTACGAGATGGAGCACCTGTTTTAATTTGACCGGCGTTTGTAGCAACAGCGATATCAGCAATTGTTGTATCTTCAGTTTCACCGGAGCGATGGGATACAACAGCTGTGTAACCGGCACGTTTCGCCATTTCAATTGCATCAAAAGTTTCCGTTAATGTACCGATTTGGTTTACTTTGATTAGGATAGAGTTTGCAATTCCTTGTTCAATACCACGAGCAAGTTTTTCTGTATTCGTAACGAACAGGTCATCACCGACTAATTGAACTTTTTTACCAAGACGTTCCGTTAAAAGTTTAAATCCTTCCCAGTCGTTTTCATCGAGACCGTCTTCAATAGATACGATTGGGTATTTGCTGCAAAGATCTTCATAGAATGCAACCATTTCTTCAGATGTACGAACAACACCTTCACCAGGGAAGTGGTATTTCCCATCTTCTTTGTTAAATAATTCCGAGGAAGCAACGTCCATTGCAAGCATTACTTCTTCACCAGGTTTGTAACCAGCTTTTTCGATTGCTTCTACAATTGTAGAAAGTGCTTCTTCGTTTGTTTTTAAACTTGGAGCAAAGCCACCTTCATCACCAACAGCGGTATTATAGCCTTTTGCTTTTAAAACAGAACGGAGGCTGTGGAATACTTCAGCACCCATACGTAATGCTTCACGGAAGTTTGGCGCACCTACAGGCATGACCATGAATTCCTGAATATCAACCGTACTGTCAGCATGTTTCCCACCGTTTAGGATGTTCATCATTGGTACCGGAAGTTGTTTTGCATTGAATCCACCAAGATATTGATATAATTCAACGCCAAGGAAGTCGCTGGCGGCACGAGCAACCGCTAAAGATACGCCAAGAATGGCATTTGCACCTAATTTTCCCTTATTTGGAGTTCCATCAAGTTCAATCATCGCTTTATCGATTGCTACTTGATCCATAACGTTGAAGCCGATAATTTCCGGTGCAATAATGTCATTTACATTTTCTACAGCTTTTAAAACACCTTTTCCTAAATAACGGCTTTTGTCACCGTCACGTAATTCTACAGCTTCATATTCACCGGTGGATGCACCACTTGGTACTAAAGCGCGGCCAAATGCGCCGGATTCTGTTAATACTTCTACTTCTACAGTTGGGTTGCCGCGGGAGTCAAGTACTTCACGAGCATAAATTTCAGTAATTGTTGGCATATCTAAAACCTCTCCTTTATTTCCATTTATTGGTCATTATTTTGCAATGATGGATTCTCCGGTCATTTCTTTCGGTTTTTGAATTCCCATTATATCAAGTATAGTTGGTGCTAAATCACCTAATTTACCACCGGAACGTAAGGTAACATTTTTGTCTGTTACAATAACGGGAACCGGATTGGTTGTATGGGCAGTCATTGGGTTTCCTTCTAAAGTAATTACTTCTTCCGAGTTACCATGGTCAGCGGTAATAATGGCTTTGCCGCCTTTTTCAAGTATCAAGTCAACTACTTTACCCAAGCATTCATCAACAGCTTCAATTGCCTTTACAGTCGGTTCCAATTTCCCGGAGTGACCAACCATATCAGGGTTCGCATAGTTTAAAATGATCACATCATATTTGTCAGCTTTAATTTGCTCAATTAAAGCATCGGTTACTTCATAAGCACTCATTTCCGGTTTTAAATCATAAGTTGCCACTTTTGGTGAGTTAATTAAGATTCGATCCTCACCGGGATTCACTTCTTCTTTTCCACCGTTAAAGAAGTACGTAACATGTGGATATTTTTCAGTTTCAGCTATACGTAATTGCTTTAGATCATGCTTAGCCAAAACCTCACCTAATGTATTATCCAAGTTCACCGGTTCGTAAGCCACATAACCTTTTACGGTTTCACTGAAATGAGTTAAACATACGAAATGTAAGTTTCTCGGCCATTTTGGACCACGATCAAACCCGTCGAATTCTTCATTTGTGAAAACATTTGAGATTTGAATGGCCCGGTCAGGACGGAAGTTATAGAAGATGACTGCATCTTCGTCTTTAATCGTTGCTACCGGTTTACCATTTTCGTTTACCATAACAGATGGAATGACGAATTCATCATAAATTCCATTTGCATAACTGTCATCTACCAATTGAATGGGATCTTGGTAGGTTGGACCTTCTCCGTAAACCATGGCACGGTAACATTTTTCTTCACGATCCCAACGTTTGTCACGGTCCATAGCATAGTATCGGCCAGAAATCGTAGCGAACTGACCTACACCATATTCTTTCATTTTTTCAAGTGTTTCATGAATATAAGTTTTTGCCGTTTGTGGACCGACATCCCGTCCATCTAAAAAGGCGTGTACATAAACATTTTTCACGCCTTGATCAGCGGCAAGTTTTAGCAATGCAAACATATGATTAATATGGGAATGTACACCACCATCTGACAAAAGTCCGAATATGTGCAAGTTCGTTCCTTTTTCTTTCACATGATTCATTGCATTAAGGAATGTTTGATTTTTAGCAAATTCGCCTTCACGAATAGAAATATTAACTCTTGATAAACTTTGATAAACAATGCGGCCGGCACCGATGTTCATATGACCGACTTCGGAGTTTCCCATTTGACCTTCAGGAAGGCCGACAAATTCACCGTCTGCCCTTAGCGTTGAATGCGGAAACTCATTCCAGTAACGGTCAAAATTCGGTTTATTTGCATGTGCTACCGCATTTCCCTTCGTTTCTTCGCGTAAACCAAATCCATCCAGGATGATTAACGCTGTTGGAGATTTACTCATTATTTTCCTGCCTCCAATAGTTGTAAAAATGAATTTGGATCTAGGCTGGCACCGCCAACTAATGCCCCATCAATATCTGATTGGTTCATTAATTCTTGGATATTGCCAGGCTTTACACTGCCACCATACTGGATCCGTATCTTTTCCGCTGTACCTTGATCATATTGTTCTGCCACCGTTTCCCGGATATAAGCACATACTTCATTTGCATCTTCCGCACTGGCGGTTTTCCCGGTACCGATTGCCCAAATCGGTTCATAGGCAATAACTACTTTTGCCACTTGTTCTTTGGTTAATCCGACAAGTCCTTTTCGTGTTTGCGTATGAACGACTTGTTGCCATTGGCCAGCTTCTCGTTCTTCCAATGTTTCTCCTACACACATGATTGGAGTTAATCCGTGTCTAAAAGCTGCATGAACCTTTTTATTGACTGACTCATCGGTTTCATTGAACATTTCCCGCCGTTCAGAATGGCCAATAATCACATATTGTACACCTAAATCTTTTAAGGCTACCGGACTGATTTCTCCGGTAAATGCTCCTTCATCTTCAAAATGCATATTTTGTGCACCAACACGAAGGTCCGTTCCTTTTATTTCTTGAACAAGTCGATCCAGAAAAAGCGCCGGGGCACAGATGACGGATTCAACCGATTCAAAACTCGGGATTTTCTGCTTTACTTCAGATGCAAAATTGACTGCTTCTTGCAAGGTTTTATTCATTTTCCAGTTCCCTGCTATAATCGGTTTACGCATAATACACCTTCCCTTTACTTGCTTTCTTCCATCTTTACGATTGGCCCTGCAATTGTATATTTCCACAAAACTTGTATCCTTATCAATGAAAAGGCGAGGAAATCTTGCAGAGCCGGCACACTGTTAATACGAATAATTTATCATTAATGCTGGAATATGCATGTACATTCCAACCGGGTCCGTATCAATACGAATGTTTTTTTACTTCATTGCACGTGATTGAACAAATGTAAAGATATTCGTAACATGATCGTATCAATACAAATGATTTTTTACTTGCACCGCTCTCTAATTTAGCAGCAAATATTTCATGCTGTACGAATTTGGTAGTCAATAATTGAACAATGCTGCTTATTTATCATTTAATGCTGCAACGCCCGGCAATACTTTACCTTCCATAAATTCAAGGGATGCACCGCCGCCGGTTGAAATATGAGTCATTTTTTCTGCTAAATGGAATTTTTCAACAGCAGCTGCAGAGTCACCACCACCAATAATCGTAATTGCGTCGGTAGCTTCTGCTAAACTTTCAGCAACTGCTTTTGTACCATGGGCAAATTTATCAAATTCGAATACACCCATCGGTCCGTTCCAAATAACCGTTGCAGATTTTTGAACAACATCACGATAAAGTTCTTCAGTTTTCGGCCCGATATCAAGTGCTTGCCAATCTGCCGGAATTTCTTTAATATCAACCACTTTTGATTCGGCATTTTCGGCAAATTCTTTTGCGACAACCGCATCAATCGGCATATAGAAGTTGACGCCTTTTGCTTTCGCTTTTTCCATAAATTGTTTAGCTAACTCAATTTTATCTTCTTCAAGAAGAGATTGACCGATTTCATACCCTTGTGCTTTCACAAATGTATAAGCAAGTCCGCCGCCAATAATGAGATTATCAACTTTTTCAAGCAAGTTTTCAATAACCCCAATTTTATCTTTTACCTTTGCCCCGCCAATGATAGCTGTGAAAGGACGTTTTGGATTTTCAAGAGCCCCACCGAGAACATTTAATTCTTTTTCCATTAAAAATCCGGAAACAGCTGGTAAGTAATGAGCGATCCCTTCCGTCGAAGCATGAGCCCGGTGTGCGGAACCAAACGCATCGTTAACAAATAAATCGGCAAGTTCAGCAAAAGCCTTAGCCAATTCCGGATCATTTTTCGTTTCTCCCGGATAGAAGCGTACATTTTCAAGTAAGAGTACGTCGCCATTTTCCATTTTGGCAATTTCTGCTTTAACTGATTCTCCGTATGCTTCGTCCGCTTTCCGAACCGGTTTGCCGAGCAGTTCTGAAAGGCGATTTCCGGCTGCTGTTAAGCGCATTTCTTCAACAACTTGACCTTTTGGACGACCTAAGTGGCTGGCCAAAATTACTTTTGCACCTTGTTCTATTAAGTATTGAATGGTTGGTAACGCAGCACGAATCCTCGTGTCATCTGTTACTTGTCCATCTTTCATTGGAACGTTAAAGTCTACCCGTACAAAAACTCGTTTTCCTTTAACATCTACATCTCTAACTGATTTTTTAGCCATTGTTCGGACCTCCCCGGGTTTTCTGAACATGATTATTATAACAATAAAAAAGGGGAGGGGAATCGTGTATCCCCATTCCCCTGACTAAGGTTCAAATTAGTCTTTTAAATGTTTTATCACTTATGATCTTGGGCATCTATTTATTAAAGTCCTTTTTTTGCAACATAGTCTACAAGATCAACTACACGGTTAGAGTAACCATATTCGTTGTCATACCAAGCAAGTACTTTAACTAAGTTACCTTCCATAACCATTGTTGATAAACCGTCAACTGTAGAAGAAACATTTGTATGGTTATAGTCTCTAGAAACTAACGGTAATTCGTTGTAAGCAAGAATTCCTTTTAATTCGCCTTCAGCAGCTGCTTTGAATGCTGCGTTCACTTCTTCAACAGTTACATCTTTACCAAGTTCAGCAACAAGGTCAACTAATGATACGTTAGGAGTTGGTACACGAACAGCCATACCATTTAGTTTACCTTTTAATTCAGGAAGAACTAACGCAACAGCTTTTGCAGCACCGGTTGTTGTTGGAATCATAGATTCAGCTGCTGCACGTGCACGACGAAAATCTTTATGAGGTAAGTCAAGAATTTGTTGGTCGTTTGTGTAAGAGTGAATCGTTGTCATCATACCGCGTTTGATTCCGAATTTTTCTTGTAAAACTTTTGCAAATGGAGCTAAGCAGTTTGTTGTACAAGAAGCGTTGGAAATAACATGATGATTTGCCGGATCATATTTTTCTTCATTAACACCCATAACAATCGTAATATCTTCTTCTTTACCAGGTGCAGAAATAACAACTTTTTTAGCGCCGCCTTCTAAATGTTTTGCAGCGTCTGCACGTTTTGTGAAGCGTCCGGTAGATTCAACAACGATTTCTACGCCAAGGTCTTTCCAAGGAATTTGCGCCGGGTCACGTTCAGCTATAACTTTTACTTTATGACCGGCAACTACGAAAGAATCACCATCAACAGATACTTCTTCTTCTAATGTTCCGTGTACAGAGTCATATTTGAGTAAATGAGCCAACATTTTTGCATCTGTTAAGTCATTTACAGCTACTACTTCAATATCAGGGTTATTTAATGCTGCACGGAAAACTAACCGTCCAATACGTCCAAAACCGTTTATACCAACTTTTACTGCCATGTTCATTTCCTCCTTTTGAACTGTAAAGAATTTTTTTATATTTAAAAGGGATTACCCTTTTAATATCTCATTTGTTACGGCTTCATCGGTAATTAAAACCGTATTTTTCGGGGCGATTTTCATGTACGCCTTGATTGCCTTTGCCTTGGAAGCTCCACCGGCAACAGCAAATATATGAGGGATGTTTTTTAAATCTTCCAGCTGCAAGCCGACTGTTTGCACTTTATGGACAATGCGCCCATTTTCATCAAAGTAATATCCAAATGCTTCGGCAACAGCTTTTTCCTGAACAAGCTTTTGCATATCTTCTTCCGATGTCATCCGTCTTCTTGCCATTGTCATTGCATCACCAATCCCGTGAATAACAATATCTGCTGATTTGATCTTCATTAGTACTTCTCGAATGGATGACTCTTGGATGAAGGTTTCATAAAACTCTTTCGTGACTTGATCAGGGGAATAGAGAACCATATAGTTTCCGCCGGCTTTATTTGCCATCTTTTGACAAATTGTATTTGCCTGATCTTTTATATCTGCCCCGATTCCACCTCGAGCAGGGACAAACAGCAAGTTCTCTTTATTTAATTTTTCAGTAAATGCCTCAGCAACAGCATTCATTGTAGATCCGCCGGTCACACTAATAACTTGACCTTCATTAATGACTTCCTTAAGTCTGCTTACACATGCACGCCCCAATTCTGACTTAACCCAGTCCGATTCATCGGCGTTACCGGAAACGACATTACATGATTGAAGATTTAGTGCAGCTGCCAACTGTTTTTCTAATTCCGGCGCACTTGAAAATTCCTTCATAATTGGTTCAAGTTGGTCCAAAATTATTTTTCCCTCTTCTGTTAATCTCATACCGGACGTTGAAATTGCAATTAAATCTTGATCTTTAAGAAAATCTGTTTCACTGCGTAATACCCGTTCAGTTATTTGTAAACTTTGGGATAAACTGCGTCTGCCAACCGGCTGCATAATTTCTATGTAACGAAGAATTCGATATCTTTTCTGCATGATTTCAACTAAATCCGGTATTAGTCTTTTTTGTACATTAATAATCGACTTCATTCTATGTTCTCCTCACAAATAACAGGAATAGGTGGACTTATTGAAACCCTGCTATCGTTAATAATGTCCCACTCAAAGCAAAAATAATACTGGGGAAATTCAATATTTTATTGGTCAGTAACCGACCCATAAGGTTATTTTTCGTCCCACAGATATCAAAAAAAATCATCTCCGTTACACTTATTATGTTAGCAGAGAATATATGGAAAATCAACTATCTTTAACATTTTTATTTTTTTGTAAGCGCATTCTAATTACATGTTCATCAATTTGCCCAAATTGAATGACCTCTCCGTCAATTTCTACAACAGGAATATATAAACCGTACTTTTCTTCCAAATCATCATTTTCTTCAATATCAACCAATTTGAGGGTGAAATCATACTCATTCTGTAATCGTCTCAAAATTTCAAGCGCATTATCGCATAAATGGCATTCTTTCCTTTTATATAAAATAACTTCTTGTCTCAAATTAGTTCTCCTTTCCAATCAGGCCTGTCACAGATTTCTTTTTATCGTTTCGGTTTGGACCATTCAGAATCCGGTTACCGATCCATCCTTAATTATATCTTTTTCTTTTGATTGAAGAAGGAATCTTCAATTGCTCGCGGTATTTGGTAACTGTTCTTCTCGAAACACGTATCCCCTTTTTTTCGAGCAGCTTGACAATTTCTTGATCCGAATAGGGTGATTTTTTATTTTCTTGGTCAATCATATCGCGAATTTCATTTTTCACCTGTTCGGTTGATATGGTATCATTACCGGTTGCTGTTTTTGCTCCGGTTGTAAACAGTTTTCGCAGGGGAATCGTTCCAATTGGTGTACGGGCATATTTGTTTTTTGCAATTCGAGATATGGTTGATTCATGAACGCCGATTTTTTCTGCAACATTATTCATGGTCATCGGTTTTAATTCTTTCTTACTCCCCAATAGGTAAGGTTCTTGCATCTCTATAATTGCACGCATCATGTTGATCATTGTTGTTTTTCTTTGTTCGATACTTTGTTTCAACCATTGGATCTGTTGATATTTTTCTTTCACATAAGATTTTACCATTGGTTCAGGTTGTTGCATCAATTCATGATAGTAACCTTCATTTATGTTTATATGAAAATAGGAATCTTCTGCTACATGAATATGCCAAATATCTTCCTTTTTTTCAATGATTATATCCGGTATCACATATTCGGTTCGCTCATTAGATATTAGTGCGCCCGGTCGAGGTTCCAATGTTTGAACGAGATCAAAAAGTCGTTGAATTTCATTTAATGAGATGTTTAATTCTTTTTTAATTTTTTTCCACTTTTTATAAGCAAAATCGTCGAAATAATGTTCCACGATTTCTATAAGCCGTGGGTCTGCGTTTTCATTCCGCCTTAGCTGCAATATAATACATTCTTGTAAATTCCTTGCCCCGATACCCGCCGGTTCAAGACTTTGGATTATATTAAGGGCTTTTTCACCTATTTCCCTCGGTAAATTTAAAATCCGGCTGGCTTCATCTATATCAATTTCTAAATAACCATTGTCATTTAAATTGTTGATTAAAAATGTGACATAGTTTTTTTCTGCTGAAGAAAGATTTTTTGTCAATAATTGATCTTGTAAATAATTTGACAGGTTGGGCAAATGGTCGGGGATAAAAGCTTCAAAATTGCCTGCGCTTGCTGATTGTTTTTTTCTTTTTTTCAAGGATTTTTGACTAAAAGTGGAATAATAATTCATTTCGACTTCCAGCAGCGGATTTTCTGTCGCTATTTGTTCAACAAAACCGGCTAATTCCATGGAAGTATATTGGAGTAACGAAATCGCCTGGACAAGTTCCTGTGACATATTTAATTTTAATGCTTGTTGTTGGAACATTCCATATTCGATATTCATATACATCTCTCCCTTATTCTCATTGTAAGGGTTTTCTTCAAAATTGAAAACAAAAATCGACCAATTTAAGAAAATTATTTATTTCCAACTTTACTAAGGTAGCCCAATTGCGGCGTGCATGCATACAGGCGAAAAACGAAACGGCCAGTAACATTTTCCCTCTTGATTAATTATTGCATTTGAATTATAATAGATTTTGTTCGTCAGTAATACAGTTTGCCCTCGTGGTGTAACGGATAGCACGCAAGATTCCGGTTCTTGAAATGTGGGTTCGATTCCTGCCGAGGGCGTTCAAACACTGAATACCATTACGTTTATAAGACGTAGTGGTATTTTTTTATACTTAATATAAGTGAGAAAACTTTTTAAAAGTACTACGAATTATAAGTAGCATTGCGGAATGGCGGCATCCATACCTCAACAAGAACAACAACTTGATTCGATTCTGTTTTTATATCTGTTGCTTTTGAAGGTGCGGGGATCGATACATTATTTTCCGCCATACCGTATAAATGAAGCGCCATTGCTTCTTTTGCCATAGCTAACGCTTCTTCATTCGTGCCACCAAAAGTTAAGCAACCAGGTAAGTCCGGAAACTCTACTGAAATTCCATCTTCCGCATAATCAAAAATTGCAGGATAAATATATCGGTTTTTTTCCATATTTCTTCCCCCAATTAAGAGAATTTTATTCAAGTTCTGCTTGTTTTAATATGTTCTTTTAGGTTTAAAATGACATATACTTGGTAATATTTGAAGGAGAAATCAATTCTATTTCTTCGTAGCCTTATGTTTGACCTTTATTGACCTTTGTTGTAGAATGTACATATATTAGATTGAAAACCTTTGGCAATTAGTAAAAGGGAATTTCAATTAAAGGAGGATAAAAAATGAATTTAATTCCTACAGTTATTGAACAAACAAGTCGTGGGGAACGTGCATATGATATTTATTCCCGACTTTTGAAAGACCGGATTATTATTCTCGGCGGGCAAATTGATGATGTCTCGGCCAACTCGATTGTTGCCCAGTTATTATTCTTGGATGCCGAAAACCCAGAGAAAGATATTTCCCTTTATATTAACAGTCCCGGTGGAAGTGTAACAGCAGGTATGGCTATTTATGATACGATGAATTTTGTTAAAGCAGATGTCCAAACCATTTGTATCGGAATGGCCGCATCTATGGGTGCATTCCTGCTTTCTTCAGGTGCAAAAGGGAAACGTTATGCTCTACCAAACGCAGAAGTCATGATTCACCAACCACTGGGCGGTGCTCAAGGTCAAGCAACAGAAATTGAAATTGCAGCAAGACATATTTTATATACTCGTGATAAATTAAATAAAATCTTGGCTGAAAATACCGGTCAACCCTTGGAAGTCATTGAAAGGGATACAGACCGCGATAACTTTATGTCTGCAGAAAGAGCAAAAGAATATGGATTGATTGACCACATCATCAGTCGAAATACAATTGGAAAATAGTCAAAAAACCGGGTAATGCGCCCGGTTTTTTTCTGGATGACGAAAAAAGCTGTCATAACCGTAACCGCTTCATTCATTTTAAAAAGACAGGCGGGTATTTGACAGCCTTCTCTTTTTGCTTTATCAAAAAAACAAATTAATTATTTTCATCTTCCACAAATTTCGTTAATACTTCCAACGCTTCTGCCTCATCACTACCATCGGCAATTATTTTAATTGTTTTCCCGGAACCTATCGCTAAACTCATAATCCCCATAATACTTTTGGCATTGACTGTTCGACTTTCACTTTCAATTGAAATATCAGATGAAAACCGATTCGCCTCCTGGACAAATAATGCTGCCGGTCGAGCTTGCAGGCCGGATTTTAATTTTACTTTCACATTTTTTTCTAACATAATCCTTTCCTCCTTGATAAATGTATATATCTATGAATCTTTTAATTTTCCGGATAAAGGGGAACTTCAATCTAAGGGGGAAACAATATCCCCCCACCGATTATTCGTATAAAGAAAAACTTGAGCGCCCGATCCTTTAAAAAATTATTTAAAGTGAACGGTTTGACCCGCTCGTAGCTTTTCTGCAATTTCGTCAATTTTTCTTAACCGGTGATTAATCCCCGACTTACTAATTCCTCCTGATACCATTTCACCCAATTCTTTCAACGTCACATCTTGGTATTCAATTCTTAATTTTGCGATTTCCCTCAGCTTTTCCGGTAGCGAATCCAGTCCAATCGTTTGATCAATAAATTTAATATTTTCCACTTGTCTGATAGCAGCTCCAATCGTTTTGTTCAAATTTGCGGTTTCACAGTTTACCAAGCGATTCACTGAGTTTCTCATATCCCGGACTATGCGGACATCCTCAAATCTTAACAACGCATTGTGTGCACCAATAATGCCCAGAAAATCGGAAATTTTTTCAGCTTCCTTCAAGTAAGTAATCCAACCCTTTTTCCGCTCCAAAGTTTTGCTGTTTAATGAAAAAGAGTTGAGAAGCTCACACAACGCCTCACTATGATCCTTATATAATGTAAAAATCTCTAAATGATATGAAGAGGTTTCGGGATTATTAATTGAACCACCTGCTAAAAAAGCACCTCTTAAATAAGCCCTTTTGCAACTTTTCTTTTGAATCAGTTCGGGGGCTATTTGATGATGAAATTCAAATCCTTCATCAATAATAGAAAGGTCTTTTAAAATTTCCTTGACCTGGTCAATTAACCGAACAATATAGACGTTGTTTTTTTTCAACCTCATTTTTTTCCTGACAAATAATTCCACATCCACCTGGTAGTGTTTTTTTAAAAGCGAGTAGATCCGGCGCGCAATGGCTGCATTTTCTGTTTGGATATCGACAACAAGTCGTTGATTCGTAAAAGAAACGGCACCGTTCATACGAATTAATGCAGATAGTTCCGATTTGCTGCAGGTGTCGTCGATCGGTAAATTGGTTAATTCTTTTTTTACATCTGAGGCAAAAGACAATCCCCTAACCTCCATTCATACATCTAATACTACGATTGAAAGCGGTTTTTTGTTTCATTTTCTAAGATATTAAATATTAATTGCGATAAAGTTTTTGTATCATGTCGCAAAAAGCCGTCGGTTAAGGTTGCAATCGAATCGGCAATAATTTCGATTCCAAGTTTCTCTAAATTATCATAATCAATCTTTACCGGATCTGCGTATTCACCTTTATATCGCAATTTTACCGAATCTGGAATGTAGCCGTTATTAACGATGATTTTTTGGATGGAGTATGGTTCAGTATGATCATAAATTGCTTTCACATGATCACTTGCAGAAAAACCGCCTGTTTCACCTTTTTGTGTCATTAAATTACATATATACACCTTTTTCGCCTTTGCCTTGGCGAGCTCATTCCCAATTTCAGGGACAATTAGGTTAGGCAAGATGCTTGTATAAAGCGAACCGGGTCCGATTACAATAAGATCCGCTTCTCGAATGGCATATAATGTTTCGGGTAACGGATGAATATGGTCAGGGGTTAAAAATACCCGCTTAATTCTTTTGCCGTATAGCGGTATTTTTGATTCTCCATGAATAATCACCCCATCCTCCATTTCGGCGTGAAGGACAACACTTTGGTTTGCTGATGGCAATACTCTGCCCTTCACATTGAGTACCCTGCTTAATTCATGAACAGCATGTGCAAAATTTCCGGTAATGTTCGTCATCGCTGCCAACATTAAGTTACCTAATGAATGACCGGACAAATCACTATTCGTCTCAAAACGATGTTGAAATAACTCCTCGATTAACGGCTCAACTTCTGAAAGTGCTGCGAGAACATTTCTAATATCTCCCGGAGGCGGTATTCGGAAATCTTCACGTAAACGTCCGGAGCTGCCGCCATCATCAGCAACTGTAACAATAGCCGTAATGTCCACCGGAAATCTTTTCATACCACGCAATAATACCGGAAGACCGGTGCCTCCACCGATGATCACAATTCTTGGTTGACTAATATTCATGTTTCTGAATCCTTTCATTTGCAATTTCTCTATGGGACACTTGTACTTGATAATCTTTTGCCAATTTTTCACCCAAATACTTGGCAATGGCGACTGATCGATGCTGGCCACCGGTACAACCGATAGCAATTACCAGTTGACTTTTTCCTTCTCGTTTATACAACGGTAACATAAAAGATAATAAATCCGATATCTTTTCTAAAAATTTACTTGTATCCGTCCATTTCATTACATATTCATATACATCCTGATCGAGCCCTGTTTTCGGACGTAATTGTTCAATATAAAATGGATTTGGTAAAAATCGGACATCAAAAACTAAATCTGCGTCGATCGGAATCCCATGTTTAAAACCAAAAGAGATTACATTTACCGTAAATAAATTTTGCCTGCTGTTGGTAAATTTTTCTGTGATTTTTTCACGCAATTCTTTCGGCTTTAACTCGGATGTGTTTATAATTGTTTGTGCTCTTGCCTTTAACTCTTCCAGTAATTGTCGCTCATTACGAATCCCGTCTAGCGGCAATCCCGATTTGGCCAATGGGTGAAAACGGCGCGTTTCTTTATACCTTCTTACCAAAGTGGCGTCATCGGCATCTAAAAATAATATATGTGGGGTTAGCCATGAGTAATGTTGCAATTCATCCAAAACGTGAATTAATTGTTCAAAAAATTCACGACCGCGTAAGTCCATAACCAAAGCAACCTTATTCATTTTATTCTTGGATTCTCTCATTAACTCTAAAAATTTCGGCAAAAGACTTGGTGGTAAATTATCGACACAAAAAAAACCAAGATCCTCAAAACTTTGAATAGCAACCGTTTTGCCGGCACCACTCATTCCGGTTATAATAACTATTTGCAACTCATTGGAATTTTCCACTGTTCTTACCACCATTCCTTTTAAAATTATTTACAACGTATCGATTGAACGATGAACGGGCACCAGAGTCCCTTTTATAAATTTGGTAAATATTAGATTTATCAATCCAACTTTTGTGAAATTAGCTGGAAATCTTTTGTGTAATGGAATGTACCAAACTGAACATTTTCCCCAAATAAGGCTTGTTGAATAATCAATCGATCTCCTTCAGCCATTGGTAATTCATCTACTTTATCGACCGGATGCCATTGCAGCTTTCCTTCCCTTGTTACATTTTTTTGTATGCCGTCACCTTGATTCGTAAAAAAAGTAAACATCATCCATTCGGTAAACTTATCATCATCTTCTATTAAAAAAGTGTATATACCTTTTATGATGGGATCGCGAATTTGGATTCCCGTCTCCTCCCCATATTCACGGATGGCTGCTGCTTTTACGGTTTCTTTTGGCTCTACTTTTCCACCCGGTATGGCCCACCAGCCGCGACGAGGTTTTTGCAACAACAAGATTTCCCCGTTTTTCATATATATACAATTTGCAACTCTTTGCATTTCTCTCACTCACTCCAGACCATATAATCAAGTCAACATAATATAGTAATTGCTATTGGTCGACCGGCTTTTAACACCGTGAATTTGACCATCATGATTATAAAGGTAAAGGTAAATCATTATATTATTACTTAACTAATATTATTATACTATACCTTATCACATGCAAACAATGAAGTGAATGAATAATCATTACCTGTAGAAATAAGTGATAAAATCTAACATCAGCGGGGTGTCGACTTCCCCTGGTTATTGTAAACGTACAAAAAAAGTACAGGATATCTCCTGTACCAAAAAAATATATTTAAAAGGGGGTCAATTTCTTCATACCTTTATAATACTCTTTCTTTGTTTCATACGTGTTACAGCAGCGTTAAACGACGATTACTTTTTTTCTTTAAATTGTTAATGAAACAATGAACCCTCTTCAACTTTGATATTACTTTATTTGTTCTAAAAGTTCCTCAATATAATGTTGAGCACTTTGAGCGGCAATACTTCCATCACCCGTTGCCGTTACGATTTGGCGAAGTTGTTTTTCACGTACATCACCGGCCGCAAAAATCCCGGGAACTTTTGTTTCCATTAACTCATTTGTTTCAATATAACCGGCTTCATTCGTAATTCCTAGATTTTCAAAAGGCTTTGTCAAAGGGATCATCCCAATATAAATAAATACGCCGTCACAAGGGAATCCTTTTTCAGTGCCATCAACAGTAGAAACTAAGGTAACACTGCCGACTTTGCCATCCTTTTCGTTAATCGCCTTAACTGTATGATTCCAAATAAAGTCTACTTTTTCATTAGCAAATGCGCGATCTTGTAAAATCTTTTGTGCCCGCAACTGATCACGCCGGTGTACAATCGTTACCTTTTCAGCAAATCTCGTTAAGTATACGCCCTCTTCAACAGCAGAGTCACCACCACCGACGACCACCAATTGTTTATTTTTGAAAAAAGCACCGTCACAGACTGCACAGTACGAAACACCGCGTCCGCCCAGTTCATTTTCTCCCGGGACACCGAGTTTTTTATATTCGGCACCGGTCGCAATGATGATGGCTCTTGCCTTAAACTCTTTTGAGCCGGCTTTCACTATTTTAAATTCTTTCCCGTCAATAATTTCTTTAATATCGCCATATGCGTATTCGGCACCAAATTTTTTCGCATGTTCGAACATTTTATTAGAAAGGTCCGGACCTAAAATTGAATCATAACCGGGATAATTCTCTACTTCTTCTGTATTCATCATTTGTCCACCCGGTACACCCCGTTCAATCATTAAGGTCGACAAATTGGCACGGGATGTATAGACAGCTGCAGTCATACCTGCAGGACCTGCCCCAATTATTATTACATCATAAATTTTATCCTCTGACATTCTACACACTCCTCGTATTCCAGTGATATGGTATCAGGTATTGTTATGGACGGTTTAATCGGTTTTCGAATTCGTTTTATCGATGAGAATCTTTTTTATGGACAGTTTGAACAGATTTTCTGTTCGTTATGCGTTATGTCCCTAAAGCTCAATAGATTGACACCAATTACTACAAATTTGCAACAGATTCAAGTGACCCTGTAGTTCTTGATACTACATAAATTTCAAACATTTTACCACTATTATGCTCAATCATTTCGTAAACATTGGTATTTCTTCATGTTTCCAAGGTTCCTGCCCGTCCTTTTCCGGATGTTCTAACAAGAGCTTCTTCCATGCTTTTTCTGCTAAGTTCATTTTCCCCATCTTATAGGCGGCATAGGCAAACCAATAAAAAAAGATACCCTCAACTTCATTGCCATCATGTAAAATTTTCTTGAGCCAATGATAGCCAAGTTCATATTGTTCTAAAATTAACAAAGTAACACCTAATTTATAACGATGATCAACAGAAATGGGATAAACTTTTTTTAATATATCTAATAACGGCTTTACATTCTTTCCTTTATAAAAATCAAGTACCGACAGATTACATAGTGCATGTAAGTTTCCCGGGTTTTCTTCCAGCACTTGTTGGAGTATCTCAACAGACTCTTTGGATTTTCCTTGGTAAAAATAGGCCAATGCCAGATTGTTATACGCAGGCCAAAAATTTGGGTACTCACGAATCATTTGTTCTAATAATGGAACTGCTCCATCAAAATCACCGTCTTCCATTAATTTTCGCGAATGTTCCTGTTTTTCAATCAGTTCATCTTCATACTCCATATGATTTTCTGTCAAACAAGTCGTTTTTATTTCATCTGCTTCAAGAGATATGATTTCCAATAATTCCTGTGCATCACTTGTATATTCCCCATTTGGAGCTGATTTCAAATATTGTTTGACATGTTTCTTTGCTTCCATATAATTACCAATATAGGCATAATTATTTGCTAAAAAGTAGTGACATTCAACCATGTATGGATCGATTTCACTTAGGACTTTCAGTAAAATTTTATTAGAAGAATCATATTCACCCATTTCAGTTAAAACAATGGCAAGTTGACAAGCAATAATTGGCTCAGTTGGTTCAAATTTCCAAGCACGAGCCAAATACTTTTTTGCCTTTACCAAATCATTCCTTTCAAATGCTGCAATTCCCTTTGAAAAGAAAAATTCCCCTGAAGGATTGAACATTAAAATATTACCATCAATATGATTATTGCTTACATTTTTACTCACAAAACATCCTCCAAAAATCATGATGTATTTATATAATGATGTAATAAAGCAGTAGAGAAGCACACAGCCGAAAAGTATCATTTTCTTCGTGCTCGGAAAAAGCCACTACCGGAAGATTCTTCGTCCCGCATTCAACATCACTTTAATTTTAAAAACTTATTTATTTAGAGGATCGGTCAAGCGGTCATGGTTTCTTCTTTTTTCCATCTCTTCTTTTGTATAAATAACCTGCATCGGGTTTCCGCCGACAAACGAACCCGGAGGAACATTACGGTTCACAAGTGTCCCTGCAGAAACCGTTGCCCGGTCACCAATTTCTACCCCCGGCAGTATCGTTGAATTTGCACCGATCATGACCTCATCCCCAATTCGAACCTCTCCTACCCGATATTCATCAATCAAATATTCATGTGCCAAAATCGTCGTATGATATCCAATAATCGTATTTTTACCAACATTAATTTTTTCCGGAAACATTATATCCGGCATGACCATAAACGCAAAAGCCGTATGATCGCCCACCTTCATTTTTAAAAACTTACGGTACATCCAAACTTTCCAGGACATGAACGGTGTATAACGAGCAATCAAAATAACGATGACGTTTTTAAATACCTTCCAAAAAGACACGGTTTTATATATTTGCCATAATGAATTGGCTCCTTGAATCGGGTAACGGGTCGTTTTCCGCATAAATTATTTCACTCCAACAATAGCCAATAAGTCACGCATATCATGAATTAAAAAATCCGGATTATACTTTTTTAAGTAGTCTGTCCCTTGAATGGTCCAAGCAACTCCAACGGATCCTGTGCCGGAATTTTTCGCCCCCAATATATCATGGTAAGAATCGCCGACCATCAACGTGCTTTCCGGTTTTGCCCCTAACAAGTGCATCGCTTTATTTAACGGTTCCGGATCCGGTTTTGCTTTCTCTACTTCATCCAATGTGATCACTACAGGAAAATATGGAGTTAAGTTGGTTTTATCCAACGCTTTAAAAACCATCTCTCGTACTTTCGTAGAAACAACACCGAGCTTATATCCTTGTTTGGAAAGCGTATCGATTGTCTCGAGAACCCCCGGAAACTCACGAACAAGTTTATCATGATGTTTTTTATTAAACGTTCGATAGTAATGGATCATTTCTTCCGCTTTATCCGGTGCAACTGATGAAAAAGATTCATATAAAGTTGGTCCAATAAATTTGTAACAGTCTTCCCTCTTCAATTCATCGAATCCAAATTGATGAAAAGTATAAAGAAATGATTGCAAAATAAGTTCATATGTGTTAACTAAAGTCCCGTCTAAATCAAATAAAATCGTATCAATATTTTGTTTCATAAGAGATTCCCTTTCTTTTTGCTGCTAGTTCCATCCGATTCCAGATCCTGCTGACAATAAGTGTTAAAGCAATTGCCGTACATAAACGAATTATAAATAAAGGAAAAACCGGGATACCTAATGGAACAAAAATCAATGTATCTTCAACGACAGCATGGCACGCAACGAGAAAAATAAATGCCAATGTCGCATCTTTTTTGCTGACACCATCCTCTTTCACCGCTTGCAATAATACACCTGCCCCATAGGCTAAACCGAAAATTAAGCCGGCCGTCAAAACCAATGCCGTGTTTTCATTCATCCCTAATCCACGGGTAACGGGAGCCATCCATCCGGTAAATACATCCAACCATTTTAAATCTTTAAGAATTTGAATGCCGATCATCAATGGAATTACAATCATCGCCAATTGAAGAGTACCTAATACGGCTTTTTGCAAGCCAGCAAGAAAAATAGCCGCCATACCAACCGGTGCTGTTTCATTTGCTGTTATTAAACCATATTGGGCCATTTCACTCCCGCCCGGCCAAACCAAATTGATAATAAAGGCTGCAACCAATGCTAAACCGATCCGAACAGATAAAACGACCCAGAGTTTAACACCGGATTTTAATGCTACACTTGTTTCAATTAGTAAATTATGGGAAAAACTAAGCATAACTGCGATAATAAATACTTCTTTAACAGTAAGGTCAAGTGTTAAAATCCCGCCAATTGCCGCATATAAGTTTAATAGATTACCCAGTACAAGAGGGATGGCCGCCTCACCCGACAAACCGAAAACGGACATAAATGGTGCCAACTTGTCAAATAACCACGGAAGTGCAGGAGTGTATTGAAGCAAGGAAACGACTAAGGTTACCGGGAAAATTACTTTTCCCAATGACCAAGTGGTGTGTAACCCATTCATAATCCCTTGCTTTACCGAATTTAACAAGATACTACTCCCCCTTTATCGGATTGACCATGAAAATGATTTTAATCTAAATAATGCGGAATATTATGTTTCGTCCTTCTAAAAATAATTAAGGCAAGTGAAATAATGATAACGGCAGCAGAAACGAGCTGAGCTACTCGTATATCTGTATCGAAAAAATATAAACTGTCGGTTCGAAGCCCTTCAATGAAATAGCGACCGATTGAATACCAAATTCCGTAAGCTAAAAAGATTTCTCCCTGTTTCAAATTAACTCTTCTTAATAGAAGTAAAAGTATAAAACCAAGCAAACTCCAGAGCGATTCATATAAAAAGGTTGGATGATAATAGGAACCGTTTATATACATTTGATTAATGATAAAATCAGGTAAGTGCAAGCCTTCCAAAAATTCGCGAGTAACCGGTCCCCCATGGGCTTCTTGGTTCATAAAATTCCCCCACCGGCCAATCGCTTGAGCAATGATAATACTTGGTGCGGCAATATCAGCTAATTTCCAAAAAGAGATATTTCGTTTCCGGCAAAAAACGACAGCGGTAACGATCGCCCCAATTAGGGCACCATGGATGGCAATTCCGCCTTCCCAAATGGCAATTATTTTCCCCGGATTAACCGAATAATAGTCCCATTCGAAAAGAACATAATAAATTCTGGCACAAATAATGGAAATCGGAATGGCCCAAAGTAAAAGATCAGCGAAAATTTCATCCGGAAGACCTCGTCTCTTTCCTTCACGAGTTGCTAATATATAAGCAATTACAATACCTAAAGCAATAATTATCCCGTACCATCGAATTGATAAAGGGCCAAGTTCCAAGGCCACCGGATTTAAGGGCTGAACATGATAAAGCATCTCAACAACTCCTTCTATACGTTTCAAAAAGAAACAGTTTGACGAGAGAGAACTTCCCTGTCATTTCACTAATTGTAACAAACAACAATCAGTTTTAAAATTATTTCTGATTAAAATAAAGAGCACTGCGTACAGAATTGAACAGGTATGTTAATCTTCATGTTCATGATCTTTAATCGTTTCTTGGAGCCTTTGAGTGAATTGCTTTGCTGCATTGACACCCATTTTTTTCAAACGAAAGTTCATGGCCGCCACTTCGATAATAACAGCCAAGTTTCTTCCGGGACGAACCGGGATGGTTAATTTCGGAATTTCGACATCAAAAATTTTCATTTTATCTTCATCGAGTCCCAACCGGTCATAACGTTTATTTTGATCCCAGTTTTCTAAATGGATGCACATCGTTATTCTCTTATAGGATCGAACAGCTCCGGCACCAAATAAAGTCATGACATCAATGATACCGAGTCCGCGAATTTCAAGAAGATGTTCTATGAGTGGGGGTGAATTTCCTACTAGCGATTCTTGATCTTCTTGGCGTATTTCCACACAATCGTCTGCAACAAGCCGATGCCCCCGTTTCACAAGTTCCAAAGCTGTTTCACTTTTACCAACTCCACTTTGACCGGTAATAAGAACACCAACGCCGTATACATCAACCAACACACCATGAATAGCAATTGTCGGAGCAAGCGCAATTTCCAAATAATTTGTTAATCGGCTGACTAATTGTGTCGTTTTCAAATTTGAACGCATAACCGGTACTGCTTCTTGCTCGGAAGCCTCAATTAATTCTTCTGGGATTTCCAGCCCACGTGTAATAATAATCCCCGGGGTGACATCGGTACAAAGCCGCTGCATCCGGACGATGCGATCTTCCTCATTTAGCATGGAAAAAAATGTCAATTCAGTTCTTCCTAATAACTGCAAACGATCTTCCGGATAATAATCAAAAAATCCGGCCATTTCAAGTCCAGGACGGGAAATATCACTTGTCGTTACTGGACGATTGATGCCCTCTTCCCCACTGATCAATTCTAATTTAAATTTATTTAAAATATCCTTGATGGTCACTTTTGACATGTATGAACTCCCTCACTTAGGCTTCAATTTGTCTATTACTTAACTCTTTGTATGTTCCATTTTACCATGTTTTTTCCTGAAACCAAAGAACCCGAAACAAAAACGTTATAAGTACAAAATTAAAAAACTCCCTCTCAACTTTATTAAATAATAAAAAGTTGAGAGAAGAGTTGTTTTAGCCAATTCTTTTAATACGGTTGAACAGTAACCGAACCCGTTTTCGATTCTGCAAATAAATACATTTTATTTTGTAATTCTGCTGTTGTATCAAACTTGATGACTTTTTGAATCATTTCCTTTTTCTCGTCAATTTTATATAGATTGGATAAATCAACCTGAACATTGCCAAAATTGGATTTAACCTCTCCGCTTACCGGTAAATCATTAGCGATTCTTACATGGATACTGCCTGCCCCACTTGATAACTTAACCGATTGCGGTGCCGGTTTACTAATCCGAACAGAAATTGAACCGCTTATTGTTTCTGCATCGATTTTTTGATAGGAACCGTCAATCGTCACCTTACCGTTCATTGTTTCCGTTTCCGCATCATCTATTTTACATTGAGTCAAGTTTATCGTTCCATTCACAGTTTCAAGATCTGCCTTTTCTGCTTCACAACTTTCTAATCGGATGCCTCCATTGGACGTTTGAAAATTAATTTTTTTCCCTTTAACGCCTTCCCCGCTAATCGTGCCGTTAAACAGTTTAATCGCAACTTTGTTATAAACGCTTTGTGGTAAGAAAACTTTTGTGTCAACCTTCATGAATTTCTCTTTAGCTAAAAAAGCAAGGGCTTCTTGATCTACACGAAACTCAATATTTTCTAAAAATCGCTCTTTCCCGTGTACAGGATCTTCCTCGCGATACACTTTCCCTTCACATTCCACACGGACGTCGGAATGATCCCATACAATCAGCTGTACAGAACCATTTGGAATTTCAATAAACACATCTTTAAACTTGTTTTCATTTTGTTGAAATACGTGTGAAACATTGACCGAATGATGGAAATCCAAGTCCATTTCCTTTATTTTCTTCATTGCTCTTTCAAACAAATTGGTCAGTGTATCTTTTGCTTCCTTGGCAAATGTTGATGTTTTTGTAGAACTTGACTGATGAAAAGTCTCCTTCTCATTTTGTTCATGACTGGATTTGTATGCTTCAATTTTTGATAATTCTTCAGCCATTTTCGCTTTTTTTTCTTCTTTTAGTGACTCCATGTTTTCGAGTTCTTCCAACAATTTTTCCGCTTCTTCAATACTCACTTGGCCTGTCTTCACCATTTCTAAAATTTTCTTCCGTTCTTCCTTCATATTTTTCACGTCCTTTACAAAATCTCTCATTTATTTATACTTTTTACGTAATTCAAACCGAAAAGTTTCATGGAAATAGCTTATGTTGTTTAAAATTCTTTTATCATGTAGTGTTTTTTAAAGCAAAGGGACAGTCTGTAAAATTCGCTAGAGAGAGGAAAATTCTTTTGTTTAAATCAGTTCCATTAAAAAAACAATTTTTTTCGATTAAATTTCCTCTTGAACCTACAGTTACGTTAGGCTTTATAGTAAGAATAGAGCTTTAATACGTATCTAAATGGAGGATTGGAAATGGAAAAAATTTTTTTGAATTGAAGAAATTGCTGATAAAACAGCTGTATCAATCAGATCGCTGCACGATTATGGCAATATCAAGTTATTAGTACCTTTAAAATAAATCATACGGGTTTGAAACCTTTTTTCTTCAAATCCGTAAAAATTAGAGTAAACCATAAAGAAGGGATGGATTGTTGTGGAAGAAAGATTAGAAGCAAATGAAATTGAAAAGAAGAGTCCAAGTCTATGGGGGATTCTTTGGAGTCCAAGCGAACATTTTGCCAGAATAAAAGAAAAACCGAAAATCTGGGGACCATTGTTAATGATTATTCTTGTGTTTAGCATTGGAATGATCATTGTTACAACCAATACCGAGTCAGGAAATGAAGGTTTACCGGAAGAGTTAGCCCCATTTTTAGTAATCGGTTCTATTATTGCCGGTGTGATTGTACCTATTGTAACTGCGTTTATTGGTACGCTTGTTTATTTGTTGATTGCAAGGTTAGCACGTTCGAATGTATCGTTCCGCCAGCTGTTTTCAATGAATGTATATTTATTGATCCTAACTGCTTTAGGCATGATTGTAAACGGAATTGGCATGGTCATTACCGGGTCGTCAACTACTACGTTCACTAGTCTTACTACATTGATCCCCGCTGATGGTGCACTAAAGGCAGTATTTGATAATATTGAAGTTTTTTCCATTTGGAGTGTCATATTATCGGCAATTGGATTACAGAAGGTGGCATCTTTTTCCAAAGAATTAGCATGGGGTGTTTCCATCGGTTTTTACATGTTATCGATCTTTTTCTCCATGATCGGATGGGCCTAAGAAGTAATATCTGAATCGGTCATTGTTTCTATTCTATAAGTAAGTGAAAGGTGTATATTGATGAAAAATAAAAAACTATGGATAACCATTGGAATTATCGCCATTATTGTAACCTTGTTTTCTTTTAATCTAATAAAAGCTTCCGGTAATAATATTGAAGTTGAAGTTGCTTCCGTTAAGGAGGAAAAATTATCCGAAAATGTTATCTCACAAGGAACATTAAAACTGGCAAACGAACAGTCGATTTACTATGATGCAACGAAAGGAAAGATTGCAGATATCTCAGTAAAAGTTGGTGACGATGTTCAAGCAGGAACCCCGCTTTTCACCTATAAAAGTGACCAGCTTTTAATGGAACAAAAACAAAATGAGTTGCAAATCCAGTCGGTCAATTTACAAATTGAAGATACACAAAAACAGCTAAAGGAAATAGATAAACTTTTAAAAGACAATAAAGATGATGAAACATTAAAGAAAGAACGTGATCAAGTAAATCTTCAGTTGGAACAAGCAAAACTTGAATTAAAGCAAGCTCAATTACAAAAAGACAATATTAACCAACAGTTAGCCGATTTGAAAGTTGTAAGTGATATTGCCGGTAAAATCATTGAGATAAATGAGGATGCCCAGTTTAAAACAAATTCGGAAATCCCCGAACCGATTATGAAAATTGGTTCAATTGGTCAGTTTATCGTTGTTGGCTCAGTTTCAGAATATGATGCGCTGAAAATTAATGAAGGACAAGCGGTTAAACTAACTGCGGACACAGTTCCTGATAAGACATGGTCAGGGAAAGTGAAAAGTATTTCATATTTACCCGAAGAGTCGACCGGTTTACAAGATTCAGGTGCACAAAGCGGCGTTCAATATACGATCGAAATTGAAGTAACCGATCAAAATATTGAGTTAAAGCCCGGGTTTCAAATGATTATTGAAATCACCGCCAATGAATACACGGCTAAAACTCTCCCATTAACTGCTGTTAAACAAGACGGGGAAAAAAGTTATGTTTTCATTGTTAAAAATGGAAAAGCTGTAAGAAAAGAAGTAAAAGTTGGCAACGCCTCACTCGAATCCATTGAAATTAAAGATGGGGTTACCAAGAAAGATAAAGTCATTAAAGACCCGTCCGATGACATTCAAGATGGCATGGAAGTGATTGTAAAATGATCCAATTGGCTTCTATTAAAAAAAGTTATTCACTAGGGAATGAAGATGTTCTTGTTCTAAACGGAATTGATTTAAAGATTAATAGAGGAGAATTTATCTCAATTATGGGCCCGTCCGGTTCCGGAAAATCCACTTTAATGAATATTATTGGATTTCTCGATCGACCGACTGAGGGTACATATTTTTTAAACGGGAAAGAGGTTTTGCAGTATAAAGAGCATGAACTGGCAAAAATTCGCAACCGGGCGATTGGCTTTGTCTTTCAACAATTTAATTTGTTACCGCGATTAAATGCGTTGAAAAATGTTGAACTTCCGATGATTTATGCCGGAGTTAAAAAGAAAGAGCGGGAAGAACGAGCAAAAGAAGCTTTAGAGAAAGTTGGACTCGGGGATCGGATGTTACACTTACCCAATGAGCTGTCAGGTGGCCAAAAACAACGGGTGGCAATTGCCAGAGCCATTGTCAATAAACCCGATCTGATCCTGGCTGATGAACCGACCGGTGCTCTCGATACAAAAACAAGCGAACAGATTATGGAGCTATTTACTATGTTAAATAAAGAAGACGGGACTACCGTAATTGTTGTTACGCACGAAGAAGAAGTGGCCAGCTATGCCAATCGTTTAATCTTATTACGTGACGGGTACATCGTTCAAGATATTGATCAAGAAAATAGAGGAGAGATCCTATGAGTATTGTCGAAAATATTAAAATTGCTTTCTCCTCCATCTTTGTTCATAAAATGCGTTCAATTTTAACAATGATTGGCATAATTATTGGTGTATCGAGCGTCATTTTCATTGTCGCACTTGGTCAAGGGGGAACGGAAAAGCTCAAATCACTAATTGTTGGTTCCGGAAATACGGTTTCTTTATCTTACTCCCCCTCTGAAGAAGAAATGAAGGAAAATCCGGATGCTCTTTGGTCACCGTTTACGGAAGACGATATCCGTTCCATTGAAACAATCCCGGAAATTTCAAAAATTGTGACATCCAGTGATGAATTTGGCAATGTTCGCTACCGGGAAAATACAATTGAGTCATCTATTTCCGGTATTAACCAAACGTACATTGAAGTAAACGAGTTAAACGTATCGAGCGGAAGAAATTTACTGCCATCAGATTTTTTAGGGGGCGGACGTGCGGCTGTAATCAGTTCAGGTCTTAGCAAGGAGTTATTTGAAAAAGAGGAGCCGTTAGGAAAAATTATTTATGTTCAATCACAGCCTTTTGAAGTTGTCGGTGTTTTAGAAAAACCAACCGGGCTGTTAGCATCGTTCAGTTCCAATGAGGTATATGTTCCTTGGAAAACTTGGCGAACGATAACCGGTAACAACAAAATCAGTTCTATCACAATTCAAGCTGAAAATACTGAGAAATTGCAAGAAGCAGGAAAGAAAGCAGCACAATTATTAAATCAAATTCATGGAACAGAGGAAGCCTACCAAGTGACAAACATGGAAGAAATTGCTGAAGGGATTGGCCAAATTACATCCATTATGACCCTGATTATTGGATGTATTGCGGGAGTTTCTTTATTAGTCGGTGGAATTGGCGTTATGAATATTATGCTTGTTTCCATTACCGAACGTACCCGTGAAATAGGTACCCGGATGGCTTTGGGTGCGACAAGAGGTCAAATTTTATTTCAGTTTTTAGTCGAAGCAATGACATTAACGTTAATCGGCGGGACGATTGGGATTTTATTTGGTGCTGGTGTTGCCTATTTGGTTTCGTCGATAATCGGTTTTCCGATAATTGTCTCATTGCCGATCGTTTTAATCGGATTATTGTTCTCGATGTTTATCGGTATCATATTCGGCATCTTACCTGCTAATAAAGCATCGAATTTAGACCCAATCGAAGCTTTACGATATGAATAAACTTTTAGTATCGCACATTATGGCAAGTCAAGGTAGTCAGTATAAATTTTATTTAAAAAGCTCTCTTATATAAAACTATTTGAACAAATCAATTCTGTAAAAGCAACATATACATTTTCAATATAAAACTATTTGAAATTAATTCCTTTACACAAAAAGGCATGGTTATCAAAACTTGAGTTACCATGCCTTTTCATCTATTAGTGAAACAGTTTTTTCTGGTTAATACATATTTTATACATGAATGTTTAGCTTTAATTCGGAAATTATGATTGTATTGGTAGTTCTTCTTTTTCCCGAATCATGTTTTTCATCCGTTCTCGGTCCCTCTCGATAACACGTTTCAAATAATAACCGGTGTAAGACACATCTGTTTTGGCCACTTGTTCAGGCGTTCCTTTCGCAATAACCGTACCGCCGCGATCCCCGCCTTCCGGACCCAGATCAATAATATAGTCCGCTGTTTTTATCACATCGAGATTATGTTCAATAACGACCACCGTATCGCCGTTTTCAACAAGACGTTGTAAAACATCGAGGAGACGGGCAATATCATCAGCATGAAGACCGGTTGTCGGTTCGTCCAAAATATACAAAGTGCGGCCATTGGAACGCCGATGCAATTCGGAGGCAAGCTTAACCCGTTGTGCTTCCCCACCGGATAATGTCGTTGCCGGTTGACCAAGTTTCATATACCCGAGACCAACATCATAAATCGTTTGGATTTTCCGTTTAATTTTTGGGATATTGGCAAAAAACTCCAATGCATCTTCTACGGTCATATCAAGCACGTCCGCAATATTTTTCCCTTTATATTTCACTTCCAATGTTTCACGATTGTACCGTTTTCCATGACAAACCTCGCATGGTACATAAACATCCGGAAGAAAGTGCATTTCAATTTTAATGATGCCGTCCCCTTTACATGCCTCACAGCGACCGCCTTTAACATTAAAACTAAAGCGTCCTTTTTTATAGCCGCGAATTTTGGCCTCGTTCGTCGCTGCAAATACATCACGGATATCATCGAAAACACCTGTATAAGTAGCCGGATTGGAACGTGGAGTACGTCCGATCGGTGACTGGTCAATATCGATAACTTTTTCCAGATTTTCTATTCCTTTGATTTCTTTATGTTGCCCCGGTTTCACTTTGGCACGATTTAATTTTTGTGATAGGCTTTTATATAAAATTTCATTAACTAATGTACTTTTACCTGATCCGGAAACACCGGTGACCGCAATAAATGTACCGAGAGGAAATTTAACACGGATATTTTTTAAATTGTTTTCTTTACCGCCAACAACTTCCAAATATTGTCCATTTCCTTTTCGCCGTTCTTGTGGCAACGGAATAAATTTTTTGCCGGCTAAATATTGACCTGTTAATGAATGCGGATCACCCTTCACTTGTTCCGGTGTTCCGGCTGAAACAACCGTGCCTCCATGAACACCCGCTCCCGGTCCAACGTCGACAAGATAATCAGCCGCCAACATCGTATCTTCATCATGTTCAACAACGATTAACGTATTTCCAAGATCACGCATTCGTTTCATCGTTTCAATTAATTTATCATTATCGCGTTGATGCAAACCAATTGATGGCTCATCCAAAATATACAGGACACCCGTTAATTGGGAACCGATCTGAGTTGCCAGACGAATCCGTTGTGCTTCTCCACCGGATAATGTACCGGCCGCCCTGCTCAAGGTTAAATAATCCAAACCGACATTAACAAGAAAACCGAGCCGTTCCTTAATTTCCCGCAAAATTAAGCGAGCAATGTTTTGTTCTTTTTCACTTAATTCCAATGTATCGAAAAAATGGAGAGCTTCTTGAATGGAAAAGTCGGTTACTTCCGCAATATGAAGTCCATTAATTTTCACTGCCAATGTTTCTTTTTTCAAGCGATATCCTTTACAAGTCGGACAAGGGTTTTGCGCCATATACTTTTCCATTTGTTCTCTTGTATAATCAGAAGTGGATTCCCGAAAACGGCGCTCAATATTGCGAAGAACGCCTTCAAATTCGATATCCGTATCCCGAATCACGCCAAAATCATTTTCATAATGGAAGTGAATTAATTCCCCATCTGAACCGTATAAAATTTTATCCATTAAATGTTGCGGAATATCTTTCACCGGTACATCCATATCAATCCCGTAATGATTACAAACCGCTTCTAATAATTGCGGATAATACTGGGAACTGACCGGTTCCCAAGGTGCAATCGCCCCTTGTCGTAATGTTAAGTTTTTATCAGGAATAACAAGGTCGAGATCCACTTCCAATTTCGAACCAATCCCGTCACAATCCGGGCAAGCCCCAAACGGACTGTTAAACGAAAACATCCTTGGTTCCAATTCCCCGATGGAAAAACCACAATACGGACAAGCATGTAACTCACTGAAAAGTAATTCTTCTTGACCAATGACATCGATTATGACGCGTCCTTGTCCTAGTTTCAATGCTGTTTCCAATGAGTCGGTCAGCCGCGCTGTGACTCCTTCTTTTATAATAATCCGGTCAATGACAACATCGATGGAATGCTTTTTATTTTTTTCCAGCTCAATATCATCGTTCAATTCAAGCATTTCTCCGTCAATACGGACGCGGACAAACCCTTCTTTCTTTATGTCTTCAAGAACTTTGGCGTGCGTCCCCTTTCTGCCGGAGACAACCGGAGCTAAGATTTGAATCCGGGTCCGCTCCGGATATTCCAATATACGATCGACCATCTGTTCAACGGTTTGTGAGGTGATTTCAATGCCATGGTTCGGACAAATCGGGTGACCAATACGAGCATACAGTAATCGCAAATAATCATATATTTCCGTAACTGTTCCAACTGTTGAACGGGGATTCCGACTGGTCGTTTTTTGGTCAATAGAAATAGCCGGAGATAATCCTTCAATGGAATCAACATCCGGCTTGTCCATTTGTCCTAAAAACTGCCTGGCATAAGCAGAAAGCGACTCGACATACCGACGTTGACCTTCAGCATAAATGGTATCAAAAGCCAGCGAAGATTTTCCTGAACCGGATAACCCCGTAAAGACTACAAGTTGATTACGGGGAATATCGACATCAATATTTTTTAAATTATTTGTCCGTGCACCTCTTACTTTAATTTGATCCTTCATTTATCGTCACCTTTCTGCTTTCAACTCTAATACCAAGTCTCTCAATTCAGCAGCGCGTTCAAAGTCAAGTGCTTTGGCTGCTTCTTTCATTTCCGCTTCTAATTTTTGAATTAATTTTTCCCGTTCTTTCTTAGATAACTTTCCATATTTATCAGTCGGACTGTATTCTTCCTGTTCTTCAGCGGCAATGGTTGCACGAATAACATCATGAATTTCTTTTTGAATCGTTTTCGGGGTAATGCCATGTTTCCGATTATATTCTTCTTGGATTTGGCGCCGCCGTTTTGTTTCATTGATTGCGAAATCCATTGAACGAGTAATTTGGTCCGCATACATAATGACTTTTCCGTTTGCATTTCTTGCTGCCCGGCCAATCGTTTGGATTAATGAACGTTCTGACCGTAAAAATCCTTCTTTATCTGCATCTAAAATGGCAACAAGGGACACTTCCGGAATATCAAGTCCTTCCCGTAACAAGTTAATCCCGACAATGACATCATATTTGCCCAGTCGCAAATCACGAATAATCTCAATCCGCTCCAATGTTTTTACTTCAGAATGTAAATACTGAACTTTAATCCCGATTTCTTTCAAATAATCGGTTAAATCCTCGGACATTTTTTTCGTTAATGTCGTTACAAGAACCCGCTCATTTTTCCGAATTCGTTCTTGAATTTCTCCGATAAGGTCATCAATTTGTCCTTTGATCGGACGGACCTCTATAATCGGATCCAGTAAGCCGGTCGGACGAATAATTTGTTCAACCACCGTCGGACAATGTTCCAATTCATATGGTCCCGGAGTTGCTGAAACGTAAATAATTTGGTTGATATGTTTTTCAAATTCTTCAAACATAAGCGGTCGGTTATCCAGGGCAGATGGTAAGCGGAAGCCATGTTCAACAAGTACATTTTTTCTTGCTTGGTCTCCGTTATACATACCCCGGATTTGCGGAATCGTTACATGGGATTCATCAACAACGATTAAAAAATCCTCTGGAAAATAATCGAGCAACGTATATGGGGTAGCGCCCGCTTCCCTTAAGGTTAAATGACGGGAATAGTTTTCAATTCCTGAACAAAAACCCATTTCCCGCATCATTTCCAAATCATAATTTGTCCGCTGTTCCAATCTTTGTGCTTCTAAAAGCTTCCCTTGAGCCCGGAGTTCCTTTAACCGTTCTTGTAATTCTTGTTCAATATTTTTAATGGCGACTTGCATTTTTTCTTCCCGTGTAACATAGTGGGAAGCCGGATAAATCGCCACATGTTCCCGTTCTCCGATAATCTCGCCCGTCAACGCATCGACTTCCCGAATTCGATCAATTTCATCACCAAAAAATTCAACACGGATACAATGCTCATCTCGTGAAGATGGAAAAATTTCCACAACATCACCGCGAACCCGGAAGGTACCCCGATGGAAGTCAATATCATTTCGGGTATACTGGATATCAACCAATTTCCGAAGCAGTTCATTCCGCTCGATTTCCGTGCCGACCCTTAGTGATAATACAAGTTCTTTATATTCTTCCGGTGAACCTAACCCATAAATGCAGGATACACTGGCTATGATAATGACATCGCGACGTTCAAATAATGCCGATGTCGCTGAGTGTCGCAGCTTATCAATTTCATCATTAATACTTGCATCCTTCTCGATATACGTATCGGTCTGTGGTACATAGGCTTCGGGTTGGTAATAATCATAGTAACTGACAAAATATTCAACGGCATTGTTTGGGAAAAACTCTTTGAATTCGCTGTATAATTGCCCTGCCAATGTCTTGTTATGAGCAATAATTAACGTTGGTTTATTCACTTCTTTTATCACATTAGAAATGGTAAAAGTTTTCCCTGTACCGGTTGCCCCCAGCAATGTTTGATGTTTCTTGCCGTTTTTTAAGCCCGCAACCAGCTCTTTTATCGCTTGCGGTTGATCCCCTTGAGGTTGATATTTTGACACTAACTGAAATTGATCCTTTGTTTTTTCCATCTAAATCACCCCATTATTTTTTGGGTCCGTACATTCATCATTCACAGAATCTATTTTACCAAAAGCATAACAGAAAAGCCACTATTTTGCGAACGAATATTCGTTTAATTTTTATAGGTTAGGCGAATGTATAAATTTCCAACGAGGATGCCCATTCCGCGGATTTAAGGACGCCTCAAGAAAAACTTCAAATGATACAGTCCCAGCTGTAAATTTAATTAACCACAATATTAACGTTATACACAATTTTTACACTGTTTATCCACAGGGTATGAAGAACTTATCCTCATTCCCCGATGAAAAGAAAAACCGCCTAACAAATTGTGATAAGCGATTTTATACCTCATTCATCCTTTTTTCTTTTAAAATTTTTTACCATGCGTTTTGAATACCAAAATCCTATCGTCAACGAAATACCGTCAATAATAATCAACGGCCATGAATGGGTATAACCTTTATATGCGGACACAGAAATCAGAGCCAATGTTAACAGCAATCCGACGATATGATTATAAGTTACACGTGAAAATAAGATGACCAACAAACACGGAAAGATTAATCCGGCAATTAATTTTCCAAGCATACCCTCACTCCAAAATATATAATCGGTTTAGGAGTCAGTCCGACGAAGTTCATTCCACGTATCTTTATTCCAATTTTTCCAATCTTATGAGTACCAACTGCATAATGATCGGCTTTTATATTTTCGTCGGAACCACTCCCAGTCCCTGCTTTTGCTTTATAAAATACAATTTATATTTTATCATATTTTGCCGGATTCGTATGTTTAAACGCTTGTGGATAACTTTTCCACATCTTCCGAGTAGTTTTTCTAAAGTTAACTTCTGACTTGTGTACATTTTCCAACTACCGTGAACAATTTTGTTAGTTATGTGGATAAGTTGTGATTTTTCTGTGCTTAACTGCAGTTATTATGTGGATAATTTTTGATTAGTTGTGGATATAAAGGGTTCCTCTGTGGATAACTTCCCGTTCTTGTTACTTGCATAAAATGGACATGATAATCTTTTTCCTTATTCTCCTGGAAAGAAGGTTTAATTATTTACGATTAACAACAAAATTATGACCAATCTTAGAAACTTTTTATAAAAGGATTGTTTGACTATAGAAAAATCGGTATATTAATGTTGCTTGTGATTTTGATCACAATACATTAAAAAAGTTAGGAGTTTTTCTATGTCTACAAGTGCATTAAGTACAGCCATTGATACATCTGTAAAAAAAGCCGATATGCTGAAAAATGACCCAAAGAAATTTTGGACAAAGGCGATGCTTGCAGGAGTTTATATTTCGTTTGCGGTTGTTTTTGCCTTTCGAATTGGAGACGCATTCAGGGCAACCGGATCACCGGCCACATCCTTAATCGGCGGGATGACCTTCTCACTAGCGTTAGTTTTAATTGTGATTGGTGGCGGTGAGCTGTTTACCGGGAATACGATGTACATGACAATGGGCAGTCTGGATCAAAAGACTTCCTTGAAAGAAACCCTGTATGTTTGGGGTGTTACCTATCTTGGAAATTTAATCGGCGTCTTGTTTTTTACTTTTTTATTTGTTCAGACGGGTTTATTTAAAGATATTCCAGCTGACCACTATTTATTTAGTGCGGTGACAGGCAAGATTGGATTAACGACAGGGGAAATGTTTTTTCGCGGTATTCTATGTAACTGGCTTGTTTGTCTGGCCATTTGGCTCCCGTTGCAAACCGACAATTTTGCAGCAAAGGTTATGTTGATCATGATGACGGTCACTTCTTTCTTTGTTTCCGGTTATGAGCATAGTATTGCCAACATGGCGTTATTTTCTATTTCTTTATCAGTCCCTCACCCGGATACTATTACCTTGACAGGAGCGGCTTTTAATTTGCTCATTGTTTCACTTGGAAACATTGTTGGTGGTGGGTTATTTGTTGGAGCAACAAATTGGTATGTAAATAGGCAAGGAATTAAAAAAGAAGTGCCAATATATGCAGGAGATGAAAAGCAGAAAATTATTGCTAAATAAAGATTCGTTTGGTGATCATTTTCCTTTTATTTTTTCCCTTTAAAAACCACCCTATTGCTTTTGTTCATTTGGGTGGTTTTTATGGATATAAAATTATTTTACCTTTATCGCATTGCCAATATGATACCAATGTATACAGTCGACATTTTTTTACGGTATTTGAGTTGGTGTGGCGTAATTTTGGACGGCCGTGTTCATTTCTTAAATTTCAGCATAATTGCAAAGAGTGTCTATTTTTTTGACATTCATTCAATTATTAGACATTTGTTTAGATTATCAACCGAATAGCAAATATGTATGCTAATGCTGAAAAACAGTTATTTTTAAGTCGATTAGTTTTGCGAATAGATCTACCATTTTCAATTAGATGACAATCAGAATGTGGTAATTCATCGTTTGAGGCGACTCATAAATAAAGAGCTAACATTTTTTTATTGGATGAGCGTCTAAGGAAGAAAAAAGACAAAAACACCTAATGCGAATCCAGATGGAAAAGTTAATTATACCTTTCAATGTTTCAGCACAAATTCCCGCAAACCATACTAGTTTATCAGAAGTTCCATTGCTTAACTTTCAATCCACGCACCCATGAAGAGTGCGACTTGATTATTATGAGCTTAAAAGATTGTTAGCTTTGATTTCAATCCATGCACCCATGAAGAGTGCGACACTAAACAAGCACGCTGATTATTCAACGTACTTGAATAGAAATCCACCTTCTTCGAATTTTCGACCAGCAACAGTTTCTTTACCAGTTTTGAGTGAATGCTTCACCCAGCCAACGTTACAAATTTTGTTCTCTGTTGTCCATTTGAAAGTCTCTAGTAATCCATCGATTGTATTTACTAGTTGGCCATCTTTATATACTTCAATAACTCTTCTACGTCCTCGACGTAGTTGAGCTCGAGGTTTAGTTCCTTCTTCTTGTTGTTGAGCTTATCTATCTTGCTCTTCAGCAATCGCCCTTCTTCTTCGACGTTCTGGCTTGTCAACAATAACACGAACTTTTTCTCCAGGGAGTACTTGCGGAATCGTTAGCCTTAACTTTTTCTGATTTCCGTGCTCATTCTAACGCCAAACACTAGTTCGTCCCGCGCCTTTATCGTCCAAACTTTTTATCTCAACAATCATTTCTTCATTCGTAACGGTCATAATTAATTCCTCTCCATTAAATCTTTTACTCCAATTAGTATAAAGGACTAATGGACTTTTGGGAATGATACATCCTTAGTAGATATTACAAGCCTTGACATAAAACACCTAATCTTTCGTTTCCGCTAAGAAAAATTGTTTAAAGTTCGTTTTTATCTCGGGATTCTTGCCTCAGTATCTGTATCCTATATCTTAAACAAAAAATTAACTTTGTTATACCGATTTGTTGATAAAAAAGATTTTCGGCACATTTCGTGTAAAAGTTTGGTTTTGCACAAAATAACTGATTACTTATGAACAGTTCATTTCTCAGACTCCCACTCATTTTATTGAGTATTTTGCGAACGCAAAACTGCACCTCCAAATGTTGGTGCTCCCTAACATTTAAAGGTGCAGTATTTTATCCATTATTAATTCAACGCATTTGAAACGAACTCAAACATAAAGCTGCTCATCTTTGGACCGCCATTTCTCACCGGATTACCATTTCGATCAGAAAAACCGCTGCTATGTACACCAATGACTTGATTGCTTGTATTTAACATAGCAGAGCCCAACTGTCCTGGTGCTGTATCAATTGTATAATAAGCTACTTGACTATCCTCACTTGCAACATTTCCACTCATCCCATATTGATTTATGGCTCCATCTCTTCTGATCAAATCACCTGGATAACCATAGATCCCGATGTTCTGATTAAGAATATTCGTTACCTGCCTAATTCCTGCATATCCCAGCACGTTCTCCTGCATGGCGGCCATTCGATGGACTTAGTACAAGAACTGCATAATCTTGAGATATTGCTCCAGTATTGATCCAATGGGAAGTAACATAATAATCGATCGCATTATATGCTCCAAATAAAGCGGTACTACCACTTACACCCGGATAAACTGTGGCACTCACTATCCCTCTTTGCGTAGTAGGATTCACAACACAATGCCCATTTGTTAAAACTCTATCGATACCAATTAATGTCCCTGTACAAGATCCGCGGCTACCATCTGCCCACTCCAAGGAAATATAAGTAATGGCACTATATGGGAATACTATTGTATTTTCTACTCTAGTTCTTCCATCTGGACCGATGATAACAAATGGTGCGACTTCATTTGTGGTCACATCTTTTACTAAAGGTTGTGTAGTCTCTAAAAAGCCTTTATTTAGCAAATCACCAACAAAAATAGGATTAAGCTCTCCTGAGCCTTGAAAACTTTTTGTTTCATTGATAAACGTTAAGTTCTTATTGCTGTAATCCTCATATTTTGTTACCTCTCCCTTTGAATTAACTCTATCCAAGGGATGTGAAGATTATTTTGCATTAAAATGAAAGTCTCCTAGTGTATTGTCCGCCAAAGCACTGATTGGAACGAATAAAAAGGTAAACAAAAAGATTGTTAGAAAAACACTTTTTTCAAAATATTACCTCCTTTCAAAATACGATTATATTATAACGAATTTTCATAAAACAAACAATTACAATTAGTAAAGAAGTGTAAATTTATTTGTTTTTATCAATTTTCCTTATTTGCATTAATTTAATTTGTGCCGGGTACGATTCAAGGACTTCTTCATACCAAATAGCGACCTGATCACCACTTTTAATTCCTGTCCCTAAAAGTTTCATTCCATCATCTAGTAATATCGCTATTTCCTCAAACTTTTTTGAAAACATCGTAACATCTTCATCAGAAAAATTTTCCAAGTCAGAAGCTGTAATATTTTCTCCTTTAACGAAATATTTCGTACCATTGTGAAAAACAATATAGCCTTCATCAGTTGGCTCTTGCCCCTTCATGGAAAAACGATTGCTCATTTCGCTGAATACCCATGTACCAATAAGCAAGAACAACAAGCCTCCAAACACAGCCTTCTTTGATGTCAAAATTTTTTTCACAATCCACACCACCAGAAAAGTCATATTTTATTATATTACTATCTTCGCTACAATCATTGTCATCTCCTGTGTTATTTTATAGTTCCTTTGGTGTGAAATTTATGTAGGGTTCGACAGTCATTTCCATTTCGTCTTTAGGTAGACCGTCACGATTTCAATCCACACACCCATGAAGAGTGCGACGATAGATTTTCGAACTTTTTATTACGTCAAATTATTTCAATCCACGCACCCATGAAGAGTGCGACGTTAAATATGGTTCAAGGGTTATACCTTCATCTATTATTTCAATCCACGCACCTATGAAGAGTGCGACTTGGGTCGAACATGGCAAAACAAAAGGTTTCGTATAATTTCAATCCACGCACCTATGAAGAGTGCGACGGATCCCGGTGAAACGCAATTCTATATTAGTTTAATTTCAATCCAAGCACCCATGAAGAGTGCGACTAAAGTTAGACTACCTGTTCAGTTCAAAGATGGATTTCAATCCACGCACCCATGAAGAGTGCGACAAAATAGCAAACTTGGAAGTGCAACTTGCCAACATTTCAATCCACGCACCCATGAAGAGTGCGACTGGAACATATATAGAGTTTGCCTATGCACAACTAATTTCAATCCACGCACCCATGAAGAGTGCGACAACGTTTGCTCACCAGGTCAGGAGCTTTTACCATATTTCAATCCACGCACCCATGAAGAGTGCGACAAAGCATATTGTTGACTTTTTAAGGAATCTCGAAATTTCAATCCACGCACCCATGAAGAGTGCGACTTTAACTACGCAAAAGAAATCAAGGTTATTAAAATTTCAATCCACGCACCCATGAAGAGTGCGACTAGATTAAACACTATGCCACAAGATTTAGATATTATTTCAATCCACGCACCCATGAAGAGTGCGACGGCAAAGTTGGGTACAAAATGGGAGTGTAGCAGATTTCAATCCACGCACCCATGAAGAGTGCGACCTATGCAAATATCCACTATTTTTAAAACATATGCATTTCAATCCACGCACCCATGAAGAGTGCGACTGCGCCTCTAACTCCGCAATCGTCCCATCGTTATATTTCAATCCACGCACCCATGAAGAGTGCGACGCGACACCGCTTAAATAAGACGAATGAATTTTTATTTCAATCCACGCACCCATGAAGAGTGCGACGAAATGACAAATGAGCCGGTAGGAGACCCAATCATTTCAATCCACGCACCCATGAAGAGTGCGACTTAACTAATTCTCTTTTAAAAGCAGGATTCCCACCTATTTCAATCCACGCACCCATGAAGAGTGCGACGATGATATTGCTACAACCCAAACGGATGTAGAAAATTTCAATCCACGCACCCATGAAGAGTGCGACGTTAGCTATGGTTTATGCTTGGCCTAAAAAAATCATTTCAATCCACGCACCCATGAAGAGTGCGACTGTGCCTGCTAAACTGATTCATCCACATGCTTTAATTTCAATCCACGCACCCATGAAGAGTGCGACTATTGATGTTTTTTGTTGGTGCTATATATGGTTGATTTCAATCCACGCACCCATGAAGAGTGCGACATGACCTGATACAATCACATGCTGAGTTAATTGTATTTCAATCCACGCACCCATGAAGAGTGCGACGGTAGCGATGATTTATATCCTCATTACCAAGACGATTTCAATCCACGCACCCATGAAGAGTGCGACTGAGAGTATGGATCAATCATCGAATAAAAAGAAATTTCAATCCACGCACCCATGAAGAGTGCGACGTGATGCAATGTTTCAAAGGATAATTACCGCACTATTTCAATCCACGCACCCATGAAGAGTGCGACTATGATTTGTGACTGGAAACAAAATTTAATTTTTATTTCAATCCACGCACCCATGAAGAGTGCGACAATAAGGAATTTAATTTTGAATACAGATGGCAAAATTTCAATCCACGCACCCATGAAGAGTGCGACTGAAATACATGTATGCACCAAATAACCAAAAAAATTTCAATCCACGCACCCATGAAGAGTGCGACCGTGGTGTAATCTCCCCCCGTCTTGTTCAACGATATTTCAATCCACGCACCCATGAAGAGTGCGACAGACAGTTTTCTCGGTTATAGCGACTAATTAGCTATTTCAATCCACGCACCCATGAAGAGTGCGACAAAATGGTTAAAACAGAAGCCGCGCAAGTAAAAATTTCAATCCACGCACCCATGAAGAGTGCGACAGCGATTTTGTGCCAAATTGACCCAAAATATACAGAAAAACCGCTATTTTCTTTAGTTAACTAAAGAACATTTAAGTAAATGAGCAAATAAATGGAAAAAAATGGTAAAAAATTTGGTGCGAAACCCTTAGGAAAATTATGTGTACTTTACATTCGCACTAAACAATTAATGTTCCCTCCATATCAATTGAAGGTTTTATTCCGATATGCTCAACCTTATTTTTATAATTATTTCCCAATTTATAAAATCGAAGACTATCTTTTTCTTTATCTATAACACTCTCAAGTTCAAATTTTAATGTAGTATATTGAGTAGCGTCAACTACACATTCGAAAACTGAATTTTGTACACGTTGTCCATAATTTTGACATATTTTTGAAACTCTCCGTAATCTCTTTTGTCCTGAAGTACTAACCGTATTAACATCATATGTTATTAATACGAGCAATCTCTCACCTACTTCCAGAAAAATGGCGGATATTCATCTAAATCAGAACGTAAAAAACGTGCTAATAATAAAGCTTGAACATGAGGAACGAGCCCCCATGATATCTTTTCTCCTAAAAATGTATGTGTGATCTTTTCCTGCTTCCTGCTTTGCCATGATTTGAGAAACTTCTTCCTCGCCTCATCAGTCATCACAACCGCTCCATTTTCCTTTTTATAAAAATCATCACGATTTACAACCTTTGTATTAATTAATGACAGAACGAATCTATCCGCATACACACCCCGCAACTCTTCCATCACATCAAGCGCTAAAGAAACTCTTCCCGGTCGGTCCCTATGTAAAAAGCCTACGTATGCATCTAGCCCGACTCCTTCCAAAGCAGATGCGGTGTCATTCGCTAATAGTGTATAAGCAAACGATAACATCGCATTAACATTATCCGTTGGCGGTCTGCGGTTTCTGGAATGGAAATAAAAATCCTCCTTTTGCTGTAGTATCAATTGATTGAAAAGCTTGTTATAACATGTAGCTGCTTGACCTTCCAACCCTCTTAATCTTTCTAAATCCTCACATTGTCTAACATCTTGGATAATCGTTGATAGATTACTGGAAGCTTCCTTAAATTTTGCAACATCAATTCGCAACGGATAATCTCTTGTTGCCCTTTCAAGAATCCATTTATTATTGAAAATCTTACCAACAATAAAATTACGGGCTATTTTTGCAGAAGCTTGTTCATCATCAGACACCCGATACTGTTTTTTTCTTAAAACAACATTACCCCTGCTCTCTCCTGTAACTCTTGCTAAAAATCTGCCATTCATCGTTAAAAAAACAATAGAAATGTTTCTTTCCGCACAGTATCCCATTAAAGCAGGACTTGCCCCAGTATATCCAAAAGCTACTATGGATTCTAAATTATGCAGTGGGAATCTACCTAACTTTTCTTGTTCTTTTAACAAAATAATATTGTCTCCATCTAGGGCCAAATAAACATCTGGTTGTGTAACAAACAGTGTATTTAACAACTTTTTCATTCATTTATCATCCCATCAATATAACTTTTGACCGAACGTTTCGTCATTAAATTAGGTAAACAAACATTTTGGAGAGAACAGCTTTTGCAAAACTTTCCCGTTTTCACTTTTGGTGTATGTTTTCTTTTATAATAATCCTGCATTTCGGTAACAATCAAGCGCACTTTATCTTTATATTCATTGGTTAGTGGAATTTCAACCCTATGTCTTATCTCATTGTAATATAAGAATCCCAACGTAATTTCGCAAGCAAACATTTCTTCTAAACAAATTGTTTGTGCGGTTAACTGTAAGATATCGGATTCATCTTTTTTTGGTTTACCCCGTTTATACTCAACAGGGTAAACCATGAATTTGCCTTCTTCACCAAAAATCGTTATTCCATTTTTGTCCTTGATAAATTCGACTACATCACAAACGCCAGTTATTCTAAGTTCATTCGATTTCACAGGCATTGCACGAACAATTAACTTTTCTCCTCGTTTTTCCCTAGTAAAAGGGTTGTCCGCATTCCGATGTAGATGCTGACCTTCAATTGTTTTTACGTTTTCCTCCCATTGTTGTTCAATATGAATTAATGCCCATTGTCTTTTACAAAATTGAAAATGTTGAATACCAGATAACATAAGATATTCATCTTCATCATTATAGGCCATCAATAACCTCAACCTTTAAGCCATCTAACTCATGTAATTTTATTTCATAATCATCAATTGATTTTGGTTCTTCTACTTTATGGTTAATTTCCAAAGAACGATGAACTTTTGCTGATGAATACTGACCCAATTTCGAGTTATGTTCCCACCAATAGACTTTATGAACTTCCATACTTCCTTCTGGCCTTGCCGATGAAGCATCGTTTTCGAATAAAGTAACTAGTGCCTGCTTAATCTTTTCTGCATCCTCATTTGTAAAACCTGTTTTTTCAGCTAATTGCGTATTAATGCTTCCGTAAAATACATACACACCAAAATCAACACGGTGCTTCATTCCCATCGTATCTGATCCTTTTTCTTTACCGGGTTCTGAATTTACACTTTTAGTAATTTGAGTACTGACAATATCGATCGGGTCAATACTTGTTGCAGTATGAATAGAAACAGGCCCTCTAACACCTACTGAAACGCCTGAACCACTGCCAGAACTTTTAAAGGCAAAAACTTGACCAAAACTTCTAACATCGATCCACTCTTTGCAGGCAATTTGAGCAAATTCTTCACTTGAACTGTTTTTTGACTTTAATATTTTTTGTAAATCAGAGTTGGCCTCAGCCCGTTCTCTTAAACTTTTATATCCATCGGTGTTCTTATCATTGGATTGAACAAAAATTGGTTCACCCATATCTTGTAGCCGATTTCTTATTTTTCTCTTAATGGCAACATCAGAAATTTCCCCACGTCCGTCATAATTTTGCCTAGGACGATTACCGTTAAGTGGGTCCCCGTTCGGATTCGCTTTTGTTACTGATAAAATAACGGCAAAATCAATTTTATGGTCTAATGTACTCATTCTTGATTCTCTCCTTCATTTGTATTTTTTTCGTGCTTTTGATACAATTCATGTCTTTGACTATAAAAACCTAATAAATATTTACCCGAAAGCGGCTTATTATTGAAATCTTCTAAATTAATTCTTGAAGCAACTTCATCTATTAACATGGAAAAATATTGACCTTTTTTACCAAGACGCATTTGATAAGGTTGCAAGCTTGCTTGAATTGTTTTCCAAGTTCTTTCTGGGTGTTTAGAAAAAGAATTCATAAATCGAATTGCATTTGTAGAACGGTTTTCATCCGGACCAAGAGCTGATCTTTCAAGGACATCGGCAATAGCCAATAATCTACCGAATAAGTAATCACGGTCATTGTTTTCTTTATCTAAGGACACAGTATATCCCTCCTTTTTATTAATGAGTGCACAAGCAATACTGAGTGTTTTCTCCCACTCCCATCTTTCCATTCCAACCGGGTTCGATGCTCGGTAAAAAGCACTTTTCGTAATATCCTCGGGAATCTCCCTTTGATCGATAATGCAAGGAAGAATCCGCTCCATTAGTCCTTTCACAACTTTATCACTAGCAGTTGGGCCATAAGCAGCAAAAGCAATATCTTTCGTTGCAGGTGTACCTATAAAAGTAACCCTCTTTCCATCCCCATCTTTCCTATATGTATGGCGCCACACACAAGTAGAGTGCCAATTTATAAGACGATTTAAATACTCTTCTTTATTCAAATTCCGATAATAAAGTACAGCCAACCGACCTGTCGTAGCGGAGTCCAGTATCATAATGTTGACATTGGATTTTATCGATAAATTATTTTTGTATCCTTCAATGGCTTTTGCAAATTCAGTAGCAAATTCTTTGTTCGTATAAGAGATTCTTTCCGTTTTTTCGGGTGTCTCTCTTAAAAAGTCAAGCGAATATAGATCATAAGTATCATCTGTTGTGTTTGGAACATTTACATCATCATTTCCCCATACAAGAAAGACGCGATTATCAATGATTTTACCTTGACGATTAATTAACCACTTTAAAGCATTATGAGCTTTCTGTGAAACCTCATAACTAATCGTTGCTACTTGTTTACTATCCGTAAATCGCCCTCGAAAAGTAAAGCCGCTTTTATCATTTGCAGAAATGAGTTTTGCTTTATCCCCTGAATTCCGAATCTTATTTGCATGTTTCTCGGTAAAAGGTTTATTTTTCCCGGTAACATAGCAGTAATCATTATCACTTAGTTTTCCATTATAGTAGTTAATAAAGGATTCATACATTTCTTTATCCTTCCATATACTTGTTAAAACCTTTGTAGCCGAATAAACGTTAAATCGAACAAATGCACTTGCTTGTTCACCTGCCACTACGGAAAAAATCTTTGGTTTTTCACCATATAATGCCTCATACTTTTTATCCCATTTCTTTATGAGTTTTCCGTCTTCATCCAAGTAAAGAATTCCTTCATTAACTAAATCCCTAATTAATTGCCCTTTTTTTAGATATGTGTAGATACTTTTTACTTTTGGAACAGCAAAAGGCGACACAGCCCACTCTTCTAATTGTTTAATATAATTATTAAATGGCTCTTTTTGTTTTCCTCCAAATGAGGTAAAATCTCCTGCAACATAACTTAATTTATCATGTAAAGGATATGGAGGTGCTTTTATCCCAGAACGACTTGCAGAATCCTCGGTACAAGGTATCACGGTTATTGCGTCTGCACCATCAACAATTGAAGCAGAATGAAACTCACCGTCTTCTGTTATTTGTACTTCAATGTGTGCGGTTTGTGTCGTATGCGATATAGGCAGCAATGTAAATTCATTTCCATTATGCTTAAACTCAATTTTTCCTACTTGGTCAACATTTGACTCATAGGTTTCATATAAATTCAATAACCAGCTCAATTATTCCCTCCCCCCTTCAAGTTCTTCATATAAGCGTTCAACTGACTCCATATTCTTCTCATCAAAATGTTTCGCTTTCATATCTGCAATCGGGCGTACTTGTGTGCATTGATCAGGTCGAATAAACGAAATAACACCATTTTTCATTACCGGGTTCCAAAGCCGAATTTCCATTTGGTCTTTCCCTGTTTCATCCGGATAATTTATCCCGTGCACCATTGTTCCAAAATGAATTTCTTCAATACCATCGTAGGCGCTTTCTCCCTCTCCAAAAACACATGGCTCAACATACCCTTGACATTCTCTTGTTCCTAAAAAAATATCTCTTCGTCCACCTGCTTTTAGTGAACGCTTCAGTATATTGTGATGCTTATGTTCGTTTCGATCAAAGGCTAAATCCGGACGATGCGGGTTAAAAATAAAATGAGCTCTTACTTGATAACATACATCTTTAAGATATGTATAGTTAGCAAGTGTATTTCCACCGCCATATTCAATCGGACGAATCCCTTTCGATTCCATTCGAATCGGATTCATCACTCGAACTTCATCAATTACATATAAAATCGTTGGTTTCCAATACACGCTTTCTAATATTCCTTTTATCGCTTGGTATGTTGGTATTTGATAACTTAACTTTTCCCCTCCCATTTTCGTTAGTGGATCAGTAAACAAAGCATAATCTCCATAAACCTTAAATTCAACTGAGTTTCTCAAAAAATTCACCCCTTTCAGTTTTTATATATATTTATAAGATTCCCACCCAAAAATGATGTCACGCTAAACATTAGTTTGCAAATAGTTAACGTGGCACAAAACATTTGAATCTTGAGAAGGGAGTTTTTTACAAATTTAACCTTTTGGATAGGAATCATAATTATAATATAACTCCAACTCTCTAAAAAAGTTATTAAATAATATAATATATGAACACTTACTTCTTTTATTTTTATATGTTATAATAAATTGTCGCTTTTTCACCCTAGAAAAGAAAAGGCGTGGATTGAAAAATATATTATATTATTTGTGAACCTATCTGAAAACGATAGGTTCTTATACAATAAGATCATTAAGCGAACTATCATTATTCACATTGATGCCAAACTTATTACTATATGCACCTTCAGTAACTGCATAAATTTTCCCGCCAAAAAGTGATACAATTCCATTATTTTTAGCTAATTGATCAAATTCTTGACTATAAAGGTTAACTGTATATTGCTGGGCTTGTTTTAATAATTTTGTTAAGTCATCAATTGATCCATTTCCAGTAAGTTCTGTAATAATATCCTCGCCTCGACCATATGGAACAATAACGGATGTCGTTCGATTTTCGATGACTTGAAAATATTCTGCAGCTGTTTTATAACTATTTACTAAGTAAAGTGGAAGATCGTCCCCATATTTACTACGGAATCCTTGACAGTATGTGGAATTTGCCTTTTTAACATTCAGTAATTCCACTAAATTTTTTCCTAATTTTGGTATATAATAATTTAGATTCGATTCTAACTCATTATAAAACTCTCTGAAATATTTCTTCATTGCTTCAGTGGTTAAGATACTTCCTCCATGTAATCGAGGATTATTTTTAATATCTTTTAAAATACGTGCTGAAACCTTCTTGCCAACCTTTATTTCTTTTAACTTATCAAGATTTTCTTCCATATGGTCAATCACATATACATAACCTAGATCTTTTTTACCGTGACGATTACATCTTCCAGCTGCCTGGGCAATAGAATCCAGTCCGGCTAATGAACGAATCACACAATCAAAACTAATATCAACCCCTGCCTCAATAAGTTGGGTGCTTACACAAATCAATTTTTCCTCATTATCCAGCTTTTCTCTAATTTCATCCAATATTTCTTTCCGATGAGCCGCACACATAGAAGTACTTAAGTGATAAACCGGTATGGACGTTTCTTCTTTTAAAAGTTCATATAGCTTTTTCACAACAGATTTTGTATTCAATACGACCATTATGTTTTGTACTTCATCCAATTTCGTTTGAATAAAGTTGCAAAGTTTATTCGTATCAAATTTTTCATCTGTAGCTCGATCAATAATTTCTACTCTTTTAAAAGCATCAATTACCTCATCTAAATTCTTTATTATTTCAGCATCCTTATTTATGGACAACTTGTTTTCTACAAAATCAAGAGCCGGTTGGGTAGCTGTACACAGAATCATGCATGAATGGCAATAATTATTCAAAAAATTAACTGCCTTGTTAAATAATGAAATACAAGATACGGGAATCTTTTGTACTTCATCAAAGATAATAACTGCTTCACTTAAATTATGTAATCTCCGGATATTTCGACTTCCGTAAGCATAAAAGGTGTTTAAAAATTGGACCATTGTTGTAAAAATGATTGGAGAATCCCAATTATCTTTTGCCAATTTTAATTTCTGTTGGATACTCATGATTCCGTCTTGGCATTCATCATCCTCATTATCCTCGATCACGTTCGAATGATGTTCTAAAATATTTTCATTATCGTCTAATATTTCTCTGACTTCAGCTGCATTTTGCTCAATGATTGTCGTATAAGGAACAACATAAATAATTCTTTTTTTCTTGTATTTTATTGCATGTTTAAGTGCATATCTTAAACTTGCCAGTGTTTTTCCGCCGCCTGTCGGGATTGATAATGTATATACTCCTGAAGGTTGAAGTGCAAAGGCCTCGCATTGCTCTGACATCTCTTGCCTTAACCGGTTAATCGGTTTGGCTGCATTACCATCTTTTTTAAAGGAATTAATCTTATCCATAAGTTTTTTATAGTAGTTTTCAAACAGATGAACTTGATCAATTTCGTTCTCGATGGATCGATCTTCCTCAAACATTCTCGTATTTGTCCGATCGGCATCAATTAATGCACTAAAGACAAATTTTGTTAAAAACATAACATTATTTTCAATGCCTTCTGAAGGATGCTTTTTTAGAAATTCTTGTAATTCGATAGTGGCCTCATGAACATATTGATTAAAATCAATTTCAGATATGACCTTTTGAAAGAAGTTCTGTTTTGTTGTTTCATAGTTATTTAGTTCTTTATCCCTGACTCTTTTTAAATAATTTGATTCTAAATCGGGACTTAAAAAATCCTGTAAATAAGAATGATGCGAGATAATGGCATTACCGACAACCTCTGCAAGAATACTTTCAATAGGATTTTTGGGATTATGGAATCGCTCGAATAACAATTTACCTCCTGCTGTTGAATGGTCAACACTCCCACGTTTCGGAGGGGAGAAAGGATTATTTACCGCTTCCAAAATATATTCTTGAAATTCATCTGAATATTTCCCTAAATCATGAAGCATTCCTGCTAAACCAGTAATATGTGTAATTCCAATTTTTGCTCCATAAGCTTCGGCAAATTCTTTTGCTTCTAGAAGGTGTTGTTCAACTGTTTGAATCTTTTTATCACTTTCTCGTATATGTGCAATAGAGTCCAATTTATCAACCCCTAGTTTAAAAATAATCACTATTATTATACTACTTTTTTCCTATTTATTTAAGCGTTTTCATTATTTTTTCAAAATATTTATATGGTTACTATCCAAAGAGTCCATTTTTCCAAAATATTAAGCTTTGTGCAGCATTAAATAGAGTTCATGCTATATTTAACATAAAGTTGTTCGAAAAACTTTTTTGAGTTTTGTACTAATCATATGATTCGAACTCTAGCAATTTTTACTTAATTTATTTCAATCCACGCACCCCGTATAGAGTGCGACGCCAACCGTTCGTAAATCGGTTCCCACAGTTTTACATTTCAATCCACGCACCCCGTGAAGAGTGCGACCCATCTAATAATACCGCATATGTCTTTCCGTTTATTTCAATCCACGCACCCCGTGAAGAGTGCGACGTCAGGACCGGAGCCGTTACGTGAAATGTTCGAAGATTTCAATCCACGCACCCCGTGAAGAGTGCGACCGTGTAAACTGTCCGCCGAATACTTTATCCGCAACATTTCAATCCACGCACCCCGTGAAGAGTGCGACGTAAAATGCTTTCGTTATCAATTTATTAAAAAGGAATTTCAATCCACGCACCCCGTGAAGAGTGCGACCCACATTACGAGACTTGTTTTTTTAAGTATTATAATTTCAATCCACGCACCCCGTGAAGAGTGCGACATAGCGGTTTTAAAAGTATTAAAGACTTTAGCAATTTCAATCCACGCACCCCGTGAAGAGTGCGACAAAAGGGTGAAATTGCCACTGGGAATATAATAGATTTCAATCCACGCACCCCGTGAAGAGTGCGACATCAATATAACACCTTGTCAACATTTATTTATACATTTCAATCCACGCACCCCGTGAAGAGTGCGACTTAGCCTTGTTGTAAATCCTTATCTTGACATCTATTTCAATCCACGCACCCCGTGAAGAGTGCGACAGCGATTTCTGTAATTTTTTTATTAAATAATTACAGAAATACACTATTTCCTTTAGGTAACTAAAGAACAAAACAAAAAATATTAACATTAATGGGAAATACTGGATAATTTAATAGTAATTTTTTGTGCGAATCCCCTAATGAAATCATGTTCACTTACTATTCGCACCTACATTTTTTCTTTTCCCTCCAAGGACTATAACCAAATTAACTTATTTTCTCCTTAAATATATATTAACGAATCTGCATTGATTTTTCACCATTTATTAAAAAACCAGCTCAATTACCTTTCTGAGGTGGTTTTAATTGGTTATATTTAAACTTAAGGAGATGACTATATATACTTTCCTTCTAGGTTGATCTAAAGCTCTTTTCCAAGTACTAATCTTTCTTACCCACAAACGGCCACCAGTTGGCTTTGCCGAAGATTTTGACGACGACCGGAATAAATAGCGGCAGCATGATCACTGAGTATAGGACGAGACCGGAAATGACGACTGTGGCGATTTGTAACAATGATAAGACACCACTTGGAAGCATCGCTGCAAATGTACCGCCCAAGATGATGACTGCCGAAATGATGACTGAGCCCATTGAGCCCATGGCAAGGATCATTGCTTTATCAACCGGTTCACCGCGATATTCATTGAATCGGCCCATTAAGAAAATGCTGTAGTCGACGCCAAGAGCCATTAAAATAACAAATGAGAAGAATGGGACGGCCCAAGTTAATCCTTCATAACCGAGCAAATTAACAAAAATCGCTTCGGTTATACCCATCGTTGTAAAATAAGTAAGCAGTAAGGACGCTACAATATAGATCGGCATAATTAATGATCTGAATAGGATAACTAGTACGATGAAAATACCGACCAACATAAATACAACCGTTCTGGAAAAGTCTTGATCTGACATGGTTCCCAGATCATGATTCATGCTCGTTACACCGGCGACTTTTACTTTCGCATTTTCTAACTTTGTATCTTTCACAGCACGTTCGACTGCAGCTTCCAGTTCTCCTACTTGATTGATTGCTTCTGTTGAATACGGGTTTTCACTGAAAATAACATCTATCTTGGCAATTTTTTTGTCAGGTGATAAATACGTATCCAGTACTTGGGCGAATTGTTTATCTTCTAAAATTTCGTCCGGAATAAATATACCTGTGTCTTCTTTACTTTTGGCTAACTCTGATAAAAATCCTTCCGCTTCTGTAAATCCGTCATGAATTTGCGTAAGTCCATTAACACTTTGACCGAGACCGTCAGTCAATTGACCGAACTGACCGCCAAGTTGGGAAAATCCATCCAACAATTGTTGTTGACCCGAATTTACTTCACCGAGGCCAGAACTTACAGCCGGTAACTTTTTGATAATAGTGCCTTGACCATCAGCGGCTGAATCAAGTCCTTTTTCTAAAGCGTCAATTCCGTCAATCACGCTTTGCAATCCATTGATTAGTTGCTCTTGCCCGTTATTAAGTTTAGCAAAATTCGTATTCGCTGTTTTCAAACCTTCTGTAATAGCACCGAGACCTTTATTCAATTCGGTAATCCCGTTTGCCATCGCAGGGAGATTTTGTTGTAAAGCAGTATAATACACTTTTATCCCTTTAAAACTTTCGACTGCATTCTTTTTCAACTGATCACTTTCCGGTCGGCTGTTCAAATAGTATTCAAGAAAATCAAACGCTTGTTGGAGGTTTGAAAGTTTGCTATTAAGCTCTACTAAACCATTTTCAATATTTTTATAGTTTGTTTGTATCGTAGATAAATTGGTTTGGACTTCACTGTAACCTTGGGCAAGCTGTTTATATCCGGCCAACATTTGCTCAGCATTTTTCTTAATCTCTTCAAGTCCCGCTTTTGCCTCTCCGGCACCGGTTGAACCTTGGCGAATACCGGCTTCAATTTGCTGAAGACCTGTTTGCAATTGACCTATACCTGTCTGTAATTCTTTCGTACCGGAAACTAAGGCACTAATCCCGTCTTTTGCTTCGGTAATTTGTGGTGATGATGCGGCGAGTTTGGAATTTGCTTCATCCAACCCGTCACGAATCTGTTTAATTCCATCATTCCCTTCATTAATCCCATCTTTTAATACCTCAGCTTGGCTGGCCACAGATAGATCATCCAATTTTTCGCCGGTCGGACGGGTAAGGGAACGCACGGTGTCGACACCATCTACCTTTTCCAACTCACCGCTAATATTTTCTATGATGGACATATATTCGGTTTGATCCATTTCTTCATCATTTTTAATAACAACTGTCGTCGGCATAGCCTGACCCGGGCCAAAACGATCTTTAATAATATCGAATCCCTTTACCGATGAATAACCTTCACCGATTTCATCCATTGAGTTGTAGGATAAACCGCCATTGTACGTAACAATAAAAGGAATCGTAATAACGGCAACGATTAATAAAGATACAAGTGGTCTGGCAAAAGAAATCCGTCCGGCAAATGTCCAAAGCCGGCTTGGTTTATGTTCCAAGCTTCCTTTCAACGGCCAGAACAGTTTTTTCCCAAGAACAGCCATAAAAAATGGAACAATCGTGAATAAAGCAGCTAAAAGTACGACAATCCCAACGGCTACAGCTGCTGCGGATTGATAGAGCTTGAATTGCGAGAATCCGATAACCGCAAAACCGATTAAAACTGCAATTCCACTAAATAAAACCGTTTTTCCGGCATGGCGATAAGTTTCTACAATTGCATCCGTTAAATTTTCCCGGGCGGATAACTCTTCTTTAAAACGACTCAACAGCAATATTGAATAGTCGGTTCCGATACCGAACAGGACCGCCACAAGAAAAATTTGGGTAAAATTTGATAACGGGAAGTTCAAAAATTCCACTAAAAAAGCAACAATTGATTGTGAAGCCAAATAGCTAATCCCTACCGTAAGTAACGGAATAAATGGTGTCACAATCGAACGGAAAACCGCAATGAGGACGATTAAAATGAATACAACAGTAATCGTCTCTGTTTTTTTCAACCCGGCTTCTGAGGTGAGAATGACATCTTCATTAACAAATAGATTTCCGGTATAATAGTGTTCCAATTTAATATTCTCAATTGCGTTGTACAAATCATCACTTAATTCATGTGCCGTCCGATCCTTCAATTCGACGGACAAAGAAACGAGAATCGCTTTACCATCTTTTGATACAAGTTGATCTTTTAATTCTTCCTGATTAAAATGAGTTAATATATTTGTAATCCCCAGTTGCTCTTTTTTGTCTTCAAGTTGTTTGACAGCTTTCTTCACTTGTTCTATATCTTTTTCCGTCAGACCATCTTTATTGTGAAAAACGAGAGCAACCGATGTTGTATTTTCTGCACCCTTTTGTTTATTAATTTCATTTAAAATCTTCTGTGCCTCTTTTGATGAGTAGCCGTCCGGAACATCGAGCTGTCCTTTTTCACGAACAAGATCCGCCATGTTTGGAGCGGTGAAAAACAATATGACGGCAGCAACAATCCAAGCTACAACAATCAGCCATTTTGCTTTAATAATTCCTTTCATTTATATATCCTCCATCATTATAGGATTCGTTTCTTTCGTGTAAAATCTAGTGATGGTTCTTGCCTATTGTCAGGCTCGCCTCACTATTATAGGATTCATTTTTTTTTCGTATGAAATGTAGTGGTTGTCTGCGACACTTGTCGGGTCTGCCTCCACCATTAATGATTCGTTTTCCCAACCTATTTAGAAATTTTTCTTTGGCTATTAAAGTTTCATAGAATCTATTGCGTTTCCTTTAAAATTTCCGCAAGTTTTCCGTACATTTTTAAGAAGCTCTCAATTTCTTGCTGATTAAACTTTGTTATAATGGATTCAACTAGTTTAAATATTTTCGCTTCCGTTTGTTCATACAAAATTTCCCCCTGATCCGTAAGCGTTAAGTAAATGACCCTGCGATCATCCACATCTTGTGTACGTTTGATTAGGTTTTTTTCGACAAGCCGGTTGATAATAGCAGTAATGGCACTTTTTTGTACAGAGAAGGCAGCGGCCAATTCTGTTGGTGTACACCTTTTTTGCCGATAAATATAGCGCAAGAGATAATGCTGATCATTGGTCAGAACTTCCCCAATCTCATCTCTTATTAAAGCTTCACCCCGTTTCCAGACTTCATGTGTAAGTTGTATATAACGTTCAACAATTTCATGAATGGATAAGTTTTCCATTAACATCAAATCCTTTTTATTATATTAGTTAATATGGTAAACTATTCACTATGTGAACTATCTCTTCATATTTTATCAGTAAGTTTTCTGCTGTTCAAGCAAGCATTTATTGGAAAAAAGAAATTCATAGTTGCGCTTATACTTAATTTTTAAAATTCCACACTACATCGAATTTGCTTTTTTGCTGGAAATTTATACATTCTTAACGTAAAAAAAGACACCCCCACAGAAATGGATGGTGTCGATTTTAATACTACAGGAAATTATACGGAAGAAAATGATTCTCAGCAATTTTATAATTTCACCCGTTGCAATCGTAATGCATTCAACACAACCGATACCGAACTGAAGGCCATGGCTGCACCGGCCAACCATGGTGCTAGAAAGCCCATCGCGGCAATCGGAATACCAATTGTATTATAGGCAAATGCCCAGAAAAGATTTTGTTTGATGTTTGTAATTGTTTTTTTACTCATAAAAATAGCGTCGGCAATACTGTTTAAGTCGCCACGTATAAGGGTAATATCGGCGGCTTCCATGGCAACATCCGTTCCTTTCCCGATGGCCATACCGATATCGGCAGTGGCAAGAGCAGGAGCATCATTGATCCCATCACCAACCATGCCGACAATTTTGCCTTGTTGTTGCAGTTTTTTCACTTCCTCCGCTTTACCTTCAGGGAGTACTTCTGCAATGACACGATCGACATCGACTTGCTCACCGATCGTTTTGGCCGTCCGTTCATTGTCGCCGGTAATCATAATAACCTCGATGGCCATTTCTTTCAACCGTTTGATTGCTGCTTTTGAGGTGTCTTTTACTGTATCACTAACAGCAACGATACCGGCAAGTTTCCCATCGATTGCTGCAAGCATGGCTGTTTTTCCATTTTCCTCCAATTGCTGCATTGTTTTGGAGGCCACGGTAAAATCAATATGATATTGGTCAAGTAATTTCCTTGTACCAATAAGAATTTCCTTCCCATCAGCAACTGCTTTGATTCCAAATCCCGGAATTGCTTCAAATTGTTCGGTTTTGCCAAGCGCTATTCCCTTTTCCTGGATGCCACTAACAATTGCTTCGGCCAAAGGGTGTTCAGAATTTTTTTCCGCTGTACCGACCAGCCGGAGAAACTCCCCATTTTGCCAACCATTTTCCACAATCACATCGGTTAATACAGGTGTTCCGTTTGTAATTGTTCCGGTTTTATCCAAAATAACGGTAGTGATGTTGTGCGTCCGTTCCAAATGTTCGCCACCTTTAAATAAAATCCCGTATTCAGCGGCGCGACCGGATCCGGCCATAATCGATGTCGGTGTCGCAAGTCCGAGGGCACATGGACAGGCGATAACGAGTACGGCAATTAGTTTTTCTAATGCTACAGCAAATTCACCCGGGTCAACGATAAAATACCAAACGAGAAATGTAATCAGCGCAATCCCAACAACAATCGGAACAAAAATACCGGATATTTTATCAGCTAACCGTTGAATAGGCGCTTTCGAACCTTGAGCTTGTTCAACCACTTTAATAATTTGCGCAAGAGCCGTATCTTTACCAACCTTGGTTGCTTCAATACGGAGGGAGCCATTTCGGTTAATGGTTGCGCCGATTACTGTATCACCAGCCTTTTTATCAACCGGAACACTTTCTCCGGTAAGCATCGACTCATCAATAGCTGACTCCCCGCTAATAATGATACCATCTACCGGTATTTTTTCTCCCGGTTTTACTTGAAGGTGATCACCAACAACAACTTCTTCCAGTGGGATGATTGTCTCCACCCCATCCCGGATGACCGTAGCTGTTTTTGCTTGGAGACCCATTAATTTTTTGATTGCTTCGGATGATCGCCCCTTTGCTTTTGCTTCAAAATATTTTCCCAGCAAAATTAAGGTAATTAGGACAGCACTTGTTTCAAAATATAAACCTTCTATATGGTGATGAGCACCGAGAGACCGAAGAACCAAGTACAAACTGTAAAAATATGCGGCCGAGGTACCCATTGCCACGAGTACATCCATATTGGCACTGCCGTTACGTAACGCTTTATATGCGCCAACATAAAATTGTTTTCCAATAATAAATTGGACCGGAGTAGCAAGGGCAAGTTGGAACCATGGATTCATAAAAATATCCGGTACATACATCCAAGACGTAAACGAGAAATGGGCAAACATCGTCCATAGGAGCGGCAATGAGAGGATCGCGGATATAATGAATTTCCGTTTTTGTCTCTGGATTGCTTGTTCCCGGTAATCGACGTTTGCTTTCTCTTCGTCACGTTTTTCAATAGCTCCGTAGCCAAGCTTTTCCACTTTTTCAATCATGTCTTTTGGTGACACGACGGACGGATTGTATTCGACGGTGGCAGTTTCTAGGGCAAGATTGACAGTAGCCGCTGCGACGCCATCCATTTTATTTAAGCCTTTTTCAATCCGGTTGGCACATGCCGCACAGGTCATCCCGGTAATCGTAAATTCAGCTTTTTCACTGACCACATCATAGCCGAGATCTCTAATTTTTTCCTCGAAGTTTTGGAGATTTGTTTTTGTAGGGTCAAACTTGATACTGACTGTTTCCAGTGCCAGGTTTACATTTGCCTGCTCAACCCCTTCGATTTTATTTAATCCCTTTTCAATCCGATTGGCACATGCTGCACAGGTCATGCCAAGGATTTGCAGGTTTGTTTCTTTTTTTGTAGTCATATGTTTCACACCTCCTCCATACCTATATGGGGTATGTTTTTTTGAAAAGATTACCTATTAAAAGTTTGTTGGCATTTGTTTTAAATAAAGTAACTGGTGACTCGCCAATGATGTCTTATCGGAATTCAGACTTCAAACCCCGGTACGGCACAAGTTTGGCAAGCCGGGCTCGGATCAATAGCAACAAGATTTTTAAAAATAGCTCTGATAACTTTTCTCTTGTATAAACGGTTTATTTTCTCAGATCTATCGCAACAAAGTTTTTGAAAAATATTTTTAACAAATTTACTCCCGGATGAACATCAGGTTGATAGTAACAAAATTTTCTTTGACAAAATTACTCTTGTATGAACGATTTATTTTCTCAAATCAATCGCAACAAAGTTTACGAAAATGGTCTTCAAAAAGAGCCCGTGCCCCTCGAAAGAACACGGGTTGTGCAAATCTTAAACGACATCGTATCCTTGATCATCAATGGTTTCTTTAATCGTATCAAGGGTCACAACTTCAGGATTGTAGTCAACATCCACTTTCCCTTCTTCTAAATTTACAACAACGCGGTCAACACCATTTAATGCGCCGACACTGCCTTCTACCGCTTTTACACAATGCCCGCAAGACATGCCATGAACGGTTAATGTCACGTGTTCCATGAATATACATCTCCTTTTTTTCTGATAAAAGAATATAATTATTTGTTACCATTAAAGCTGCGAACTACTTTTTCATCACCCGTTGAATCGTCGTTAAAAATTCATCAAGTACATCCATATCACCCTCTTGGATACGTTCGACGACACAATTTTTCAAGTGACCTTCGAGAAGGATTTTGGATACACCGTTTAACGCTGACTGGATTGCTGCAATCTGAGTGAGGACATCATCACAATATGTGTCCTTTTCAATTAACCCTTTAACACCGCGAATTTGCCCTTCAATCCGATTTAGCCGGGTTACCAAGTTTTTCTTCGTCTGTTCGGAATGGTGACTTTTCCGTTCACTTGTCGAGGTGCAGCATTCAACTTCTGCACAGCTTTCCAGTTCAGGTTGTTTCACTTCTTCCATTTGGAGTATACCCCCTTCCTGATATTTTTATCATACTATACCCCCCTACTGTATGTAAAGTTTTTTGATTGGTGTGTTTGCTGAGCATATATATGATGGAGTGTCTTCTTTTTTCTCCAGATATACTTCACTAATAAATTGAACCTTGCTTGTGTCTTATCTTTTTTTTATCATATTATACTTCACAAACCCTGAGTAGTATTTTATTATAAAAATTCAATTCATACCGCGCCTATAACAGCACGCAGTATAAATTGAATTTCACACTAAACCAATTTTTCCGACAAGCGGATAAACTCTTCAGCGTCTTTCGCTGCCAGTTGAATACCGGCTTCCCAAAATTGAGGTTTCGTTAAATCAACACCGAGATGTTTCATTGCTAATTCTTCCACTTTCATCGTGCCGGTGTCTCGCAACAAGGCAATATATTTTTCCTCGAACCCGGTCGGATTATTCAGGAATTCTGCATAAATACCTAAACTGAACAAGTAGCCGAAAGTGTACGGAAAGTTGTAAAACGGTACATCATCGATAAAGAAATGCAATTTGCTGCACCAAAAATGCGGATGATACCCGGCCAAACAATCACAATAAGCTTCTTTTTGCGCTTCCACCATCAACTCATTTAAGCGTTGTTCGGAGACAATTCCTTTCGTCCGTTCTTGATAAAAGTTATTTTCAAAAATAAACCGGGCATGGATATTCATAAACATAGCGACGGCATTGCCAAGTTTATCATTTAGTAGCGAAATTTTTTCCGCATCTGTTTTTGCATTAGCGACTGTTGCATTCCCAATAATCGTTTCCGCAAACGTGCTGGCCGTTTCAGCAACGTTCATGGCATAATTCCGATTTAATCTCGGCAAATCCCGCATAACATGACTATGAAATGCATGGCCTAATTCATGGGCAAGCGTACTGGCATCGCTCATTGAACCGGTAAATGTCATAAAAATCCGGGACTCTTCAAATTCCGGTAAATCTGTACAATACCCGCCCGGCCGTTTATTCGGGCGATCTTCTGCCTCCACCCAACGATTTTCCAGGGCATGTTTTGCAAAGTCTGCCAATTTTGGTCCGAAGCTGGCAAAGTGTTCAATGACAAAATCACAAGCTTCATCATATGTAAAACGAGTCGCTTTACTGTCACCCACCGTAACCGGAGCATCGACATCTTGCCATCCTAATTTCTCCATGTTAAGCAGTTTTGCCTTTTGCTTTAAAAAGTCGATGAATGGTTGTTTATTATTAGCAACTGCTGTCCACATCGCATCCAATGTATCTTTTGTCATCCGATTATATTCCAGCGGTTCTTCTAAATAGTCTTTGCGGTTATGGAAATTTTGCAAAGTAATTCGGAACCCGTCTAAATGATTTATCGTGTCAGTAAAGATTGGTGCGAATTTTTCCCAAGCTGCTTCCCAATTCGTAAACAATTGTTTTCGAACTTCCGGATCCGGATCAGCATACATTCGATTCATCGCTTGACCGACAGAAAGTTCCACCGTTTTTCCGTCTTTATCAGTAAACGGAATCGTCATCATGGAAACCACAGTATCATACAGTCTGCTCCATGCCGTCAGCCCGTCTTTGTTTAATTCCGTAATAATTTTTTCTTCCGCCTCAGATAAAAGCCGCTTTCCTTTATCACGAATTTCATTTAGGGCAAAGGCAACCTTTTTTAACTCATCATCTTGTAAAAATGTGTTCCAATCTTGATCCGAAATGGCCACCAACTTTTTCGTAAAAGCTGTATTTATATTTTCCAACTTACTGACTAAATCTAAAATCTGACCCATAACGACATTTGCATATTCATCATTCATGAATGCATCATGCCACATTTGCACAAATGTTGCCGATTGGGAAAGCCCTTTTTCAATGGTTTCCTGTTTTTCTAAAATCCTTTTAAATGGTTCAGCTGATTGGTTTTCTGAAAAATTCCATTGCTTAATCAGTTGCTCCCACTCGTTTATTTGCTGATCAATTTTTTGCAATTTTTCTTGCAGTTCAGGTGATTTCGTTCCACCTGGGATAATCGCATCTAAATCCCATGTGTCTACATATTTCATCTCTTTCACTCCTTTCGATATTTCCATTTTAATGCTTTTTCGTCGGAATGGAAACAATTGGATTTGTTTTGTGAAAAATTTGTTCAAATCATCCTCGAGTCTGATTCTTAAACATTCCTCTGTACCATGCCGTTTTTGGCGATACTGATCATCAACTTGATCCGATTAATTTGGTTCACCTTACTAATGCTTGCATCAAAGTCGATAGCAATCAGGTTCGCATACGGGTAGAATTGTTTGATAGCATTAAACATTCCGCGCGCAATAACATGGTTCGGCAGACAGCCAAACGGTTGGACGCAGACAACATTGTCTACACCGGCATCCATCAATTCAGCTATTTCTCCGGTTAACAACCACCCTTCACCCATTTGATTGCCCAAATTGATGAACCGTGATGCTTTTTCTGCCACTTCATCGATTGTTAACGGTGCTTCAAACCGATTACTTTCCAACAAAGCTTGTCGAACAGGTTCACGGAATACTTCGATTAACCGGATGCCAATATTGGCTAACCTAGATTTTATTTTTCCCGACTTTGACAGTAAAAACTCCTTGAAAACATTGTCAGATCAACATTTTCAAGGAGTTAATTATTTTTTGAATGTAGATATGCATAAGACTTTTACATAAGGCTTTTTTAAATTATTGTACAAATAGTTTTATAAAAAGATTAAAGCATATATACATAGTAAAAACGATAATACAGGTTGGAAACATTATTAAATCAATGTTTTCAGCCTTTTATTTTTTTGTAATTGGCAAAGTCGGGGAAAAATCAAGAAAAATGGGGCAAACACCACATTAATGGTTGACCACTTATTTGATTAATCATTTTTTATCGCTACCGGCACTTCAATTGGTAAAAGACCGGCTTCAATTTTTCCTCGTAAGTGCTTGAATTGAGGTGGTAATTTTAGTTCTTCTCCTAAGTGATCACAAGGTTCATCTATTAAAAACCCGGGAACATCGGTGGCAATTTCAAATAAAATTTCTCCCGGTTCCCGAAAATAAACCGAATGGAAATAATGTCTGTCCTTCACATCGGTTACTTGATAACCATCGCTTTCTATTAGCTTTTTCCATTGGGTTTGGTCCATTTGTTCATCCGCACGCCACGCAATATGATGTACCGTCCCAACACCTATTCGTCCTTGTGGTACCGGATCTTTCTTAATGTCAATGATATTTCCTAGATCATCCAGTGAACGGAAGCGGATATAATCATCATCTTCACCTACAAAATCAAGCCCGAGCACCTTATATATCATTTCTGAAGTTCGTTCCGGATCGGTGGACAATAATAAGGCACCACCAAATCCTTTAATTGCTACTTCAGAAGTGATTCCGTCAACACTCCATTCATTTTGTTTTCCTTCGTTTCGCTCCACCAATTCCAAATGTAACCCATGCGGATCAACAAATTGCAAATACTGTTCACCAAAGCGAGCGGATTTTTTATACGGAATAAAGAATTCCTTTAAACGGTTTTCCCAGAAACGCATTGCTCCAAAAGGAATAACATAAGATGTAACCCCAACTTGGCCTCCTCCGATTCTTCCTTTATATTTTGCATTTGGCCATGGGAAGAACGTGATAATGGTTCCCGGAGTTCCCTTTTCATCGCCAAAATAAAAATGATAAGTTCCCGGATCATCTAAGTTGACCGTTCTTTTTACCAGGCGTAACCCTAACACCCGTGTATAAAAATCAATATTTTCTTGGGGATGGTCAACAATCGCTGATATATGGTGGATACCCTTTGTTTTTTTCAAATTAATCTTTCTCCTTATAATTCAATGAAGTTAGGATAACTGCATGTAATAGTCAAAGGATGTAACAATAAAGACTATCTTTAAATCGTGACAATTATATTATCCTATTTCCCTTATGTCAAACATTGCAATCAAAGTCTTTCATTTTTATCAATTACGCGACCCATTTTCCATTGATTTTTGGCGACGAGGCCTGTTCTCGTCGGCATTTTTGCGGGCGAAACTTTATTTTTGGGCGACGAGAACCTTTCTCGTCGCCATTTTCAGCCGGAAAACTTCTTTTTTGGGTGACGAAGCCCAATCTCGTCACCGTTTTGAGCCGAAAAACTCCATTTTTTGACGACGAGAACCTTTCTCGTCACCATTTTGAGCCGGAAAACCCCATTTTTTGACGACGAGACCTTTTCTCGTCGTCATTTTGAGCCGAGAAACTTCACTTTTTGGCGACGAGACCTTTTCTCGTCGCCATTTTGAGCCGGGAAACTTCACTTTTTGGCGACGAGATTCATTCTCGTCGTCATTTTGAGGTGGGAAACCCCATTTTTTGGTGACGAGACTCTTTCTCGTCACCATTTTAAGCCGGAAAACTCCCTTTTTTGGCGACGAAACCCTTTCTCGTCACCATTTTGAGCCGGAAAACCCCATTTTTTGACGACGAAACCCTTTCTCGTCACCATTTTGAGCCGGAAAACTCCTTTTTTGGGTGACGAAGCCCATTCTCGTCGCCATTTTGAGGCGGGAAACTCCTTTTTTTGACGACGAGAACCTTTCTCGTCACCATTTTGAAGCGGGAAACCCCATTTTTTGACGACGAGATTCATTCTCGTCGCCATTTTGAGCCGAGAAACTCCATTTTTTGACGACGAGATTCATTCTCGTCGCCATTTTGAGCCGAGAAACTTCACTTTTTGGCGACAAGATTCATTCTCGTCGCCATTTTGAGGCGGGAAACTCTTTTTTTGACGACGAGAACCTTTCTCGTCACCATTTTCAGCCGAAAAACCCTATTTTTTGGCGACGAAGCCCATTCTCGTCGTCACTTTTGGGTGAAAAACTCTTTTGTTGGGCGACGAGAACCTTTCTCGTCACCATTTTCAGCCGAAAAACCCTATTTTTTGGCGACGAAGCCCATTCTCGTCACCATTTTCAGCCGAAAAACCCTATTTTTTGGCGACGAAGCCCATTCTCGTCACCATTTTCAGCCGGGAAACCCTATTTTTTGGCGACGAAGCCCATTCTCGTCGCCATTTTCAGCCGGAAAACCCCATTTTTTGACGACGAGATTCATTCTCGTCGCCATTTTCAGCCGAAAAACTCTCTTTTTTGGCGACGAAGCCCATTCTCGTCGCCATTTTCAGCCGGAAAACCCCATTTTTTGACGACGAGAACCTTTCTCGTCACCATTTTCAGCCGAAAAACTCCTTTTTTGGGTGACAAAACACCACTCACCCCGTCTTTGGGATGCGAAACTCAAGTTTTTAATTATTCTTTCACTCTCATCAGTCGTAAACCATTTAGTGCCACCAAAAGAGTTGCCCCCATATCTGATAGAATTGCAATCCACAGCGTTAACCAGCCGGGAATGACCAATAATAAGGCAATTAATTTAATACCTATTGCAAAGATTATATTTGCTTTAATAATATTTAACGATTTTCGGCTTAGTCTTACCGTAAATGGAAGCTTACTTAAATCGTCTCCCATAAGAGCAACATCTGCCGTTTCCAGTGCTGTATCCGTTCCAGCTCCCCCCATCGCAATTCCGACAGTTGCAGCCGCTAAAGCAGGAGCATCATTGATACCATCACCAACCATAGCAACGTTTCCATACGCAGATCTTAACTGCTTAATAACAGCTAATTTATCTTGCGGCATCAATTCTGCTTGAGTTTCCGAAACACCTACATACCGACCAATTGCGTTTGCAGTGCCTTTGTTATCACCTGTAAGCATAACCGTCTTTTTAATTCCAAGTTGATGCAGTTTTTGAATGGTATTTTTACTAGATTCACGTACTTCATCAGCTACCGCAATTAAGGCAAGTATTCCTTTTTCTGTACCAAAAATCATCACTGTTTTCCCTTCGTTTTGAAGATTGGTTATTCTATCTTCTAAGCTGTTATCAAAATTCGCATTTGGTACTTCCTTAAAAAGCTTTAGGTTACCTACATAATAAGTTGTTCCTTCTACAGTACCCTTAATCCCTTTACCTGTAATTGTGGTGAAATCCTTCACGATTACATTAGAATAAGTAACATTCATTTCTTCTGCTTTTCGAATAATGGCAGAAGCAAGCGGATGCTGAGAACGATATTCTAACGCAGTAATGATGGATAACAGCTTATTTTCATTGATTTGATCGTTCAGCACATAAAAATCAGTAACTACTGGAACACCCTTTGTTAATGTACCTGTTTTATCAAATGCAATGGCCTTTACAGTACCCATTTGTTCTAAGTAAATACCACCTTTAATAAGAACACCTTTTTTCGCAGCATTTCCGATTGCTGAAACGATTGAAATTGGCGTAGATATAACCAATGCACAAGGGCAGCCAACAACTAAAACTGATAATCCTTGATAAACCCATGTTCCCCAATCTCCATCAAAAAACAAAGGAGGTATGATCGCAACTAATCCGGCAATGACCATTATAATGGGCGTGTAATATTTAGCGAATGTGTCAACAAAGGCTTGTGCCGGAGCGCGTTCACCTTGTGCTTCCTCAACAAGATGAATAATTTTTGAAATCGTTGCATCCTCTACAAGTTTCGTAATTTTTACTTCAAGTAATCCTTCTCCATTAATCGTTCCTGCAAATACTTCATCATCAACGGTTTTAGAAACCGGTACGGACTCTCCTGTAATTGCTGCTTGGTTTACTGAAGAAGTACCGCTAATGACAATTCCATCCATCGCGATTTTTTGACCGGGCTTAACAATCATTATATCTCCAACCAAAATATGATCCACAGAGACCGTCATTTCTTGTCCATTTCGCCTAATAAGTGCTTCTTTTGGGGCAATATCCATTAATGATCGAATGGATTGTCTGGCTTTATCCATTGAATATCGCTCCATGGCTTCACTTATGGCAAAAAGAATAACAACAATCGACGCTTCTGCCCATTCTCCTATAAAAGCAGCACCAATAATAGCAACCGTCATCAATGTTCTCATATCAAAATCAAGTTTGAACAAATTTTGAAAACCTGTTTTAAAAAGTGAATGCCCTCCGATGACAATCGATGCGATAAATAGCACTGAAGTAATTAGGTTTTCTTCCCCATTGATAAACTGAGAAAGATATCCAAAAACAATTAGCAATGAAGCATATAAAAGTGTACTGTGTTTTTGATAGAATGGAATTTTCGCCTCTTTCGTCACCTCTTTATCTATTTGATTCACTGTTGACGATGGCGCTTCTGACTTGTCCGGAAATACTTTAAGATTTTCAAAGGCACCTGCCTTTTCCAATTCCTCCACTGTTGTTTCACCGTAAACAGTAATTTTCGAGGTGCCAAAATTCACTTTTGCATCCTGTACTCCCGGTAGCTTCTTAACATTTTTCTCAAACTTTCCGGCACAATTTGCACAGGAAAATCCCTCAACCCGATAAACATTTTTATTTTCAGAAATAGTTGCTTCACTCAATTTCCCTAACCTCTTTCTGATGAGCAAATGCTAAATGGATTAAATTCTTCACATGTTCATCATCTATAGAATAAAATACTAACTTCCCCTCTTTACGATATTTCGCTATACCTAAATTCTTTAATAGCCTTAAATGATGAGAAGCTGTGGCAATTGTAGAACCAGTAATATTGGCTACATCACACACACATAATTCATCCTCAACTGACAAAGCATAAGCAATCTTAATTCTTGTATCGTCAGACAATGCCTTGAAAATTTTAGCAACATCTGTAGAATTTTGTTCAGCTAAGCTCGTTTTCACCCTGTTTACTTTTTCCTCATTTATACACGTTATTTCACAAATATCATTATTCATATTTTTTCTCCCCTGTCATTCAAATGATGATTTGACTATTATATTAATTATTATATGCTCTCATATTCAAACGGTCAAACAATCATTTGAATATATATTTCTATTGATTATTTTTTGATACATATAAAACTTCTAACTGTAGTGGTATCGAACAAAATTTACGATTAATTCCTTTCCTACCACATATTTTTCACCTTAATCACCTTTTTCAGCAAAACGCTTAATCCGCTCCCCAATTTCGTCCCGTACCCGCTGAAATACTGCCCATTTTTCTTCATCTGTCCCTTCCGCTTTTGCCGGGTCATCAAAGCCCCAATGCTCTCTTTTTACATGTGGTGGCGTAACCGGACATTTATCCCGAGCATCCCCGCAAAGAGTCACAACTAAGTCTGCATGATTTAAAATCTCAGCATCAATAATTTCCGATGCTTGATTAGAAATATCAATTCCGACTTCTTTCATTGCTTTCACTGCATTTGGATTTAATCCATGTGCTTCAATTCCTGCACTATAAACATTCCACTCTTTACCTAGATATTTTTTTGCCCACCCCTCTGCCATTTGGCTGCGGCAGGAATTACCAGTACACAAAAAATAGATTGTTTTTTTAGACAAACCAGTTCATCTCCTTTTTTATTAAATTTGTTAATTTTAAGCATTTTTATTCTCTACAGATAAGAAGGTTAGTAGTCAAAATTTAGCAGCCTAGTGTCAACGGTTCAGTTTCCTTACCTGAGCGGTACCCGGACCCAACTAGCAACAGTAGAATCCCTGAATTCACCAGTAACACCCCGTAATCAACAGTAAAAAAAGAATATTCAACAGCACTCGGATATGAATTCAACAATAAAATTGGAATATTCACCAGTAACACCCCGTAATCAACAGTAAAAAAAGGGAAATTCAACAGTACTCGGACATGAATTCAACAGTAAAATTGAAAAATTCAACAATAACCCCTGCGAATTCACCAGTAGACTACGAGAAATCAACAGTCCCCCCATTAATTCCACTGCGCAACACCAGAAGAAGCTTCGATAGATTAAGAAAGGAATGACAATTTTTTAAATGCCATTCCTCCAGATAAATATTTTGTTCCTTTTACCTGTCATTCCGAGTCATTATGGTCAGATTCCGCCCAATCAACCTACGTCTTGTTCCCACCTATTTTCATTGCCAAATGTAATAATGCCCAGTTCGTGGTGTTCTCCCTCGTATAATGCCCTGGAGACAAAGCGGTTTTCCCCATTATCATCTATTACTTCCAGCCGGCAAAACGCCCGGTTCTTCTGTAACGCTTCATAATATTGTTGCTCATTTTGAACAGGAATCCCGTTTACCGTCTTGATTACTTCACCGATCTTCAACTTCATTTTTTCAGCTGCCGTCCCCGGAATAATATCCAAAATCACAATTCCGGAATGGTTTTTCGAAAAATAGTAAGTCTGCCCGCTATCCTGATAATAATGAACCATTGAAATCAGCAGGCGACCGATTAAGGCAATGCCCATCGCCACAATTACTGCCGGTTCAAACCAAAATCCTGCCGCTCCAATCAGGGTAACTAAAACTCCCAACCAAATCACTTGCTTTCCCTGCCCTTTAATTCCCAGACTCGGATGAACACTGCGAATTTGGCTACCAAACCCGATCCAGTACGGGATAAACAGGAAATTAAAAGTCGACTGACCAATAGGAACAACCGGCCAAAAGTCAAACGGTACGGAAAGTGCATCAGCAGGGATTAAAAATAACAGCGGAACCATCCATAATCGTTTTGACTCATGGACACCCATGTTCATTCCCCTTTTGCTGCGTATCAATTTCGGCGATGTGTGTTGACTGGCATTTTTGAATACGAGCAACCCTTCCGCCAGTAATAACAACCCCGTTAAAAAGGCTGCCCCCGGAATGATTGCTGTATCCATTTGTGCAAAGAGGTTTTGAAAAATAGGAACTTCAATTTGATACATAGTAATAAGCATGATTAAGAAAAAGCCGGTCCCCATCGTATATGCCGGGGAAAGCAAACCCGGTTTTAAGATGATGGAAAATAAAATCGTAACAGCTGATACGGTCAAAACAAATGCCAGCGGGATGATATTCCCAATTAGTAAAGTAATGATGGAAAAAATAAGCCCGCAAATAAGTCCTTTCCCAAAATACATACGCGTCTCAAACCAACCATCTTGGATACGTATATGAAAATTCCTTCGTTCTCTTTTTACCCGTATATAGCCAAGATAAACAGCATAAAGGATTCCAAGATAAAGTAACGGGTCTAAGAAGAATTTTCCAATCCCTTTTCCAATTTCAAGCAACCACTCCAAGCCCGACACCCCCCGAGATTTTTATTTTAAATCGATAGGATCATTTAATAGGTTATTATCTACTATTTTAGCAAATATGGATAAAAAAACCTATCTATTATTTAATTTTAGATTGAATATCAAAAAACGTTTCAAACAGCTTAACTATTAAATGGATTAAGAATAACAAGAAAGGACTACACAAAGAGTGCAGTCCTTAAACATTAATGTTGATACTGAAAATATCGCAGGGCCATTTGCAACTGGCGGTCATTTTCTTTTTTTCTTTTTGCTTCAGCTACTTTCTTTTCCATCTTCCTAACTGTTTTCTCATTAATGATACCCGTATCCGGCAAGTTATGTTCTCTTTGGAATCGTTTCACAGCTGTTTCCGTTGTTTCACTATAGTAGCCATCTACCCGCCCCGGTTCATAACCCAGGCTTTTCAATATCAACTGAGCATTCTTGACCTGCCCATTATTCATATCTTTACTTAGTGGCTGATCAATTTGTAATGGGTGGACATGGTACAAATCCGGCTGAACAACATAAATATCCGGTTTAATTCCTCGTCCGTGAATCCAGTTCCCATCCGGTGTCAACCATTTATACATCGTTAATTTTATATAGCTCTTATCCCCTAAATCGACTTGTTGTTGAACCGTCCCTTTTCCGAATGTCGTCTCGCCAATGGTCGGATAACCGCCTGCCTCCTTCAATGCGGCTGCTAAAATTTCTGAGGCCGATGCGCTTCCTTTATCGGTTAAAACCGCGATGGGATAAGGTTTCTTTTCTGCTAATTTCGAAAAATATTGTTCTTGCCCTTGATCTCTTCCCTCAATTTGAAACATCGGTTTTTCTTTTGGCACCAACTCTCCGGCAATTTTCTTTACACTTTGCAAAAGACCACCCGGATTGCCGCGGACATCAATAATTAACCCATCTATTTTTTCTTTTTCCAAAGTATTTAACCGGCTTAAAAAATCTTCGCCTGTCTCTTCCGCAAATGAAGTGATCGTAATATATCCAATTTTCTTTTCTTCCTGTTCAATAATTTCAGAAAAAACTGTTTCAATTGGGATTTTATCTCTTATTACTTCAATCGAAATCGGTTCACTTAAACCTTCACGTAATATTTGCAATGATACCGTCGTTCCTTTTTTGCCGCGTACTTTAGATGTTACTTCATATAAATCTTGACCCTTAACATCTTGTCCGTCAACGGCAACAATCTCATCAAAAGGTTTCAGACCCGCTTTTTCTGCCGGAGAATTTTTAAATGGGGATACAATAATGACCTTGCCGTCAACTTCACTCATTTCAGCACCAATTCCTTCAAAAGAAGAGTCTAAAGATCGGTTAAATTCTTTTGCTTTTTCCTCATTCATATAAACCGAATAAGGGTCACCCAAAGTGGCCAGCATTCCTTCTACCGCCCCTTCAACAAGATGTTCTGGATCTACGTTTTCAATATACCCTTTCGTTATCAGCTCATAAGCCTGTTCTATTTTTGAGAATTCATTTGGCAAATGACGATATTCTGTCTTTCTTATCTCTGTTTTGTCATCTGAAAATATTTGTATACTTGTGTAAGTTGCTAATGATGAAAAGATTATTGCAAAGGTCACCAAAATTGCCACGTGGGTTTTTCGCAAATCTGTCACTCCTTGCCATTAAATGTCATTCATTCAAATATATGAGTTTAGCGGACAAGTTATGAACTAGATTTTTATCCCTTATAAGAAGTTGGTAGCGGTACTCCATGGCTTTTAATAAATGTTGTGTAGGTCTATTCATTTAGGTTTTGTACATCGGTCCCTGTGTTTTTTCATCCTATATCCGGTGTCTTTTCATCTTTATTCATAAACGTTTAATAATAAAAATTCACTACTTGCTTTATTTTGTTGTATAATATTGAGGTGAAATTTTGTACAATCTGTAGAAAAGACGATTTTCCGCAGTACATACATTACCGTATATTTCTTACTAAAATATATCTATTCTATATGGAGAAAGGCGTGTGTCCAATGGGTCGTAAATGGAATAACATCAAAGAAAAGAAAGCACAAAAAGATAAAAATACAAGCCGGATTTATGCGAAATTCGGTACGGAAATTTTTGTTGCCGCAAAAAAAGGGGAGCCGGATCCGGAATTAAACCAAGCGTTGAAATTTGTCATTGAACGGGCAAAAACGTATAATGTTCCGCGTCATATCATTGATCGGGCGATTGAAAAGGCAAAAGGGGGTTCGGATGAGCATTATGATGAACTCCGCTATGAAGGTTTCGGTCCAAACGGTTCGATGATTATTGTGGATGCCTTAACCAATAATGTCAACCGGACTGCAGCAGATGTCCGTGCCGCATTTGGTAAAAACGGTGGAAATATGGGGGTTACCGGTTCTGTAACGTATATGTTTGATGCGACTGCAGTGTTTATGTTTGAAGGAAAAACCTCCGATGAAGTGCTTGAAATTTTACTGGAAGCGGACATTGATGTTCGTGATATTTTGGAAGAAGAAGACAGTGTGATTGTTTATGCTGAACCGGAACAGTTTCATGCAGTTCAACAAGCATTGAAAAACGCAGGAATTACCGAATTCTCCGTTGCGGAAATCACAATGCTCCCACAGACAGAAATCACATTAAGTGGTGAAGCAAAAGCCCAATTTGAAAAGTTAATTGATGCGTTAGAAGATTTGGATGATGTTCAACAAGTTTATCATAATGTTAATTTGGATGATTAATGAATGGAGAAAGGCCGATTTTGGTTTCAATCAAGTGACCGGAATCGGCTTTTTTTAAAAG
>NZ_CCRF01000084.1 GCF_000751775.1 Caldibacillus thermoamylovorans
CTTATACGTTAATATATAATCTCCAATAAGGATGTGAATTCGACGTGCAATTTTATTTTTAATATATCGGAATTGATTGTCTGATCTAGATTCTGCGATGTGAATTCGACGTGCAATTTTGCTTTTAATCGAAATCTTCATGCCAGGCGTATTTACTTTTATTGCCTGCCCCGAAACCATTAAAAAACTACCGGATCATTTATTTTCCGGTAGTTTTTATAAAAGAAAAAGGTGATTTTTCCTTCATCCATTTCATCTTAGCGTTTATTAAAAATGGATATAGCTTCTTGGGTCGACGGCATTGGATTTCGCAACATTCCATTTTCCAACATGAAGTTCAAAATGTAAGTGAACACCAGTTGATTGTCCGGTTGTCCCTTTTGCACCGATATATTGGCCTTGCTGAACGACGTCGCCTTCGTTAACGCTTCGGGATGAAAGGTGAGCATAAATTGTATCATATGTTTGTCCATTAATATAATGGGTTATGAATACAACATTACCATAACTCGAGGAGTAATAGGAACGGTAGACAACCCCTGATGCTGCCGCATAGACAGGATCCCCTGCTGAACCGCCGATATCAATTCCAAAATGATGTCCTGACCCACGACCACCAAATCCGGATGTTATCGATCCGCCAGTCGGACGAATAAATAATCCGCCTGTTACAGGTGCAGCCGGTGCAGAACTTCCTCCACCGCCACTTGCAGCTGCTTCCCGTTGTTGAGCTTTTGCTGCTTCAGCTTGTCTCTTTTGTTCCAGCTCAATGGCCTTCTTTATAGCGGCTTCTTGGTTTGCATACACTTGTTGCTGTTCTTGTAAATCCATATAGTACTCTTCTATGGAATCGTGTTCTTCTTTTAACTTGGCTAAAATTTGATCTTTCTCTGCCTTTTTCGTTTCTAATGTTGCTTTTGTTGATTCCAATTGCCCTTTTAAAGTTTCGATTTGTGCTTTTTCTTGCTCAAGTTTCAATTTATTTTCATTTAATAATTTGTGATCCCGTTTATGTTCTTCAATAATTGATTTATCAGCCTCCATAATTGTGGAAACTGCAGTTACGCGGCTAATAAAATCTGTAAAACTCTGTGCCCCTAGTAAAACGTCCAAATATTTAACCGATCCGTTCGCTTGCATAGCCCGGGCACGTTCTTTCAGGAGCTGATCACGTTTTTTTATTCTTTCCTCTATTTGTTTAATTTCATTTTCTAAATTCGTAATCTCTTGATTTTTTTGGTTTATTTGTTGATTAATTTCGTCCAACTTTTGTGTCGCTTCTTGAATTTCTGCATCCAATTTTTGCATATCTGCACTTAATGCTACTTGATTACTTTTATTTTCCTCAAGTTTTTGGGATGCCTCATTTAATTCGGAATTGACACTCGATTTCTTTTGCTCTAACTCTTTTTGTTGTTTATTCAGCTCAGAAACTGATGCGGCATGAACAAAAGAACCATTTAACACAGTTGTTAATCCTAAAGTAAGTGTGATTGCTAATGTAAGCTTCTTTCCTTCCAACCCTTTTCCTCCTTTACCCGTTGAATTATTATGTATGTGGCCCTTTTTCCATACAAAGAAAAAAAGGACCAGATAAGTTATTATGAAAACTCGGCGATTGCTGAGCCTTTAGGCGAGAGCAGAGCCGTAGTTCACCGAAAAAACATAAAATTTTTTCTGTTGCGATGTAATCCCGCGAAGCTTTCCTTGTGCACTTATGCGTTAGGAAAGTAGAAATTGAAAAATTATATTTTCCTATTAGCTGAAAAAAGTCTATTAAACTTTTAAAAACTTACGTACAGACATCATACTTCCCCATACACCAATGATGCAGCCCATCAACAGTAAAAGTAGACTTACTTGATAGACAAAAGGAGTGAATTCAAGAATTTGAATAAAATTCCCTTCCAGTTTTGGTGCCAAGTATCCATAAATATTTTTATAGAGAATTGCGATAATAGTTATAGGTATGATTGACCCAAAGATACCTAACCACAATCCTTCCAAAAAGAACGGCCAGCGAATAAAACCGTTTGTTGCACCAACCAATCGCATAATCTCAATTTCTCTTCTTCTGGCAACAATCGTAATTTTGATCGTATTTGAAATTAAGAAAACCGCTGTTAATAGCAATCCGATGATGATCACAAGACCGACATTACGACTGATACTAATAATCTTAAATAATTTATCTACATCATTTTGGCCGTAATTGACAAGGTGAACACTTTCCAACTTTTCAATTTTTTTAGCCACCTGCTTCGTTGTTTCGGGTTCTGCTGCCTTAACAAGAAAGGCATCATTGAGCGGATTTTCCTGTTCGTAAAGCTTTAAAATTTCCCCTTGTTGTCCAAAACTATCAACTAATTGATTTAGCTCGTTATCCTTTGAAGAAAATACAACCGACTTGATTTCAGGCATACTTTTCAGTTCCGTCTCGAGTGCCTTCTGCTGCTCCGGGGTTGCTGTTGTATCAATCAAAACTTTAATGGTTACATCTTCTTCAATGGAATTAGCTACTTCATTCAAATTCATTAATATCACATAAAAAACGCCAACTAAAAGAAGCGTAACTGTAACAGCACCTACTGACGCAAAAGTCATCCAGCCATTACGCCAAATGCTTTTAAAACTTTCCCGTACATGTCGTCCGATTGTTCTAAGCTTCATAACCGTAATCACCTCGTTGTTCATCTCGGACAATCATTCCTCCGTCAATGGCAATAACACGATGTTTTTTCGTATTCACAATATCTTTATTATGAGTTGCCATGACAATCGTCGTTCCATGAGAATTGATTTGCTCAAATGTTTTCATAATCTCCCATGACGTATCAGGGTCAAGGTTTCCCGTCGGCTCATCCGCTATGACAATACTTGGTGAGTTAACGATTGATCTCGCTATAGAAACCCGTTGCTGCTCCCCGCCGGATAACTCAGAAGGAAGCATACGGGTTTTATGTTTCAAATTAACCAATTCTAGTACTTCCATAACTCTTTTTTTAATGATTCTCGGGGATTCTTCAATTACTTCTAGGGCAAAAGCAACATTTTCATATACCGTTAAAGACGGCAAAAGCTTAAAATCCTGGAAAACAACACCAATGCTTCTTCTAAAGAGAGGAACTTTACTACTTTTTAATTTTGCTATATCTATACCATTAACAATAATTTTTCCACTTGTGGGCTTTTCTTCACGATACATCATTTTTATAAAAGTAGATTTCCCCGCACCGCTTGCACCAACGACATAAACGAATTCTCCTTGCTCAATCGCCACATCGATCCCATTGGCTGCCACAACACCATTCGGGTACTTTTTATATACATTTTCCATAACAATCATTTACAATCACCTATCTAAATTTGTCATTTCTTATATATCAACTTTTTATTTTATCGTCTGCAATTTTCTACACATCTACCATTATAACATCATATTTTGACAAATTGAGATAAAAAAAGATTACATTTATGTTTCAGAAGGTGTGGTTTTATTGGGGGATTTACCATTTTTTGTAGAATAACCAAAGATTATGTCGTTCTCTTCTTATCATTATAATAATGAATCAAATATCGGTAAAGACAAAATAAAAAATTATTGATAGATTTTTTAGTACTTTTGATCTATATTTTAAATTATTGATGGATTTTTAGTTCCTTTGACCTATGCTTTGGAATAAAAAAATCCCCCACCTAATTATGTGGAGGAAGTTTTATAATATTATTCCTGCGTTGCCAGCCAATCGGCAACTTTTTTTGCGTCTTCACCTTTTAATAAACCATCTGGCATATCGCCAATCCCTTTTTCTATAATATCTTGAATCTCTTCAGAAGAATATTTTGAACCAATCTTATCTAAATCCGGTGCATAACCTTTCTTCAAGTCTGCGCCGTGACAACCGGAACAACTTTGTGCAAACAACTGTTCTCCGGTTAAATCTGAAGTTATTCCACTGCTCGAATTGTTTTTCCCACCGCATGCTGTCAATGATAACAGCAAAAAGAAACTGCCAAAAGCGTAAAATATCTTCCTCTTCATTTCGTTTTCGACCCCTTACTTGAACCTCTCGGCATTAAATATTCTCGTACTTATCATTAAGTATACATGATTCCCCGGATGGAATACTAATACCGGAACTTATCAGCAACGAATTTTTGAAAAGGTGCTGCAAGTTTGTCGGGCAGTAAATCCCGGCTTCAAGATTTTGCAATTTACAAAGTGGAGGTAAACTGCCTGCAAGAGTCCGTCTGATTCACCCCCCACTGATGGAAGTTTCAATTTACCGATGAATTGTTTTGAAACCTTGGCCAAGCACCTCTGAAGCATCAACGACAATAACAAAGGCGTTTGGGTCTATGTTTCGTACAACTTGCTTCAGTCCGGTAAATTCCGACTGATCCACGACAACCATGATAGTATTCCGCTCCTGATCCGTGTAACCTCCATAGGCCTTGAGTTTCGTCAAGCCGCGATCAATTTGATCTAAAATGGCACGTTTTACTTTTTCTTCCTCATTGGTAATAATAAGAACCATCTTTGAACGACTCCATCCGATTTGAACAAGGTCAATCGTTTTACTAGTTAAGTATAATCCGATTAAAGCGAATAAACCTTTTTCAATATCAAAAACAATACTGGCGGAAATAACGATTAATCCGTCAATGAGTGCCACAGACTTCCCTAAGGATATTCCGGTATATTTAGAAATAATTTGAGCAGCCAAATCCGTTCCGCCGGTTGAAGCATTCCCACGAAAGACAATCCCAATACCAAGGCCGATACCAATTCCTCCAAATAAAGCAGCCAGCATTGGATTCAATGTCCACGGTTCCAAATCTTTTGTTAAAAAAACAACAAAAGGTACAAAGAGCGTACCAATCAGGGTTTTGATACCGTATTGATATCCTAAAAAAATAACACCTGCAATAAACAGAGGAATGTTTAACGACCATTGGACATAAGCCGGTTCCCAACCAAAGAGACCGTGTAAAATTGTACTTATGCCGCTAACTCCACCTGAAGCTATTTCATTTGGCAGTAAAAGCACATTAAATGACACCGCAACAATGCCGGCACCCACTAATACATAAATATAGCTCAATAATTTTTCCACTAGCGGTATTTGTATCGTATTTCTAACCCGTTTTCCCATAGCTGTACCCCTTTATTTTTTTCTATTGAGCTCAAGCAAAGATATGTAGACGATGAATAAGCTTTTCCACACTATATTTTATTCGTTTTTTTGTTCGAATTGCAATAATTATTAACCCGTGGAAAACGGGAAGTAGCGCTTTGAACTAAAAAAGGACCGGTTGCAAGAACCAGCCCTCTTTTTCTTTCATTATTGAATTCTGACGGACGACAGGTGCAACTCCTTTTACATCATTGGATTCTCGACCTTAAATAAGCATCAATAAATTGATCAATTTCCCCATCCATTACGGCCTGGACATTCCCGGTTTCCGTATTAGTCCGGTGATCTTTAACCATCGAGTACGGATGGAAAACATAGGAACGAATTTGACTTCCCCAGCCAATTTCTTTTTGCTCACCACGAATTTCCGCCAGTTTCTTTTCTTGTTCTTCCACTTGTTTTTGATATAATTTTGCTCTTAACATGTTCATTGCTGTTTCACGGTTTTGAATTTGAGAACGCTGAGCCTGACTGGCAACGACAATCCCGGTTGGAATGTGCGTAATCCGTACAGCTGAAGATGTTTTGTTAATATGCTGTCCACCCGCTCCACTTGCCCGGTACGTATCAACCCGTAAGTCTTCCGGACGTATTTCAATTTCAATACTGTCATCAATCTCCGGCATAACTTCACAAGAAACAAAAGAAGTATGACGACGGCCGGCAGCATCAAACGGAGAAATTCGGACAAGGCGGTGAACACCTTTTTCAGCTTTTAAATAGCCGTAAGCATTATGCCCTTTAATCGAAAGCGTAACACTTTTTACCCCTGCTTCATCTCCCGGTAAGTAGTCTAATACTTCCACTTTAAATCCTTTTTGCTCTGCCCAACGTGTATACATTCTTAAGAGCATCGAGCACCAGTCTTGTGATTCCGTACCGCCTGCTCCCGGATGAAGTTCCAGAATTGCATTATTTTTATCATAAGGCCCATTGAGTAACAGTTCCAACTCAAATTGGTTCATACGTTCAATGAACTCAAGCAGCTCTTTCTCTAAATCTGCTTGTAATTCAGGATCCGGTTCTTCTTTCACTAATTCAAATGCCACTTCCAAATTTTCATAGGTTTCATTTAAATCGTGAAATTCATTGACCTGATCTTTTAAGGCATTTGCTTCATTAATGATAGCTTGTGCCTTTTCTTGATCATTCCAAAAATCGGGCATCGACATCACTTCATCCAGTTCGGCAATACGAGCCTCTTTGTTTTCTAAGTCAAAGAGACCCCCTAAACTCTGCTAAACGTGTAGCTGATTTTTCAAGTTCATTGCGAATTTCCGCTAATTCCAAATTAATCACCTCTAAAGTACTTTTGTATTCTATGGTTTTTTAGATTTTCTTTTCGACAATTTATGATTAACACCTAAACAGCCCGGTTTTCAAAAAACTTACGCTCAAAGTGCAAATATTGTGTGGTTCTATATATGATCAATACTATATTAGCTTAAATTTTTTCAGTAAAACAATTTTAGGAGCGATTTCGTTTATATTTTCCGGGAAATATTTTGACAAAAATTGCGTATTTTTACAAATATCATGATTTACTTAGCCAAATTGTGACAAGAACTTAGTTTTATTATAGACGTTTACTATGAATCGTAGTAGCTATTCGCCATCATGAAGTGAATAAGGACCGCTTTCTGCAAAAATTGTTCCAGTCCGCTTCTGATTTTTAAGCACTTTACCATGGAGCGAATCAGGACCACTTCCAGCAATAATTGTCCGCGGGTACGCTCTGAATTTTAAGCTCTTACCATGCAGTGAATTATGGCCGCTTTCTGCAAAAATTTTCCAAGGCGACTCTTGAATTTTAAGCTTCTTTACCGTGACAGTTTTTATACTTCTTCCCGCTGCCACACCAGCATGGATCATTCCGGCCAATTTTCTTTTCCACTCGAATCGGTTTTCGTTTCGGTTTACTTTCACCGTCAGAACTAGGAATGACTGCTTGACCCTTGGCAACTTCTTCCCGTTTTAAATTATTCACGATTTCCGATTTCATGATATATTTGGCGACATCATCTTCAATTGAATCCACCATTGCTTCAAACATCGCATAACCTTCTGTTTGGTATTCACGTAACGGATCGCTTTGACCATATGCACGTAAATGAATCCCTTGACGTAATTGGTCCATTGCGTCAATATGATCTGTCCATTTGGAGTCAACCGTCCGAAGTAAGATGACTTTCTCGAATTCCCGCATTTTTTCCGGACCGAGTTGTTCTTCTTTTTCGTTATAGCGTTCAATTACCTTTGCAAAAATCAAATCAATCATTTCTTCCGGTTCTTTACGGGTTAAAACATCGATGGTTATATCATTTTCCGGGAGAAGGTTCGCATTAATAAAGTGAACGAGTCCCTTTAAATTCCAATTTTCCGGTGGTTCTTCTGCCGAGGCATAGGAATTAACGTTTTTCTCAATAACCGATTTAATCATTTTTTCAACAACATCACGAAGATTATCGGAATCAATGACCTCGAAACGTTGTTTATAAATAATTTCCCGTTGTTGTCGGATAACATCATCATATTGTAAAAGTCGTTTCCGAGCATCAAAGTTATTTCCTTCAACCCGTTTTTGGGCTGATTCGACAGCTCTTGTGACCATTTTACTTTGGATCGGTTGTGTGTCATCCATGCCGAGTTTTTGCATCATGGATTTCATATTATCTGACCCGAAACGACGCATTAACTCATCTTCCATTGATAAATAGAATTGTGTTACCCCCGGATCTCCTTGACGACCGGAACGCCCACGTAACTGGTTATCAATACGACGGCTCTCATGTCGTTCTGTCCCAATAACAGCAAGTCCGCCTAATTCCTTCACACCTTCACCAAGCTTAATATCTGTACCACGTCCGGCCATGTTCGTAGCAATTGTTACGGCACCCTTTTGTCCTGCTTGGACAATAATTTCTGCTTCACGTGCATGGTTTTTCGCATTTAATACGTTATGCTTAATCCCTTTTTTCGTTAACATTTGTGAGACTAATTCCGAAGTTTCAATGGCAACAGTACCGACAAGCACAGGTTGTCCTTTTTTATGCCGTTCAGCGATATCCTCTACAACTGCACGAAATTTTCCTTTCATTGTCGAGTAAATCAAATCCGGACGGTCATCACGAATAATCGGACGGTTGGTAGGAATAACGATAACATTCATATTATAAATATTACGGAATTCCTCTTCTTCCGTTTTTGCCGTACCAGTCATCCCTGCTAGCTTTTCGTACATTCGGAAATAGTTTTGGAAGGTGATCGTCGCCATTGTTTTGCTTTCATTTTGAATCTGTACCCCTTCTTTGGCTTCAATCGCTTGGTGTAAGCCGTCACTGTAGCGGCGACCTTTCATCAAGCGGCCGGTAAATTGGTCGACAATAATGATTTCTCCGTCTTGTACAACATAATCGACATCTCGTTGCATAATCGCTTTGGCCCGTAATGCTTGGTTAATATGGTGGTTAAGTGTTACATGTTGGAGATTAAATAAATTGTCAATCCCAAATGCCTTTTCTGCTTTTGTCATCCCTTCTTCAGTTAATTGAACACTTTTTGTTTTAATATCAACCGTATAATCGACATCTTCTCTTAATGTATTAACAAAAGCATTCGCTTGAACATATAGTTGGGTTGATTTATTTGCAGAACCGGAAATAATTAGCGGTGTTCTTGCTTCATCAATCAAAATGGAGTCCACTTCATCGATGACCGCAAAGTTCAAAGGCCTTTGTACCATTTGCTCTTTATAAAGAACCATATTATCCCGCAAATAATCAAAGCCAAATTCATTATTTGTTCCATAGGTAATGTCGGCATTATAAGCAGCTTGTTTTTCTTCACGAGTCATTTCAGACAAATTTAATCCGACAGTCAAACCGAGAAATTCGTAAACTTGTCCCATTTCAGTGGCGTCACGTCTTGCTAAATAATCGTTGACAGTAATTACGTGGACCCCTTTTCCGGAGAGTGCATTTAAATAAACCGGCATTGTTGAGGTTAATGTTTTCCCTTCACCGGTTTTCATTTCGGCAATATTCCCGTCATGGAGAACAATGCCACCCATCAATTGCACGTGGAACGGATATAAACCAAGAACACGACGCGCAGCCTCCCGAACCACAGCAAATGCTTCAACTAAAAGATCGTCCAAAGTTTCCCCATTATTTATTCGATCCTTAAACTCCACTGTCTTTGCACGCAACTGATCATCAGTTAGCCGCTCCATCTCATCAGCCAGCGCTTCAATTTGGTTCGCTTTTTTCTCTAACCGTTTTAATTCTCTTTTATTAAAATCAAATACTTTATTTAAAATATTAGCCATTAGCCAACGCTCCTTTTAAAGAATCACCTAACAATAAACTTCCGGCTTAAAAACAGGTCGATTAACATAATAATCGACCAAACTGAAATTTATCTCATAACTGTATTCCGTTATATAATATCACTAACAATTGAAAGTGACAACTTCCGAACGGGACAGATATAGTTGGATTTCCGAATTTTCATATGCTTATTTTACCACTTTTTATACATTGTTATTTTTTAACAAAGCTTTTTTTAATGAGTGAAAAATTATATGAAAAACCCGCAAAGCTGAGTCATTTGCGGGTTTTCCTAATTTATAAGTATAAGTGGAATTTTATATTTACACCGTTTCGATTAAACCGTATTTCCCGTCTTTTCTGCGGTAAACGATATTAGTTGTATTCGTTTCAGCATCGGTATAAATAAAGAAGTTATGACCTAATAGGTTCATTTGAAGAATGGCTTCTTCACTATCCATCGGTTTTAAATCAAACCGTTTGGTCCGGACAATTTCAAGTTCCTTTTCATCTGCTTCATCTTTTGTTGCCTGAGCCGGTGTCGATACAAACAGATCATTGGATTTTAACTCGCGAAATTTGCGATTTACTTTGGTTTTATATTTACGGATTTGTCTCTCCAATTTATCAGTAATCAAGTCAATTCCTGCATACATATCGTCGTTTACTTCTTCTGCTCTTAATACTAATTGTGGTAGCGGAATTGTTACTTCAACTTTTGTTTTTTTACCATTGTACACTTTCAAATTGACATAAGCGATAGCTTCTGTCGTATCAGTAAAATATTTTTCCAATTTCGTAATTTTCTTTTCGGTATACTCTCTTAATGCTGGAGTTACTTCGATATTTTCGCCACGAATGTTGAATTTCATGCGCTAACTCCTCCTTTTTTGTAACTATATTTACATATTCTCCAAAAAAAAGTAAATCCCTGCTTGTTCAAAAAAAACTTTTGTCGAATTCATGAACTTTTGAGAAGCTAAAACATCTCATTGAAACTATGTTCGTTCCAGAAATATATTATTTCTATATTTCTATCTTTATTATGATAAAAATGGAAGGGGAAATCAACCCCTTCCAAAAATCTTCCTTCATTTGATAATATTATGATAAGAATGGAAGGAAAACAAACCCTTCCTAAAAACTTCCCGTATTTAATTCTCCCACATAACGGACAGCTGATTGTCTTTATTTCTTTTAATTATAAAAATAACCGTGCAAATGCGACTACGATTTCACTGACCTATGCGGTTTAACTTTATTTCTTTTTATCATAAAAATAACCGTCCGTTTGCAAAGAACCATATGGGTTAATATAGCCTGTATGGATTTTTTTTCGCTTTTTAACTTTTGTAATGTCCTGTTGGATTGTCGCTTTTTCTTTATTTAATAATTGTAATAACCGATCGTTCAATTGCAGTAGTTGTCTACCAAGAACTTGTTCCCCATCGGAAAACGGAGGGGTGATTTTTTTCATCAAGTCATCCCTTTTCCGTAATTTATCTTGCAGTACGGAAATTTTACTATCTCGATCATCATTTTGTTCATCTTCAAAAAACCGGATAATTTCTGCCGTTAATTCATAACATTCCTTTAACGGATGCATTATACTTGCCCGTCCTTCGTGTAAGTTTGTTGGCGATTTAGCTTAATGACTTCTTTCCATATATCACGAAATTCAATCATGATTGATTCGGCCTCTTCTAAGGCAGCAAGATCATTCTTTACATTCGCTTCAATTAGTTTTATTCTTACAAAATCATAAAGAGCCATCATTTGTTTAGAGATTTCAATATCCATATTTAAAGTTACCATCAGTTCATTGATGATGTTCTGTGCTTTTTGTAAGTTCGTATTTTTTTCTGTAATATTTTTTTCCTCGATTGCCTTTTTTGCCAAATTTAAAAACTTTAGGCATCCGTTATATAACATTAAAGTTAAATCCCCCGGTGATGCAGTAAGAACTGAATTTTCTTGATAAGCTTGATATGGATTAGACACTGCCATAGTTTATTCCTTCCTTTCCGGAAATAACATAAAGTGAACATTCAATCGGCGAAGGGAATCAATATCCCTCCACCGGTTATTTGTTAATCAATTTGGACGCAAAAGTTCGGGTAGCCCCGCTCCCTCTATAAGCTGGACTTCAAACTAGGAAAATCGACTAAATGAATTTATTGAAAAAATTGTGCTAGGTATGCGGCTTGAGAATTTGCTTTTTGAATTGCTTGTTCCATAGCCGTAAATTGACTATAATACCGGGTTTCCAAATCGGCCAGCCGGTCTTCAAAACGTTCGATGCGATCATCAAGATCATCCAATTGACGTCCAATGGTGAACTGATTGTTGACCGAATATGAATTACCGGCCCGCTCCTTTAATTGGTCCATCGTTGCATTTACTTTGTCATAAAGCCGTTGAATAACACCTTTCTGACCATCTGTTGCCCCCGTTCCGTTAAAAAGGAGTTCAATTGAATTCGGGTCTTTTTCGATGGCGGCTTTCAATTTGGACTCATTAATTTCTAATTTAGCTGTTGTGAAATCAGCTGTTGTTGTAATCCCGATGGCAGATAAGGATTTCATCGCCGAGTCTAAATCATCTTGATTCACAGCGGAATAAATGGCCGTACGCATTTGTGTGACTAAACCGGATAAAATAGAATCGTTTCGTAATATCCCACTTTTTGCCATATTTTCCCACTTTTCTTGTTGGGTTTCCGACAATTTTTCCTTCTCATCATCAGTCAAAGGTAAATAATTTTTATATTTCGGTTCGCTTAATTTTTTCTCGATTTTCTCAACAAGTTCATTATATTTATCAACGAAACTTTTAATATTTTCATAAAGCTTATCATTATCATTGTTGACGTTAATTGTCACCGGCGTATCTGTTGTTTTTTTCAAAGTGAACGTAACACCATTTATGGAGAAGGTGTTGGATTGCCGGGAAGTTTCTAATCCATTGACCGTAAATGTAGCATTTTCAGCCTTTATATAATTTCCCGAATCTCCATTTTGAAACCCTAATACTTGAGTTAAAAAATCTCCATCCGTAAATTCGATCTCCTGACCATTTTCATTATAAACGCCGGTTTCTTTACGAGTCATAGTTACTTTGTCACTATAGGAATCATAAAACATCGTAACACCTAGTTTCGAATTATTCACTTTGGACATGACGGAATTAAGGGACTCGGAACCTTGGATAAGAAACTTTTCGTCTATTTGCCCTTTTGAAGTATGTGTAGTTAAGCCAAAAGAAAAATAGTTTTGTTGGGACGTAATCGTCAATTCAAGCTTTGGCTTTTCCTTGGAATTCTCCGTTTCTGCAGGAAAATACTTGCTAAATTCAGAGTTAAATGTGATAACACCGGTTTCGTAATTGATTTCTCCAACTACTTTATCACCATCTTTTAATTGTCCAATTCTATTACCATTTGTATCAACTTCTTTATATTCATCAGATAATTCAACAGTTGTGCCAGCACTATCTTTAAAACTTAATTTAATTTGTTCAGGAACAAGTGCCCCTTTTAATTGAATTTGTGTGGTATCTTTTGTAATGGTTTTATTTTCAACTTTTTTATCGGTAACATAGTTCACTTTAACCGTACTGTTTGCTGCAATCGTGTCACCAAAAGTTAACTCCCCGGTATCTTTATTTACCATTACTTCCCCACTTTTTGGAGTTCCACTATCAATCACCGTATATTTTATCCCGTTAACTTCAACGGTCATATTTTCAAGATCGGTAATTTGTACTCCATCAGCCAAGCCAAGAGTTATCGGTTCTCCTTCTTTCGTGACGATTGACTTGGATTCAACACTCCCTTGTTTCCATGACATTTTATTTGCAAATGCACCTTGAACAGTAAACAGACTTTTTGTTGTGTCGACTTTATTAGAAGACTGTTTGGAGATACCGGAATTTGTCATACGTGATTCTGCAACAGCTAAAGAGCTAATTTTAGAAATAGTATAAGAAGACTGTCCCGCACCGCTAGCAACTGTGGCAGAAACAATATCCTCATTCGTACTCGCTACCGATCGCGTCCGATAAAATGAACTTAATTTCATATTTGTCAGTTGGGATCGGAAATCTAATAGTAATGTATTCATTTCCCGGTATGAATCCCTTTGCCACTCAAGCAAGGTCTTTTGTTGCTTTATTTTGTTTAATGGAATCGATTGAGCTTTCATCATATTCTCAACAATTTCATCAATATTCATTCCACTTGCTAAGCCGGTTACACGCATTACCATGATAAATTCACTTCCTTTCAAAGAATGACTTTTTGCTAATTTTAATTTTTATCCAGCTCTTAACAGGCAATAAAACACTTCCTTAAAATTTGGAAACCAAAATTAGGTATAGCGCGAGGTAAACGAATTTTTGCAATCCGTTCAATCTCTTCCTTAATATTCGATTGGTGCTAGATGCTCTTCATGAGATTCGTTGAATTTTTCCTGGATAAAGGTAAACCCCTCCTGACAAAAGTTTCAGCTGATTTCACGGGAACAAAAGGCTTAAATTTTTTCATCGACAATTAAACCGATTTTTTCAATAATGGCCGCATACAGATCCAACATTTTTTTCGGTGGTATTTCTTTTATGACTTCATGCGTATCATCATTTACAACAGTCACATAATATTCATTTAGCTTCTCATGAAAAACAAATCTTAAAGATGTTGGGATTGGTGATAAGAAATCATTCAGCCCTTCAACTATTTTTTCCACCTTGTCTTTTTCGACTTTCTGAAAGGACTCAATTATCGGATTTCCATAGTTTTCATTTTCCCTTTTTGTATGTGCTGTCATGTTCGATTCTTGATTATTAATGCCGTTCGTTGTTAGTCTTGTAGTCGAAACATATTCTTGGTTTATCAGCTTTTCAACCATATTAAATCCTCCATTGAATATGAGTTAAGCCCTACAAATGAAAAAGTAATCTATTATTTATATCGGTTATGATTTTCATTCTTTTAATATTTTCATTGGTTTCTCTTTTTTTGTTATCACGGTATAACGGCGGCATGATTTTGGTGCCATGTTGGTTTCTTAATGTATTAAAATACTTAGGCCGCGTAAATTGAGAAATGAGCTAATTTGGCTAGTTGGATTGCGCGGTTTGCTCGGTTTGGATATAAACTTCAAAAATTAGAGAAGAAACGTCTAATAGGAGGGGGCCAATCGTGCTTTATTGGACAAAAAAGTCTGATATTCGAACTAAAATGTCCAATAGAATGGCTCTTTTGGACAGTTTTAACGAAACATTATGGAAAAATGTCTAATAGAAGCGATTTTATCATGCTTTATTGGACAAAATCACCTGGTAATCAGACTAAAGTGTCCAATACAACGGCTCTTTTGGACAGTTTTAACAAAATAATATGGAAAATTGTCTAATAAGAGGAACCCAATCATGCTTTATTGGACAAAATCTGCTGATAATCGAACTAAAGTGTCCAATACAACGGCTCTTTTGGACAATATTTGTTGAAAAATAAGCTAAACTGTCTAATAGAAAATGGGTTTGTCTCCAAAAAATGGAGTTTCCCTCAAAAAATGTCGACGTGAAGGAGCTCGTCGCCAAAAATGAACAGTTCCCACCTCAAAATGATGATGAGATTGAGTCTCGTCGCCAAAAAAGAGCAATTCCCACCCAAAATTCGAAACAACAAGAGTCAAGTCAACAAAAAAGGACCTTCTCGCACAAAATTAACACGAGAAAGCCCACGTGAAAAAATTGTAATGAACACTCCTTAAACATAACGATCTTGTCCGGCACGGTACCCGAAAAATGCCGTTAACAATACGATAATAATTAACGTTATGATTGGAACAGTCCACTTTTCACTAAAATCATAAATATACCCAATCAACATTGGACCTACCGCTGCAAATATATACCCAAGCGACTGGGCCATACCTGATAATTGAGAAGCTTGTCTGGCATTTCTCGCGCGCAGACCTAAAAAGGAAAGAGCTAAAGAAAATGTCCCACTTAATCCAAATCCAATAAGAGCAATTCCAATGATTATTACCCAAAAGGCAGGACTGATTAGCAATAAGAAATAACCGATTAGAGAAAAAGAACAAATCCCTAAGGCGACCTTTTGTTGTGACGAATACCGTTCAGCCAGGATCGGGACAAAAAAGTTTGCCGGTAACCCGATAAATTGGGTAAGAGAAAGGAGCCAACCCGCCATTTCTCTTGATACCCCTTTACTGAACAGGATGTCTGGCAACCAAGTAATGGTGACATAAAACAGGGACGATTGTAATCCCATAAATAATGCGATTTGCCAAGCCAGAGAAGAACGCCACAAATTCGATGTTTCTTGTTTGCCCGAAATTTTTATATCTTTCGGTCGGTCTTTTTTATCGATTTTTACAATGAAAAGCCAGATTATTAACGCGATGACAGCAGGTACCGACCAAACGAGCAGTGCATATTTCCATCCTAGGTTCAACCCGCTTGCCAACGGAACACTCATCCCTGAAGCCAAAGCTGCAAATACGCTCATTGAGGTCGTATAAACCCCGGTCATTAAAGCAAATTTTTGCGGAAACTTATCCTTAACGATTCCCGGTAAAATAACATTCAAGACTGCAATCCCAACACCGACAAGGAAAGTTCCGAAAAATAGAAAAAACAGATTGGCAACTGTTCGAATAAATAACCCAAGCAACAAAAAGATGAGACCCATGATTAATGTCCAACTATTCGTTAGTTTTCCGGAAATATTCGGAACGATTGGTGACATAACCGCAAAAGCAATTAAAGGTAAACTGGTTAGTAGCCCTGCACTCCAATGAGCCAATCCTAAATCATTTTGGATATCATTTACTAGAGGACCAACCGATGTAATGGCCGGTCGCAAATTAAAAGAAACAAAAATGATAGCAGCAACAAGAACTGCTTGTATTGATTTTTCTTTTGCTTTTGTCGTTTGCTCTATAAACTCCACAAAAAAACTCCCTTCATGCCTGATGAATTAAGAAACGTACCGGTAAAAATGACCGCTCATTACTGGGATGCATTACCACGTCTAGTTGTATGTAAGTAAAAAAATGATCCTCAATATATATTTGTTCTCTGATTTGAACAGAAAAATGAGTAAGTTGAACTTAATCAATGGCTTAAATGAAAGCCCGACCGTCCTTTTCATAGAAAAAAATAATCCATAAACTTGATTTAGATGATATTGTTCCTTTATGTACACCTTTACTTACAAAAAAGTGATCCTTAAACCCAATAATACTATAGCAATAATAGTATAACGCCTTCGTTCGTACAAACCACCTAATCTAATATAGCATATAAAATCATGCAAAATACAAAAAAGAATCGGAAATTCCTCCGACTCCTTTGTAAAGAACTTCATTTTCTTTGTCTATGTTAGTTAACCAGTTTTTCCACCTGAGCAACGACATTTTCAACCGTAAAGCCGTATTCTTCAATAATTTTATTTCCATTACCGGAAGCACCGAAAGTATCGATGGCAAGAACTGTACCTTGGTCACCTACATATTGTTTCCAGCCAAGCGGAGAGGCCATTTCAATTGCCAACCGTGCCCGTACATTTTCAGGTAATACTTCTTTTTTGTAGGCATCATCTTGTTTTTCAAAACGATCCCAAGATGGCATGCTTACAACATTTACATCAATTCCTTTTTCCTTTAATGCGGCTTGGGCACGAATTGCAAGTTGAACTTCTGAGCCGGTTGCGATTAACAAAGCATCCGGTACTTCTTTTTCACCTTTGCTAATTACATAAGCACCTCGTTTCACACCTTCATAAGCTTGTTCAGCAGTACCTTCCAATGTCGGGACATTTTGTCTTGTTAAAATTAATGCCGTTGGTTGATCTTTACTTTCAAGCGCTAACCGCCACGCCGCTTGAACTTCATTTGCGTCTGCCGGGCGAATAACAGAAAGATTCGGGATGGCACGCAGACCGGCAAGTTGTTCAACCGGTTCATGGGTTGGACCATCTTCACCGACAGCGATAGAATCATGAGTAAACACATACGTAACCGGGACGTTCATAATCGCTGCTAAACGAATCGCCGGTTTTAAATAATCACTGAATACGAAGAATGTACCGCCCTGCACTTTGACACCGCCATGCAATGCCATTCCGTTTAATGCGGCACCCATAGCAAATTCGCGAACACCGAACCAAATATTTCGGCCGGCATAATTATCCGGACCAAAGTCACCGACATCGTTGACATAGTTTTTATTGGATTCAAATAAATCTGCACTTCCGCCAATTAAAAACGGAACATTTTTTGCAATTGCATTTAAAACTTTGCCGGAAGAAGCCCGCGTTGCCAAAGTATCTACTCCGGGGGTAAATATCGGCAAGTCCTGATCCCAGCCTGCCGGAAGTTCACCATTAATAGCAGCTTCCAATTCAGCAGCAAGCGCCGGATGATTTTCCTTATATGTTTTAAACAATTGGTTCCAAACTTCTTCAGCTGATTTACCCGGTTCAACAACTTTTTCCCGGAAATCGGCATACACTTCTTCTGGCACGTAGAAGTCGGGATGATTCCAACCGTATGCTTGCTTTGTTAATTGAACTTCATCTTTACCAAGTGGCGCACCATGGGCTTTAGATGAACCCGATTTATTTGGAGAACCGTAACCGATCACTGTTTTTACTTCAATTAAAGTTGGTTGGGAACTGTTTGCTCTTGCTTCTTTAATCGCCTGACTAATGGCCTTAATATCGTTACCATCTTCTACCCGCAATACTTGCCAGCCATATGCTTCAAAACGTTTTGCAGTTTGATCGGAGAAAGAACGGCTCAAGTCACCATCCAGGGAAATATCATTCGAATCGTATAACACGACCAATTTGCCAAGTCTCAAATGCCCGGCGAGTGATGCGGCTTCATGGGAGATTCCTTCCATTAAGTCGCCGTCCCCAACTAGGGCATATGTATAATGGTCAACAACAGATAAACCGTCACGATTATATTTATTTGCCAAAAATCTTTCCGCCATCGCCATCCCGACAGCCATTGCAATCCCTTGACCAAGCGGACCGGTTGTAGCTTCAACACCATCTGTATGATGAACTTCAGGATGCCCGGGTGTCCGTGAACCAAGTTGGCGGAAGTTTTTTAAATCATCGATGGATAAATCATATCCGGACAGATGTAAAAGACTGTATAGTAGGGCCGAACCGTGTCCCGCAGATAAAACAAAACGGTCACGGTTAAACCATTTAGAGTTTTTTGGATTATGATTCATATATTCAGTCCAAAGCACATAGGCCATTGGTGCGGCACCCATCGGTAAACCCGGATGACCCGAATTTGCCTTTTCGATCATATCGATGGATAATGTGCGGATTGTATTAATTGATAATTGTTCAACGGATACTGTGTTATTCACTGAACATTCCTCCATATTCTAAAGCGATGATATATATCACAGACTTGTTTTAAGTTTTTTCAAGAATACTGTCGGGGAAAACGGGAAATCCCATTTATCAGGGAGTTTCCCCCAGATTGAATATTTTTTGACAACATTTTTGAGCTGCGATTCTTTCATTTCAATACAAGTTTGCCCTGTTTTTTAATTTTAAGCTACAAACTCATGCGTTCCAATACGAGTTTCCCCTGTATGGATTATTTTTTTGCCGGAACCTTTTTCCAGTCCTCTAAAAATTGCTCGATTCCTTTATCCGTTAATGGATGGCTCCAAAGTTTCGGGAACAATGAACCCGGAATGGTCGCAATATCTGCACCGGCTAAGGCAGCTGCTTCCACATGTTCGAGATTCCGAACACTGGCTGTAATGATTTCCGTTTCAAAATTAAAGTTCATCAACGTTTGTTTTAACCTGACAATCAAATCAAGCCCATCTACGCCAATATCATCTAATCGGCCAACAAACGGACTGACATAAGTAGCACCAGCTTTAGCTGCCATCAACCCTTGTGCAACCGAAAAGATAAGGGTTACATTTGTTTTAATCCCTTCCTTAGTAAGGATATTCACTGCGGCCAGACCATTTTCCGTCATTGGAATTTTAACAACGACATTTGGGGCCCAACCGGCAAGTACCCGGGCTTCATTGACCATTTCTTCTGTTGTTAAACCGATGACTTCTGCACTAACCGGCCCGTCAACAATGCTGCAAATTTCTTTGATAACCTCTTCAAAATCCCTGCCTTCGCGTGCTATTAGGGTCGGATTTGTCGTTACTCCATCAACCAATCCGAGCCGATTCACCCGTTTGATTTCTTCTACATTCGCAGTATCAAGGAAAAACTTCATCTTATTACCTCCTCAATATGATGGTTGCTTATCTCAATCATCTTATGTACATGACCTGTTAAAAAATTATTTTCAAAACTTGCTTTTTACCTTGGTCACGTTTTTTAATCTATCTTTTAGTATACCGTAAATTCACAATAATTCCCATTCCATAATTATGAAAAGTATATAGAAAAAATTTGTACCGTGAATGTTTTCCATATATTCATTATTACTTGAGTTTCGCACCATAAGTCGATGAAATGCTTTCTCGTCGTCATTTTGAGCCAAAAAATGCTTATTTTTGGCGACGAAACCCTTTCTCGTCACCATTTTAAGCCGAAAAACTCCTTTTTTTGGCGACGAGGCTCATTCTCGTCAACAGTTTGAGGCAAAAAACTCGATTTTTTGACGACGACACATCCATCCGTCTTTAGGGTGTGAAACTCAAGTTCATCAACAAATATATGACCCACATTGATTCCCCTTTCGCCCACAGAATTTATTTCTCCTCTTATATATGTTATACTTGTCAACATGTACAAAGAGAACGAAGGTGCATGACCATGATTCATACGATTGCAGTAACAAAAGATCAGCAAGTATTACATGATATTTCCATACAGGAATTGGTTGATTCGAAAATTTCCTGGTATTGGGTTGACTTTCATTCCCCAACTGAAGAAGAAACACAACTTCTCTATACGTTTTTCAATTTCCACCCGCTTTCGATTGAAGACTGTTTACATTTTTTTCAACGTCCAAAAGTTGATTTTTATGAAGATTATAATTTTTATGTCTTACACACCATTAACCCGCAAACCCTTTTAGCAGAAGAAGTGGATATCTTCTTTGGCAAAAATTTCATCGTTTCCTTTCACCTTGACGATTCAAGAGAAGTGAATAACGTTTTTGAAAAAGTAAAAGAAGACTCAAAAATCGTCTTGGATAAAAATCCGCTATATATTTTTTATCTACTATTGGATAAAATTGTTGACGAATATTTCCCGGCTGCTTACAAATTGGAAGACTTTATTGGAGAGCTTGAGGCAAAAAATGGCAGTCCAGATTTGATCGAGGATGTTTTTGAAGTAAGAAATCAATTATTAAAATTGCGGCGAACAATCACACCAATGAGCGAGCTATTATACCGCATTTTGAATTCAGAAAGAGTAAATATTCCGAAAGAAGATCATCTTTATTTTATGGATATTTATGATCATTTGCTCAGACTTATTGAAATTATCGATTCCAATCGGGAAATGACAAACGATATTAGGGACAGTTACATTTCTATAAACTCATATCGAATGAACAATATCATGAAAACTTTAACCGTGCTGTCTTCTATTTTTATACCGTTGACCTTTATCGCTAGTATTTACGGTATGAACTTTAAGTACATCCCGGAATTGTCATGGCGATGGGGCTATTATGCCGTCTTAGGTTCGATGTTTGTTATCGGCTCATTGTTGTTGGCCATTTTATGGAAAAAAGGTTGGTTTAAATAAAGCTTCCACGTCCTTGTGGAAACGTTTGTGTGACCACATGCTTTTCCGAACAAATCGGTATGTGGGACGACTTTCTTAAACATATTAAGCGGTGTTCTAGGGAATTATCACATGAACACCGCTCAAATCCTATTTCCATTTTACTATGGTAAAAAACAACAGGTCATCTGATGACTATGCAAATGTTCTACAGCAAGGCTTGTTACCATGCTGTTTTTTGTTTTATCAAAATGTTTCCCGTTCCAAACAGTCTATATTACATATTTAAATCCAATTCTGTATCTATTTGTTCATTTGTTTGACCGTTGTTTTTTATAAAAGATATGGCGAATAAACTGATAATTGCAGCCAAAATCATGTATAAGGCTACCGGAACGAATGAATTGTTAAATGTCGCCAATAATGCCGTAGCAACAAGTGGTGCCGTACCACCTGCAAATGCCGCCCCCAGCTGATAGCCTAAAGAGATACCGGTATTGCGGATTTTAGCAGGGAAAAATTCCGATATCATCGTCCCAAGAACCGCATTGACGGATCCCCAAATAAAGCCAAGACCAATTACCGTTGCCAAAATAAGCAAATAGACCGAACCTTGTTGCAGCATCCAGAAATACGGAAATGCATATAGGATTGTGGCTGCAATACCGAATAGATAAATATTTTTTCTGCCAATACGATCGGATAAGTTTCCAATAATTGGGATAATAATTGTTGCCACTACTGAACCGATGACAACAGCATTCAACGCATCGGTTTTATTAAAATTCAAAGTGGTCGTCGCGTACGAAACGATAAATGTTCCAAATATGTAAAATGGCGCCGTTTCAACAACTTTTGCACCCATTGCGATTAACACAGCTTTCCAATGGTAGCGTAATGTATCGGCAATTGGAAGTCTTGATACTTCACCGGCTTCTTGTGCCTTTTTAAATGCAGGAGTTTCATCGATCCCTTTTCGAATCCACAATCCAAAAATAACAAGAACAGCACTTAATAAGAACGGTACCCGCCATCCCCATGACATAAACTGATCTTCCGGTAAAAGGGTCATAACCGACATGACCAAAGATCCTAATATCAAACCAACGGAAATGCCCATTTGCGGAACACTGCCAAACAGACCTTTTTTGTTTTTCGGCGCATATTCGACCGCCAACAATACAGAGCCACCCCATTCACCGCCGAGGGCAAGTCCTTGAACAAAACGTAAACAAGTAAGGAAGATTGGCGCCCATATACCGATGACTTGATAAGTTGGCAACATACCCATGCCGAATGTCGACATCCCCATCAAAGTGAGCGTCAAAACTAATGTCTTTTTCCTTCCTAAGCGGTCCCCAATATGACTAAAAAGAATTCCCCCGATTGGCCGTAAGAAAAAGGCAATGGCAAAAGACGTATAGGCAATTATTAACCCGATTGTGGGATTCTCACTTACAAAAAATAATTGATTAAAAACTAACGAAGCAACAGTCCCGTACAAAAAGTAATCAAACCACTCGATAGCGCTTCCTATTAAACTAGCAAATAGAACCCTTACATTCCCCTTTAACATGTTTTTTCTCCCTTCAAATAAGCTTTTCCCTTTTTGTTTTAAATCGCTTACATTTTGAACAAAAAAGCATTTTTATAGTCGATATAATGTTAACTCATCAGATGACCTGAAAATCCTATGGTCATATTCTATCATGAATTTTCTCGGATTGTAAATCATTTTGTCACAAAAAGTTCAATGTTTGATAAAACGATTTCTTGCATAATAGCGAATGAGTGACTTTTGATTTATTTTGTCGATATTTTGAAGCGAAAAATGCTCGGTTTTGACGAAAAATTCAACAGTAGATTACAAGTATTCAACAATCCTCCCCCGGTATTCAATAGTAAAAAAGGAAAATTAAACAGTACTTGGATATAAATTCAACAGTAAAATTGAAAAATTAAACAACTCACCCTGTAAATTCAACAGTAGATTACGAGTATTCAACAGTCTTCCCCTCGAATTCACCAGTAACCATTTTTGAGCCTGGAAATTCTCAATTTTTTTTGCGATAAAACCTCTTATAGAAAATTATATTTTTCACAAATCCGAAAAACATCAATCAATTGATAAAATTGCCGGTCTTGTTGTAAAATTGTTCACAATCACAGAATCTTATATTTCAAATTGATACTCTTTTTTTGCCTGTTATACTTCCTGATAGTGCTATATGGGATTCCGCTGTACGAAATAGAAAATGATGAGAATTTATTATATTTTTGACTGGAGCGAAAGAAATGGAAAACAACAATCTTTTAAAAGAGCATTTACGTAAGCTGGAAGAAATGTTACTAACACCGGACATTCGAACTTCCGCTACTGAATTAAGTAACATCCTTGCCGACAATTTTTTTGAAATCGGCAGTTCCGGAAAAATTTTACACAAGGATGGAATCGCGCCAGAAGGAATAGGTGTCGTCAACATGCAACTTAGCGAATTCGAAATTCACCCCCTATCCGACGAAATTGTTCTAACAACCTATCGAATTTTTAATAAAGAAACCCAACAATATACATTAAGGAGCTCTATCTGGAAATATATGGAAAACAGGTGGCAAATGGTCTTCCATCAAGGGACAAAGACGGACAGTTCCACATAAGGGAAAATGGTTTGAAATGAAAAGAACAAAAAAGGGCTGGCACCAATAGGGAGAATAGCTTGAAATAAAAAGCACAAACACAGGCAGGCACAGTAGGGAGAATAGCTTGAAACAAAAGAGGCAATGACGGACGTTTGAATCTATGCACTTTGTTCCACAAAGGGAAAATGGTTTGAAATGAAAAAGGCAAAAACGGACAGTCCACAAAAGGAGAATAGTTTGAAACGAAAAAGACAAAAAAGGACTTATAAGATTTGTACACCCCACCAACACTTTTCCAGGGAGGGAGCCAAATGATCCCTCACCGTCCTATCCGACTATGGAAAACTTTTTATATCCTTTTTCGACTTCCAAATATGTGATTTTTTTATTCGTTACTTTAATAAAACGATTTGGCCATGTGCGAAGGGATTCTACAAACATTTTAACTTGTTCTTCAGTTCCTTCACCTTCCATCTCCACCGTCCCGTCATCGTTATTTCTCACCCAGCCATTGATTCCATATTCCAACGCTTTTTGCATAACGGAATAACGAAAACCTACACCTTGAACCCGACCATCGAAAATAATATGGACAATCATTATTTTTCCTCCCCCTTTTTTACGGCTTTCCCTATCCTTATTATACTAAAAATCACCTTGAGAAAAACGTGTAGAAATTGTATGATAATAATAGAATGTGAAAGCAATTACATAAAAGTAAACTATATATATTAGGAGAATTGATATGAGCAAGAAGAGAAAAAATAGGTTAAATTTTAAAGACTTTCGAATTGGTGCTAAATACACCATGACTTTAGTATCCGTATTTATATTTTTTATCATTTCCACAATCATCGTCACCACATCAATCAACAATATTGGGAAAAATATTGAACGATTGGAAAGGGAATCCGATCGTTCGGTCATGATTACGCAAATGGGTTCCATTGTTAACAGTAAAGCAGCGAATATCATGAGTTATGTCATTGAAAGAAGTGATGAAAATATTAACAATTATAATGCAGATAACGCTACTTTCCATGACATTAAAAAAGAAATTAGTAAAATCTTAGTTTCGAAAGAGCAAAAAAACTTATTTCAACTCGTGAATGAGAATGAAAAGAAACTTGATCAGTTATTAAACGAAAATATCATTCCGGAAATTGATAATATGTCAGATTCGTCGGCTTCCTACTATATAAGTCAGGCAAATAAGGCACGGACATCGACAATTTTTGCTCTTGATTCTTTACGCAAAAATATAGACAAAGAACGTCAAAATGCTATTACCCAAGCTGAAAAAAGTAAACAACTGGCTATTATCATCCAAATCATCTCGATAACCGCATCGATTATCGTTGGTGCAATACTCATCTTCTTCATCAGTAGAAATATTACACGAAATCTTGGTAAAGTTGTTGAATTAAGTAATAAAATAGCTGATGGAGATTTGACGGTTGAACCATTAACGTATGACGGAAAGGATGAGATTGGTCAAATTAGTTCTTCCATCAATAAAATGAGGGAAAATTTGCGAAATATGATTCAACAAATATCGAGCATGACCTCTACAGTCGGCAAGAGCAGTTCAGCATTAACGGAACTTGCCCATGAAGTGAAAGCAAGTTCTGAACAAATCGCTGTAACCATGCAAGATTTAGCAAAAGGTTCCGAATCTCAAGCCAGTCACTCAAATTTAGTATCCGAATCGATGCAACAATACTCAAAAATTGTTCAAGAGGCAAATGAAAACGGTGAAAAAATTCAAGAATCATCGCAAATCGTACTCACCTTTGCTAATGATGGAAAAGAATTAATGGATCAATCCACCGAGCAAATGGCAAAAATTGATTCCATTGTTGAAGAAAGTGTTCAAAAAGTACAAAACTTACATGATGAATCGCAAAAAATTTCCAAACTGGTCTATGTGATTAAAGACATATCCGATCAAACCAATCTACTGGCCCTTAATGCCGCTATTGAAGCAGCAAGAGCCGGAGAACACGGAAGAGGATTTGCGGTTGTGGCGGAAGAAGTGAGAAAACTTTCTGAAGAGGTCGCTGCATCAGTCAAAGACATTACTGAAATCGTAAACAAGATTCAAAATGAGATTACAGAAGTGACTAATTCGCTTCGAAGCGGTTATGATGAAGTGGAAAAAGGGACAACCCAAATTAAATCCACAAGTGAAACATTTAATATTATCAATGAATCGGTAACAGGTATGGTGGGAAATTTACAAACGATTATCGAAAATTTGGCTTCGATTACGGCACAAAATCAGAAGATAAGCACTTCCATTGAAGAAATTGCCGCCATCTCGGAAGAATCAGCAGCAGGGATTGAAGAAACCGCCGCCTCTGCTCAAGAATCAAGCAGTTATATGGAAGAAGTCGTTGGCAATACGAAACAATTGGAAAAATTGGTCAAAGACTTGGACAACCTCGTTCGCAAATTTAAGATATGATGCATCGGCCAGACCCGAAAGCAGACCGTTGGATAAATGTTGAGAAGGATAAAGAGCTTTCCACAAAGCGGCTTTATCCCTCTCTTAATGACCGATCACCAGACTTGTTTCAAAGAGAAAGTTGGGTTGGAAAGACTTGCCCATGCATCCGATTGGTTTGAGAGGCCAATGTTGGTTACACGAGCATACTAAAGCAATCGCTTACACAATGCCAATCACAAAAAATCCTTTCAAGGACATGGATATTTAGTGTGTCCTTTTTGCAACCATTAAGATATCAAAATTCGTGAAGTAACAACACCTTCCACACTAGCTTAACTTCATTTTGATGGCATGAATCTCTCTTTCATGGCGCACTGTTTTCTCCCAAATAAAATCTTGGTCATGTTTAAATGCTGTCAACTGATCTAATATTTCTTTATGACGTTCTTCTGCTCTCGTTTCTATTTCATCTATTTTATGATGCATCTCTTGTTGAACCCGTTTCATTTCTTTTTGCTCCTGATGCATTCCTTCAAAGGCTCGTTTCATTTCTTTTTGCTCCTGATGCATTCCTTCAAAAGCTCGTTTCATTTCTTTTTGCTCCTGATGCATTCCTTCTAGAGCTTGTTTCATCTCTTTATGCTCCTGATGCATTCCTTCTAGAGCTTGTTTCATCTCTTTATGCTCTACCTGGATTGCAGCTACCATGGTAATTAATTGGGATAACATGTCTTCAATATTATTGTTTTTACTCATCATCATTCAACTCCTACTCAATTATTATATACAAAACGAGTCATCTTTGAAATCCATTTTAATCATTTCCAATTTGTTCTAAGATGGTCATAATCTTCTAATAATTTGGGGAAAACCGATATAATAATGGGGATGAAAAAGCTAATACATTGATTCGACAAACTTTGAAAATTTCCTCCTTAAATATTATAAAAATTTAGCATAAAAAACGACTTCCTGGAATGAGGGCAAATAAAAGAGCCATTTAAAAATGTTGATAAAACGTTTTATCTTAATCTGCTTGAGGTTGCTAGGAGAGTTGATATTAAGATAGGGAGTAAACACTATATTTCGACATTTATTGGTTTAGAATAGAATGAAGATATGTTTGAAATCCAAATATCAAAATCCTCTCAACATCAGGTTTCATTCCTTTTCCTCTTAAGATATTAGCTAACACCTAAGCTAAATTACTCCTACCAAATTGGAAATACAATTTTAGTTACATGACGCCCAACTTAATAAGGAACTGTGAATAATTTACGTTACATAAATATAGTTCATACTATTTTTATTGCAAAATTTTCCATACAACCATTCTAGGTTTGAAACATAAATATGACTGCTTTATGAGGTAATTGCGATGTTCGTTATTCCTTGATTCCCAAAGGATAGAGAATACGTTGAAAAATATTTTCCCCACAGGAATAACGGAAAAATGCGGGCTTAAAGGTCTTTGGGTTACTAAAAATTCAATTTTACTCCCATAAAAAACAACAAAAAATGGACCCCTTGGTGTAAAATTAAGTTAACAAACAAATC